>JAHZDE010000001.1 GCA_019422525.1 Clostridiales bacterium
GCTGGGTTCAGAACGTCGTGAGACAGTTCGGTCCCTATCTGTCGTGGGCGTAGGATATTTGAGGAGAGCTGTCCTTAGTACGAGAGGACCGGGATGGACGCACCTCTGGCGCACCAGTTGTCACGCCAGTGGCACAGCTGGGCAACTATGTGCGGATCGGATAAACGCTGAAAGCATCTAAGCGTGAAGCCGACTCCAAGATAAGATATCCCATAGCATAAGCTAGTAAGGCCCCTTGAAGACTACAAGGTTGATAGGCTGCGTGTGTAAGCATGGTAACATGTTCAGCTTGGCAGTACTAATAGGCCGAGGGCTTGACCATAACTTCTTGGTCAGTCTGATTTTACTGACTCGCCAAATCTCTTTCATCCTTTATTCAGTTTTGAGTGTACACACAAAAGCGTGTAAGCTCAATCAGCCGTATGCACCATTAGCTCAGTTGGTAGAGCACCTGACTCTTAATCAGGGTGTCCCGGGTTCGAGTCCCTGATGGTGCACCAAATGGCCCGTTGGTCAAGCGGTTAAGACAGCGGCCTCTCACGCCGTTAACGTGGGTTCGATTCCCGCACGGGTCACCATGTAGTTGGTGTCGATGATAACGAGGGTCCACCTGTTCCCATCCCGAACACAGAAGTTAAGCTCGTTGATGTCGAAAATACTTGGCTGGCGACGGCCTGGAACGATAGAAAGATGCCAACATAAATATTCCTCAATAGCTCAGCCGGTAGAGCATGCGACTGTTAATCGCAGGGTCGTTGGTTCGAGTCCAACTTGGGGAGCCAGAGTTGCGGCAGGTATGGTAATGATACCTGCCGCATTTTCTCTATCTATTAACAAAATAAGGGCCATTAGCTCAGTTGGTTAGAGCAACCGGCTCATAACCGGTCGGTCCCGGGTTCGAGTCCCTGATGGCCCACCATAACGTGCAAATACGGATTCTTCATGAAATGAAGAATCCGTATTTGCGTTTGAAGAAGAACTACCATCTATTTCTTAATCGGATTGGGTGGTAGTTTTTTTGTATAACGATGGAGGGTGTTCCCCTATACCATGTCTACTAACTTTATATTCTATTTCCCATTTACAAAAGGTCGGATAAATGAATATAATAAAACTATACGGAATGGCGAACAAAAACGGCAAGAGAACGATTGAAAAAGTGTTGGTACATGGTAAAATTATGGAAAAAGCCGTTCGTACATACGAATAAAAGACAAAGAAGGCGCATGGAGGTTCAGTATGGAGTACATTACGGTGCAGGAAGCTGCGAAAAAATGGAAGATTTCAGAACGGCTGGTGCAGAAATATTGCGCGGAAGGTCGGATTGATGGAGTCTGCAAATTTGGGAAATCATGGGGGATTCCGGCCAGCGCAGTGAAACCGCAGGACCCTCGAAAGGAAAAGGGGCGCCCTGTTCCCCAACACTCCCCATTAGATCCGAAAGCCTTTCTGGGATTCATGCCGCTGATGAATACGCCTTTTGAGCCTGGGCGCTGCATGGAGTATATCAACGAGATGGAGGACGGTCCCAGAAAAGGGATTGCGCTTGCAGAGTATCATTATTTCAGCGGCCAGCCTGAGAAAGCCATACAGGAAGCAGAGTTGTATTTAACCTGCCCTGATGCGGCGTACCGCCTTTCCGCTTGTTGGATTTATGCCTATGCGAATTTATCCGTCGGTCAGATTCAGCATGCCCGGTATGCGCTGACAGAGATTAAAAACACGTTGGCGGCCAATGCGGAAGAAGCCCCATATATCCGTGCCATTGAAGCCTTTGTCGTATTTGCTTCTTCTGTGCTTCTGCACCTTCCGCTGCCGGAAAAAATGCCTCCAGCGCAGGAGTTCCTTCCGCTATTGCCATCCGGCCAGCGGTCGTTTGCGCTGTATGTCCAGGCCCATTATCTTTATCTGAAAGAGGACTACGGAAAGAGTGTGGGTATCGTGGAAGCCACTCTGGATATGGGGGCGGATCAGTACCCCATACCCGCCATTTATCTGCATTTGGTTGCGGTCATGGACTACATGAGCTTAAAACAAACCCAGCAGGCACAGCAGCACCTGCTGGCTGCATGGAAAATCGCCCGCCCCGACGATTTGATCGAGGGTTTTGGAGAACATCACGGACTTCTCGGCGGGATGCTGGAAGCGGTCATCAAACCGGGTTGGCCGGAGGATTTCAAGCGGATTATCGCCATTACCTACCGCTTTTCTGCCGGGTGGCGGAAAATACACAACCCGGAGACCGGACACGATGTTGCAGACGACCTGACAACGACCGAATTTGCCACCGCTATGCTGGCGGCACGGGGATGGACCAATCAGGAGATTGCAGAGCATATGAATATATCCTCTCATACCGTGAAACGGTATATCTCCACCGTCCTGCAAAAGCTGGACATCCGCCAGCGGCAGGAACTGAAAAAATATATGCTGAAATAGTCAATCTACCGGAAAACCGGCTTTGACCCTGCCCATTTTACCTCCTGAAACGGGCGATGTCAAAGCCGGCTTTTTTTGTTATTATGTAGAAAATAAAGACTTCAGAAAGGAGGGTGAAAATGGGAAAACATGGCAGTATAACAGGGAGGGTCGACTGTTGGAGATCCCCTTATATGGATATAAGCAAAAATAGCAATATACTGCCGGAGTACCACAATGTTGATGTGGATGATAAGGAGATTCTATAGAGGAGGAACAAAAGAATGAAAAAAAGGATTTTTAGTTTGATACTGATTTTCAGTATCCTATTGCCCACATTTCCAATGGGTGCCCTAACAACACTTGCTCAGAATGCTGTCCTGTATGGCGATGCCGACGGGAACGGCAAGGTGGAGCTGTTGGATGTCAACCTGATGGAACGTTACATAGAGGGGGAGGAAGAGGCAAAAGCCAGTATCCACTGTACCGAAGCAGATGTCAACGCGGATGGTATTGTGGATGATACGGATGTGCAGATGGTAAAGGACTATCTGGTGGGCAATCTCGATAGCCTGACGCCGACATTGCATACAATAACTTTTAATACGGATGGGGGCGGCGAGATAGAGCCTGTCCAGGCCGGTGACGGATATCCTTACAAGGGTGAAATTCCCACCCCTGCAAAGGATAATTACCTATTCGTCAACTGGGCTAAGGAGGATGGAAGCGTCTATTATCCGCTGACCGAGGTCGTATCAGCGGACATGGTTCTGACGGCCGTTTACGAGCCGGTGGAATCCACGGAGCAGCTCAGTATCACCTCATTTAGTCTGGAGGACCAGCCGACCGATGTTTCTTTTGATATTACCGGTGCGTTTACCGATGTGGAAGAAGTCAAAGCAAACATTACGGTCCTTCCGAAAGACGGTTCTGACCCTGTAGAAGTGGATGTCAAAGCAAATGGAAACAATACTTTTACTGTTTTTGCTCCCAATGGTTTTAATCCCGGTTCCTCTTATGAGCTGACATTGGGAGAGGGCCTGAACTTTGCGGAAAAAGACGCCATGTTCCGTACAGTGTACTTTATCATCAAAAAAGATGAGGCCGATAACCTTCTGTACAACGAGGACATGATTTTTATAAAAGATACAGAAGAAATGAAATATACCATCGGCGGCCAAACGGTAGATGTGCTGGAATCCGCCCTGCTGAGCAATGAGAAAAGCGATTCCAATATCACTGGCAGCTTTACAATGTCAACCCAGGATCTGGAAAAGGATGATATCGTCTGTATTTATGAGACTACAGACCCAAGAGACCGGGACTATACCCAAAATACTTATGAAGGCGATGCATTGGCCTTTATCCGCATTACCGGTGTAAGCGGCAATACCTATCAGTTTGAGAGCCTGGACGAGGAAGATTCCAGTCAGGTTTTGGCCATGCCCGATTCCTTCCCGTTCAAGGTTGAGCAGCTGCCGACTGCGAGCGGTAAAGTGAATATCAACGACTATGACGCTTATGCCCTGTCTATGATGGGGCAAACCGAGAAGCCAGAATTTAAGGTGAACGACTTTCTGACTTTCTATACCGTTGATTCCACCCAGTTAACCGATGAGACCCCGGCGGCATATGGCCAAATCACCAAGGTGGAAGGCAACACGATTTCCTATAAAATTGTTGATAAGCAGTATATCGAAGACTTCATGGGGCTGTTTGTTTCCCAGACAGTGGACAACGAGAGTATCTTAGAGGGGATTGACCAGGAAGCATTCCTGAAGAAGGTAGAACAACAAGCACAAAACAGCGGATTTGCGGAAGAGGCGGCAAATCAGATGGCCCTGAATGCTCTGCAAACGGACGAGGTGCAGCAGAAACTTTTGAATGCCGGCTTTACGCAGGCAGAGGTTCAGCAGTTGAGTATTTCTCCTGCAGCTGCGTCTGGAGGCGGACGTGTACAGTTTGCGATGGAAGAAAAGCCTACTGTACATGCGGATTTCCTCAAAGGTAAGCATTTTAAAGACGGCGTTGGAGTCAATCTGGATATCAGTGTAGTTTTTTCCGTCAGCAAAAAGATGGCGACGGGCAAAACGGTTTCTTTAAAGATTGAGCTAACCGCTGGCTTTGAGCAGGAGGTCGGGCTGGGATTCGATATCAATATCGACGACAAGTGGAAATGGTACTTTATTATCCCGGTTTTGGAGGATATCGAGGTAACAGCATCTATTGATATACAAAATTATACTTATATATCCGTGGGTGCCAAGGTATACACGGTTAGCGAGGAAAACATTAAAAAATGGAAAGCGCTTTCTGATGCTACTGCAAGTCCTGAGAGACAGGAAACGCTCCGGAAGATTAACCAGCTGGCCGCAAAGGTGAAAAAGCTGCAATCCCGAGGAGAAGACGTCAAAGCAATCCTGGAACAGATTGAGGGGTACAAGAATCAGCTGCCCACTGTCAACGTGGATGGCGTGGAGTATTCCATGGAACAACTGGAAGAAACCCTTGGTGCTGAGGATGTCAGCGCCGCATTTGATGAGGTGTTCAGCGCTCAGAACGAGGCAGAGGCCAAAACCGGTATGGAGCAGCTGATGGAGCGCTACAAGCAGATGCTGGAGCAGGAATGCGACTGGGTGGAGCTGTATAACCAGCCATTGATTACCCAAACCTATTGGATTGCCATTGCCGCCGTTAAGGTAAACCTGAATTTTGTTGTTAAGGCCAACGTCAATATCCAGTTGGGCGCAGATATGGAATACCAGGTAGGCAAACGGTACAGCTTCTGGCTCCATCTTATGGATAAGACATCTGGTTCCAGCGAAATGGATTTGATTGACGAGCGGTTTGCCTTCCAATTCTATGTGATGGGAACGCTGGGAATCAAAGCTGGAGTGAAGGCAGAAATCGCTTTTGGACTGTTCAGTACCGATTTGGCCAGCGTCGGCGCCAGTGTGGAATTCGGTGCATATGTAAAGCTTTATGGATACTTTATCTACTATTTTGAAAAGCTCAGGCCAGCCAATGAAGAACGCTGGAATGAGACCGAAGAAATGATGGGTGCGCTTTATATTGACTTCGGCCTGTATGTAACGGTGAAGTTCAAAGCGCAGGTATTCCTCAACGCCATCAAGTATGAGCCAACCCTCTATGACGATGAATTCCCGCTGCTGACAGCAGGCGTGAAGGAGAATGTTTACGGGTTTTCGTTGGAGCCGGACAAAGACGATGTCTTATATATCAAGGACACTGACAACGACAGCACCAACGGGATTACAATGCCCATACCCGACAGCCATTTAACCATGAAGCGGATAAACCTGACGACCGGAGAAAAATCGGAAGCGCCATATGCCGTTGGCAAATTTATCGTCACCTTTGATGATTCCCGGTTTAAGATAAACAATAAGGGTGTCATCAGTGTTGATGTTCCGGAAGGTACCAGATATCTGACCAGCAATATGCGCATTGTTTGGAAAAGTGACAAGCTGACCTTCAGCAAATATGATATCGATATTACTGTCCCGGTGGTCTGGACTAACATGAGCGAGACTGAGTTGAATGAAAAATTCACAGCCAGTGTAGCAGTGGGAAATGAAACAGACGGCTACACCACGGTTTGGAGCGCACGCTATGGCAGGCTGGATGTGTTTGATTTGCCCACCGAAGAAGAAATTTTGCAGCTCATCGATTATGATAGCTATGCTGCAAACGACGGAACCAATTTGAAGTATGCCCAAATCGACGGATATCAGGAACCATCTACCGGCCTGAGTCTGAATACCGACAAAACCTACTTCTTCAACGTGACGCCGAAGAGGTATACATTGACCGTAACGGATGTTGAGAAACCGGACGGTTCAACCGAAAATCGCACCTATACGGCAAAATATGGCGAGACCTTTGACTTGTCCGATTTGGAGTCCACCGGCACCGCCAACAACGAGACTCACACATACACACGCTTCCTCAATCTGACCAATCCAAACGAACCGGATGAAGAAAAAGCGGTCGTTGACAGAAATGGCCTCACCATGGATGTGGGCTTTATTAAAAAATATGGAAGCACGCCAACCTTCAAGGCGAACTATCTGGACACAACGCTGGTTGCTACCTATCAGTTTGTTGGACTCGGCAACGATGTGCCGCCGGTAACCGTGAATTTCCAGTCCGGCACAGCACCCTATTATGAAGGACTGGCAGATTATGTCAAGGAGCACGGCGGAGCAAACGCAACGATAGTTTCCGTTTCTCCTGCCATTACGCTATCCGAAAGCTCTGTGACCTACACAGTTGTGTGCCGGATTGATGAAGAGGCAAAGCCTTCCTATACGCTGCGCTTTGATACGCAGGGCGGAAGCACGATTACAGCACAGACCTATCCCGAAGGCTCCGTGATTTTCCAGCCAACGAATCCCACCCGCACAGGCTATACCTTTGCCGGCTGGTATCAGGATCAAGCCTGCAATACTCCATTTGATTTCTCTATCAATATGCCGGGCAAGGATCTTACCGTTTACGCAAAATGGACCGGCAACACCTATACACTGAATTTCTCCACAACCACCGGAAGCGCGCCTGCTTCCAGAACGATTGTATACGGCGAAAAATATGGGGATCTTCCTGTACTGTCCGATAGTGTGCTGAGCTTCAAAGGCTGGTATACACAAGCCTCCGGCGGCACGCAGGTGACGGCTGACACGGTTTTTACCGGCACTGCGAATCAGACGCTCTATGCCCACTGGGAGCAAAAAACCGCGATTCAGGAGGATTGGATTACCATCACGCCAAGAACGGAAGACTATGACGAAACGGAACCAGGCTTCCCTATTTCCATTTCCGTCAACGCACCCAACGGCGATTTGACAGCAGAGGACTTCACGGTAAGCTATCTGTGGGAAAAGTCGGGCTCTGAATGGACCACGGACGTGCCGGTGAATGCTGGAAGCTACCTGGTAAAGCTGAGCCGGGGGGGAGACGATACCTACCTTCCCTTTGAACTAATTACGGATAAACCGGTAGTAGTGATTAACAGACTGAATTTGACTTTGCGTACTCCCAAAGCTTCTGTTTCCAACTGGATTGCTAAGGTGGACATCAGCAGCACGGATTACAAAGGGGACGGTAAAATTACATACATCCTGAAGCGTACCTATACCACATCGGATGGATATCCCACTTCCTCACAAATTGACAAAAATACAACTGGTACCTTTGATATCAGCAGCTATGGCTATGGCGCTGGCACATACGCTTTTGGAATTGTAGTGGATATGGGCACCAACTATAATGGTGCCAGCAGTAAATTCCAGTCTTATAATGTGAATGAAGACGGAAATGGCGGTAGTATTTGGGGAAGGTCATCCCTGTCTCTTGCAGGGAATACGGAACCGGCCGATATGACGGAAAACACCGCTCAACCGATGGTAATGGCTGTTATGCCGGCCGCCCTTTTCGCCAAAGCGTCACCCACCACAAAGACACTGACAGAGAAATCCGAAAGCAACGCAACCATGACCCTGTCGCCGGAAGAAGTAGTTCTGAACCGCGGCAAGGAATTTGAGGTAACACTGGGACTGGATCAGGCAGTGGATGTCTGGGGGATTCTGGCGGCAATCGATTATGACGTGGATACGTTGGAGCTTTTAGGCTATACCTATGGCGACATCTTCACCGAAACCCAGTTTACCACCCAAAACGACCTGACGGCTGCACCGTATAAGCTGCTGGCCACGCTGGATGAAATCGGCACTACCTCTACTGACGGCAATTTTGTCACCTTGAAGTTCAAGGTAAAAGAGGACGCAGAGGAAAAAGAAACCACCGTGTCTTTGAAAGAATTGGAGGTTGTGGGCGAAACAGAGGGAATCGCAGTCAATATGGGCAATGATGTCCGTATGGCCGTGGATGAAACGATGCCGGTGATCGAAGGCATTGAGGACGGAAAAACCTATTGTCCCGGCCAGACCTTCACCGTTTCCGACACAAATCTGGAAACCGTGACCGTCAACGGTGAGGTGCAGACGGCTGTGGACGGACAATATGTCCTTGCGGCCGGTGAAGATGGGAAATGCACTATTGTCGTTACCGATAAGGCGGGCAACTCCATCACCTATACAGTCACAGTCAGCCACACCTTTGGCGATTCGTGGGTGACCGATGAAAATAGCCACTGGCATGAATGCGCCTGTGGCGAAAAGACGGATGTTGCAGAGCATCAATTTGTTTGGATTGTCACCAAAAAAGCCGAGGTGGGAGTCGCGGGCGAAAAGCATGAAGAATGTGAAATCTGCGGCTATGAAAAAGCACCGGTAGAAATCCCCGCCATAACGGTACCCGATGATGCGGAAAATTCACAGACTGGCGACAACAGCTATCTTGCACTCTGGATCGCTCTGCTGTTCGTATCCGGCGGTGTGCTGGGAATGCTGACAATCAAGAGAAAAAAGAAAGAGGGATAACGAAAGTATTATCTTAAAAAAACAACGCCCGGATATCATCTTATCGTGATATCCGGGCGTTTTATCCTGTTATTTGATTGACCTTTTCCTGCTGACAAAGGGGATATTTCTTTTCGTGGGATATCTGTTGTTTGTAGATTACAGTTAGTTTAAGAATACCCTTCTGACTTATTGTAATATCAGAAAGGTATTTTTTAGTTTGTGAAAGGAAGTTATCTTAACCGCTTTATATTTCTTCAGATTTTACTGATTTATCTGCAAGTCCGAAATCCGCCTCGCCCAGCACATTTACACCATATAGCTGGAAACTGTTTAATAAAGCCAACGCTGTTTGCTGGTCTTCAAAGGGAATATGAAACAACTCGTTAATTTTCCCCAATCGATAGAGAAGTGTATTTCTATGAATACACAAAATCCGAGCCGTTGATTCTTTATTATGCAGTGTGAGGCTGTATACCTGTAATGTACGGAAATATTCCGTTTGATGGATGGCATCATATTTTTCCAGTTGGCGAATAGCCGGATGAAGGAACATTTCTACATTTGTGCTGGCACATACGGTTTCGAACATAACAGCAGGAAATGCAAATTCAAAAAACTCACAGGACTTTTTGGTCATAAGAGAAGTCATATATGCTTGTTGAAATCGTCCGTTTAGTTCATTCAGGTCAGAAAACGGCAAAGACACGCCACTGGAAGCATTCGATGGAGATAAGAACTCCGCTACGCGATGAAAAAAAGCAATTTCTTTTTCGGAGTGTCTTTCTCCCTGCATCAGTCCAAAAAGCGTGACGATACAATTATGATAAATGGTGCTGACGGTAGAACAATATTGTGTCGCAATTTTAGAAATGGCCATGGTAGCAAAAGCTCTTTGGGAAGCAGTACTTCCAATTGGCGTTACCATCACCGAAAATGGTCCAGGTACGCTGACAGAGAGACATCGGGTAGCTAATGCTTTTGCATTTTGGGAAGCGCTTTCATCCAATAAGTCATGCATGTAAGAAGAAAGAGAAGAGCCTTCACGATTTCTCCGAGGTAGCATCAGCATGGTAAGTGCATCCACAAATATCTGTGTAGCCTCAAGGTCTTCTGACAATAACGGACAGTCAAACATAAAGATGCCAATATGTCCATAAATTCGTTCTTCGGAATGTACCTCTCCAAAAATCCGTGGACAGTCTGCCGCAGGTCCTTTGTTGGAATAAAAGGGCCGATAATACTTTTCGTTTGTATTGAGATACGCCTGCTGATAATCCTGAATAATATCCAGAGACAAGGCCGAATTCTCAAGCAGCGCGTCCCAAATAGGTTGTCCCAGCTTCTTTTTGGGATATTGACAGATTCGTTTATAGTTTTCGTCTGTTAGCAGTACGGGCAGTCCAAAAAACTCCCAAGCCGTTTGTACAAGAATATCAATACTATCACTTTTCAAAGCTTCAAAAAACATTTGATAGGCCTCTGAGAGTGTTCCAATATTTTGTCGGTGGAAACGAATTGTCATTTTGCACAAGTCATCCTTTCTAATTTTAAAAGTCTTACATTTTATTGTATTCCGAAATGTGCTACTATTACTGTAGCAGACATCGTTACATATTTAACGATTTTATTATATCAAATTGGGAGCTTTGCGCAAGATGTTCTCGCAAAAAATAATAACTTTTGTCGAAAGGATGTGGAATGAATGAATTTCGAGAGAACTTTTTCCCCGTATAAAATTGGAAACCTCTTAGTGAAAAATCGCCTGATTGTTCCCGCTATGGATTCCGGCGTGTTTGACCCGAATGGTTTAGTTGTGCAATCCACACTAGATTATTATGGTGCCCGTGCTGCTGGTGGATTCGGATTGATTATCATTGAAATTGCCGCCGTGGAGCGGAGAGGCGTGGGCATGCCTCATGAGCCAAATGTATGGAGCGATAAGGGAATCGCCGGAATGAGCAAACTGGCCAATACTCTTAAAAACAAAGGCGCCCGTACGATTGTTCAGCTTCATCATGCTGGTCGTGAAACAATTGCTGCCATGGCTGGTGAGCAAATCGCTGCACCTTCCAGTGTGCCATGTCCTACCAACCGTGAAACCCCTCACGAGTTTACGACACAAGAAGTTTATGACTTGATTCAGCATTATGTAGATGCTGCTGTTCGCTGTCAAAAGGCTGGGTTTGATGGTGTAGAGATTCATGCAGCTCATGGTTATATGGGCGGTCAATTCCTTTCCCCCCGTTCCAATAAGCGTGTGGATGAGTTCGGCGGTGGTTTGGACGGCCGTGCCTACTTTATGAAACTGGTAGTAGAAGGAATTAAGGCAGCCTGCGGGGACGATTTTGTAGTGACCGCTCGAATCTCCTCCAAAGAAAACCGTATTGGCGGATTGGAAATTGAAGAGTCTGTTGTATTTGCTCAAATGCTGGAGGATTATGGCTATGATGCCCTGCATATTTCCGCCGGTACCTATGAGACTTGGCAGACTATCGTACCGCCGTCAAGTTGGCAGTCTGGTTGGAACCTGTCTGCTTCCCGCAGAATTAAAGAAGCCGTGGATATCCCGGTATTTTCCGTCGGCCTGTTCCATGACCCCTATACCATTGAGACTGCTCTGAAGCGCGGTGACTGCGATGCAGTTTCTCTGGGCCGTCAGTCTATTTGCGACCCCGATTTCCCCAACAAGATGTACGCAGGCGTGATAGAGGATATTATTCCCTGTCTGGGATGCACACAGCGCTGCATGGAATTCAACTATCCCGAAAATCTGATGCCTGGCGACTGGGGCGTAGGCTGTATGCTCAACCCGGAATCCAGTCACAGAGCGGACCGTATGTTGACCCCCACAGATGCTCCCAAGAACGTTGTGGTAGTAGGCGCTGGCCCTGGCGGCATGACTGCTGCTTTTATGGCAGCAGGCCGTGGCCATCACGTCACTCTGCTGGAAAAGAACGGTGCCGATCGTGTAGGCGGGCAGTTTCTGATTGCAGCCTATCCTCCCTTTAAACAGGGGTTGACCCGCGCTATTCGGTATCAGCTGCATATGTGCAAAAAGAATGGTGTTGATATTCGATTTAACACCGAGGCTACTCCGGAACTGATTAAAGAACTGGCTCCCGATGTGCTTATTATGGCTACCGGCGCCAAACCTATCGTCCCCAATATTCCCGGCATTGATGGAGAAGGCGTAGTACAGGCCAATGATGTGCTGCTGGGCAACCCGGTGCTGAAGTCCAGCGTTTTGATTATCGGCGGCGGTGAAGTGGGCGTAGAAACGGCAGAATATGCTACTGACTATTGCTCCAAGGTTTCTATTGTGGAAATGCTGCCTGCTTTGGCCGAAAAAATGTATCTGACTGTCCGGAACGATTTGATGGATCGCCTGAAGAAAGAAGAAGTAGACATCCACGTCAACACCAAGGTGTTGGAGTTCATTCCTGGTGGCGTGATTGCCGAATGCAACGGCGAAAAAATCACTCTGGATGGCTATGACCATGTGGTTTTGGCACTTGGCTCCAAGTCCTATGTGCCCTTTGATCCCACTGGTCTTGCACCGGAAGTGTATACCGTAGGCGACGCTGAAAAAGCCCGTGATACCAAGTGGGCTATCTATGAAGCCTATCGTGTGGCACAGAAAATTTAAACTAAGATTTTTACACATCACTAAGGAGGGAAAACGATGGTTTCTGAAATTTTGGAGAAATATGTGGCTGGCCTTAATTCTGGCGACGCCAATCAGGTTGCAGAGTTGTTTGCGGATGAGTGTGACTTTGTCGATGGAGGAGCCAGACCGTGGAAATTTCCTGATGTAGTGGCTTCGGGAAAAGAAGGAGTTCGTCAGGCTTTTACCGGTGCATATCAGGTAAAAGCAAATATTGTAAAATTGAACCCCAATTCCATGGAGTATGATGTGTTTTTGGCTGGACTCGAAATTCCTTGTATTGGTGCGGCTACTGTTAATGAGGAAGGAAAAATTACGGAATATATTGTCCGTCCACGCTGACTGATCGTTAGAGGCCCGGCGAAAGCTGAGCCTCTGCTTTCATGATATAGCATTACTTAGTAAGGAGAATGATTATGCACGGATTATTCGACAAAACACAGCTTGGTTCGATGAAATTAAAGAACAGAATCTTTATGTCCCCTATGGGAACCACTGGTGAGGCAGACGGTTCTTACTGCAACGAGGGCATTGATTATTTTATGGAGCGCGCTAAGGGCGGCGCTGGCCTGATTATTACTGGCGCCAATGTAGTTTCCACCAAATATGAGGCCCGTCCCTGCACCGAACTTTCTAACTTCCACCATGTGGAACGCCTGAATATGCTCATTGAGCGCTGCCATAACTATGGCGCAAAGGTTTGCGTACAGCTGTCTCCAGGCCTGGGCCGTCAGCAGTTTACCGACCCCTTCACCCCGCCTTATTCTGCCGGTTCTGTGGGCGCTTTCTGGTATAAGGACCTGATCTGCAAGCCCTTCTCTGTTGAGGACATCCACTATCTGGTGGATAAAGTGGGTTACTCCGCCAGCTTGGCAATCAACGCAGGTGCAGACGCTGTGGAGCTGCACGCTTACGGCGGATATTTGCTGGACCAGTTCCAGTCCAAGCAGTGGAACAATCGTACCGACGAATACGGCGGAAGCTTGGAGAACCGTATGCGCTTTACTCTGGAATGCATTGAAGCCATTAAGAAAAATGTTCCCAAGAACTTCCCCATCTTGGTAAAGTTTACGCCTGACCAGCGTGTAGAAGGTTTCCGCACACTGGATGAAGGCATCGAAATGGCCAAGATTCTGGAAAATGCAGGCATTACCGCTTTGCATGTGGATACTGGTTGCTATGAGGAATGGTATCAGGCTATTACTACCGTCTACTCCAAACCCGGCCATAAGCTGGATGTGCAGCGCGCTATTAAAAACGTGGTACATATCCCGGTATTGGGCGACGGCAAGCTCTTTGACCCTGAGCTGGCCAATAAAGTCATTGAGGATGAGACGCTGGATTATCTGGGCCTGGGCCACGAGATGCTGGCAGACCCCTATTGGCCTACCAAGGTCAAGGAAGGCCGCTATGAAGATATCCGTCCCTGCGTAGGCTGCAACGAGTGCCTGCTTTCCGGGTTCTCTGGCAAGCACTATTATTGCGCTGTGAACCCCACCTGCTATGCTGAAAGAGATTATGCTCTGCCCAAGCCCGATGGCTCCAAGAAGTCCATTCTGGTCATCGGCGGCGGCCCTGGCGGTATGTCCGCTGCTATTACTGCAAGACAGCGCGGCTGGGATGTTGAGCTTTGGGAGAAGACCGACCGCTTGGGCGGTACCCTTTGGCCCGCAGGCGGCCCCGATTTCAAGGCCGACATTATTAAGCTGATCAAGTATATGAAGACCCAGTGCGAGAAGCTGGGCGTTAAGATTTGCTATAACAAGACCGCTACTGTCGAAAACGTGGTGGGTGGCAATTATGATAAGGTGATATTGGCAGCTGGCGCATCTCCGGCTATTCCGCCTATTCCCGGCATTGAGAACGCTGTGGTGGTATCTGACTACCTCACTCATAAAGTGGGCGCTGGGAAGAAAGTCGTTGTCATTGGCGGCGGCTTGGCTGGTACCGAAGCGGCCTGCGATATTGCTCCTAAGGCAGACGAGGTCACCATCGTGGAGATGCTTCCGGATATTCTTTACACCGCTGCACATTGCCTGAACAATGACCAACAGCTGCGCAACATGGTGGCTGACAGAGGCGTTAAGGTAGTGGCTGGCGCTAAAGTTACCAACATTACCCCCGACTCCGTCACCTACGAAAAGGATGGCGAGACAGTAACCATTCCCTGTGACACTGTATTTAACGCAGCTGGCTTCCGTGCCAACAACCAGCTGGAAGATCTTCTGGAGGCTAACTACGATAATGTGGCTGTTATTGGCGATGCTATCGCTCCCCGTAAAATCCTTACGGCAGTCCACGAAGGTTATCATGCTATTCGTATTATGGAATAATCCTTTCGGGTATATTTCATGTCAACAGAAGACATAGCTCTGTAATGCTCTTGTACAAATAAACAGTAAGAAAGCCCGCTCCGGCAATCATGTCAGAGCGGGCTTTTTTAATTTATCAAGTGTTTTACAATTAGACTACTGAAATTCCGTTTTGAGCCTTGACACATAAATCGCCAATCCATCCCAAAGTCTGGGTGGTGCGGAAACGGCGAATTAGACCAAAGGTCTCCAAAAGAGCACACAGCTTATCGGCACAGGATACCACAAAGCTTTCCCAATGTTTAGGAAACGCCCAAAACGTAAGAGGCCACATATGAGTGCGGATAATCTCCTCTTCTAATGGAGTAAGATAAAAATATTTCTGCGCATTGTGCAAAGCAATTTTGGGATGAGAAAAGCCATGAAGCCCCGGATAGGGGTTTGGCTTATGCCAGTCATACAAAAACAGATCATGGAGCAGTCCGCCTCTTGCGGCAACATAGAAATTCAGCCCTATCATCCTACAAATTGTATAACTTAAAAATGCTACCATCAGGCAATGCTCCAACGTAGAGACATCCCCGTGCTGCGTAAATTGCTGCATAGAGCGCACACTTGGGGCTTCTATCAAACCTTTAATACAAAACCGAAAGCCCTCAATCCATCGAGAGACCATGGGTATCCTCCCCTTTCTGTTCCGTTTCTCCATGTATAGTATAGCAGAAACATTCCAAAAAAAACAGTGACTTTTGAATGGTTTCCAAGCTTTACAAATTTCTTGTTTAGAACAAAATCTTATTGATTTATGGGAGTTAGAAAAGGATATTTTCTGAAATAGTAGCTGTAAATAACAATAGAAAAAATATTGAAGCAAAAGATACTATATCAGGATTTTTGCACTTCTCTTTGACAACGGTTCATGTTATAATTTAATTTCACAGTGTATTTCTGCAAAGTGGTGTATTATAAAAGCGGCTATGCTTTTGGACATGGGAAAGGAATGGTTTTATGGAAAGCTCCAACAACAATACAGCCCATCGGAATGGTAGTTTTAGCTCCTCCTTTGGGTTTATTATCTCTTGTGTAGGTTCTGCGGTAGGACTTGGAAACATTTGGATGTTCCCCTATCGTTTGGGACAATATGGCGGCGCAGCGTTTCTCATCCCCTATCTGCTGTTTGTCTTCCTTTTTGGATGGGTAGGACTGTCTGCTGAATTTGGTATTGGACGCTTGGCTCGTACCGGTACACTGGGGTCTTATCGATATTGTTTTTCGGCACGACGGGAAAAAGCCGGAAAGTTTGGGGAAGCACTGGGCTGGATTCCTCTTTTGGGTTCCTTGGGAATCGCCATCGGATATGCCATTATTTTGGGATGGGTCCTTCGTTCTTGCTGGGGTTCCATTACCGGAGAGCTGTTTTCCCTGGATGCTTCCACCTATTTTGCGCAGGCAACGGGAGATTTCGGCAGTATTCCATGGCATACAATTGTGGTTGTCATGGTGTGTGCAGTCGCACTTACCGGTGTTTCCAAAGGAATTGAAAAAGTGAGTAAGGTGTTGATGCCGCTTTTCTTTCTTCTTTTCCTGATTGTAGCGGTACGAGTAGCTTTTCTTCCCGGTGCAGGGGACGGCTATGCATTTTTGTTTGTTCCCAAATGGGATGCCCTTCTCAAAGCCGACACCTGGATTATGGCCATGGGACAGGCATTTTTCTCCCTGTCTATTACCGGTTCCGGTATGATTGTGTATGGCGCTTATTTGGACAAATCTGCGGATATTCCGGCTGCCTCCCTGCGGACTGCCCTGTTTGATACACTGGCAGCTATGCTTTCGGCTCTGGCCATTATGCCGGCAGTTTTTGCTTTTGGCATTGACCCCACTTCCGGACCGTCGCTGCTGTTCCTCACACTTCCGGAAATTTTCAAGGAAATTCCTTTCGGCAATATATTCGCAATATTCTTCTTTGTGTCGGTAGCCTTTGCCGGGATTACCTCTCTTATCAATATGTTTGAAGCGGTAATTGAAAGCTGGCAGAACCGGTTCCATATGTCCCGCAAGCTGGCGGTTGCTTTGTGTGGAATTCTAACGTTGGCTATCGGTCTTTTCCTGGAAGCAGAACCCAAAGTGGGAAGCTGGCTTGATTTTGTGTCCATTATTGTAGTTCCTACTGGAGCCGTACTGGGCGCGGTTTCCATTTACTATGTTTTGGGATATCGGAGAATTCGCAAGGAGCTGGAAGAAGGCCGGGACAAGCCTTTGAGCAAAGCGTTCGGTTTTGCCGCACGGTATGTCTATGTACCGCTGACTGTGCTGGTGCTGATTCTGGGCATTTGCTATGGCGGCATTGGTTAAAGTTTGTTGAATTTTGAAAAAAGGGAGTGCAGTTATGCCACGCTTTTTTGTTTCCCCATTTTCCGGGGACGAAACCACGGTTTCTGGAGAAGACGGACGTCATATTGCCCGTTCACTGCGCATGAAGCTGGGAGAATCCCTGACATTGTGTGATGGAGAGGGAATGGATTACCGATGTGAAATTACCGGGTTTTCGGGAGATGAGGTACTGGTGCGGGTGTTGGAGCGTATTCCTTCCCACAGTGAGCCTTCTATAAAAGTCACCGTATATCAGGGAATTCCTAAAGGGGACAAAATGGATGCCATTGTTCAAAAAGCGGTGGAACTGGGAGCCACTGAAATTGTGCCGGTGTATATGCGCCGATGTGTTTCCCGCCCGGACGAAAAATCCGCCGCCAAAAAAGCCGCTCGTTGGCAGAAAATTGCTGACGAAGCTGCCAAACAAAGCGGTCGGGGAACTTTGCCTCAGGTATTGCCGCCTATGGGCTTTTCCAAGGCCGCGCAGCGTGCAGCCGAAAATGGTCCGGTACTTCTCTTTTATGAGGGAGGCGGCAAACCTCTTTCGGGAGTCGTCTCTTCGGATTGGAAAAGTGTTTCCTTTTTTATTGGTCCTGAGGGTGGGGTCGATGAGGCAGAAGTGCAGATGTTAACGGAAAACGGTGCCTGTATGGCTACCTTGGGCCCCCGTATCCTTCGTACCGAGACGGCCCCACTGGCAGCGCTGACTGCTATTATGTTGCTCACTGGAAATCTGGAATAAAGGAGATACTGCCATGAAAACTGTTATCATCACCGGAGCTTCCCGTGGAATTGGGGCAGCCTGCGCTAGGCTGTTTGCCCAAAATGGCTGGGCAGTGGCTGTCAACTATCGGAATAGCCGCGAAAAAGCCGAAGCGTTGGCATCCAGTATCTGCCGAGAGGGAGGCGTAGCGATGGCCATTTCTGCCGACATTGGAGATGCTCAGCAGGTAGAAACGCTGTTTTCCATCGCAGAAAAAGAACTGGGTACAGTAGAAGCTTTGGTCAATAATGCAGGGATTGCCCAGCAAAAATTGTTTACCGATATTACCGAAGAGGACTGGGACGAACTGTTTCGAGTGGATGTCAAGGGAGTATTTCTCTGCTGCCGTCGGGCGCTCCCCGGCATGATTCGCCGGCAGAATGGCTGCATTATCAATATCAGTTCTATGTGGGGACAGGTTGGGGCTTCCTGTGAAGTACATTACTCGGCGGCCAAAGCGGCTATTATCGGCCTGACAAAGGCTCTGGCTAAAGAAACCGGGCCGTCTGGCATCCGGGTAAACTGCATTGCGCCGGGGGTGATTCAAACAGAAATGAACGGTCATCTTTCCCCGGAAACACTGGAAGAACTGCGGGAAGAAACGCCGCTGGAAACACTTGGAACTCCCGAGGATGTAGCACGGGCAGCGCTGTTTTTGTGTTCTCCGGAATCCTCCTTTATTACCGGTCAAGTACTGGGGGTCAATGGAGGAATGGTGATTTAATTCAAAGAACATTGAACTTCAACCAATATCTCTTTACAGGCAGTGAAAAGGCTTTTGAAATCACTGCCTTTTTTCTTGCCCTTTTTGCTGTTCCTGTGCTATACTGATTCTGAATATAAAGATTTACATTTTCCTTAGAAAGAACAGGTGATTGTACTTTGGCAGTGCCACAGGATAAAATACGGAATTTCAGCATTATTGCCCATATTGACCACGGGAAAAGCACCCTGGCAGACCGGATTTTGGAACAGACAAAAGCAGTTGCCCTGCGGAATATGGAGGATCAGCTGCTGGATAATATGGACTTGGAAAGAGAGCGGGGAATTACCATCAAAGCCCATGCGGTCACGCTGGTATATCGGGCAAAGGATGGCGAGGATTATGTGTTTAACCTCATCGACACCCCCGGCCATGTAGACTTTAACTATGAGGTTTCCCGCTCGCTGGCTGCCTGTGAAGGCGCCGTGTTGGTAGTGGATGCCTCCCAGGGAATTGAAGCGCAAACACTGGCCAATACGTATTTGGCAGTAGACGCCGGATTGGAACTCGTACCCGTTATCAATAAAATTGATTTGCCCAGCGCAGACCCTGATCGGGTGGCCAATGAAATTGAGGATGTTATTGGAATCCCCGCGCAGGATGCCCCGCGGATTTCTGCCAAGCAGGGGATTAACATTGATCAGGTCATGGAGCGCATTGTACAGGATGTCCCGGCGCCGCAAGGTGACCCGGAGGCCCCTTTGCAGGCACTGATTTTTGACTCTTATTATGACGCTTATAAGGGCGTTATTGTGTATGTCCGCATTAAGGAAGGCTCTGTTCATCCCGGCGATATGATTCGCATGATGGCAGTGGGCAGTGAGTTCAACGTGGTTGAATGTGGCTATTTGCGGGCAACCTCTCTGGAACCGGCAGACGGGCTTTCTGCTGGTGAGGTGGGTTATATTGCCGCTTCCATTAAAAATGTGAGAGAAGCCCGAGTGGGTGATACCGTAACCTTAGCAAACCGTCCCGCAGCAGAACCGCTGCCCGGTTATCGAGCCGTACAGCCTATGGTGTTCTGCGGTATTTATCCGGCAGACGGCGCCCATTACAGCGATTTGCGGGATGCACTGGAAAAATTACAGCTCAATGATGCTGCTCTTACCTTTGAACCGGAAACTTCGGTTGCATTGGGATTTGGTTTCCGCTGCGGATTTTTGGGCTTGCTCCATATGGAGATTTTGCAGGAACGTCTGGAGCGGGAATATAATCTGGATCTGGTAACCACTGCTCCCAGCGTGGTGTACCACATTACCAAGACGGACGGGGAAATGATTGCCGTGGATAACCCCACCAATTACCCAGACCCGACTCTCATTGCGAAGGCAGAGGAGCCTATCGCCAATGCCCATATCTATTCCCCCAGCGAGTATGTTGGAAATATTATGGAGCTTTGCCAAGAGCGCCGTGGCGTGTTTAAAGATATGAAATATCTGGATTCTGACCGGGTGGATATCCATTATGAACTGCCCCTCAACGAGATCATTTATGATTTCTTCGACGCCCTCAAATCCCGCACCCGGGGCTATGCTTCCTTTGACTATGAGCTGATGGGGTACCAGAAATCCAATCTGGTTAAGCTGGATATTATGCTCAACGGTGAAGTGGTGGATGCCCTGTCCTTTATCATTCACGCGGACAAGGCCTATGGAAGAGCCCGAAAAATGGCGGAAAAACTGGCAGAGAAGATTCCGCGGCAGCTGTTTGAAGTGCCCATTCAGGCATGTATCGGCGGACGGATTATTGCCCGGGAAACGGTAAAGGCTTTGCGGAAAGACGTGCTGGCCAAGTGTTACGGCGGCGATATTACCCGAAAGAAGAAGCTGCTGGAAAAGCAGAAAGAGGGCAAAAAGCGGATGCGCCAATTGGGAACAGTAGAGGTGCCCCAGGAAGCATTTATGAGCGTTCTCAAGTTGGATGAATAACACTGGAAAACAGACATCGTGTTATTCCAATAACATATCTGGTCATATCGATATCAGATATGTCTGCGGAAAGGAGATTGTTTATGAAAATTTCCGCTTGTAGATCCTGTAAATTTTGGAGTTTGTCTCTATTGATTGGAGGAGGTTTGCTTTTAGCTGCTGGTATTATCCTTCCGTTATGGATTCAGCGGCAAGAGTTCACAGGTTCTGAAAATTATTGGATCTGTTTCCACTACTGGTATGGTGGACTTTGCCGGTCCTTGACCTTTTTGGGTGGCGCTTGCCTGCTAAGCAGCCTTTTTGCCATGGTTTTCAAAAAAACGGTTGAAATAAACTGCCGTTTGTCATCTTCACTATCCGCTTTTTTTCTGAGTGTGACCAGCAGCGCCGGCTTTTATTGCCTCTTTGTGTGGTGTGTGCTCACCGCATTTGGAGAGATACATCTGCATCCTTTGGAATATATAGGAAGCGTTAGCGGGGGAAGTGTCTGTTTGATTGCCTGTATCCTGTTAATTGGCTATTATTATCAGCAGCGGAAAAAACACTTTTCATTGCGAGGGATAGTTCTGGATGCCGCCCTGATGGTGCTCTTCTTTATCCCTATGCTTTCTGTGTGGAATTGTGTCCATTTCTTTTTGGAAAATCTGATATAAAAGAATTTTTTATTTTTATATATTTCATCGTTCAAGGAGGATTTCATGCTCGGCCTATATCTGCATATCCCTTTTTGTGATGGAAAATGCCCCTACTGTGATTTTTATTCGCTTGCAGGGGATGAAGCTCTCAAAGAAGCCTATACCCGTTCTCTGGAAAAGCAGCTTGTTTTTTGGGCACAGAAGCTTATCCAGAAGGGTGTCCCCCCTGTGGCGGACACCCTTTATTTTGGCGGTGGCACGCCAAATCTATTGGGTGCTGAACGGATTTCCAGACTGATAAAGACAGCAAAGCAGAATTTTTCTCTGGAAAATGCGGAAATTACGGTGGAAGTAAACCCATCTTCCCGTTTGGACGCCTTTTTGCAGACCATTTTTTCGGCAGGAGCCAACCGGCTTTCCATCGGTTTGCAATCGGCCAATGATGAAGAATTGAAAATTTTGGGTCGCCGTCATACCGCCCGGCAAGCTGCTGAAACGGTACAGGCGGCTCGAAGAGCGGGGTTTTCCAATTTGTCTTTGGATTTAATGCTGGCAACTCCAGGACAAACCATGGAAAGTGCTCTGGATTCTGTGAAGTTTTGCGCGAAATTAAAGGTCCCCCATGTATCGGCTTATTTGCTGAAAGTGGAGCCGGGTACTTCTTATTGGAATCAACGCCAGTCTCTGTCTCTCCCGGACGAGGACGAAACAGCCGACCGGTATTTGACTGTATGTGATGCACTGGACAAGGTAGGCCTGAAACAATATGAAATCAGTAATTTTTCCTTTCCTGGGAAGGAGAGCCGCCATAATCTGAAATATTGGCACTGTGAGGAATATTTGGGACTTGGACCCGGCGCACATTCATTTGTTAACGGGAAACGCTTTTATTATCCCCGCAGTCTGAACGGATTTCTGGATAAGCCGGAACCGATAGAAGATGGGGAAGGCGGTACACTGGAAGAGAAAATTATGTTAGGGCTGCGGCTTCGTGAAGGAATTACCTGGGAAACACTGGCCGGTTTTGGGGAAGAAGGAAGAAAGGCTTTTTCGAGTATGGAAAAGAAAAGCCGTATGTATCGCAGTGCCGGACTACTGGTGCCGGAACCTGCGCGGATTGCGATGACTCCAAAAGGCTTTCTGGTATCCAATGAGCTGATTGCCGAGCTATTACCGGAAACGGTATGAAAAAGGAGTGGTATTTTCTGTGCATCTGACCTACAAGCATACCTTGTATGCCTGCTATACCGGATATATTACGCAAGCCATTGTGAATAATCTGGCGCCGCTGTTGTTTATTGTTTTTCAAACACAATATGGTTTAAATTTTGAAATGGTAGGCCGTCTAATTCTCATTAACTTTGGCACGCAGATTTTGGCGGACTTTCTTGCCGTAAAAGTGGTGGATAAAATCGGATATAGGGCTTCCGCTGTGCTGGCTCATATTTTCAGCACTGTTGGATTGGTTTTGTTGGGAGTCCTGCCGCAGATTTGTCCATCCCCTTATGCCGGACTGATTATAGCTGTAGTAATTTATGCGCTGGGCGGCGGTTTGTTGGAAGTATTGGTAAGTCCCATCGTGGAATCTCTGCCAGGAGACGAAAAAGCCAGTGCCATGAGTCTACTTCATTCTTTTTACTGCTGGGGGCAAATGGGTGTGGTCCTTATCAGCACCCTTTTTCTTACATTTTTGGGTACTGATATTTGGATGTGGCTTCCCATTGGGTGGGCGGTGGTCCCGTTCCTCAACCTTTTTTTCTTTGCGAAAGTTCCCTTGATGCCGCCGGTACCGGAAGAAAAATTGATGAACATAAAAGAGCTGTGTAAAAATCGCCTTTTTCTCGTGTCGTTGATTATCATGATGTGCGCCGGCGCCAGCGAATTGACCATGAGCCAATGGTCCTCCCTGTTTGCTGAAACTGGTTTGGGGGTCTCCAAAACCTTGGGGGATTTACTGGGGCCCTGTCTGTTCGCCGCCCTTATGGGTACGGGACGGCTGTTGTATGGTCTGTATGGCAACCGGTTGAATCTGCGAAATGCGCTGCTTTTTTGTGGCGTATTGTGCGTTGTCTGTTATTTGACCACAATTTTTGCTCCATTGCCTTTAGTCTCTCTGATTGGCTGTGCTGTTTGCGGTTTTTCCGTCAGTCTGATGTGGCCTGGTACCTTTTCTGATACGGCAGCCAGATTTCCTATGGGAGGTACCGCCATGTTTGGAATGATGGCAGTGTTTGGGGATTTGGGAGGTTCTCTTGGCCCTTGGCTCTCGGGAGTTGTCAGCGACTTGTCTCAGAAAACCCATGTGCTTCAACAAATGCACGATTCTACTGGTGAAGAGCTTTCTCAGTTGGGCATGAAATCCGGCCTTTTGGCTGCGGTCATATTTCCGGCTATATTAGTATTATGCGTTCTATATTTGAAAAAACATTGGCAAAAATTGTAATACCGAAAATCATTGGTGTTTACGCTTGTATAATATCCTTACTTTTATTTTTTAAATACTTAATTGTTAATATTTCTTAAGAATCAGGAAAGGACCTCTTTATAAATTCGGTGTATACTGAATTTATTTTCTAAGGAAAAGGGGAGAAAGTTATGCATGAGCGGATTTTGATAGCAGAAGATGACTTTGATATTGCCAATTTGATTCGAATTTATCTGGAAAAAAACGGGTATACGGTATACCTTGCGGATAACGGTATAAAAGCACTGGAAATCTTGGAAAAACAAGCGGTAGAGCTGGCGATCCTGGACGTTATGATGCCCAAAATGGATGGATTTGAATTGACCCGGAAGATACGAAGTACAAGCAGTATTCCACTGATTATCCTTTCTGCAAAGGGAAAGGAAGAGGATCGCATCCGCGGATTAGAAACCGGCGCAGATGTCTATATGACCAAACCTTTTCAGCCGGGCGCTTTGGTGGCCCAGGTACAAGCCAGTTTGCGCCGGTATCATAACTATGCACAGGATGAGAACAACAAGAATCGATGGCTGAGCGCTGGTTCTTTGCGGATTGATTTGGAAAATTTATCTTTGACAAAAAACGGAGAGCCCGTTCCTTTGACCTCTACCGAATTAAAAATTCTTGTCAAGCTGATGAAATCCCCTGGCCGTGTGTTTACCAAAGCGCAGTTATATAACTGCATCAATGGGGAAGCTCTGCGCAGTGATGACAATACCATGATGGTTCACATTTCAAATTTACGGGAAAAAATCGAAGATGATCCCCGCCATCCGGTATATATCCGGACTATTAGGGGAATCGGGTATAAATTTGATGGATATGAAAAGTGATAATTTTCATCGACGAAGCCTAACTTTTACATTTTTAAAATGGCTTTTTATATTTTCTTTAACGGTTTTGATAATTCTTTTAGGGGTTTATGTAGCCGCAACTTCTTGGCTGACGCAAATTTTTAAAAGACCTAATGTATCAGCGTTTCTTCAAAATAATAAATCTTTTCTGTATGCGGAAGATTTTGACTCTGCGTTCCGGAATAAAATGAAAGGGTGCGAATTTGTTGTCCTGGATGGTGATCGAAACACCGTTTATACCAGCACCCGAGATGTGAAAACCTCTTTTACACAGTTTGAATTACAATGTATTTTAGACTATAGTTCTAAGCGGTATTTTACCGTTTCCCGGTTGGAAGAGTATGGAGACGAGGATGCTTATTTGGTTACGGAGCGTTTCCGAAAAAACGGGGAAGAAGTCATTGGAAAGTACTGTGTACTGGATAAAAACTATCATGTTTTATGGGGTCCTCTCTTCTCTGACATTAAGAATTTGTCAGACGTAGAATTTCAATTTATCAATGGCCAATACAATCAACAGTATAATATTGCAAAATACTCTTATGTCAATAATTTCAATCAGCAACGAATTCTCATATTCTATTACCCTCGAAGCGTCCGACACCAAGCAGCGGATGGCGTGGCTACTTGGAACCAAATTTGGTACTTTTTTATTCCACTATTTTTAATGGTAGTAGCCCTCTTTGGCTTTTTAATCAGCCGGGAAATGAAACGATATTTACAACCTATCAATGCTGCGCTTGCTCGTCTGCCAAGTGGAGATTCTTCCAATTTACAAAATTATCAAGGACCGCGGGAACTGATGGAAATTGCCAGTACGTTTGACCAGGTTACCACGCAGCTCCAGGAAATTGAGCGTCAAAAACAGGAACTTGACGAGCAGCGCCGCCAAATGCTAATGGATATTTCTCATGATTTGAAAACCCCAATTACAGTTATACAGGGGTACGCAAAAGCCATTTGCGATGGTATGATTCCTGATGACTCCATTGGACGATACGTGGAGCTGATTTATCAAAAAGCGACTTCGGTTTCTGATTTGACAGAGGCATTTTTGGAATACAGTGCGATTACACGGCCGGACTTTGGATTGGAAACGAAAAAATGTGATTTGTGTGAATTCCTTAAGGAATACTTTGGGCACAAATACAATGAGCTGGAAGAAGGCGGTTTTTCTCTGGTGGTGGAAATTCCGGAAGAACCGGCTTTCTGTCAACTGGATATTCCGAAATTCCGACGGATTCTGGACAACATTGTCAACAACTCCATACGGTATAATCCGGAGGGGACAGAAATTTTTTGTGGAGTCACGAGAGAAAATGGTTTTGTTCTCTTAACGCTTGGAGATAAAGGCGTGGGGATTCCTGCTGAAATTTGTACCACTATTTTTGACCCGTTTGTAACCGGAGATGCGTCACGCGGTCCCGGAGGTGGACATGGGCTTGGAATGACAATTGTAAAAAAATTAGTGGAAGCTCATGGAGGCACAGTACAATTGATATATCCGCCTGAACATGGTCTGCATACGCAATTTTTGCTTCATCTACCGTTAGATCCCCATGAATTCGATGCAAAAGAGCCTATTTAAATTCTATAAGGTTTGGTTTCGATTTTACAAAAAATCTTTTTGACTAAAATTGAACTTCTGTTTACCATTGGTTACAAATAGTTTCAAAAAAATGACAATGTTGATACTATTACTTATCTTTAGATATCTTTAGGTTTAGCAAAAATACCATTCACAAACAGCCTGTATACTCATATCCGGCATAGGGAATACTTCCCTTTGCCGGATACTTTTTTGTGTGAAACATCCCACGCATGGAAAGGATGATATCATGCTCCCTACCACCAATGTCTTGCAATATCTTGAGCGCTCCGCTGCCGCTTCTCCTTCCAATATTGCCGTTGCTGATGAAATGTATGTATGCAGCTATCAAGAACTTCTTGAAGACGCCCGCAAAATTGGAAGCGGACTTTGTCAGCATTTTCCTGCCGGCTCACCGGTCCCGGTTTTTATGGAGAAATCTGTCGAAACCTTAAAACTGTTTTTTGGTGCGGTCTATGCCGGCTGCTTTTATGTCCTCATCAATCCAGAATTTCCGGCCCCTCGAGTACAGGCAATTCTTGAAACCCTGAATGCCCGGAAAATTGTTACCAGTCATGCTTTTTCCGAAAAGCTTTCTGCAATGGACGGACTGGATGTACTGTTTCTGGAAGACTTGCTGCAAACGCCCGAAGATGCTGCTGCTCTCGACAAAGTTCGGGAAAATGCGCTTGATACCGACCCCCTGTATGCCAACTTCACATCCGGCTCTACCGGTGTGCCAAAAGGGGTTGTGGTATGTCATCGCTCTGTTATCGACTTTATCGAACACTTTACCTCTCTGTTTTCCATTACCCAAGAAGATGTCATTGGAAATCAGGCACCTTTTGACTTCGACGTCTCTGTCAAAGACATCTATTCCGCTATGAAAACCGGTGCACGTTTGGAAATCATTCCAAAGCCCCTGTTTTCACAGCCTGCCAAGCTGCTTGATCACCTGTGTGACCGAAACATCACTACCATGATTTGGGCGGTTTCCGCTTTGTGTCTGGTCACTACCTTCCATGGGCTTGATTATCGGGTACCGGAAACGGTAAATAAGGTACTGTTCAGCGGCGAAGCAATGCCCATGAAGCATTTGAAGCAATGGATGAGCCATCTCCCGGAAGCGCGTTTTATTAACTTGTATGGCCCTACAGAGATTACATGTAACTGTACTTGGCATGAAGTAGAACGCGGCAGAGAATATCCTGATGGGTTGCCGATTGGCCGCAGCTTTCCCAATGAGAGAGTATTTCTGCTGGATGAGGAAAATCATTTGGTCACGGCACCCGGTATGCATGGTGAAATTTGTGTTACCGGAACTGCTTTAGCACTGGGATATTATAACAACCCCACACAGACCGAAAGCCGATTTGTACAGAATCCTCTGGTAACCGCCTATCCTCAGCGCATGTACCGTACCGGAGATTTGGGATGGTATAACGAGGAAGGCGAGCTGTTTTTTGCGGGCCGAAAAGACTTCCAGATTAAATATATGGGACATCGTATTGAACTGGAAGAGATAGAGAGAGCCCTTTCCGGTGTAGAAGGTGTAGAAAGAGCTTGCTGTGTTTTCGATGAGAAAAAAGGCCGTCTGACCGCTTACTATGTAGGAGAGATTGAAGGAAAAGATATCCGTCATACCCTTTCTGCAACATTGCCGGTGTTTATGCTTCCAGGCACTTATGTAAAATTGCCTGAAATGCCTCTGAACAAAAACGGAAAGATTGATAGAAAAAGTCTGCACCGATAAGCGGGCAGCTATAAAAACAGGAGGTGTATGATGGAACTCAGAACGTTACAGGAAGCCGCATCACAGTATGGTACCCCTACCTATCTGTTTGATTTGGATAAGTTATCCCAGCGTATGGAAACGCTGCGTTTGCTGCTGGGAAACCGTCCTGCACTCTGCTTTGCCATGAAGGCAAATCCCTTTCTTACAGGCGCCCTGCGAGAGCTTGCCGACCGGTTTGAAGTTTGTTCCCCTGGCGAATATGATATTTGCCGAAGATTGCAGATTCCCGAAGAAAAGCTGGTGATTTCCGGCGTTAACAAGTCTCTGGAAGATACCGCTCGAATGATGGACGATTGCCCTAACATGGGACGGTATACGGCGGAATCTCCCGCTCAGTGGGAACTGCTTCACCGGTGCGCGAAAGAGCGGGGAAGAAAAGTGCCGGTGTTGCTTCGCCTTACCAGTGGTAATCAGTTTGGTATGGAAGAAAGCGATGTCCGCCGCATTGTTTCCCAACGGGACGAATATCCCTTTTTGGAAATTGTGGGGATTCAGCAGTACTCCGGTACACAAAAGCATTCCACCAAACGGCTTCAGCGCCAGTTGAACAGGCTCGACGAATTGATTTCCTCCCTACACGAAGAATTCGGTTTTGTGACTCAGGAGCTGGAATATGGACCTGGTTTGCCGGTGTTTTATTTTGCAGATGACGACGATTTTGATGAAGCTGGCTTTCTGAAAGAATTCGGCGCTATGCTTGGGAATATGACCTTTGATGGCCATATTACGCTGGAGCTGGGACGCTCTATTGCGGCAGACTGCGGATATTACCTGACAGCGGCCGCAGACTGCAAGACAAACAAGGGCCAGAATTACGTAATTCTGGACGGCGGCCTGCATCAAATGAACTATTACGGCCAGAGTATGGCCATGAAAATGCCTACGGTATACCGGCTGGAAAATCGGGATGGAGAAGAAAAGCCTTGGAATTTGTGCGGTTCTCTCTGTACGGTAAACGACATTCTGGTTAAGCAGCTGCCGGTGGCAGATTTACAGCCGGGAGATGTCTTTGTTTTTGAAAAAACAGGAGCTTATTCCGTTACAGAAGGCATGGCACTGTTTTTAAGCCGCGACCTGCCAGCTGTGCTTGCGTGGAGCGAAAAAGGCGGTTTTCGTGTCTTGCGGGAAAGACAATCGGTCAGCCCGCTGAATACTGCCCTTACTTTTTGAAAAAGGTTTCTATATAAATTTTGAGTAGCGTTATCAATGACAATTTTTATGTTTTGAATCATTTTGCTTTCAAAACAAAATTTAAAAATGAAAGAGGTATTTATCATGGAAAAACTGTTGGAAATCTTGAGAGAAATTCAGCCCGATGCCGATTATGAGACCTGCACTACACTGGTGACCGACAACTATCTGGACTCCCTTGCCATTTTGTCTCTGGTAGCAGAACTGGAAGAAGAGTTTGACATTGAAATCCCCACCGTGGAAATTGTACCCGCCAACTTCAATTCCGCTAAGAGCATGTGGGAGATGATTCAGCGTTTGGAGGAAGAATAAATGACATACCAGGAGCCGCTCTTCCTGCTTTTATTTCTGCCGGTGGTACTGCTGGTCTATCACCTGATGCCGCAGAAACACCGGTGGAAAGTCCTTCTGGCAGCCAGTTATTTCTTTTTCTGGACGATCAGCGGGAAAATGTTGATTTTTCTGCTGCTGTCCACCTTTTCTATTCACCATTTCGGGCTGTGGCTTGACACTGTTCGACAAGATGAAGATGTAATGATTAAAGCCGCAGAGAAACCCGAGCGTAAAGCGCTGCGTGAAAAGAAAAAACATCGGATGCGCCGCGTTTTGGCCTTGGGTATCGTTTTGCATATCGGATTACTTCTATGTCTGAAGTATATCAACTTCTTTGGAACCAATGTCAACCTTTTACTGGGTGCACTGGGAGGTCCCGAACTGTTCCCCACCTTCCACTGGGTTCTGCCTATTGGAATTTCTTTCTATACCATGCAGGCAGTTTCTTATTTGGTAGATGTTTACCGCGGAACTGCTCCGGCCGACCGCAGCTTAGGAAGGCTGGCTTTGTACATGTCATTTTTCCCGCAGTTGATGGAAGGCCCCATTTGCCGCTACTCTGAAACTGCTGAAGCACTGTATGAAGGCAGACCTATCCTGTATGCGAATTTGACATCCGGCGCACAGCGCATACTCTATGGCCTTTTCAAAAAAATGGTCATTGCTGACCGGCTGAATCTGGGCGTCAATACCATTTTTGATAAATATCCCATGCATGGCGGCGGTGTCATTTTCTTGGGAATGATTGCCTATACCTGTCAGTTGTATATGGATTTCTCCGGTATTATGGATATGGTCATGGGTATGGGTGAAATTTTTGGCGTAAAAATGCCCGAAAACTTTCGCCGCCCATTTTTCTCCAAGAGCATTTCGGAATTCTGGACCCGGTGGCACATTACCCTGGGCGCTTGGTTCCGGGATTACATCTACTATCCCCTGTCTCTTTCCGGTCCGCTGAAAAAGTTGACCACCAATGGCAGAAAACATCTTGGCAATCACTTTGGCCCCCTCATGTCCGGCAGCATTGCCCTGTTTTGTGTTTGGTTTTGTAATGGCCTGTGGCATGGCGCCGCATGGAGCTATCTGTTTTTTGGTATGTACCATTTTGGCCTTATTCTGCTGGCCAATCTTACCGAGCCTTTTACCCGCAAAGTACTGGAATTTTTGCATATTCCCCGTGAAAGCTTTGGATACCGGTTGTTCCGTATTGTAAGAACAGGCCTTTTGGTATGCGTAGGCGAACTGTTTTTCCGGGCCAACGGTTTGAGGGCTGGACTGCGTATGTTCCGCACAATGGTAACGGATTTTTCCATTCCCTCTCTGCAGGAACTTCGGGTAGGACTTGACCGTTTTGACCTGCTGATTTTGGTGGTATCTGTTTTGTTGGTACTGATTATCAGTATTTTGCAGGAAAACAATATTCCTCTGCGCAAAACCATTTCTAAAAAACCGGTGGTTTTGCGGTGGGCTATTTATTATACGGCCATTTTGGCAATTATCCTATTTGGTGCATATGGTGTAGGATATGTGCCTGTGGAACCCATGTATGCTGGATTTTAGGAGGTGGCTGCTTTGAAAAAATATAAAAACCTGCTGTGCAGCCTGCTCTTTCTCGCGATTCTTTTCGGATTACTCACAGCCGGATCTTGGCTGGTAGAGCCTAAAAATAATGAGAAAGCCAGTGGCATGCGCAATGCCCAAGCTACCGGCTTTCTGACGGAGCGCGAAAACTCTTTGGATTATTTGGTAATTGGCGACAGCGAAACCTATTCTTCTATGAGCCCCATGCAATTATGGGAAGATTATGGATATACCGGATATATTTGCGGTACACCTGGTCAGCATATTGAAGATACCTTGGCCTATTTAAAGGCGTTTTGTCAAGTACAGACACCGAAACTGGTAATCTTTGAAGCCAATGCATTATATCGCTCCTCCGGTTTTCAGGATGATGTTTCCCGGATTGCATCTCGGACTATTGAAAAAGCACTGCCGATTTTTGAATATCACGACCGGTGGAAAAGCCTGTCAATATCCGACATCGGGCAAGTCAACTATACATGGCGAAACTATCTGAAAGGCTTTGTCCCCACTTGGAAATCCAAACCTTGGACGGGTGGAAATGGATATATGCTAAAAACCGATAAGAAAAAAGAAATTCAGGAAGTCAACCAATACTATTTCGGACAAATTGTGTCGTTTTGTCAGGAACGAAACATTCCCCTGTTAGTCGTAAATGTTCCCGCTCCGGTAAACTGGAACTATCAGAAGCACAACGGCGTAAAAAGTCTGACGAAATCCTATGATGTTCCCTATTATGACATGAACCTTCGAGTTGAAAAGATGAATATTGATTGGCAGGGTGATTCCCGGGATGGCGGCGACCACATGAATATATATGGCGCCCAAAAGGTAACTTATTTTCTGGGAAAATATCTTGCAAAGCACTATGATTTACCGGACCATCGTGGCGATCCTGCCTATAATAGTTGGAATCAGGATTTTGAAAAGTACCAGAAAACTGTGGAAGATAAAAGGACCTCTTGATTAGAAAACAGGCTCCATTCAGAAATGAATGGAGCCCTTTTCTATGATTTCTTTTTAGTATTTTTACGCAGTATATGTTTTGTTTTTTTCATGTTTTCATGAATACTTTTAGTTTGTACTGTCTTTATAATCATATTAGCGGAAAACATTGTGCAGAATAAAGTGGCAACTATTAACGGAATTATATTCTCTACATTCAAACAACCTAAAATGAAAACCGTATCTAGTATGATACCGTAAAATATAGCGGATAGCAGATGTACCCGGCGAAAACGAGTAATCAATTCTTGGGGCATAGGAACTTTTTCCATTTTCAATTCTCGGATATTATCTGATTTTTGACAATAAAAATCCAGGCTGCTGCCCACATTTCTGTTTATGTCCTCTCTTTCCTGGACGCAAAGACGGGTTGTCAGGTGAGCAGTTTCTTGTTTTTCTTTTAAATAGAAGGAGACTCTTGTACTGGAAAAAGAATCATCATAGCCTAAATGCCAACAAGAAAGAAATTTTATATGCCAAGCATAAAAAAACGGATTTAAAACTTGAAAATAACACAATGGGGTATCATACCAGCTTTTAGTGGTAACCGTTAGCACATGAGGTCCAGCGGGCAAAGACAGAGCAGCGATTTCTTTTTCCAAACTCTCTTTTTGAGTGAGACATGTCTGACCATTTAGTGTATACCGAACACGAACTGTTTTCGGATGGCTGCATGTGAACAAAACCGGCACCATAGGAATACCTCCATTCCATTTTAGGCTCTGTTTCTGTTTCAATAATACCATACAAAAAATCCCTTTACAACGAGAAAAAGAATCAAAAACATATTGACAATTATCGATATGTATAGTATAATCCCTTTGAAGTCTATGGACAGGAGGCGAAATTCGTGGAATTGGACTGTCAAAAAGCCGCTGCCATTTTTAAGGCTCTTGGCGACGAAAATCGCATACACATTTTACAACTGCTTCAATCCGGCGAAAAATGTGCCTGCCGGTTGCTGGAAGAACTTCCTGTTTCTCAGCCCACTCTCTCCCACCATATGAAAATATTGTGCGATTGTGGAATCGTTTCGGGCCGTAAGGAAGGAAAATGGATGCACTATTCTATTTCTAAAGAAGGCGGCACTTATGCCCTTCAGTATTTAGAGACACTGATTATCCTCCCCGAGACATCTGAGTCAAAAATGCCGTGCTGCAACTCCTGATATTTTTGGTATGCAGTACGGCTGTTATTTGGCATATCATATTGATATATTTAAATATAATAATCTGATAAGGAGAGTGAAACCATGGAAATGCTGGAAACTCTGTGGAATTTTCTGCAAAATGAGATTTTAGGCATGGGGTGGCTCAATCGGCTGATTGGAAATCTGCTGACGAATCTGGGACTGGATGTGGAAACCCCTATAGGAGGCAGTATTCATTTCTTTTTCTATGATATGATAAAGATTATGATACTGCTGGGCGTCCTGATTTTCATAATTTCCTACATTCAAAGCTATTTTCCGCCGGAAAGGACCAGAAAAATTCTGGGGCGATTTCACGGCATCTGGGCGAATACCCTTGCGGCCCTGTTAGGCACGGTAACGCCATTTTGCTCCTGCTCCTCTATTCCGCTGTTTATTGGCTTTACCAGTGCAGGGTTGCCGCTGGGGGTTACATTTTCTTTTTTGATTTCGTCCCCTATGGTAGATTTAGGCTCTCTGGTTCTTCTCATGAGCATTTTCGGATGGAAAATTGCGATTGTCTATGTGGTAGTGGGTCTGTTGATTGCCATTGCAGGCGGCACGTTGATAGAATCTCTCTCCCTGGAAAATCAGGTGGAAGAATTTATTCGTCAGGGAACTGTTGGGGCAGCAACTCCACAGGAAACACTGCGTCCTGGTGACCGCGCAAAATATGCTTGGGAGCAGGTCGTTTCTACTGCAAAAAAGGTATTCCCCTATGTAATCGTTGGTGTGGGAATTGGCGCTGTGATTCATAATTGGATTCCGGAAGAGTGGGTGGTAACTGCACTGGGAAATCGTAATCCCTTTGGCGTTATGATTGCTGTCTTGGTAGGAGTTCCTATGTACGCAGATATTTTTGGAACGATTCCGATTGCCGAAGCTCTATTGGGAAAAGGCGCCCTATTGGGTGTGGTTCTTTCCTTTATGATGGCAGTGACAACGCTTTCTCTCCCTTCTATTATTATGCTGAGAAAAGCTGTAAAGCCTAAGCTTTTAGGAATATTCATTGGAATCTGTGTCATTGGGATTATTCTGGTAGGATATTTTTTCAATGCATTTCAGTTTCTTCTTTTATCATAATCGACAATCATAAAAATGGAGGTATATTCTTATGGCATTATTTCAATTTGGAAAAAAGAAAGAGGACAATAACTGTGGGTGCTGCTCTTGCGGGTGCCAAAGTTCCCAAACAAAACCTGTTGCGCAATCTGGAAACATCAATATCAAGGTTTTGGGGTCGGGATGTAAAAACTGCCACGCGCTACTGGTAAACACGCAGACTGCGGTTAGCAATCTGGGACTTTCTGTCGAAGTGGAGTATATTACAGACATGGAAAAAATTATGCTTTACGGCGTTATGCATATGCCGGCTTTAGTAGTAAACGACCAGGTAGTCTCCATGGGACGGGTGCTGAAACCTGCTGATGTGGAACAGATTTTGCACCAGATGGGTTTTTGATGGAGAAAGGAAACGGGGATATGAAACCGAAAATCGCCTTTATTTGTGTTCACAATTCCTGCCGCAGTCAAATAGCCGAAGCACTTGGAAAAAAGTTTGCCGGTGACCGGTTTGACTTTTACTCTGCTGGCACCGAAACCAAACCGGAAATTAACCCAGATGCGGTACGGCTGGTTCATAAGCTGTATGGAATTGATATGACAAAAACACAGTACAGCAAAACCATTTCCCAAATTCCCGCACCGGATCGGGCCATTTCTATGGGGTGCGGCGTGACCTGTCCCTGGATTGGCCGTGAGTTTGATGAAAACTGGGGACTTCCAGATCCCACTGGCCAAAGTGATGAGGTCTTTCTCTCCGTTATCCGTCAAATTGAAGACCATATCCGGCATCTGTAAAAACACATTTTCTATCTAAGGGGTATCCTCCTGTTTGGGATGGATACCCTTTTTGATTTCTACGGCTCTTTTCCAATCCTTTACAAAAGATTTGTGACAAAGGTAGGGCAGATGTGGTATAATGTCCATGATTATGCATCCCGCTCAAAAAAATCGAGCGGATTTTAACAGAGGAGGAGGATTTCTTGGAAACTCTGCAAAAACAGATGGAACGCCGGCTTCTGGGATGGCGGTCCAACGGTTATTTGAAAGCTTTTTTCTATGGCCTTGGGCTTTCTTTTTTGGTTTTCCTACCTTTTGTCATTGTGGATAATGGCTACTTCCTTTATTATGGAGACTTTAATGTTCAGCAGGTACCTTTTTATCAAATGTGCCACGATGCCATCCGCTCCGGAAATATCGGCTGGAGCTGGACAACGGATTTAGGAGCGAACTTTATCGGCTCGTATACTTTTTACCTGTTAGGCAGCCCCTTTTTCTGGTTGACCATTCCTTTCCCCAGTGATGCAGTCCCGTATTTAATGGCGCCGTTGTTGGTGTTAAAATTTGCCTGTGCCTCTCTTTCTGGATTTATCTATCTGCGCCGGTATGTTCGCCGGGAAAACTGGGCGGTTATTGGCGGAATCCTTTATGCTTTTTCGGGCTTTTCTGTTTATAATGTATTTTTCAACCATTTTCACGAGGCCATCGTCTTTTTCCCGCTGATGCTGGCCGCGCTGGATGAATATATGGAAACCCGCCGAAGAGGCGTATTTGCAGTGGCCGTTTTTGCCTGCTGCTTTGTCAACTATTACTTTTTCGTAGGACAGGTAGCCTTTTGCCTGATTTACTGGTTTGTCCGTATGTTTGCCGGAAGCTGGCAGATAACACTCCGGGACTTTTTGCTTTTAGCATTGGAAGCTGTATTGGGTGTGGGACTTGCCTGTGTGCTGTTGGTGCCTTCTGTACTTGCCGTTTTGCAAAATCCCCGGGTAGATAATCCTCCAAGCGGTTGGAACGCCCTTCTGTATGACCGCAACCAGCGCTACCTTCATATCTTGGAGTGTTTCTTCTTCCCACCCGATATTCCGGCCCGTCCCAACTTCACCCCGGACTCCGGCTCCAAATGGGCTTCGCTGGGAGCCTGGCTGCCTCTGTTTGGTATGACCGGTGTCATTGCCTGGTTCCAGACACGCCGCCGCCATTGGGTAAAGCGGATTTTGACCATCTGTTTTATCATGGCTATGGTTCCTCTTCTCAATTCTGCATTCCAGCTGTTCAACTCTTCCTATTACGCCCGGTGGTTCTATATGATTACCTTGATGATGTCATTGGCTACGGTTCTCTCGCTGGAATCTGCCCGTGTTGACTGGAAAAAGGCCATTATGTGGAATACCGGCATTGTATTGGCCATTGCACTGCCAATTGGTTTGATGCCTTATACCGAAACGTCGGACAATACTCAAGTAACAAAATTTGGCCTGGAAGAATACCCCAGCCGTTTTTGGGCCTATGTAGCTATCTCCCTGTTTTGTTTGGCAATGCTCTCAGTTGTTTTTCGTTTTTATAAGAAAAAGCCTCGTTTATTCCGGCGCAGCATTGCAGGCTGTCTGGCTGGTGTTAGCGTGTTGTATTCTATTTTCGTCTTGGCTCTTGGAAAAACTCAAAGTGAAAACTCCCATAACCATTTAATTCCCTACTGTCTCAATGGCGGTGAGGATGTGGATGTCCCCGGCGGCCTGGAAAATTGCCGCTCCGATTTCTACGATGCCATAGACAATGCCGGTATGTTTTGGCAGATTCCCAATATTCAGGCATTTCACAGTATCGTACCCGGCTCTATTATGGAGTTTTACCCCAGTATCGGCGTTACCCGGGATGTAGGCTCCCGCCCGGAAGTAAGCCATTATGGGCTGCGAGCTCTGGTTTCCTGTAAATGGCTGTTTGATGACGACCATGATACCGAGTACTTTGGCGGTACTTCACGGAATGACCCGCAGATGCCTGGGTGGACATTTTATGACAATCAAAACGGCTATGATATCTGGGAAAATGAATACTATATTCCCATGGGCTTTTGTTATGACCAATATGTTAGCCGGGAACAATATGATAATCTTACGGAAGAAAACCGGGAGCTGTTAATGCTCAAGGCCATTGTACTGGATGATGAACAAATCAAGAAATATGGTTCTTTGATGACCCCGGTAGAAGATGCCTCCAGCTTGGCTTATACGGAGGAAGCCTATTATCAGGATTGTGAAGCCCGGAAGGAAACGGCCTGTTCTTCATTCTCCCGAGACAACAGCGGGTTCACGGCTGTTTCTGAAGGCGAAAAAGAACGTCTGGTATTTTTCAGCGTTCCCTATGAAGACGGCTGGAGCGCTACCGTAAATGGCGAACCGGTGGAAATTGAAAAGGTGAACGTTGGATTTATGGCAGTGAAAGTTCCCGCCGGAACCAGCGAAATCCGCTTTACCTACCGTACTCCCGGACTGCCTGCCGGAATAATAGTTTCTGCTGTCTGTTTGATTCTCTTGGGGGGATACCTTTTCCTGATGCATCGGATAGAAGGGAAAAAGAAAAATACGCCCCATCGCTCAAAACTACACGCTGCTTCTGTACGGGAACTGGAAGAGATGCTGGGATGCCGGATTGTTTCTCCCCAGCCTCGCCATTACAGCCCCCGCAATCAGGCTTTGAAAAAACAGGATTCGCCTTCATCCGACGGGTCTTGAAGGATCAACTACCATCCTGAAAGGAGTTTTATCATATGCCTATTGTTTATCTGGTAATTCCCTGTTACAACGAAGAAGAGGTTCTCCCTGAAACCAACCGCCGTTTGACGGAAAAAATGAACACGATGGTGGCACAGGGACTGGCTGATGAGAAAAGCCGTATTTTGTACGTGGACGACGGAAGCCGCGATAAAACCTGGAGCCTGATTCAGGAATATCACCAGGCAAATCCCGTAGTACGGGGCATTAAACTGGCTCATAATCGCGGGCATCAAAATGCCCTGTTGGCGGGTTTGATGACGGCTATGCAGGACTGTGACTGTGCCATCAGTCTCGACGCTGATTTACAGGACGACGTAGACGCCATTGATGAGTTTGTCAAAAAATATTTGGACGGCTGTGATGTGGTATACGGCGTTCGTAATAAGCGGGATACCGATACCTTTTTTAAACGCTTTACGGCAGAAGGCTTTTATAAAGTCATGAAGATGTTGGGAGCGGATATCGTATTCAATCACGCTGATTATCGATTGATGAGCCGTCGAGCCTTGGAGGGCCTTTCCGAGTACCGAGAGGTCAATCTGTTCCTCCGGGGAATTGTGCCCCTGATTGGTTATCGCAGCGACTATGTATATTATGACCGTCACGAGCGTTTTGCCGGAGAATCTAAGTATCCGCTGAAAAAAATGCTTTCCTTCGCAATGGACGGCATTACTTCTTTCAGTGTGAAGCCCTTAAAGATGATTTCCAACTTGGGAATCATCCTATCGATTCTCAGCGTTTTGGGATTGATATATGCCCTTATTTCCTACTTCACCAATAATGCGGTAGCTGGCTGGACTGCGATTGTTTCGTCTATTTGGCTGCTGGGAGGCATACAGCTGCTTTGTGTCGGTATGGTAGGAACCTATGTGGGAAAAATTTACAGCGAAGTCAAAGCAAGACCTCGTTTTCGCATTGAAACCAATTTGAAAGATGAGGAGCCCAATTCTTCCTCCCAAAATTCTTCTGACCACTAATCAATCAGAAAGGCCGTTGTGTAAATCCAAATTACACAACGGCCTTTTCTATTTTAAGAGAGCGTATCTTTTCCGACTTCAGAAAGCAGAAGCAACACACCAGACTGGGCAGTAGCCATACAGGCCATCTCTTCGGTTTCCTGCTGCGCTTTCTGCAACAGTCTAATACAGTCGGTAATCGTATTGAAAAGGTGAAAATAAGCTGCTTGATAATCCATATCACACCTCGAAATCAGATGATATTGCAAGATTTTCTTTGGCCCATTGCTGCGCTTTATCAAGAGGAATATGATATAGCCGGTACTGGGCAGTCCAACCGCCGGTGGTCTGAATTACCAGTGTACAACGGCCGCTGACGCGCTGGGCAGGATTTTGCAGAAACTGGATACCTGTGATATGTGCCGGTGAAATCCGTGCCGAAAACAAGGTGAAGATGCGGATTCCCCGGATATAAACAACCCCATCGCGAAAAGAAGCTTCCGACAGAAAATATCCCAACAAGCGCATGGCAAAAAACCATACAGCCGGCAAAAATAGCAGTGGAAAAACCGGTGTGAGAAATTCTAAAAATGGAAGCATCCTTTCTTCCAGCATTAGCAGCAAAAGGAAAATGGTAACCGGAAGCCATAAAAAAGAAAACCAGGCTTTTCCATGAGGCTGCAAGTCCGGCGTTTCCTCTTTGGGGAAAAACCAATCCAAAGCTGCTTGCTCTTTTCTACCCAGGCAGGGATGCAGAATGACTCTTCCGCCTCCCGACAAAAAACCTTCTGCGCGGAAGATTCCTAAAAAAGCCATGGGAAGCGTCTGAAACATGACAGCCGAGCCTAATGAGGATATCTGAATGGAAGATTCCCTTCTCGGCCAAATCCCCAGCCGAAAATAAAGCCGGTCTCCCTGCCTTTTCCAGCTGAATGGAAGTAATGCCAACGTTTCTTTTAAAAATGCAATGGCCCAACCACCTAAAAACAGCCAGCTAATCCCGGCAATAGCCGGTGGGATTCCCAAAGCAATCAACTGTACCCGCTGATCGGCTGCATTTACAATTCTTTGTGCGATTTCGGTTCCTAAAAGGGAACTGACAGAGCGGAAAAATACTGTTGCCAATAATAACCCAGATGCAGGATTGGACAAAAGAGCCGCTGACAGCAGTGCTTTTGGAATCGACGCATGGCGGTAATTTTGCTTGTGCGGGCGAGGAACCTTAGGCGCATGACGCCAGAACATAGGGAACCATTCATTGCCGGAGGCAGGAACCCCCGGTTGGAAAAAGACAGCGCCGGTCAATAGTGCTATGGGGGAGATTTCCCGCTGAAGATGAAGGGCCCATCGTTTTGGAAGTACTGTAATTTTTTTCAAAAACAGACCGGAGCGAAAGTAATAACTTTCATCCAGAACTCTCCACCCTGATTGCTGCCATAACAAAGAAAAATATATCACCAAAGCTGCAGAACCGCCCCAGATATAGGGGGAAGGGCTTGCTCCACTGAGTAATGCCTGAATCAGTGGAAGAAAAAATACCGGAAGCACCCGAATAAAAGTCTTTTTAAAATATAACGGATGCAAATGATGGGTTCCTTTTTTGAAACGAAAACGGGTAGCCTTCATAAAAACCTCTTCCTTTCCCATAATGGAAGAGAACGCATAACAGGTTTTCCACGATTTTTTGAATTTCAGTGGATAACCTTCCCGAGAGGGTTGCATTTCTTATCTTCCCCAAAATCCACTCATTATGTCAATGAAAAATCTGCCAGTAAATCCAAGCGCAAAACCCGAATCTCTCGATAATGGGTCTCAATCCAGCCAAGGCGGGCAAACTTTCTCAAAATCCGATTCACAGTAACACGGGAAGCCCCAATTCTTGTACCAAGCTCTTCATCCGTACAGAAAATACGGGCCGCTTTATCCTGGACCGCTTCCACTAGAAATCGTGCAATCCGTTTATCAGCCTGTAAAAACGCCATACTGTCCACCTGGGCTGTTAATAACCTGACACGTTCTGATAACGCCTGCATTAAAGAAAATGCGAATTCGGGATGTTTTTGAATGTGAGTCATCAGGATTTCCCGGGAAACCGCGATAATTTCCGATTTTTCCAATACCCTCGCCGATGAAACCCGAGGCTGCCGGTCAAAGAATGCGGCTTCTCCAAAAACACCGCCTTCGCTTTGGATTCGCAGCGTTTTTTCTCCTCCATTTTCCGAGTTCATATAAATTTTCACACTACCCCTTTTCAAGTAATAAAGCCGGTCGGCAATATCTCCCTGCCAATAAACCGTGGAACCTTTTTGATAAACAAGAGTAGGGGCCAGCGTTTCGAGGATTTTCCAGCTGTTGTTATTCATAGTAGTCTCCTTCTTGGAGTGAAAACTCAATAGATACGTATAGATACGCACACAGTCTGTTACATCTTCTTTATTAAATTGTATCATATTTTACATTCTTTTGGCAAGAGCTGTTGTATACTGAAAATAAGAGAATCAACCGAAGGAGGATTTCCACATGGGAATGACAATGACACAGAAGATTCTGGCCGCCCATGCCGGATTGGATAAGGTAGAAGCCGGCCAGCTGATTGAAGCAAAGCTGGACATGGTATTGGGAAACGATATTACCAGTCCCGTGGCCATCAATGAATTTGAAAAATGCGGAGCGTGCTCTGTTTTTGACAAAGACCGTATTGCACTGGTGCTCGACCATTTTGTGCCCAACAAGGACATTAAGGCTGCTGAGCAGTGCCGCCAGACTCGGAACTTTGCCGGAAAATACGATATCACCAACTTTTTTGATGTAGGCAAGATGGGCATTGAGCACGCTCTTTTGCCGGAACAGGGGATTGTAGGCCCTGGCGATTGCGTGATTGGTGCTGACTCTCATACCTGTACCTATGGCGCACTGGGAGCTTTTTCTACCGGTGTAGGCTCTACCGATATGGCTGCCGGTATGATTACGGGAAAAGCCTGGTTTAAAGTGCCTTCCGCTATCAAGGTAGTGTTAAAGAATAAGCCTACCGGCTTTGTGGCAGGTAAAGACGTGATTCTGCACCTGATTGGAGAAATTGGGGTGGATGGTGCTCTGTATCAATCTTTGGAGTTTACCGGGGACGGTGTAGCAGCCCTGTCCATGGATGATCGCCTGTGCATTGCCAATATGGCCATTGAAGCCGGAGCGAAAAACGGTATTTTCCCCGTGGATGATGTGACCCGTGCATATTGTGAAGGCCGTTTCCGCCGCACTCCAGTGGAATACCAGGCCGATGAGGATGCAGAGTATACCCGTGTAGTGGAAATCGATTTGGCAAAATTGCGTCCGACAGTATCCTTCCCTCATTTGCCGGAGAACACCCGTACCATTGACGAGATTGGCGAAACAGAGGTCAAAATTGACCAGAGCGTGATTGGTTCCTGCACCAATGGCCGCATGGAAGACTTGCGCGCTGCTGCTGCCATTCTAAAAGACCGTAAAGTTGCAAAAAATGTCCGCTGCATCGTGATTCCCGGCACCCAGCAAATCTATCTGGATGCCATGCACGAGGGATTGCTGGAAATCTTTATCAAAGCTGGCGCGGTAGTGAGCACGCCTACCTGTGGCCCGTGTTTGGGCGGCTATATGGGAATTCTGGGCAAGGGAGAAAAAGCCATCTCCACCACCAACCGGAACTTTGTCGGCCGTATGGGTCATGTAGAATCTGAAGTTTATCTGGCAAGCCCTGCAGTAGCCGCTGCCAGTGCTGTCACCGGATATATTACCGACCCTGCCAAACTGTAATTGAGAGGAGCTTTGCCATGAATGCACACGGAACTGTCCATAAATACGGCGATAACGTAGATACAGATGTGATTATCCCCGCACGCTATCTGAATACTTCTTCCCATAAGGAGCTTGCTGCTCACTGCATGGAAGACATTGACAAGGAATTTGTTTCCCGAGTGAAAGAAGGAGACATTATTGTGGCCGAGAAAAATTTTGGCTGCGGTTCTTCTCGGGAGCACGCCCCAATTGCTATCAAGGCCAGCGGTGTTTCCTGCGTGATTGCTTCCACCTTTGCCCGCATTTTCTACCGCAACGCCATCAATATCGGCTTGCCGATTTTGGAATGTGATGCGGCTTCCAAGGAGATTCAGGCTGGCGACGATGTGGAAGTCAATTTTGATACTGGTGTCATCACTGACCACACCACCGGCAAGACCTATCAGGCCCAGCCCTTCCCGCCATTTATTCAGAACATCATCAAGGCGGGCGGACTGCTCAACAGCATTGAGAAATAACAGAAAAACAAATAGAAAACCGGCTGCTGTCTGAAAAATCAGGCGGCAGCCGGTTTTTTAGTAGGTATTCAGGAATTACTCTTAATGCAGTAGGATGTATCATTTAATGTGAATGTAAGGGTATAAGGAGTTTCCTGTAATTTTTTCGGAACTTCTATCACATAATAAGAGTTGAAGGTTGTTAAAGGCAAAAGATTGGGATAAGTGGTTAATGTACCGCTATCCTCTGCGGTGGACCAGCCAGTATAGGTATATCCTCCATCATAAGTGACAGAAAAAGAGAGATAGTCTCCAATATCATATCCCGCCTCTGTTTGTAAATTGGTAAAATCAAATTGGCATACCAAATAGATATTATCTTTATTTTTTACCTCATAATAAGTATAAAATCCACTGGTGTCGGAAGGGTTGATACGGGTCTGATAAGAGATTTTTTTCAGTTTAATTTCCGCAAATCCTTCTTCCGTAATGGTATCACCCACAGAGACTTCCGGTTTCGGCATGAGATCCGGAAGGGTTTCAAAGTCCTTACCGACCTGCTCTGTCATTGTTTCGACTGTTTGTGTCATGGTTTCCATATCCTGCGTATACATTTGATCGATCATTTCTTTACTATAAGCAGCTATCCACTGTAATTTTTTCCATACAGGGCGATATTCTTCCGAGACTTGCTGACTGTTATAATTTGTAATTTGATAACACCATTGATAGAAGCCGTCAAATTCTTCGGCAAAATCATTTAAATCACAAAACCTTTTTCCGTTCTCCAAATCGGAGGTGTGTTTTTCTATGTAGCTTTTCCACTCAGTGGTAAGTTCAGAGTATTCCTTGATTTTTTTCGATAGAAATATAGCAAAATCTTCGTCTGAGTCGATATTCAATTGCTTATACTCTTTGTCTTTCAACGGATTTATACCTTCCGGAAAGTCTGCCTGCTGAGAGTCGGAAGAAGCTGGGATTTCCATAACAGAAGTGTGGCCAGAACTGGGAGTAGCGCACGAAGAAAAAGCAAAAATACAAGCTACAGCAACAAGAACTGCAAAAATCTTTTTCATAAAAACATCTCCCTGTAAAATAATGTTACTTACATTTTAGCGAATTTTTCGCTAAAAGTCAATAGCGAAAAACTTTCTACCCTATAATTTTGTCATTCTCTCAGGAAAGGAGTTATGGCTATGTATCGACGGATACGCGATCTGAGGGAAGACAAAGATTTAACACAAACCCAAATGGGAAAAATCCTATCGTGCAGTCAGAGAGTGTACAGTAACTATGAGCGAGGGGATATTGATATTCCCACCACTGTGCTTATTAAACTGGCTGATTTTTATGATGTGTCGGTAGACTATCTGTTAAATCGTACAGACAATCCTCATACCGCTCGATGAATCAAAGTCTATTAAATCAAAAAAACTCTGAACGTATATTACGTTCAGAGTTTTTTGGTGGAGGAGGATGGATTCGAACCATCGAAGCGAGACGCAACAGATTTACAGTCTGCCCCCTTTGGCCACTCGGGAACTCCTCCATATTCAATTTTGAATCGCCTTATAGCAAACACAAAAAAGTGGAGCTGGTGGACGGATTCGAACCCCCGACCTGCTGATTACAAATCAGCTGCTCTACCAGCTGAGCTACACCAGCACGGTTAAGGCGCTTGTTTATTATACCGTGTGAATTTGCATTTGTCAATGGTTTTTTACAATTTTTTTTAAAAAAGTATTGTTTTTAAAAAGTAATGAGATGATAATTCAATATGGTAAATTGGTCAAGTGCAAAATAACTTAATTTGGGTTGTCATTAAAAAACAAATGTGGTAACATTAACGAGAGGAGGGTGCGCGATGAAAAATTTTTTTGGGATTAACCGCACAAAGTCAGACAAAAACCTGTCTATTGATGGCGCAGCTTTCCTATCGGGAAGGGTTTCAAATTTGCAAAAAAAGCAGATAGAGGAATTTGTAGAACGTATTGAACGTTTGGATGAGAAACCAGGCCTCACAATACCCATGCAAATTGTACGATATTTTTTGATTGCAGGAATGCTGGGAGCGGTTACCTTTTTATACCATTGTTTAGAAACAAGTCCACAGCAAACCATTCAGGAAGAAGGATATCTGCCTGCACTGGCGCTGATATCAGTAGGCATATATTTTGTCATGTTTTTTTCTCAAAATCGTCCTGTACAGGAAGTTGCATCCGAGTTCAGAACCTTTTATCTTCCCAATACCGGTAGTAGTGTGGAAGAAGAGAGCTTTCAGCAATTGGGGATTCCAAAAGAGGCACAGCAGCTGGATATTATTATGACGGTGTATCGAATCAAGAGAGGCAGAGAAATTATAGACTATTATTTGAATCTTCCAGTTTGGGTGTATTATAAGGAAAATTGTCTTTGTCTGGGAAATCTACAGGAAGAATATCAAATTCCCCTTTCAGCGATTGTCCGTATAGAATGGAAGCAGAAGACGTTACGGCTTCCGCTGTGGAATAAAACGGTGGAGCAATCTCACTTGATAAAAGGGAACAGTATTAAAGGATATCGGATTTCTGAGTATCTGCAAATAACCGTGGAACAGGGAGACGAAAAATGGATGCTCCTGATACCGGAATATGATGGAAAAGCTATGGAAATATATCTTTCTCCTCTTTTTTAAACAAAAGCCCGTCTTTCAGTTGTTTACCGAAGGACGGGCTTTCTGATATATTGATTTGCCATTACATTTGGAAGATGATTCCTGCGGCGGCGGCGCCAGCAATATAGACTACCGGGTGCTTTTTATATTTGCGCAGTAATACATAAATGAGAACAAAGAAGAAAAGCGTTTTCCAATTGAAAATATCCAGATAATTGCCTGTTTCTTGGAAAGTATCAAAGCAGAACAGTGTAATTTTCATTACCTGCCAGCAGGCAGCGGCAATCAAAGCGGTCACAATTGGCCGTAGACCGGTAAAACCGTCTTGCACTAACGGGTTGGTTTGGAACTTTTTCAAAAAGTTAGCAATAATGATAATGATAATGAGAGAGGGGAGTACCAGCCCGGCAGTAGCTACAATCGCTCCCAGTACACCATAAGCATGATATCCGGCATAAGTAGCCATGTTGATTCCCAGCGGACCAGGAGTGGATTCGGAAATGGCAATCATATCCGGCATCATTTCCATAGGAAGCCAGTCATATCGAGCTGCTATGTCATACAAAAAAGGAAGAGTAGCTAGTCCGCCGCCGATTGCAAAAAGGCCGGCTTTGAAAAACTCATAAAACAACAAAAGAAGTGTCATTTTTTCCATACACCTGCCTTTCCAAGAATCATACCCAAAACGGCGCCTGCCAATACAAACCATATGGGAGAAGGATTAAAGATAACCATGAGGGCAAGCGTAATCAGGAAGGCGGAAATTCCAATCCAGCCTTTAATGCTTTTCTTGGCAAGTTTGACAACGGTATCAGTTACCAGAACACATACTGCCACACGAATCCCTGCAAATGCATGTTGTACATAAAGGTTGTCCTGAAAATTTGAGAGGAAAGCTGCGATAATAGTAATGATAACCAGAGAAGGAAATACCACTCCCGCAGTGGCCATAATAGCACCGGGAATCCCTTTACGCTTATAACCGATAAAGGTAGCGGTGTTTACCGCAATGATGCCGGGAGTACATTGTCCGACAGCGTAGTAATCCATCAGTTCCTCTTCGGTTGCCCACCCATATTTTTCGACGACTTCTTTTTGAAGCATGGGAAGCATGGCATATCCGCCGCCAAAAGTTAACCCTCCGATACGGCAGAAAGTGAGGAACAAAGTCCAGAGTTCTTTCATGGAAAAACCGTTCCTTTCTGAAAAATAAAATATATCTATTTCCACCTGCTTAAGGAAAAATGTAACGGTTACTTCCGCAAACAGGATTGTTTTTGTCGAAACAGAGATGCCAGTTCTAATGCGGTTGCCGGTTCGGGGCGATCCAACAGACCAGCAATATGGCCCAGTTCTCCTAAAATGGGCTCAGGGCCCTTATGACAGGCCCGAAGGAATCCCAAATCTTTGTCCTTGTCCCGCTTGGAGAGCCGTTTTCCGGTAGGAGAAAGCAAAAGAGGAATATGATAAAATTCCGGAGCGGGGTATCCCAGCAGCTCATAGAGATAGAGTTGTCTGGGGGTGGAATCCAACAAGTCGCAGCCTCTGACCACTTGGGTGATGCCCATTTCCCCGTCGTCAGCCACAACGGCCAGCTGGTAGGCATATACTCCATCTGAGCGGCGGATGATAAAATCGCCGCAGTCCCGGGCCAAGTTTTCCCGGTATTCCCCCTGATAGCCGTCTGTAAAGGAATACTCCCGGTCAGGAACTTTTACACGAAAGGCGGGACGACGGTGCTGGGCAAGTTGTTCCCGTTCTGCTGGAGAAAGCGAGCGGCACCGGCCCGAATACACTGGGGAGCCGTCTTCCCGGTGGGGGGCCTGGGCATCGTGAAGCTCACTGCGGGTGCAGTAGCAGGGGTACACCAGCCCTTTTTCTTCCAGCCAATGGAAACATTCCTCATATAACGCCTGCCGCTGGCTTTGATAATAGGGGGCATAGGGGCCGCCTTTTGAGCCGCCTTCGTCCCAAGTAAGTCCGAACCAAAGAAGGTCATCTTCAATTTGGCGGGCATATTCCATTTTAGAGCGGTCGGGGTCTAAATCCTCAATGCGGAGAACCATCTCTCCGCCAAAGGCCCGTATCGGCAGCCACGCCATTAAAGCGCAGAACAGGTTTCCCAGATGCATCCGGCCACTGGGGCTGGGGGCAAAGCGACCCCGCAGGGGACGTTGCTCCATGAAAATCCCTCCTGAAAGTTAACTTCCCATCTATTACAGCAAAGCGGCTATATCCGGGAACAGCTCCACGCTGCGCTTTAAAATCCCGGTCACATAGGCAATGAGGATGCCGTAGTTGGTCATAGGCACACCCTGCTGTGCTGCCCGCTGGTTCCGAGAATGCATTTCCCGTTCGTTGAGCATGCAGGCGCCGCAGTGGACGATAAGACGATAGGGGGTGAGGTCCTGGGGGAATTCTCCGCCGCTGGTAAATTCAAACTGGGGCTCTTTTCCCGTCTTTTGGCGAATCCAGCGGGGCAACTTGACAGTGCCGATATCGTTGCACTGGCGGTGATGGGTACAGCCTTCGGAGATTAGGATTTTATCCCCGTCATTTATCTGGTCCAAAGTGGTGACGCCCCGGACGGCCTGTTCCAGACTGCCCTTATATCGGGCAAATAGGATGGAGAAGGAGGTGAGGGGGACGATTTCGGGCACATCCTTTGACACCTTGGCAAAAGCTTGGCTATCGGTAATAACCATACGGGGCGGCTCTTTTAAAGCGTCCAAGGTTTGGGGCAACTCTGTTTCCCGGGTGACAAAGGCCATGGCGCCCACATCCAGAATATCCCGAACGGTTTGCTGCTGGGGCAGGATTAGCCGGCCCTTGGGGGCTGCTTCATCAATGGGGGTAACCAGCACCACCCGGTCACAGGGGGAAAGAAGGTCGGCCACGATATGGCGCTCTCGGGCGGCGTCAGGTTTTAACCGGGCAATGGCCTCTTTCAGCTCATGGATATTTTCGCCGGTAGTGGCGCTGACCCACAGGGTTTCTTCCCCTTCCATGGCGGGGCGGGGGGCATTTTCCGGCAAACGGTCGCACTGATTCATCACCACCAGCCGGGGCAGTTTTTGTTCTTTCAGCCGAGCGAGGAGGGCGTGGTCTTCCTCATTCATGCCCTGGGAAGCGTCCACCACCAAAATGGCGATGTCGGTTTTGCCCAGTACCTGCCAGGTTTTTTCCATACGCATGGCGCCCAGTTCGCCCACATCGTCCAGGCCGGGGGTATCGGTGAGGAGTACAGGTCCAAGGGGCAACAGCTCCATGGCTTTGGAGACAGGGTCGGTGGTAGTGCCCTTATAATCAGAAACAATCGCCAGCTTTTGGCCGGTGAGAGCATTGATAAGGCTGGATTTTCCAGCATTGCGGCAACCGAAAAGGCTGATATGGATGCGTTCCCCAGAGGGAGTAGTAGTAAGGCTCATGAGAGTAACCCCTTTCTATGATAAAATAAAATAAGCATTAGAAAAATCCCACATACAGAAATATTGAGATATGTATAGGGAGTTTCTGCGAAAATTTGTTGCCTGTTACACAGGCTTGCGGCTGTCGCCCCGGTCGGTGACGACGGTATATCCGATGGCAGCCATACTTTCCTGTAGGCGTCGCAGACCTTCAGCCGCTTCACTGCCAGAATGGAGCTTGTTGTCATACAGTAGATATTTTTCCCGCACATCCGCCGGAGAGAGGTTGGGCATGACCACGTTTGCTCCAGCTTTCATGCCTTGTTCTCGTCCATCGGAAAGCAGCGTTCCCAGTGCAGTGGTGGCAGGCAATAATACCCAAGGCAGCATCAGCCGCACCAAAGAGAGCAGATACAAAGTGAGGGTTCCGCTGCCTGCCGGTTCCTTGGCAAAAGGCGTGTCGTGGTGGGGCAAAAATGGACCGATTCCCACCATTTCCGGCTGAAATTCCTGCAAGAAAACCATGTCCTCGGCCAGTGTTTTGGAAGTCTGACCGGGAGAGCCCACCATGAAACCGGCCCCCACCTGATAGTGTAGCTCTCGCAAAAAGCCCAAACATTCCATGCGGTGGGCAAGGGAAAGCTCCGGTGGATGCAGGCGTCGATAGTGGCAATCGTCGGCCGTCTCATGGCGCAGCAGGTACCGGTCTGCACCCGCCTGTCGAAAAGCTTGATAGCTTTCCCGGCTTTTTTCCCCAATGGACAGAGTAACCGCGCACTGGGGCCAATGGCTTTTAATGGCCTTTACAATGGAACAGATTTTTTCATCAGTAAACCAGGGGTCTTCTCCGCCTTGCAATACAAAAGTACGGAATCCCAGTTCCCAACCAGTTTCGCAGCAGGAGAGGATTTCTTCTTGTGTTAGGCGATACCGCTGGGCATTTCGATTGCTCCGGCGCAGGCCACAATACAGGCAATCGTTTCGGCAAAAGCTTGTGAATTCAATAAGCCCTCGGACATACACCTGTTTTCCATAATAAGGTTCTCGAACCTTGCGTGCCAGCTCGGCAGCTTTCTCCGCTAACTCGGGGGTATATCCAGCAATCAGGGCTTCCCATTCCTCTTTTTCCAGTCGGTGAGAGCAGTATAGCTTTTCCAGCAATGCGGCAGCGGTCATACAGTTTCCTCCCCAAGCTTGGCATACACGGTTTTGCTGCTTACTCCAGGAAGCATCCCCAATTTGCCGGAAAGGGCGCTGATTTCATTTTGAGGAGCATCCAAAACTACGCTGATAATAGACACATTCCGTTTATGATAAGGTACACCCATTCGCCCCACAATACGGGCGGCGTACTGGTGCAAAAGTTCATTAATTTTTTCTGTGGAATCCATATTTTCCACGATGATGCCGATGAGAGCCACACGATTTTCCATGTATCACAGTCCTTTCGAAAAGAGCATCCCGGGAAAAGAGAAGCGCCCCGGGGCAGCAGGCTCCAAGGGCGCAGAAAATCACTGGTACAGATTTTTTCCGCCTTCCTCCGCAGAAGCGCCTTTGGATTCAGCACGTGTGTTTATCATATCATACCAGTGGAGGGATTTCAAGAATCGTTGTAAGGAGGAAGAGCAGAGGTTTTTCATCTGTGTTATTGACAAAGAGCAAAAATCCGTATATCATGAAAATATTACTTTACTATAATAAAGCGAATAAGGAGGTATGATAATGGAACTGCGAGATAAAAATGGCCTAACGGAAGAAGAATTTTTGGCACAGTACCGACCTGGAGATTATCCGAGGCCTTCGGTAGCCGCCGATGTAGTAATTTTTAATGGTTCGTCGCCGCAGCCGGAAGTGCTGCTTATCCGCCGGGGCGGACATCCCTGTTTGGGGCAGTGGGCGCTGCCAGGAGGCTTTGTGGAGCCAAAGGAAACCGTAGGAAGTGCAGCCGCCAGAGAGCTTATGGAGGAAACGGGGATTACTGGAGTGATTCCCGAGCAACTGTTTGCCTACAGCCAGCCTGGCCGAGATCCCCGCACATGGGTAATGAGTGTGGTGCATATGGCCGTGGTAGACCGCTCCGCGTTGAAAGTTAAGGCGGGGGACGATGCTGATGATGCCGGTTGGTTTACGATTGTAAAGACGCAGGAAGAGGCGAATGTTTTTTCCCTTCTGCTGACAGGCAAAAACGAAACGCTTACTGCCCGGGTAAAACGTGTTTCCTCAGGAAAAGACGGTCCTTATTTGATTTTGGAGAATCACGGGCTGGCCTTTGACCATGCGAAAATCCTTGCTTTTGCAATGGAACGTATAGGGAAATAAGGATTTCGCAGTGGATTTCTATAAAGTAATTCTATTTTGGGGACAAAATTGAATATATTGGCATGATTCGTTTATTGTAAAAAAGAGTCTCTATCATATAATGAATATATAGGCTGATAGCCGAAAGGAGCAGTTATGAATAATTCCCTGTTAATTCACAACCTGTTTGATTTACGTCACACCGCCGCTGCGCCACTTCTGGAAAAATACACCTATCCCTGGGAAGCGCTGCCGGAAATCGGCTCCTTTATTACCCGATTAGGTACGACCTTACCGGAAAACGAATATGAGCAGCGCTGGGCGAATGTGTGGATTCACAAAAGCGCACGGTTGTATCCCAATTGCTATATCGGAGGTCCCTGCATTATCGGAGCCAATACAGAGGTGCGTCCCGGGGCTTTTATCCGTGGGAATGCGTTGGTAGGGGCAGACTGTGTCGTGGGAAACTCCACAGAGCTGAAAAATGTCATTTTGTTCGACCATGTACAGGTGCCACACTATAACTATGTAGGCGACTCGATTTTGGGGTACGGTTCTCATATGGGAGCGGGCGCCATTACTTCCAATGTAAAGCAGGACCGAACATTGGTGACCGTACACGCTCAGGAAGAAACGATTACTACCGGGCTCAAAAAATTCGGCGCCATGCTGGGAGATCATGTGGAAATTGGCTGTAATTCTGTACTGAATCCGGGCACCGTAGTAGGACGCGGCAGCCATGTCTATCCGCTTTCCATGGTTCGCGGACTGGTGCCGGCTGGATGTATTTACAAGAAAGCAGGGGAATTGGCAGAAATACAATATTAAATAAAACACGGGAGGGGTCTTCATGACCGAAATCAGCACAGAAATTGCACGTCTTTTGCAGTTTGGATGCCAGCGCGGACTATTGGAAAGGTCCGACTGTACCTATGCCGCCAATCGGATGCTTGCCGTGCTCCGACTGGATGGTTGGGATAACACGGTACAGGCACCGGAAGAGACGCTGGAAAGTCCGGCCCCTATTCTGGAAAAAATTCTGGATTGGGCCTATAAAACCGGAAGACTGGAAGGAAACACCGCGCCTTATCGCGATGTGCTGGATACAGAACTAATGAACTGCATGATGCCCCGCCCGTCAGAAGTTATTCACCGATTTTATGAGCTGTATCGGGAAGACCCTCGCTGTGCAACCGATTATTATTATCAGCTGAGTCGCAGCTCTAATTACATCCGTACCGACCGGGTGGCCAAGGATGAGTTATGGACAGCTAAGACCCCTTATGGTGAAATGACCATTACTATTAACCTTTCTAAGCCGGAAAAAGACCCCAAAGCCATTGCAGCTGCCCGGAATATGCCCCAGAATGGCTATCCCAAATGTGCCCTTTGTGCCGAAAATGAAGGCTTTCAAGGAAACTTGGCACAGGCCCCCAGAGGGAATCACCGGCTAATACCGATTACATTATTGGGGGAAGAATGGTTCCTGCAATATTCACCTTATGTATATTATAACGAACACTGCATTGTGCTGAATAAAAAGCATACTCCCATGAAGGTAAGCCGGGAATCCATGGCCCATTTGCTGGATTTTGTTACGCAGTTTCCCCATTACTTTGTGGGCTCCAACGCCGATTTGCCTATTGTGGGCGGCTCCATCCTGAGTCATGACCACTTCCAGGGCGGCAACTGTGAATTTCCTATGGCAAAAGCAGAAATTCGGGAACCGCTGTCTTTTTTGGGGTTTGAGGACATAGAAGCCGGTATTGTCAATTGGCCTATGTCCGTGATTCGTCTGACAGCAACCGACAAGGAGCGGCTGCTGGATTTGGCCGAAATCATTTTGAACCAGTGGCGGGGATACAGCGATGAAACTGCCGGTATTTTTGCTAATACCGATGTGCCCCATAATACCATTACTCCAATTTGCCGAGTTCGAAATGGAAAATTTGAGCTGGATTTGGTACTGCGGAATAACCTGACGACGCAGGAACATCCGCTGGGGGTTTTTCATCCTCATGCAGAGTACCACCATATTAAAAAGGAAAATATCGGCCTGATTGAAGTGATGGGTCTTGCCATTCTGCCGGCGCGGCTGAAAAAAGAGCTGGCATTGGTGGAGGAAGCTCTGTGTGACCCGGTAAAAGAGGAGAAAATCTTTTCTGATGATGCTATGAAAGCACATTTTGACTGGTATCAGCAGCTGAAAGCAAAGAATCCTGCACCACAAGAAGTACATACGCTAATTCAGCAGGATGTTGGCCGTATTTTTGCCGAGATTTTAGGAAATGCCGGTGTATATAAGGACACCGACGAAGGAAGGGAAGCCTTCCGCCGTTTTTGCCGGTATGTGAACCGGAACCTGTAATGAAAAGCTCATAGAACCAGAAAACCTCCCGCTTGACAACAGGTATCAGGCGGGAGGTTTCTCTATAAATTTTATTTGATTTGCTATATTTTAGTATAAATGATATAATCGTTATGAGTTGTATATATCCAAACTGTGAAGGTAGCTGTTATAATTGAAGGGAAAGCTTGGAGGGCAATATGGATACATCAAAATTGAAGGAATATTTAAAATGTCTGTATGAACTGGAAGAGTCTCTCTATTATCAGCAAAAAGTATACGATGAGGTATATAATGAATATAGAAGAGCAGTATGTTCTTACCACGAAGAAAAAGAAATTCCCCACGAAAAACCGGTTTCTGAAAATGTGAAGTATGTTACGACAGTTTTTATATTGGTTTTTATGTTAATATTTGCTGTTATAGGCTGTATTTATATTAAAATACCCATGGGATTTTTAAATACAGTTGTAATTATTCTCTTTTGCGTAGTTTTGGGCCCTTTAGCTGGTTATCCTGTTGGATGGATGGTAAAAAAAATAGTTGAAAAAATCAGGATGAAAAAACAAATGCAGCAGATAATGGCTTTAAACCGTTCCATTGATCGCAGAAATGAGGAAATCAGAGCTTCAAATGCTAATAATAAAGCACTGGCCCAAAGAAAAGGAGAAGCAATAAAAGTTCGGATAAAAGAAATTGAGCAAGGAATTGACCACACCAGAGACATACTGAATCGATATTATGCGCTGGATATCATTTTTAAAAAGTACAGAAATTTTGTAGCCATCAGTTCTATTTACGAATATTTTGTATCAGGAAGATGCGAGGAATTGGGAGGCCCTCATGGTGCCTATAACGTATATGAAGAAGAAATTCGTCAAAATATGATTATTTCAAAATTAGATGATGTAATTAACAGTCTAAGCAGAATTGAAAACAATCAAGGTATGTTATATGATGCCATTTGGAAAGGAAATCTTGCTCTTCAACAAATGCAACAGGCAATTCAGGGAATGTCATTTAGCATTCAAAACATTGAGAATAATAGTGAAATAACAGCTTATAATAGCAAAATTACCGCAGAAAACATCCGGTTTATGAAAAAACTGCAAATTTATGAAATGCTAACAAGAAAATGATGCCCTGAGATAGTATAGTGGAGAATGAGAAAGCCGCCCTTTTACAGGACGGCTTCTTTTTTGTTCATAGTAGAAGATTCGAAGACAAAAGCATCCACCTTTTCTGGTTCTCCACGGAGACTGTAAATTACATTTTCACAGGCAATGCGAATCATCTCTCGCAGGGAAGTTTCGGAGTAAAAGCCGGCGTGGGGCGTAATAATGACGTTTTCCCGGCCCAAAAGTGGATGCCCTTCTAATTCGGGGTTTTCTTTCCACAAAAGGTCCAGCCCCGCTGCCCGTACCCAGCCTTTGTCCAATGCTTCTGCCAGGTCGGCTTCGTTTACGCTGCCGCCACGGCCAAGGTTGAGAAAAATCGGGGAGCGCCGGAGCTTTTGGAAGAATGACCGGTTAAAATACTGTTGGGTTTCGGGCGTCAGTGCCATATGATTGGAAATAATGTCGGCGGTTTCACAGGCTTCTTCAGGCGTTACCAGACGGATTCCCAAGGCTTGGGCTTCTTCCATGGTGGCGTGGTGGGAAACTGCGGTTATATGTAGACCGAAAGCTGCGGCTCGGACAGCTACTGCACGGCTGATTTTTCCAAGCCCAAACAGACACAAGGTTTGTCCCTGCAAACGAGGGGCATGAGCGACCCGGTCAAATTCCCAGATTCCCTTTTCAATATCGGTGATATAGGTGCGAAGATTTCGAGTTAAAGCCAGCAAGAGCGCCATAGTATGCTCTGCCACCTCTTGGGTGCAGTATTCCCGAACGTGGCAGATGGAAACGCCGGCTTTTTTTGCAGCAGGAATATCCACCACATTATAGCCGGTGGACAGAAGAGAAACGCATTGCAGGGAAGGGGCATGAGCCAAAAGGTCTTCGTCAACCTGTTGATAGTCAGTGAGCAGAGCATCCGCGTCAGCCAAATGTTCATATAATACTTCCCGAGGCGTGGTCTTGTGGGGGAGAAGGACGATTTGGGCATCCAGTTCCCTTTGAAATAATTCAGTTTCAAAAGTAAATCCCTGTTTTAAAAGGACAGGGCTGTATACCGCAACAATTTTAAACATAGACAAGCCTCCTGAAAATTCATACTCTCTATCATAACATGAACGGGCATGGTTGCCAACCCAAAGAAAACATGAGATAATAAAAAAAATTCTTAACGGAGAAAGGAAGTTTGTCATGAAAGTTTTGCTGCTGAATGGAAGCCCCTACAAAAATGGATGCACCCATACCGCCCTGTCAGAGATTGCTACAGAGCTGAATCGGCTGGGAATTGAAACACAGGAACTCTGGGTAGGAAATAAACCAATTAGAAGCTGTATTGGATGCGGCGGATGCTTTCAGGAAAAGAAATGTGTATTCACAGATGATGGAGTCAATGAGTGTTCGCAAGCTCTCCAAAATGCGGACGGCTTTATTGTAGGGGCACCAGTACATTATGCCGGTCCGGCAGGCGCTTGTACTGCTTTTCTGGATAGGCTTTTTTATGGAAAATCCAGTCTGTATGCCTATAAACCCGCAGCTGCCATTGTCAGTTGCCGCAGAGGGGGCGCAAGCGCTTCTTTTGACCGGCTGAACAAGTATTTTACCATCTCTTCCATGCCGGTAGTTTCTTCTCAATATTGGAATTCTGTTCACGGAAACACACCGGACGAAGTACGCCAGGATTTAGAAGGTATGCAGACTATGCGCACGCTGGCTCGCAATATGGCATGGATGCTCCAATGTATTCAGGCCGGAAAAGACGCCGGTGTCCCTTTGCCGGAAAAAGAAAAACGGGTAAATACCAACTATATTCGCTGAAATTTTCATACAAAATAAGTATCCCCCGGAGATTTCTCCGGGGGATACTGTTATGAGTATACGGTTTTATTCATTTTTACCGCAGCATTTTTTGTATTTCAAGCCACTTCCACAAGGGCAGGGATCATTTCTTCCCGGCTTTTTGTTGCTGCGTACCGGTCGTTTGGTATCGGTCCCGTCAGCACTGGTTGCGGTAGGCTTGGCAACTTCTTCGCGCTTGGGGGGCTCTTCCTGGCGGCGAATCTGAACCGTCAGAATCATTCTGGCAGTATTTTCACGGATGGTGGCAATCATCTCGTCAAACATTTCAAAGCCTTCCAGACGATATTCCACCACAGGATCGTGCTGTGCATATGCACGCAGGCCGATACCCCGTTTCAGTTCTTCCATGGCGTCAATATGATCCATCCACAGAATATCTACATTCTTCAGCAGAATGACGCGCTCCAATTCACGCATCAGTTTGTCGCCAAACATCTTCTCGCGAGCCTCATAAATCATATGAGCCCGTTCCTGCAGCTTTTCTACCAAATAGTCAGGCTCCAGTGTTTCCAGTTCTTCACTGGTATAATGGAACTCTTCGGGGGTAATCATCCATCCCATATAGTGTTCCCGCAGAGCCGGCAAATCCCAGTTATCATGAACCTTGCCTTCCGGCAGATAACGTTTTACATTGTGCTCGATGGCCTCGTCAATCATGTGAACAATCTGTTCGCGCATGTCTTTACCGTCCAACACCTGGTTGCGCTGATCATAGATGATTTCGCGCTGACGGTTCATAACATCGTCATACTGCAGCACGTTTTTACGAATGGCAAAGTTACGGCTTTCTACCTTGCGCTGAGAGCCTTCGATGGTGTTGGAAAGCATCTTAGATTCGATGGGGGTATCTTCTTCCACATTCAGCTTGTCCATAATGGCGTTGATACGGTCACCGCTGAACAGCCGCATCAAATCGTCTTCCAAAGACAGATAGAATCGGCTCATACCCGGATCGCCCTGACGACCGGAACGGCCGCGCAGCTGGTTATCAATACGACGGGATTCATGGCGTTCGGTGCCAATGATATACAAACCGCCCACCTTGCGAACTTCTTCGGCAGCATCTTTAATCTGGTCCTTATACTTGGCTTCCAGCTCACCAAATACCCGGCGTGCTTCCAAAATTTCTTCATCATCTGTATCGGAAAATGCATCCGCTTCCGTAATCAGCTCTTCGCTGAATTGCATCCGGCGCATCTCTTCCTTTGCCATAAACTCGGCATTACCGCCCAGCTTAATATCCGTACCACGGCCAGCCATGTTGGTAGCAATGGTCACAGCACCTTTCTGACCGGCCTGTGCGACAATGGCAGCTTCTTTGTCATGATATTTTGCGTTCAGCACCTGATGCTTAATGCCGCGGCGCTTCAGCAGTGCACTGAGCTCTTCGGATTTTTCAATGGAAATGGTACCGACCAGAATGGGCTGTCCCATTTTGTGATGTTCTTCGATGTCATCAATAACGGCCTTAAATTTAGCTTTTTCGGTTTTGTATACCACGTCGGGGAAGTCCTGACGAATCATAGGACGGTTGGTGGGAATTTCCACGACATCCAGCTTGTAAATCTCGCGGAATTCTTCCTCTTCCGTCATGGCGGTACCGGTCATACCGGAAAGCTTTTCGTACAGGCGGAAGAAGTTCTGGAAAGTAATGGTGGCCAGTGTTTTGCTCTCATGGGCAACCTTTACGCCTTCCTTCGCTTCAATAGCCTGGTGAAGGCCCTCGTTATACCGACGGCCATACATCAAACGGCCGGTAAATTCGTCAACGATGATGACTTCGCCGTCTTTTACCACATAGTCAATATCCTTCTGCATCACACCGTGAGCCTTAATAGCCTGGTTGATATGATGCTGGATGGTGATATTATCGGCATCCGTAAGGTTTTCAATATTAAAGTACTGCTCTGCCTTTTTCACGCCGCGAGGGGTAAGGGTAGCAGTTTTGGCTTTTTCATTTACAATATAGTCGCAGTCCTTGTACAACTCATCATTGTCCTCTTTTTCGTTCAGGTCAGCGACTTTGGTGACGGTCAGGCTTCTTGCAAAATGGTCTGCAATGGTATACAATTCGGTGGATTTGTCGCCCTGACCGGAAATAATCAAAGGAGTTCGGGCTTCATCAATTAGGATGGAGTCCACCTCATCCACCACAGCGAAGAAGTGGCCGCGCTGTACCTTGCGCTCTTTATAAATCACCATGTTATCCCGCAGGTAGTCAAATCCAAACTCGTTGTTGGTACCATAGGTAATGTCGGCTGCATAGGCCTTTTTCCGCTCGTCATTGGGAAGGTCATGGACAATCAAACCTACCGACAGGCCCAGCCAGCGATAAACCTTACCCATCCATTCACTGTCTCGGCGTGCCAGGTAATCGTTAACCGTAACCACATGGACGCCTTTTCCGGTCAAAGCGTTCAGATAAGCAGGCAGAATAACGGTCTGTGTTTTACCTTCACCGGTTTTCATTTCAGCAATACGTCCCTGATGCAGGACGATACCACCGGTAATCTGTACCGGGAAGTGAGGGGTTCCCAATACACGACGGGTAGCTTCGCGGCAAACTGCAAAAGCGTCGGGCAGAATATCATCGGTAGTTTCTCCATCAGCCAAACGCTCTTTCAAAATTCCGGTTTGAGACTGCAATTCCTCATCGCTCATTGCGAGATATTTTTCTTCCAAATCCAAAACGGAATCTACAATAGGCTGGATACGTTTCAGTTCCCGCTTACTGTAGTTGCCGAAAAGGGAACTCAGAATATTTTTCATAATACTACCACACTTTCCCGGCCAATCCCAGGCCGTATACTGTCTTCCCTCCGAAATTCACCTTAGGTGGCTCTGTGCGGGGGGACAAAAAACCACGGTGTTGTTTATCCAATACGCAGGCAGATTACCAGCGCACAGCAAGATGACAGGAAAATCTGCCAAACCTTGACCATTATACCACGAACTGACGGGAAAAGGAAGAAAAATCCTTAAACAAAATCCCCATGAAAGCAGCATTTTTCGTGAAAAATACAAATTTTAACTGGATTTTAAAAAAGTTCGCCCGGCTTTTTTAATAGACGGGCGGGAAAAGTTATGTTCTTATCAAAACAGCACGGACAGGCGACGCCTCCAGCCCTTGCAGCTTAAGGGGAAATGCACAGAGCGTATAGATACCGTCCGCCACATCGTCCAGGTATAGGCCTTCTAATATAGGAATTCCCCGAGCCAAAAGTTCTACGTGGGGAGCTTCCTCATCGCCTGCTGGGGCAATAGATTGTTGGTCTGTGCCTACCAATACAACGCCGGCATCAGCCAATGCAAATGCCGCACTTTGAGAAAGGAAGGCTCCACCGCGGAATAAAAGGCGCTGTCCGGGGTAAAGAGAAAGCTTGTCGATTTGCTGTCCGGTGAGAATCCCACTGGCAGTTAAAACACGGCAAGGGCCGAAAAAGGATTCCAGCGGCATTTGTTCAATAGAAGCGCCGTCCTGTAAAAAATGGAGGGGAGCATCGATATGAGTGGCCCCGTGACTTCCGGTGAAAAAGCCGGAAAGGTTACATAAGTCCCCCATGGAGATCCGGCAAATCTTTTCATATTTGGGCGCAGGGTCTCCGGGATACACCGGTGTGGAGAAAAGCTCTCGGGAAATATCATACAGTTTCACTACGCCACCTTCTTTTCCTATATTTTGTTTATATGGATGCGTCCAATTCTGGCAGGGAAGCTTTGAGAAGGGAAATCGAACGAGCGGCCGCCTCTTTTGCAAAGCGGGGATAATCGTCCACTGCCTCATCGTTTCCATTATCCGAAATGGCGCGCAAAATAGCAAAGGGAATCTGGTTCATATAGCATACCTGCCCGATACTTCCGCCTTCCATTTCGCAAGCCATGGCAGAAAACTGCTGAGAAATAGCACGCATTTTTTTATGGTCGGCAATAAACTGGTCACCGGTTGCAATAATACCGCGAAAGACGCCGCCTTGATAAATTTGCTCTGCCTTTTCGGCCAACAGGGAAGATGCCGCCTCATCTGCAGGAATTTCCACCAGATTGATGCCGGAGATGAGTCCAACCGGGTCGCCGATGGGAGAAGTGTCCATGTCGTGCTGTACCACTGCCGTAGCGATAACCACATCATGAATGTGGATGCCTTCCCCGATTCCGCCGGCCACACCGGTATTGATAATCAGGCGGGGACGGAAACGCATAGCCATCGTTTGTGCGCAGACAGCAGCGTTTACTTTGCCCGGACCGCATACAGCCAACGTACACAAAACTCCCTGAATCAATCCCCAGTCAAATCGGATTCCACTAATGGTTTCGGTTTCCCGGTCTTCCATCAGTTCCCGAAGTTCCTGGATTTCAATCTCCATTGCACCAATAATACCAATCATAATACAATTCTTCCTTTCCATTTCTATAACCGATTATCCCTGCGCCTGCGGGGCAGAAAGACAAATTTCAAACTGATAGGAGTCAGAAGAAGTATCGGTCAAGCCTAAACCACTTCCGTCATCTCCATACCAAGTAGCCCCGTTGGGAAATTCCGCATCAAAAGCGGGAACATCTTCATCTGCTCCACCAAAAGTTTCGGTGAGCATATCCCGTGCCTGCAAAAAGGCTTCCATATACTCTTCCTTTTCGGACTTGTCAAAAGTGAAAACAAAGGAGCAGGCCGTTACTTGCCCACCGGTTTCTGTAATCCGAAAAGCTGCAGGGCAGGCAAAATCCGTAAACTGTGCCATCCCTTGCGTAAGATATACCCCGCTGGAACTGTCTTCATATTCGGTGGTCAATTCTCCTTGTCCCACGTCAGGCCATATAGCCGACAATGCAGAAAGATACTCCTCGCGGGAAGTAAACCAGGAAGCACCGGAAAATAGGAATCCTTTTTCTCGGGACCCGAGTTTTTCCAGTAGAGAAACACTGCCTTCCCCTTTTAACGAGGGATCTTCCGTAGCGGCAGGGAGAGTTTCGTCTATAGTCGAAGCGTTTTGTGAAGCCTGCCCGGAAGAATTATCAGAAGTCGTTTCGGGGTTACAGGCGGCCAAACAGCTTAAAAGAAGCATTGCAGAAAAAATTCCTGCCAGTACACGGGAGGCAGGGCGATGAGACCATAAAGAGTTCGTCATAAAATAGTTCCTTCCAGAAATAAGAGTATAAGCAAAAAAGGAAGCGCAGCCAGGAATGCTCCCAGCGGCACTTCCTTTCCCAATTGTCATTAAAAGCGTATCAAATATATCAGTTGCCCGATTGGGTTTCCCCTTTATCTTCCAGCAAAGTAACCGTAAGATCAATTTCTTTTTCTTCAGAGCGACGATATACTGTCAAGGTGATAACGTCTCCAGGGGAGAAATCCATCAGGATAGCAGAAATATCAGAAAGACAGGTGACAGTTTCGCCGTTAATTCCGCAGATAATGTCTTCTACCTGTCCGCCAGCAGTGCCAATACTGCTGTCATCATCAATTTCCATAATCAGGAAACCCTGGGGAACTCCATAAAATTCAGCCTGTTGTTCCGTAATATCGCGGCCGGTAATTCCCAGACGAGTTCGGCCTTCTACATAGCCGACTTTCATTAGGCTGTTCAGAATATCCTGTGCTTTGCTTACCGGGATGGCAAATCCCATGCCTTCAAAATCTTCCGCGACCAACTTGCTGGAGTTAATACCGATAACCTGGCCATATTCATTTACCAGCGCACCGCCGGAATTACCCGGGTTAATGGCTGCGTCTGTCTGAATATAGGTCATGCCATTATCGCTGTTGGAACTGAGCTTTCGATTCAGCGCGGAAACAATTCCACGGGTCATGGAACTGGCATATTCCAAACCGCCAGGATTTCCGATTGCCAAAACGGTATCTCCAACTTCCATGGCATCGGCATCGCCAAATTCTGCAGGGACAAGATCTTCGGCATCAATTTTGACAATAGCCAGATCGGTGTTCCGGTCGTATCCAATAACTGTACCGGTATATTCTTCTTCGTCTTTGGTAACTACTTTTACCTGTGTGCCGCGGGAATCGTTCACCACATGGCTGTTTGTGATAATATAACCGTCTTCCGTGGCCACAATACCGCTTCCTTGGTCAGTAGAAGAATTCCCTTCTTGATCCGTAATGGTAGCCACGACACCCACGACAGAGGGAGAAACCTTTTGATAAACCTCTTTTGCCGTCAATGGATTTCCGGAAGGCAGTGACTGAATTTCAATAGAAGGAGTATTTCCCGTAATCACAGAAGAAGACGAGGAGGATGAGGCCCCATTATCAACCGATTCGCTTTCCTCATTTTTTGAACTTACAACAGAAGAGGATTCAATAAACAGTGGAGGGGAGTCCGGGTCTCCGAAAACAGAAGAAGAAATTCCATAAACCACAAACCCAACTACCAAAAATGCTGCCAGCAAACCAATGACGCCTAAATAGACTTTTTGCTGACGTCCTGGATGGCGAGGAGATGGCGGGGGATTATCCCAAGCACCGCCCATCGGTGAATATGTGGGGGGTTGATGATAGTTATTATAGGGGGAATATCCGGAAGGCGGCGTATAGAAAGGCTGTCCATTTTGCTGTGGACCATAAGGATTTGACTCATATCTGCCAGCTTTGTACGCATAGGGGTTGTTGCCCTGTGAAGAAGAGTCAGGTGTAAAAGTACCGCCCGATGTAGGATTTGGGTTATCCTGATTGGTAGAAAAAGGTTGAGATACATCCGGTTGCGTCTGCGAGTCCGCAGAAACGGAGTCGTCCGGAATAGCAGAGGAGCTATCTTCGGTACCAGCGGAGTTTGGAGTTCCAGTTTCCGAATGAGAAATATTCTCTCCGAAAGAGGAGGTTTCCTGCCAAGAACCGGGCCTTGCAGAAGGATCCGGTTTACGACCGCTGAAAATATCCTTCTCATCAGTGCCATTTTCAGACGAGGAAGAAGCAGATTGCGCTTCGTGGTCAAAAGAAACTGTAGGGAATTGGAGGGAGTCGGAAGAATCTTCCGGCTCAGAAGGGGTATTGGAATCTTTCCATGGTGTATCCGTCATTGCGTGTCATTCCTTTCCGGGGGTGGAGATTCGTTTTTGGAAGAGGAAGCCGGGGGAGAGGAAAGTTCCCGATGATGGGATTTACTTCCCTTTTTCCGCCCGCTATTTTTTTTGCTTTTTTTAGGCGTTGTTTCCCGTTTTGGAACTGCTTCCTTACTGGTGGTAACAATACTTTCAGGACGCTTGGGAATCCAGAATGTGAACTGCGTATATTGGTCAACAATACTGCTGACGGTAATTTCACCGCCATGCAGGTGAATGATGGTTTTTACAATATAGAGTCCCAATCCAATGCCGTTTTTATCCTGGCTGCGGGATTTATCAGTTTTGTAGAACCGGTCGAAAATCATGCGGATTTCGTCAGGTTCAATTCCGTGACCGCTGTTTCGGATGCTCACAGTAGTCCGGTCAGCCCCGTCTTCTACCTGGATTTCAATATAACCGCCTGGATTAGTGAATTTAACGGCATTTTCAAACAAGTTATAGACTACTTGGTGAAGCATATCCGGATCACCATCTACAAACAAGCTTTCGGCATGTTCCAGACCGCGGATTTCCAACTTTTTCTCTTCAATAGGCTTTTCAAAAGACAGGATTGCCACCAAAATCGTGTTGGTCAAATCAAAGCGGGCGGGACGCAAGTGAAGTTCACCACTGTCAATACGGGAAAGGTCCAACATGGTGCGGACCAGTCGGGAAAGACGTTTGACTTCCTGAGAAACGGTACGCAGATAATGGGCTTCCCGTTCCGGTGGAATTGTTCCATCCAAAATACCGTCAATAAAGCCGGCAATGGTTGTCATAGGCGTTTTTAGTTCATGAGAGACATTGGCAATAAAGTTCCGACGCATATTCTCGCCGCTGGCCAGCGAAGCTGCCATATTATTAAAAGCAGTAGCCAGCTCGCCAATCTCGTCATCACTGGTAACGGGAACACGAATGGAAAAGTCCCCTTCCCCGAAGCTTTTGGCAGCAGCGGACATTTGACGCAGCGGTTTTACCAGCTGATAGGAAAATACCCATACAACACAGAAGGTAACCATAAAAGCTGCAATAGCAGCCAGCAAAAACATCCGAAGGACTTCCAGACGGTAACTGCTAACAGCATGAATGCTGGAGGTAACAAAAACAGCTCCTACAGGAATCTCGTTTATCATAATTGGTTCCCCTACAATATAATAGGATTCCCGATAGGTTCCGGAGAGAGTGCCTTGTCCCTCATATCCGCCGCCCAGCACTTGCCGCATGACGGAAGAATCTACAATCCGGTCGCTTTCCGAATTGCTATTGGAATATGTACCAACAAGCCGGCGGCCGTTGACATCCGTTATAAAAATATCCGCATCGGCATTTTCCGAAAAGATACGAATAACAACCTCCATATTGCTGTCCAATTCATATCGTCCACTGTCTTCATTGTAGTAGGCGGCAGATTGTGCCATTCGGGCCATGGAATCGGCGTTTTTTTGAAGCAAATCCTTCTTTTCTGATTCCCAGTACCGGGAAACAAATACCAGCATGACAATTCCCAAAAGGAGAAAGCTGACCAATACAATGGATAGGGTGATTCGCAGGTATTTTTTAAAAAGAGTTTTTTGTCGGGGTTCCCCCATAGAGTTTTGTCACCTCCCGGTTAAGAAAAAATGGGTGCAGATTATTCTTTAACTTCAAATTTATAGCCGACACCCCATACAGTCTTCAAAGACCATTTGTCAGAGACACCTTCCAGTTTTTCACGCAAACGCTTCACATGAACGTCAACCGTGCGGGAATCACCGTAATAATCAAAGCCCCACACCTCATCCAGAAGCTGGTCACGGGTAAAAACACGGTTGGGATTGCTGGCCAAATGATAGATAAGCTCCATTTCTTTTGGGGGAGTATCAATCTGTACACCATTGACTTTCAGCTCGTAATTGGTCAGGTTGATGGACAGTTTATCATATTTTACCTCTTTCACAGTGTCAGAAGAGTTTTTGCCCATCCGGCGAAGCACCGCTTTAATCCGGGCAACGACTTCTTTGGTTTCAAAGGGTTTTACCACATAGTCGTCAGCACCCAGTTCCAGTCCCAGTACCTTATCAAAAACTTCCCCTTTGGCTGTGAGCATAATAATCGGACACTGGGATTTTTTCCGGATTTCCCGGCATACCTGCCAGCCATCCAGTTCAGGAAGCATGATGTCCAGCAGAATCAGATCGGGAGAAAAGCTGTCGAAAAGTTCCAACGCACGACGTCCATCGTTGGCTACCGCAACTTCAAAATTTTCTTTTTCAATATACAAGCGAAGAAGTTCGCAAATGTTCTGGTCGTCATCAACAACCAGGATTTTTCCAGCAGGCATGGAAATCCTCCTTACAAATGGTAAACCTGCCATAAATCGGCAGGGATACATTTTCGATAGTTTACTTACCAATTATACGCGATTCCAGCAGGAAAGTCATGAATTTTTTGTAACACCCGCAGGATTCCAAAGGGTATAAGTTAATTTTTTTGAAAAAAATGTGAAATTTAAAAAATATCTTGGAAGAAAAAGGAAAATGTAGGCGTATACAGAAGATAGAAAAGACATTTTATACAATTTGAGAATCAAAATAAAAATATTTTTGTTTGAAGGGTTTAAATTATCGAGAAAAGCGAGTATAATAAAAAAACGCTTTGATTTGTAAAAAAACATAACGGTGCAAAATAGCATCGAGTTATCTCAGTGGTTGAAAAATGGGAAAAAGGAAAAGGTTTCCATTTTTTGACGGATAAAATAATTGCAATAGGGAATATAAAGGAGGATTTCAATGCGTGCGAGTGGAATTTTGTTGCCGGTGAGCAGCCTGCCCTCCCCTTATGGAATTGGAACTTTGGGGCGCAGTGCCTATGAATTTGTAGATTTTTTAAAGGAGGCGGGCCAAAGTTATTGGCAGGTACTTCCCATCGGCCCTACCAGTTACGGTGACAGCCCTTATCAGAGTTTTTCCACCTTTGCAGGGAACCCGTATTTTATTGACTTAGACCTTCTGTGTGAAGAGGGACTGCTTACCAAAGAAGAATGTGAGGCTTATGAGTGGGGGGACAATCCGGAACAGGTGGATTATAAAGCTGTGTGGGATGCCCGATTTTTACTGCTCAAAAAAGCTTTTGCCAGAGGTAAGGATGCACCGGAACTCATAGAGTTTCGAAAGGAGCAGGCTTTCTGGATTGAAGATTATGCGTTGTATATGGCAGTAAAAACCAAGATGGAAAATCGCTCTTGGACAGAGTGGGATGAGGATATCCGTTTGCGCAAGCCGGAGGCAATGAAGAAATACAGGGAGGAACTGGCAGAGAACATCGATTTTTATGCTTTCCTGCAATATCATTTTTATGATCAGTGGAGAAAACTGCGGTGCTATGCGAATCAAAACGGTGTAAAGCTGATCGGTGATATTCCCATTTATGTCGCCCTTGACAGTGCCGATGCATGGGCGGATACAGAGGTGTTTTTACTGGATGAGGACTGCCGTCCAATTGATGTGGCAGGATGCCCGCCCGATGCCTTTTCTGCCGACGGTCAGCTTTGGGGAAATCCCTTGTATCGCTGGGAAGACATGAAGAAAAACGAGTATGCTTGGTGGGTGAAACGTCTGCAGCATAATGTCAAACTGTTTGATGTGACCCGTATTGACCATTTCCGAGGGTTTTCCGGTTATTACGCCATTCCCTATGGTGACAAAACAGCCCGCAATGGCGAATGGCGCAAGGGTCCGGGAATTGATTTCTTCCGGACGGTCAAGAAACAGCTGGGGAAAATGAATCTGATTGCGGAGGACTTGGGATACCTGACCCCGGATGTCAAAAAAATGCTGAAGGCCTCGGGATACCCGGGCATGAAGGTGCTGCAATTTGCGTTTGATTCTCGGGAGGAGAGCGATTATCTCCCTCATAACTATGAAAAAAACTGTGTGGTCTATACGGGCACCCATGACAATGATACCACTGCCGGATGGTTTACCAGTGCGGGCCGTAAGGACGTACAGTTTGCCAAGAAATATTTGAACATTCGTCGGAACCGGGATGGTGCATGGGCATTTATTCGGGCTGCTTTTGCCAGTGTGGCAAACTTAGCTGTAGTTCCCATGCAGGACTTTTTGAATTTGGGCAGTGAAGCTCGAATCAACACGCCTTCTACCCTTGGAGGAAACTGGATGTGGCGGATGAAAGACGGCGTAGCTAATGAAGAGTTAGCAAAGAAAATTCGGGAGTTGACGGAGCTATATTGCCGTTGTGAGAAAAAAACCGCTGCCAAAAAATCTAAAAAATAACAGAAGATTCACGAAAAAAGCGATTGAACATATAGATTTCATGGTCGACGAATTCCGCTTTTGACCACAGCTTTTTAAAGTAGAAAAAAGAGTATTATAAATCAATAAAGGAGGATTCCTTATGACCCCATTTCAAACTGAAATTCTCGACGCCCTGAAGATGGAGACTTCCCTTCCCTTTTCCAAAGCGCCGGTAAAGTCCGTATATCAAGCCGTGAGCCAGGCTGCTCTGAACCGGGTGCGCAAAACTTGGGAGCCGTTCCCAAAGGGCCGCCGTGCCTGCTATCTTTCCGCTGAATTTTTGATTGGCCGGATGGTCAATTCTAATTTGTTTAATATGGGCCTTTTGAACGAAGCTCTTGACCTGCTGCGGGAAAACGGTGTTTCTCCCGAGCTTTTTGATGAAGTAGATGACCCGGCCCTCGGCAATGGCGGTTTGGGACGGCTGGCAGCCTGTTTTCTCGATTCTGCTGCCACTCAAAATATTCCGCTGGACGGTTTTGGTATCCGGTATCGATATGGGCTGTTCCGTCAAAGTATAGAGGGTGGTTTCCAAAAAGAATATCCCGATGACTGGCAGCGGTTTGGCGACCCGTGGAGTATTCGGAGGGAAGAGGAAAAGGAAAAAATTCATTTTCGCGGACAGGATGTATGGGCAGTACCCTATGATATGCCTGTGATAGGATATGGCGGAAAAACAGTGAATACCCTACGTCTGTGGCAGGCAGAAGCCGTGGATGGTTTTAATTTTGAACTGTTCAACCAGCAGAAATATGGAGAAGCGGTGAAAAGCCGCGATGAAGCGGAAGCTATCTCAGCTTGCCTCTATCCCAATGACGATACCATGGAAGGTAAACGCCTGCGGCTGAAACAGCAATATTTCTTCTCCAGCGCCACGTTACAATGTATGGTTCGCCGTTATCGGGAAGAGTTTGGCCATGATTTTTCTCACTTTGCCAATTGTTGGGCTGTACAGCTCAATGACACCCATCCCACCGTTGCCATCCCTGAGTTACTGCGGATTCTGATGGAAGAAGAACTCATGAGCTTTGATGAAGCCTTTGCGATTGCGGTGAAGGTTTTCGCCTATACCAATCATACCATTATGCCTGAAGCACTGGAAAAATGGGGTGCAGAAATGTTCAGCGATGTGCTGCCCCAAGTGTATCCCTATGTGGTAATGCTGAATCATGCGCTGAAACGGGAACTGGTGCAGAAAGGGATTGCCCGGGAAAATCTGTCGCAATATGCGATTTTGGACGGGAATATGGTACACATGGCTCGAATGGCAATTTATGCATCTCATTCTACCAATGGAGTGGCGGAAATTCATACCCGTATCCTCAAAGAAACCGCTTTGAAAGAATGGTATGAGCTGTATCCGGAGCGCTTCAACAATAAGACTAACGGAATTACCCAGCGCCGTTGGCTGGGACTGTGCAACCCGGAATTTGCATCCTTTATCAGTGAGCGTATCGGAAATGGTTGGCTGACCAATTTGGACGAACTGAAAAAGCTGGTTCCTTATGCCGGTGATGTCAACTCTTTGCGGCAATTTATGGCCATTAAGAAGGAAAAGAAAAATCAGTTGGCTCACTATGTGTGGGAACATGACCATTTTGGATTGAATACCGATTTCCTGTTTGATGTGCAGATTAAACGTCTGCACGAGTATAAACGCCAGCTGCTTAATGCCTTTTCAATTTTGGATATTTACTTTGCTCTTAAAGATGGAACGTTGACAGATTTTACTCCAACAGTATTTCTGTTTGGCGCAAAGGCGGCGCCGGGATATTTCCGTGCAAAGGCTATTATCAAATATATCAACGAGATTGCCAATCTGGTGAATCACGATCCGGATGTTAACCGGAAAATGCAGGTGCTGTTTGTCTCGAATTATAATGTGTCTTATGCGGAAAAACTCATTCCCGCTGCGGATGTATCCGAACAGATTTCAACCGCCGGAACAGAAGCCAGTGGTACCAGTAATATGAAGTTTATGCTCAACGGTGCGGTAACACTGGGAACTTGGGACGGCGCTAATATTGAAATTGCACAGCAGGCCGGAGAAGAAAATAACTATATATTTGGAGCACGGGTGGAAGACATCGAAGCAGTGAAAGCCAGCTACTGCCCTAAAAAGATTTTGAAAGAAAATCCCAGAATTCGCCGGGTTGTGGAAACCCTCATTGATGGGACGTTCTCCGATGGAGGAAACGGTATGTTCCAGGAGCTTTATACTGCTCTCACAGAAGGCGCCAGTTGGCATACACCTGACCACTACTATCTGCTGCTTGATTTCATTCCTTATTGTGATGCGCGTCTGAAGGCCAATCGGGATTATGCCAAGCGGGAAGAATTTGCGAAAAAATGCCTTTTGAACGCAGCCAACGCCGGAAAATTTTCCAGTGACCGGACCATTCGTCAATATGCAGAGGAAATCTGGAAAGTATAAATCAATACTTCCCCTTTTATAAAAAAATCCCCCGAACCAAGAAAAAGGTTCGAGGGATTTTTTTCGTCCCGCTTTATCAGGACTGGGGATTCGACATGTTGATAATCAGATATTTTGCAATACGACCAGTGCGGTTTACACAGCAATGCTCTTTCTTTGCGCGAATATGGATGCTGTCGCCCGGATAGAGAGTGTACTCTTTATTTTCCATAATAAAGGTAACAACGCCTTCCAAAGCAAAGATAAATTCTTCGCCATCATGGCTGGACATTTGCGGCATTTCCGCATCTGCCGGTAAAGGCAGAAGGGTCATGATCTTAGGCACCATTTGGAAGTTTTCACCGGGCGTTTTCAAATCATTCTGATAAACCCGCTCGTTGATGCTTTCGCACCGCAGGGCCATACCATGGATAACGGGGTCGGAAGAAGAGGGGTTCTCGTGCTCTTCAAACAGGTCAGACAGCGGAACTTCTAAAACTCTGGAGATTTTTTCGAGAGAATCCAGAGCAATCGAAGACAAACCGCGTTCAAACTGAGACAGGAAGCCTACAGATAATCCTGTCTTTTCGCCCAACTGCTTTAAAGTCATTTTTTTCTCGGTGCGCCGTTGCTTAACTTTTGCACCAATTGCGATGTTAACATTCATGGCAGATTCTTCCTTTCTGAGAAGTCCGGATAGTTCGAGAGGACTTGCTCTAAAATTAGATAGTTTGTGGACAACATTCGATTTCCCATCTATATGATACAGTGGTTTTCCCCATATTGTCAAGAAAGTTATTATAAATTTTTTTCACAAATGTGAAAGTTATAACAAGCGGTTCATAGGCGGAAATTGTAAAAATAATTTATGGTGATTTCTTGACATTATAGACAACATATTTTATAATTGATGAAGAAAAAGAAGAAAAATATATATAATTTCAGATTTGTGAAATTGTAATTTTTCTCAATATTGTATATATAAAGAGAGAGCGACGAATGTGCTGACAATATTTGACATTCAAAAATATTCGATTCATGATGGCGATGGAATCCGTACTTCCATTTTTTTTAAAGGGTGTCCTCTGCGATGCGCATGGTGTCACAATCCAGAAAGCCAGCAAAAGGCTAACGAGCTTTTGTGGAACCAGGAGAAATGTACCGGCTGCGGTTGGTGCGTGAAAATCTGTCCTCAAAACGCGATACATATGGAAAAAGAGATTCCGGTGCTGGATAGAAAAAAATGTACCGGGTGTGGAAAGTGCGTGATGGAGTGTCTGGAAAGCGCCCGAGAACGATCCGGAGAGCAGAAAACGGTTTGTGAACTGCTGAAAGCCGGAGAGAAAGACATGATGTTTTATGAAGAATCCGGCGGTGGTGTGACGTTATCCGGCGGAGAAGTGATGGTAGCAGAACCTTTTGAAGAAGTGGTGAAGCTTTGCCGGGGCTTTTTTGAAAAGGGGATTAGTGTTTTTATCGATACCAGCGGATTTGCACCATGGGAACGCTTTGAGAGTATCATACCGTATGCAACAGCTTTTCTTTATGATATTAAGGCCATGAATCCCGAAACCCACAAAAAATGGATCGGGGCGGATAATGTCCTGATTTTGGAAAATTTGAGAAAGCTCAGCGAAAAAGGGGCGGATATACGGCTACGTTTACCGCTTGTTTCCGGCATCAATGATAGCCGGGAAGATATAGAAGCCGTGTTAGCACTGGTACAAAGCGGTATCCATGTTCGAAAAATTCATTTGCTGGCCTATCACAATATTGGAAAAAGCAAATATACCCGTTTAGGACGAAACTATGAAGAATCTGCCTTTGCACCGCCGGCTCCGGAACATTTGGAAGAGCTTGCGGATATTCTTCGTCAAAGCGGCGTACCGGTGGTGATGGGAGGATAATCACCATCTGGAATTAAAAAATTTGTATTTTTATTAGGATAGAAAGGAAAGATTTGTCATGCCAGTTCAAACTGTAACTACAACCCAGCGACCCAAAGAAATTCACGGAATGAATGAGCGCATTCGCCATCTGCGGGAAGAGAGTCTGAATACACAGCCGCGTATCTATATGGAACGGGCTGTTTTGGAAACAGAAGCCTATGAAAAATATGAGGGTACCGTCTCTGTGCCGGAACTTCGTGCTTTGACGCTGCTGCACTACTTCTCCCACAAAAAAATTTCTATCAGCCGCGGTGAACTGATTGTAGGCGAAAAAGGGGATGGACCGCAGTCTTCCCCCACATTCCCGGAGCTTTGCTGCCATACTTTGGAAGATATGCATGTGATGAATGACCGAGAACTCATTAACTTTACAGTTACCGATGAGGATTTGAAAATTCAGGCGGAAAAAATCATCCCCTTCTGGGAAAAGCGTTCGATTCGCCGCCGGATTTTAGACAATATGAGTGATGAATGGAAAACCGCCTATGAATGCGGTATTTTTACGGAATTCATGGAGCAGCGTGGCCCGGGTCACACAGTGGGTTCCGAGAAAATTTATCTCAAGGGCTTCCGGGAGTATCAGCAGGATATTCACGAGGCGATGGAAAAGTTGGATATTCTTCATGATACCAATGCTTTGCATCGTCGGGAACAGTTGAAAGCCATGGATACCGCTTGTGAAGCCGTCATCGTGCTGGGCCAGCGGTATGCCGCTCTTGCCCGGAAAATGGCCGAAACCGAGACAGATCCCCAGTGGAAGGCCGACCTTTTGAAAATCGCGGAAAACTGCGACGTAGTCCCCGCTCATAAGCCCCAGACCTTCCATCAGGCGCTGCAAATGTACTGGTTTGTCCATCTGGCCGTGACCAGTGAGCTGAACCCCTGGGACTCCTACAGCCCCGGACGCCTTGACCAGCATGTATACCCCTTCTATCGCCGGGATACAGAGGCAGGTATCCTCACCCGGGAAGGTGCGCTGGAACTGCTGGAATGTTTGTGGGTAAAGTTTAACAACCAGCCCGCCCCGCCGAAAGTGGGTATCACCCTCAAGGAGAGCGGCACCTATACCGACTTCGCTAACATCAACACCGGCGGCATTGCTCCCGATGGCACCAATGGCGTCAATGATGTGAGCTATCTGATTTTGGACTGCATGGATGACATGAAGCTGCTCCAGCCCAGCTCCAATGTGCAAATCAGCCGGAAAACGCCCCAGAAATTCCTCCTCCGTGCCTGTGAAATCAGCCGTAAGGGGTGGGGACAGCCTGCTTTCTATAATACAGAAGCCATTGTACAGGAACTTCTGGCAGCTGGCAAAACTCTGGAGGACGCTCGTCGCGGCGGTACCAGCGGCTGCGTGGAGACTGGTGCTTTCGGCAACGAGGCTTACATCCTCACCGGCTATTTCAACCTGCCCAAGATTCTGGAACTGACCCTCTACAATGGCTATGACCATGTGGCCCACAAGCAGTTGGGACTTAAGTTAGGCAATGCCGAAGATTTCCACAGCTATGAGGAACTGCTGGACGCCTTTAAAAAGCAGATTGATTACTTCCTGGATATCAAGGTAAAGGGAAGCAATATCATTGAAAAAATCTATGCTGAATATATGCCGGTGCCCTTCCTGTCAGTCATCACCAACGACTGCATTGCCAAGGGTATGGACTACAACGCCGGCGGCGCACGGTACAACACCAGTTATATTCAGGGCGTGGGTATTGGTACCGTGACCGACTGCCTGTCCGCTATTAAGTATCAGGTATTCGATCAGAAAAACTTTACGCTGCCGGAGCTCACCGACGCGATGCTTCACGACTTTGAAGGCCAGCCCAGAATGCTCAAGCTGGTACAGGAGCATAGCCCCAAATACGGCAACGACGACAACTATGCCGACGATATCATGAAGTCGGTGTTTGAATACTACCAGAAAGCCGTGACCGGACGGCCCAATATGAGGGGCGGTATGTACCGGGTGAATATGCTGCCCACCACCTGCCATGTGTATTTCGGTGAAGTGATGCTGGCCAGCGCTAACGGCCGCCGCGCCCACAAGCCGGTGAGCGAGGGTATTTCTCCTGAAAAGGGCGCAGATACCAATGGCCCCACCGCCGTGGTGAAGTCCTGTGCCAAGATGGACCATCTAAAAACCGGCGGCACCCTGCTGAACCAGAAGTTTACTCCCTCTGTGGTGGCAGGTGAACAGGGGTTGCAGCAGATGGCTAACCTGATTCGCGCCTATTTTGCCATGGACGGCCACCATATCCAGTTCAATGTGATTGACCGTCAGACCCTTCTGGACGCTCAGGCACATCCGGAGGAGTATAAAGACCTGATTGTTCGGGTAGCAGGTTACAGTGACCATTTCCGGAACCTGAGCCGTGCTTTGCAGGATGAAATCATCGCCCGAACTGAGCAGAGTTTTTCCTGATAGCTTGTCTTTGTAACTGGCGGTAAAAAGAGAGAAACCAAGTAAACAAAAAATACAGAGACATTTGGAGGTGCAAAATGATTGCGTTTTTGACCAGTAGCCCTGTCATTGGCAGAACGGCTGTATTAAACCCTGCAAATGGATTCTTGGATGAATTACGAAAGGTGTATTCTCACCCCAGGTCGGTGCTGTTTATCTGTTCAAATCCCGATGCTTATGAGATGACAGATGCTTTTTCTGCGTCTGTTCAAAAAGCCTTTGCACAGGAAGGATTTCTTTTTTCTTCTTTTCAGATTTTGGACAGGCGTACTCAAAATCAATGTGGTGACATGATACAAGCGGCAGACATGATTTTTCTGTCGGGCGGACATGTGCCGACGCAAAACCGGTTTTTTCAGGAAATCGGGCTGGCAGAAAAACTGAAAGAATTTGAAGGAATCGTAATCGGAATCAGCGCCGGAAGTATGAATTCTGCGCAAACCGTATATGCGCAGCCCGAATTGAAAGGGGAAGCGGTTTCCAAAAGCTATCAGCGTTTTCTGCCGGGGTTGGGATTGACCAAAACTATGATACTGCCCCATTATCAAATGATAAAATATTTGATTTTGGATGGGCTTCGGGTGATGGAAGACATCACATATCCCGATAGTATGGGCCGCTCGATTTATGCTTTGCCGGATGGAAGTTACCTGCTGCTCAAAGACGGCAGAGAAGAACTGCATGGAGAAGCATGGCTGATTTCGGACGGGAAAATCCGTCTTATTAACAGGGAAAATCAAGTCTTGGTTCTGTAAAATAGAATGGTCCGTTGTGTATAGAAAGGATGTTATACGATGAAAGTTGGTTTTATTGGATGCGGCAATATGGCAAGTGCTATGATTGGCGGAATTATTAAAAATCATTTGTGCGAAGCAGCTGATATTACAGTGCATGATTTATCCCCGGCCGCTATGGAGCGGGCGAAAACGGCTTTTGATGTTACGCTTGCCAATGATAACGCTGCTGTATTGGCGCAATCAGAGATGGTAGTTTTGGCCGTAAAACCGCAATTTTATGAAGAGGTTATTCGGGAGATTTCCCCCAGCGTACAGGAAGGACAGGTTATTGTGACCATTGCTCCCGGTAAAACCTTGGCCTGGCTGGCCGAAACTTTTGGAAAAGAACTTCCTATTGTCCGGACGATGCCCAATACGCCGGCTATGGTGGGAGAGGGGATTACGGCTGTTTGCCCCAATGAGCAGGTAACCCCCGAAATGCTGGCATCCGTGCTGAAAATGCTGGGCGGATTTGGCAAAGCAGAAGTGATTCCTGAGAGAATGATGGACGCTGTTGTAGCAGTGAGCGGAAGTTCCCCGGCCTATATTTTTATGCTGATTGAAGCCATGGCAGACGCCGCAGTTGCCGAAGGCATGCCCCGGCAGCAGGCTTATACTTTTGCAGCACAGGCCGTGCTGGGCAGTGCGAAAATGGTATTGGAAACCGGAAAGCATCCCGGTGAACTGAAAGATATGGTTTGTTCGCCTGCCGGTACCACCATTGAGGCGGTGCAGGTGCTGGAGGAGAGAGGGTTCCGCAGCAGCGTGATGCAGGCGATGCGGATGTGTGCCGAAAAATCCCGCTCCATGTAAAATCTATTATAAATATCAAAACAGAACCTTCTGCCTATATAGGCGGAAGGTTCTGTTTTTTATATAATGCGGATTTTTACCGCAAGGTTTTCCAAATTATCTGTAATAGACTGTTTGTGGGACTATCCTGTGTGATTTCCCATATCATAATTCCACCAGCATTTTTCTGTGCTAATTCTGCTTTCTTTTGAATCGTGGATTCTCCGTTATACCATACTTTCGAGCCGTTGAACAAAATAGAATCCGACAAACGGGCAGAGGAATCCTTTTCTATCAGAGTTCGATAAGAAATCCCTCCCGGACGCCCGTAAAAGGGAACTCCCAGCATCAGTTTTCCAGCAGGAACTCCCCGCGTATTTCGCCAGAAGTACAGACAGTTTTGTGCAAAGGTAAAAGAGGAATGTTCTGTTTCGTTTGCATCGTAGGCCATAATATTGATCCAGTCAACGGCTGCCAGCACTTTAGAGGTTTGCGCATAGGTGTCGTAATAGGGGTGCCCTTGCTCATCTGTTCCGCCAATTACCGCGGTTGTTAGTAATTTTCCCTCTTCATGGAGACGTTTGGAAAGGAAAACCATCAGTGATTCATACTGTTCCTGAGAAGGTTGTCCGGCTCGGGGATATTCCCAGTCCATATCAATTCCGTCAAAGCCATATTCCCGGCAAAGGGTCAAAAGCGCCTCTGTTAGCCGGGTCCGTTTCTCCTCGGTTTCGGTGGCTTTTACAAATGTAGACTCTAAAGGGATTCCTTCGTGGCTCCAACCGCCTACCGCTAACAATACCTTCACACCACTGCGATGGCATTTATCAATGAGAGCTCGGGCTGTGGAGCTTCCGGCCAGGGGAAGCATTTCCCCATTTTCGGTGGGAATGGCAAAGGCATATATGACATGGGTAAGATAAGAAACTTGTAATTCCGAGACACTGTTTGATTTCCAGGAAGGGTAATAGGCGACTATTTTTTTAGAAGCAGAGATTGGTGGTGTGGAAGAGGGGGATGACGACGGGGTAGGTTTTGCTTGCGTAACTGCACCGGAAGAAGAAATGGAACTGTCAATGGTAGAAGAAGCAGACATACTGGAAGATGATGCGGGAGAAGATGTGGATGAGGTAGAAGTATCCGGTAAACTTGACTGAGAAGAAGGGTAGGACGCACTTTCAGCAGAGGAAAAAAGAGAGATAGAGGTAGAAGAATTCTCTTCTGAAGACAACAGTGACCATGCTCCGGAGCGCCCCGGTTCTTCGCCCTGGTTTTCCCGCAGTGCCTGAAATGTTTTTCCCTGATACGTTACTTCGTCGCCTGCAAGGTATACCAAATTTCGGTCCCATTCGTCGGGATGGACTGAAGATACCTCTTGAGACTGAGACATCAAGTTTTCCTCACCAGATTGTAAGGCGGTCAGCGCAACAGCACCGGTACCAATAAAAATCGCAATCAGCAGAATAATGGGAATAATCCTTTTCCATGGCTGTTTGAAAGACACCGGAATTCCTCCTTGCCGTAATATAAAATCAATTTAGTATTTTGCATTTTTCCACCGGTTATACAAATAAAGTTGAGAAGATGTTTGTTCCCGGTATTATGGGATTTCTTCCATTCAATTCCTGATATTAGTCAAACAAGTCGGGAGAGATATTCTTATGATTTCTTCTATGATAAGGGAGAAATCAGCCGGAAATACTGGCAGGAAAGGAGAAGAGTCATATGAATCAAACAAAAAAGGGCGTAGATGTATCCACTCATAACGGGATGGTGGATTGGAAAACGGTGGAGCAAGGAGGTATAGAATTTGCGATTGTTCGTGCAGGGTTTGGAAATACGGCCAGCCAGCAGGACAGACAATTTTCAGCCAACATGAAGGGGGCGTTGGAAGCGGGCGTCCCTGTGGGGGTATACTGGTTTTCTTATGCTCGAAGCGCAGAAGAAGCCAAAACAGAAGCCAAAGCCTGTTTGGAGGTAATTTCTTCCTATCAGTCTCAGATTATCTATCCGGTGTTTTTTGACTTTGAATACGACAGCGAAGAATATGCGGAAGAAGCTGGTGTGGTGGTAAATGCCCGTTATGTGACTGATGTCACGAAGGCCTTCTGTGAGACAATTGCAGCGGCTGGTTATCGGGCAGGATATTATACCAATCAGGACTACTACCAAAACAAATTGTATCCCACGGAGCTGGAAGGCTATGAGTTGTGGTTGGCAGATTATACAGGCGGTCCGGCTTATAAGTGCTCAATTCAGCAGTATACCAGTACCGGAAAGCTGGAGGGAATCAGCGGCAATGTAGATATGAACATTTGCTTTAAAGAGTACAGTCAAAAGAATTCATTGGCTGAAAACAGTAACACGTTATACGGTACCTGTACTGGGACTGGCGTTCGGATCCGCTCTGATGCCCATACGGCTGCCAAAATTCTGGGAAGCGCCGATAAAGGTGATAGCTTGGAATTGCTGGATGATGACGGGTGGGGCTGGTCTAAAGTCAGGACCAATGGCGTGACAGGATGGATGTATAACCGGTATGTGCAGGGGCCGAAAAGAAGTAAAACCAAAACTGTATATTGCAGCGGCACAAAGGTGAATTTACGGGAGACAGCCTCCCTTCAGGGAAAGGTCCTGAAACAATTAAATCCCGGAAATGTTATGGAGATGGTTTGTATTCTCCCAAATGGATGGCTGGATACAGGGGACGGGTACCTGCTTTATGATAAAAGTTACCTGTCTATTCAATAGAGGAGGAGATAGGGATGGAGTGGATTCAAAAAATAAAAGCGATAGTGACCATGATTTTTGGGGCGATCACAGCATGGCTGGGTGTTTTGGCAGTGCCGGTATATATGCTGGTGTTATGCAATGCTATTGATTATGGTACCGGAATAGCAGCGGCATGGAAACGTGGAGAACAGGTAAGCAGCTATAAAGGCCTGAGAGGGATTGCCAAGAAAGTATGTATGTGGATGCTCATAGCAGTTGGCGCTATTTTGGACTGGCTGCTGTTGTATGCGGGAGAAGCATTGAAAATGGAAGTCCATCTTCCTATGTTGGCAGCATCTTTGACCGCTGTGTGGTTAATTTGCAATGAACTTCTTTCTATATTAGAAAATATCCGGGATATGGGAATCCCATTACCAGGATTTTTAGGAAAGCTGGTAAATATCGTGAAGCAGTCAACCACCAAAAAAGAATGAGTGTGAAATTTACTATAAAAAGGCCAGTTTCCATTGTGGAAGCGGGCCTTTTTATTTGGAAGAATCGGCCTTTTCTTGCCAAACCTGTAGGGGAATGTTACAATGATTTCGTAAGAGAGCGTTACTTTCAGGAAAAGAAAGGCAGAGTGTATGAAAAAGCAGGCATCAGGAGAAAGAATACAGAAAAATGACCGTCTGGAAGTGGAAATTACCGGTTTTACGGCAGAAGGGGCCGGCGTGGGAAGAGTACAAGAAGGCGGTATGGCAATATTTGTACAGGGGACAATTCCCGGTGAGCGGGTACTGGTACATATTATCAAGGCAGCTAAAAATTATGCTGTTGGAAAGGCGCTTCAAATTATCCGGCCTTCTGAGGACAGAGTGAAACCGGACTGCCCCCTCTTCCCCAAATGTGGCGGATGTGTATACCGCCATATGAGCTATGCGCAGGAACTGCGGGCAAAAGAACAGAAAGTACAGGATGCCCTGCAGCGGATTGGCGGATATGAAGGATTTACAGTAGAGCCCATTGTGGGAGCGGAAAAGCCGGAACGCTATCGGAACAAAGCACAGTTCCCAATTGGGCAGAACGAGCAGGGAGAGGTTGTGCTGGGATTTTATGCGCAGCGCAGCCACCGCATTATTCCCTGTGAAGACTGCAAATTGCAGCCGGAAGCTTTTGCACGGGCCGCAGCAGCCTTTCGAGAATGGGCGGCTCTGTACCCGGAGCCGGTATATGATGAGAGTACTCATACAGGAAAACTAAGACATTTTTACCTGCGACAGGCCTCCTCTGGGAATGTGATGGCCTGTCTGGTAGTAAACGGAAATGGAGTGCACCATGAACAGGAACTGGCAGAACTTTTGCGGCTGCGGGTGCCGGAACTGAAAAGCCTGTTTATCAACTGCAACCGGGAAGATACGAATGTAGTCCTTGGCAAAAAGAATCGGCTGGTGTGGGGAGAAGAAGCCCTGACTGATACACTGTGCGGGCTGGAGTTTACGATTTCCCCTCTGTCTTTCTTTCAAGTGAACCATGGCCAGACGGAGCAGCTGTACGGATTGGCTGCGGAGTTTGCCGGACTGACGGGAAATGAGACGCTGCTGGATTTATATTGCGGAGCGGGAACCATAGGACTTTCGATGGCGCATCAGGCGAAACGGCTGATCGGTGTGGAGATTGTCGAGCCGGCGGTAGAGGATGCCAAGCGGAATGCTGCCCGGAATCATATTGAAAACAGTGAGTTTTTGTGTATGGATGCCCCACAGGCTGCCTTGCTATTGGAAAAGCGCGGAATCCGGCCGGACGTTGTCATTGTAGACCCGCCGCGCAAGGGCTGCGGAGAGGGGCTCCCCGAGACTATCGCTCGGATGGCACCGGAGCGGGTAGTGTATGTTTCCTGTGACCCGGCCACGCTGGCTCGCGATGTCAAGCGATTCCGGGAGCTGGGGTATGAGTTGCAAAAGGCCGTGCCTGTGGATATGTTCCCGAGAACAAGCCATGTAGAAACCGCCGCATGGATCATGAAAAACAATTTATAAAGTGTGATAAGTATGTTGATGCCTATAGACAATCGTTTTAGAGAAAAAGTAAATCAACATGTTAAGGCAGAATGGGGCGGCCCTCTGATTGTCACAAGAGGAATCTTGCATAATACAGAGAGTGCAGAGGGTTTTGTTGACGTGGACCATGAAGAGCTAAGAGGATATGTTTTGTACTCTATTGAAAATTCACAATGTGAAATATTAGTTTTGCAGAGTCTGAAAGAGAATTGTGGTGTTGGAAGAGCGTTAGTGAATGCGGTGGGGCATGCTGCAAAAGAAAATAGCTGTGACCGTGTATGGTTAATCACTACCAATGATAATATTCATGCTATCCGTTATTATCAAAAAATAGGATTCGAATTAGTAGCGGTACATATAAATGCCATTGCCGAATCAAGAAATTTAAAACCTTCCATTCCTCTTCTCGGTAATGAAGATATACCTATAAAACATGAATTTGAGTTTGAATGTATCATATAAAAAATCTGTTGTTAGGTCTAGTACCAGCCACAGATAGCTTTTGTACCGCAAATATGAAGCAGCCACAATAGTTAAAATAAAAATATTAAATCATAAAAAAGTGTTGACAAACAAAATAAACTACGCTATACTTTAACAAATTAAACCGTTGAGGCGGAGATAACGGTGATGATGCCCTTACAGAGAGCCCGCGATGCTGAGAGTCGGGTAGGAAACAAGTTGTCAAATGGACCGCTGAGGGTGCAGTCAAATGTGCAGGAATGCACAGAGTATTCTGCAACGTGTGGGCATACGTCAGTTGCCGGGGGTATGTTGGTACTCTGCTAAGGGCATGGCGTCATTGCCGTGAATCAAGGTGGCACCGCGGATAATGTATTTATTCGTCCTTGACAGAAAATGATTCTGTCAGGGGCGTTTTGTTTTTTAGAGAACTCCTTTGGCAGAGCGCCAAGGGAGTTTTTTTCTTTTAGGAGGTCGTGCTATGAACGTAATGCCCAGTCTGGAAACCGTACGAGAGATCGCGGCAACCGGGGAGTATAAGGTGCTCCCGGTAAGCTGCGAAATCCTTTCCGACAGCTACACCCCCATTGAGGTGCTGCGGGTTTTGAAAAATGTGTCCACCCACTGCTATTTGCTGGAGTCGGTGGCGGAAAAGGAAAAGTGGGGACGCTATACCTTTTTGGGCTTTGACCCCAAACTGGAGGTCACTTGCCGGGACGGAGAGGTGCAGGCAGGGGAGCTGCGGTTTTCCACCCAGGACCCGTCCTCGGTGCTCCGGCAAATCCTTTCGGAATACAAAAGTCCCCGGTTTTCGTGGCTGCCCTCCTTTACCGGCGGGCTGGTGGGGTATTTTGCCTACGACTACCTAAAATACCGGGAACCCACCGTCCAGACCGCCCGGCAGGATAGCCAAAACTTCCGGGACGCGGACCTGATGCTGTTTGATAAAGTCATCGCCTTTGACAACTTCCGGCAGAAAATGATTTTGATTGTCAATATGCCTCTGGACGACCCGGAAACCGGGTACAATCGGGCAGTGCTGGAATTAAAGCGGCTGCGGGAGCTGCTGCGTACCGGAGAAAAGAAGCAGGAGCCCGCCGGCAAACTGTTGGGGGAGATGACCCCCTTGTTTACCCAGGAGGAGTATTGCCAAATGGTGGAAAAGGCCAAAGGTCATATCCGGGAGGGGGACGTTTTCCAAATCGTCCTTGCCAACCGGCTCAGCGCTCCCTTTTCCGGAAGTTTGCTCAATACCTACCGGGTGCTGCGCACCATGAACCCCTCCCCGTATATGTTCTATTTTTCCGGCACCGACGTGGAGGTGGCGGGGGCTTCCCCCGAAACCCTGGTCAAGCTGGAAAACGGCGTGCTCCACACCTTCCCACTGGCGGGCACCCGGCCTCGAGGCCGCACTCCCGAGGAGGACCAAGCCTTGGAGCAGGAGCTGCTGGGGGACGAAAAAGAGCTGGCCGAACACAATATGCTGGTGGACCTGGGGCGAAACGACCTGGGAAAGATCAGCCGGTTCGGCACCGTGGAGGTGGAAAGCTTCCACACCATCGAGCACTATTCTCATGTCATGCACATCGGCTCCACCGTGCGGGGGCAGCTTCGCCCCCAGCTGGACGCCCTGGACGCCGTGGAAGCGGTGCTCCCCGCCGGTACCCTTTCCGGCGCGCCTAAGATTCGGGCCTGCCAGCTCATCGGGGAGCTGGAGGGGGAAAAGCGGGGTATCTACGGCGGGGCCATCGGCTATATCGATTTTACCGGGAATCTGGATACCTGCATCGCCATCCGCATCGCCTACCGGAAAAACGGCCGGGTGTTTGTGTGCAGCGGCGCAGGCATCGTCTATGATTCCGTGCCGGAAAAGGAATATCAGGAGTGTATCAACAAGGCAAAGGCCGTGGTCAACGCCTTACAACTGGCAGAGGAGGTAGAGGAATGATCGTGCTCATCGACAACTACGACAGTTTTTCCTATAATCTGTACCAGCTCGTTGGGGAGATACAGCCGGAAATTCGGGTGCTCCGCAACGACGAAATGACGGTGGAGGAGCTCCGTTCCCTGGAACCGGAAAAGATCATCCTGTCTCCCGGCCCGGGCAGGCCCGAAAACGCGGGAATCATCGTGGAAGTGGCCCGCACTTTGGGCAAGGAGATCCCGCTGCTGGGGGTGTGTTTGGGGCATCAGGCCATTTGCGCCGCCTTTGGCGCTCCCATCACCTATGCCAGGGAGCTGATGCACGGCAAGGCCTCCGCCATCAAGCTGGATTTAAACTGCCCCCTGTTCCGGGGGTGCCGGGAGGTCACCCAGGTGGCCCGGTATCATTCCTTGGCGGCCCAGCCGGACGCCATTCCACATTGTTTGCAAATCACCGCCGCCACCCAAGACGGGGAAGTCATGGCGGTGCAGCACCGGGAATACCCCATTTTCGGGGTGCAGTTCCACCCGGAATCCATTATGACCCCAGAGGGAAAAACCATGCTGCAAAACTTTATTGAGATGTAAGGAGGGCTGAACCATGATTCAGGAAGCCATTGTGAAAATCGTAAATAAGCAGGACCTCACCTATCAGGAAGCCTATGAGGTGATGAACGAGATCATGAGCGGGCAGACCACCGCCACCCAGAACGCCGCTTTTCTGGCAGCCCTTTCCACCAAGAGCGCCCGGGCCGAAACCACCGACGAGATCGCAGGTTGCGCCGCCGCCATGCGGGAGCACGCCGTGAAGGTGGAGACGGGCATGGAGGTGTTCGAGATCGTAGGCACCGGCGGTGACGGCGCCCACAGCTTTAATATTTCCACCACCTCCGCTTTGGTAGCGGCAGCCGGGGGCATGAAGGTGGCAAAGCATGGAAACCGGGCCGCGTCTTCCCAGTGCGGCACCGCCGACTGCTTGGAGGCCCTGGGGGTGAATATCCAGCAGGGGCCGGAAAAGTGCCGGAAGCTGCTGGAAAAGGCGGGAATGTGCTTCTTCTTCGCCCAAAAATACCACACCTCCATGAAGTATGTGGGGGCCATCCGCAAGGAATTGGGCTTCCGCACCGTGTTTAACATCCTGGGTCCCCTCACCAACCCCAGCAGCCCTAAAATGCAGCTGTTGGGAGTCTACGACGAATACCTGGTGGAGCCCTTGGCCCAGGTGCTCATCAACCTGGGGGTACGGCGGGGCATGGTGGTCTACGGCCAGGATAAACTGGACGAAATCTCCCTGAGCGCCCCCACCACCGTCTGCGAGTTTAAGGACGGCTGGTTCAAATCCTACACCATCAAGCCCGAGGACTTCGGCCTTACTCGCTGCCAAAAATCCGACCTGCGAGGCGGCTCGCCCCAAGAAAACGCCGCCATGACTTTGGCTATCCTTCATGGGGAAAATGGTCCCAAGCGGGACGCCGTGCTGCTGAACGCCGGTGCGTCCCTGTATATCGGCGGCAAGGCGGAAACCATGGGCGAAGGCGTCCAGCTGGCAGGGGAATTGCTGGATTCCGGTAAAGCCTTGCAAGTGCTGGAAGCGCTGCGCACTGTGAGCAACCAGCCGGAGGTGGCGGGATGAATATTTTGGAACAGCTGGCAGACTATGCCCGCCAGCGGGTGGAAGCTGCCAAACAGCAGGTGCCGCTGCCGGTTTTGCGGCAGCAGGCTTTCGCCATGGAAAAGGGCGACTTCCCCTTTGAGGCCGCATTAAAAAAGCTGGGGCTTTCCTTTATCTGCGAGTGCAAAAAGGCTTCCCCCTCCAAAGGGCTTATCGCTCCCCAGTTCCCCTACCTGCAAATCGCCAGAGAATATGAAAAAGCGGGGGCAGACGCTATCTCCGTGTTGACCGAGCCTAAATGGTTTTTGGGGGACGACCGGTATTTGCAGGAGATCGCCGGGGCGGTGTCCATCCCGTGCCTGCGCAAAGACTTTACTGTGGACGAATATATGCTCTACCAGGCCAAGGTGCTGGGGGCTTCGGCGGCACTGCTCATCTGCGCGCTCCTTAGCCGGGCGGAACTGGCGGAGTATCTGGCCGTGTGCGATTCCTTGGGACTGTCGGCACTGGTGGAAGCCCACGACGAAAACGAGGTGGAAATGGCCCTGGCCGCTGGGGCGCGGGTCATTGGGGTGAACAACCGGAACCTAAAGGATTTTACCGTGGATGCCGAAAACAGCCGGAAGCTGCGGCAGATGGTGCCTAAAACGGTGCTGTTTGTTTCCGAAAGCGGCGTAGGCAGCCGGGAGGACGTGCAGCGCCTAGAAGCTATAGGGGCCGACGCAGTGCTGGTGGGAGAAACTTTGATGCGGGCCCCGGATAAAACACAAAAGCTGGCAGAGCTGCGGGGTGGCGTATGACTAAAATCAAGCTCTGCGGCCTTTCCCGCCCCCAGGATGTGGAAGCCGCCAACCGCCTTTGCCCCGAGTATATCGGCTTTGTGTTCGCCCCCAAAAGTAAGCGCTATGTATCGCCCCAAAGGGCAAAGGAGCTGAAACGGCTCCTCACCCCCGGTATCCAGGTTGTTGGGGTGTTTGTAAACGAAGCCCCGGAGCACATCGCCCAGCTGCTGGCGGAAGGGGTCATCGATGCAGCCCAGCTCCACGGGGGAGAAAGCCCGGAGTATGTGGCTTCCCTGCGGCAGCTCACCCAGGCCCCCTTGTTCCAGGCGTTTTCCATTGCCGGACCGGAAGACGTCCAAGCGGCCCAAGAGAGCAAAGCCGACTGGGTGCTGCTGGATTCCGGCCCGGGGGGCACCGGCTCCGCCTTTGACTGGGCGCTGCTGGGAGAAATTCGCCGCCCGTATTTTCTGGCCGGGGGATTGACGCCTCAAAATGTGGCGCAGGCCGTTGATTCCCTGCACCCCTATGGGGTGGACGTGAGCTCCGGCATCGAGACTTTGGGAAAGAAAGATTCGGAGAAAATGACAGCCTTTGTACACGCTGTGCGAAGCATAGAAAGATAGAGAGAAAGGAAGAAATCCTATGACCAATCCAAAAGGGCGTTTTGGCGTCCATGGCGGGCAGTACATCCCCGAAACGCTGATGAACGCCGTCATCGAGCTGGAAGAAGCCTATCTTCATTATAAAGACGACCCGGAGTTCAACCGGGAACTCACCTACCTGCTCAACGAATACGCAGGCCGCCCCTCTCGGCTCTATTACGCCGAGAAGATGACCCGGGACTTGGGCGGGGCCAAGATCTATTTAAAGCGGGAGGACCTGAACCATACCGGAGCCCATAAGATCAACAACGTGCTGGGCCAGGCGCTGCTGGCTAAAAAAATGGGCAAGACCCGCCTCATTGCCGAGACCGGCGCGGGGCAGCACGGCGTGGCCACCGCCACCGCCGCCGCCCTCATGGGCATGGAGTGCGTGGTGTTCATGGGGGAGGAGGACACCCGCCGCCAGGCCCTCAATGTTTACCGGATGCGGCTGTTGGGGGCAGAGGTGGTGCCCGTCACCACCGGCACCGCCACCCTAAAGGACGCGGTTTCCGAGGCCATGCGGGAGTGGACCAGCCGCATTGACGACACCCACTATTGTTTGGGCTCCGTCATGGGTCCCCATCCGTTCCCCACCATTGTGCGGGATTTTCAGGCGGTGATTTCCAAGGAGATCAAGGAGCAGATGCTGGAAAAGGAGGGCAAGCTCCCGGATGCCGTCATCGCCTGTGTGGGCGGCGGCTCCAACGCCATCGGCAGCTTTTACCACTTCATCCCCGAAAAAGGGGTGCGGCTCATCGGCTGTGAGGCAGCGGGCCGGGGCATCGATACCTTTGAAACAGCCGCCACCATCAACACCGGCAGGCTGGGCATCTTCCACGGGATGAAGTCCTATTTCTGCCAGGACCAATACGGCCAGATCGCGCCGGTGTACTCCATTTCCGCTGGGCTGGATTATCCCGGCATCGGCCCTGAACACGCCCATCTCCACGACATTGGCCGGGCGGAGTATGTGCCGGTCACCGATGAGGAAGCGGTGGACGCCTTTGAATATCTGGCCAAAACCGAGGGAATCATCCCCGCCATTGAATCCGCCCATGCCGTGGCCTATGCCAGAAAGCTGGCCCCAACCATGGACAAGGAAAGCTGTATCGTCATCACTCTCTCCGGCCGGGGAGACAAGGACTGTGCTGCTATTGCGCGCTACAGAGGGGAGGATCTTCATGAGTAATATTCAAAAAGCATTTGAAAACGGTAAGGCATTTATCCCCTTTATCACCTGCGGGGATCCTGATTTGGCTACTACTGCCGCTGCTGTCCGCGCCGCCGCCCAAAACGGAGCGGACCTTATCGAGCTGGGCATCCCCTTTTCCGACCCCACTGCTGAAGGGCCGGTCATCCAGGGAGCCAATTTGCGAGCATTACAGGGAGGCGTCACGACGGATAAAATTTTTGCATTTGTCCGGCAGCTGCGGCAAGATGTCAAAATTCCTATGGTGTTTATGACCTATGCCAATGTGGTATTCTCTTATGGTGCGGAAAAGTTTATTTCTACCTGTAAGGAAATTCAAATCGATGGCCTGATTTTGCCCGACCTTCCCTTTGAGGAAAAAGACGAATTTTTGCCCCTTTGCCATCAGTATGGGGTGGATTTGATTTCTCTGATTGCGCCGACTTCTGAAAACCGCATTGCCATGATTGCAAAAGAAGCAGAAGGGTTTTTGTATATTGTTTCCAGCCTGGGCGTTACCGGCACCCGAAGTGAGATCAAAACCGATTTGGCTTCTATCGTTTCGGTGGTGCGGCAGAATACAAAGATTCCCTGTGCCATTGGGTTTGGCATTTCCACCCCGGAGCAGGCGAAAAAAATGGCGGGCCTCTCCGACGGCGCTATTGTGGGTTCTGCAATTATCAAAATTCTGCAAAAGTATGGAAAAGATGCACCGCCTTATGTGGGCGAATATGTACAGCAGATGAAAAAAGCTGTTAGAGAAGCATAAACTGATCCCATTTTCCACGTCAAGAAAAATCACGTGTGCAATTGGCGGAAAAATCTGTTATACTGTGTTTACCTGTCTTTTCTGGTATTATATAGAAGAGACAGGGAAAACACCGTACTAAGAATGGAAAAACCTTTACTGTTCTGATGGTGGTTAGTCAATAATAGATGGGAAGGCGTTTTTATGGATGTAGTACTTTTGGTTTTGCTGATTGCGGTACTGGCAGTCCAGGTCATTCTGCTGTGGATAGCCATGACACGGAAATCCACCGGTAGCGCGGGAAATCAGGATGCTTTGCGGCAGGAACTTTTGCGGATGCAGGAGCAGCTTTCCGCTGGGACAAGAGACTCTGCCGGAAAGCTTCGTCAGGCGATAGATGATAGTCAAAGCCGTCTTCGTTCGGAACTTACCGGAACAGTACAGAGCTCTTTGCAAAGTATGGGAGCTTTGCTGAACGATGGACAAAGAGCCATTGGGGAACAGCAAAGCCGGAAAATGGAAGAATCCGGCCGTCACACAGTCACCCAGCTTTCCAGTATGCGGGAGGAAATTTCTGCTCAGCTCACCCGGATGAATACGGAAAACGAAGCTCGGATGCAGCGGTTTTCTGATGAGAGCGGAAAAAAGCTGGAAGCTATTCGGCAAACTGTGGAGCAGAAACTCACATCTCTACAAACGGAAAACAGCAAAAAGCTGGACGAAATGCGGCAGGTAGTGGATGAAAAACTGCAAAAGACGCTGGAAGAGCGCATGACCCAATCCTTCAAGCTGGTAAGCGAGCGGCTGGAAGCTGTGTATAAGGGCCTTGGCGAAATGCAGACCTTGGCTTCTGGTGTCGGTGATTTGAAAAAAGTGTTGTCTAATGTGAAAACAAGGGGCATTTTGGGAGAAATCCAGTTAGGGGCTATTCTGGAAGAGATTCTGGCCCCGGAGCAATATGTCACCAATTATGTCACGAAAAAAGGCAGTCAGAATCCGGTAGAATATGCAGTTAAGCTGCCTACAGAAGATGGAACCGGCGTTTATTTGCCTATTGACTCCAAATTTCCGGGAGATGCCTATCAAGATTTGCTGGATGCCTATGATTCCGGTGATAAGGCAAAAGTGGATGCGGCAGCCCGTACTTTGCACAGCCGGATTTTGAGTTTTGCCAAGGATATCAGCGACAAATATATTGATCCGCCCCATACGACCGATTTTGCCGTTATGTTCCTGCCTTTTGAAGGGCTGTATGCAGAAGCGGTAAACCGTGGAATGGTGGAGGAGCTGCAGAATAAATATAAAATCAATTTGGCCGGCCCCAGCACCATGGCGGCACTGCTTAACAGCTTACAAATGGGCTTCCGGACCTTTGCCATTCAAAAACGCACTGGGGAAGTCTGGAAAACACTGGGTGCGGTTAAGACCGAATTTGATAAGTTTGGAAATGTATTGGAAATGACGCAAAAGCGGTTGGAACAGGCCAACAGCGAACTGGATAAACTGGTGGGCGTGCGTACCCGCCAGATTCAGCGGAAGCTGCGTAATGTGGCGCGCATAGATGCTTCGGAAAGTGAGCAGATGTTTGCACTGGAAGATGGGGACGCTGCTTCAGAAACCGAGGAGTCCTGAATAGAAGGATCATAAATCGGTATTCCATCAGAAGAGAATGACTTTGGATTCTCCCAATGGAATACCGATATTTTTTATGAGCATTATATTTTAATTTTTCAAATGGAAGTCTGCTGCAAATTTGGAAGGGAAAACTCATTTTTTTAGCAGCAAATTTAAAAGATTTCCTCTTGTGCTTTTTGAAATCCGTCTCTATAATGGTAGATACCATATCCTGATAGCAAGGAGGATTTTGTTATGTTGAATTTTCATTTTCAGGGAGTTCCAGACGTGTACCGGCCTGGTCTGGAAGCTGTAATTCCGGAGCTGCAGATTGCTTTGTCGGAAGATGGTGTTTTGGTACAGGTACAAGAGGGAAAGGGAATTTCTCTTGTACGAGATGGGGAGAAATTTGTACTGACCTGCGGAAGTAAAACAGACTTTTTCCGGGGGTTGGCTCTTTTGTGCCGCTATGCCGAAGAAGAAAAGGTGTCCGTCAGTGAAACGGCTCGGTTTGAAAAATGCGGTTTGATGCCTGACTGTTCCCGTAATGCCGTACTTACGGTAGATTCGGTGAAATGTATGCTGCGGCATATGGCACTTTGCGGTTTGAACCTGATGATGCTCTATACCGAAGATACCTATACTGTACCGGAGCGGCCCTATTTTGGCTATCTTCGGGGCCGGTATACCTTTGAAGAAATGAAGGAAATGGATGACTACGCAGATATGCTGGGAATTGAGATGATTCCCTGTATCCAGACGCTGGCTCACTTGGAGCGGGCGCTGCAGTGGCCTGCCATGGATGGCTATCGGGATACTAACGATGTGTTGCTTACCGGAGAACACGAGCCAAAGACTTATGAATTTATTCGGGAATGTATTCGGGCAGCTTGTGCTCCCTTCCGCTCCCGCCGCGTCCACATTGGTATGGACGAAGCTTATTGGATGGGCCGTGGCGTGTATCTGAATAAATATGGCTATGTACCGAAGGTTGAGCTTATGCGTACCCATCTGAAGCTGGTGAAGAAGATTCTGGACGAGGAAGGCTTGGAAGCCATGATGTGGAGCGATATGCACTTTACCGCAGCCCGGGACGAAGGCGTATATCACCCCGAAGCCATTCTCACGCCGGAAATCTTGTCTGCTGCACCGGAAGACATTGGACTGGTCTACTGGGATTATTACCATGAGGACAACGCTTCCTATGCCAATATTTTGAAAAAGCATGCTCAATTTAAAGCAAAGACCATTTTCGCTGGCGGAATCTGGACTTGGTGCGGACCGGCTGCCGATTACCGTAAGACTTTGGCCGCAACCATTCCTGCGCTGGAAGAATGCATCAAGGCTGGTGTTTCCGAAGTGTTTGCCACAGCTTGGCTGGATGACGGTGCAGAATGTAACTTGATGACGATTCTTTATGGGCTTTCTATTTTCGGTGAGTTTAACTATACCGGACACTGGGATGCGGCGGAAACCGAACGTCGATTCCAGGCGGCAACCGGGCTGGATGCACAGGCGTTCTTGTCTATGTCCGCCCTCAACGAATTGCCCGGCTTGACGCTGCAGCCTGCCAGCACCGCCAATCCTTGCCGTGTGCTGCTGTATGAGGACCCGCTGCTGCCGCTGTTTGCCGCTGACCTGCCCCGGAATGAGGAATATATTCCCTATTATGAGGAACTGGCTGCCCGGTTTGCGAAGTTTGCCGAAAACAATGAAGAAATTCGTTTGCAGCTGACGGCATATTCTTTGATGGCAAAAGCTCTTGCTGCCAAGTGCCGTTGGCGCATGAAGGCTGCTCAGGTGGTACGAACTAATGACCGTGCTGCTGCTTTGACCCTGCTGCCGCTGGCAGAGGAAAATATCCAGGCGCTGAAAGACCTGCGTCACGCTTGGTATGATCAATGGATGGCTGTCAACAAGCCCTTTGGCTATGAAGTGCTGGATATTCGTCTGGGTGGAACCATCGCCCGGTTTGAGACTGCCCGTGACCGGATGGAAGCGTTCGGAAAGGGAGAACTGGAAGACATTCCCGAACTGCGGGAAGAAAAGCTTCTGTTCCATACCGATGCAAACGGCGACTATGTGTGCCGTAATCTGTGGGCGCATCTGGTAACTCCCAGCCGTATGGGGCAAGAATAAAATATAGCTGAATTAGAAAATCCCTGTCTCATTTTATATGTTGGAGACAGGGATTTTTTGCAAACAGGCGTTTATTTTCGATAAATGGAATTGCGAAACCAAGCAGGATTCCATACTCTTGTGTGAGATTGTGAGAAAATACTGAATGTTTAGCTAAGTAGTTTGTGTATTTTGTGATTTTACATTGATTTTCTCTGATAGCATAGGTATAATAAAGCCAAATTAGAGGAGGAAAAATAGTATACAGCCAGAAGAACGGTGCGGAAAAAAATGGGATTATTGCGCCGGATTTGACTGCCTGAGTATCAAGCGGGAGGGGTGAAGATTCTCACTCCCCTTATGGAAAACAACGAAACAGCAAATTGAAGGAGACGACTTTCTATGAAACGCAAAATTCTTTTGAATCCGGAAGGCAATTGGTATAAGGCTAACTTGCACTGCCATTGTACCGTTTCTGACGGTGCGTGGACAGCGGAAAAAAATAAGGAAGAGTATCAAAAACAGGGATATTCTGTGATTGCCTTTACTGACCACATGGACTATCAGCGGCATACAGAACTGGATGATGAAACCTTCCTCACAATCGGTGCTTTTGAGGCCAATATCGACGCACCGGCAGACCGGTTTCCCGACTGGAATACCCGTCCGGTTTATCATTTGAATTTTTATGATACCTGTCCCGAAGGAAGAGACTGCAAGGCAGTTCCCATGCCCGAACAGGTTTATACCATTGAAAACGTAAATCAATATATTAAAGCCCGCAAGCAGGAAGGATTCCTATGCTGCTATAACCATCCATGGTGGAGTGTGCAGACCTATGAGGATTATATCCCTCTGAAAAACCTGGACTTTTTTGAAATCTATAACCACAGCTCTGAACTGGACGACCTTTATGGTTATGCCCCCCAATCTTATGACGAGTTGCTGCGTACCGGCCATCGGGTTCATTGCCTGGCTACGGATGACAACCACGACCGATTTCCTCTGAGCAGTCCCCGAAACGACTCGTTCGGCGGCTTTACCATGATTCAGGCGGAAAGTTTAACCTATCCGGCTATCATGGACGCTCTTAAAAAGGGAAATACCTATGCTTCCATGGGACCAAAAATTTATGGTTTGTATTTGGAAGAAAATCATATCATTATCGAGTGCAGTCCTGTGGAAAAGATTTATTTGATTACACAGGGCAGAGACGGTCAGTGCAAAGCTGTGCATTCGGGAGAAATTTTGACGGGTGCATCTTTTGAGCTTACGGGAAACGAGGGCTATGTGCGAATCCAAATTCGGGATGGGCAGGGGTTGTCTGCTAACACAAATGCCTATTGGGTAAAAGAACTTTTGGCACAATAAGGCTTTATAAAAGAGAAGCTGTGCCTTTTTATAATAAGGAGGAGTTTTTTCATGCCGCAGGATAATATTCTGCTGATTACAACCGACCAGCAGCGTTTTGATACTATTAACGCACTGGGAAATCAAAGTATTTTTACTCCGCATCTGAACTATTTGGTGTCATCCGGCATTTCCTTTACACGGTGCTATGCGGACTGTCCTATTTGTGTTCCCAGCCGTACCACCATCATGACCGGCCGCCGGGGATTTGAAAGCGGTGTAGTATCTAATGCCACCCACGAAGCAGTTATGACTGCTGACACAAAGGCCAGGACAACCCTTCCAGCGATGCTGACCGATGCAGGCTATCAGACCAAGGCCATGGGAAAAATGCATTTTGAACCGGCACGGGCTCACTATGGATTTGAGGAAATGACATTGCCGCTAGATTATATGCGCCAATATGATGGCAGACCCTATGGTGCGCGGCCAAAGGTACACGGAGCCGGGGAATGCGAGATTGAGCCGGCAATTTCCACGGTGGATGTGAAAGACAGCATTACCCAGTGGATTACCGATGGCGCAATTGATTTTATCGAAACCCGCGACCCTCATCGTCCTTTCTTTATGTGGACCAGCTATACCAAGCCTCATCCACCGTTTGACCCTTGCCGAGATTTCTGGCAATTATACGACAAAATTACTATGCCGGAAGCAGTACATGGTGATTGGAGCCAGACCCTGGAAGGAATGCCTCAAGGTATGATGGAAGGGTGCTATGAAAATACCAATATGCATTTCTTTGGGCCGGAACAGATTGCTGCAACCCGCCGAGCCTATTATGCCATGATTTCTCAAGTGGACTATTCTTTGGGACGACTGTTTGGCTGTCTGCGTGAAAACGACCTGTTTAAGAACACTTGGATTATTTTTACGGCCGACCACGGTGAAATGTTGGGAGACCACTTTATGAGTCAGAAGAACATATTTTTTGAAGGATCTGCTCATGTGCCGCTGATTATCGTGCCGCCGCAGGGCCGCTTTCAAGACACCAATCGCCGAGTAGATGTGACCGCGGAAATTGCGGACATTTATCCTACCATTTTGGCGATGGCAGGTATCCAGGCACCGGACTTTGCGCAGGGAAGAAATCTGTTGGAGGAGACCGGCGAACGGGTATTTTTCGGAAACAGTCTGAATCGGAATTTCTGTGTGATGGAGGACAAATGGAAGTTGGTCTATTGTACAGCCGGTGACCATCGGCTGTTGTTTGATTTGAATACCGACCCCATGGAGCAGCATAACCGCTATCATGACCCGGAGTGTGTGGAGAAGAAAGAGCGGCTGTGGAATCTGCTGATAAAGCATACGGCTCAATATACGCCTGAGGTCTTACAGAATGGGGAATTCGTGACCACACCGGCGCCAGAAAATTTCCAGTCAATTAAGAATCACTGGTTTGGTTTCCACTATCACGACTATTCAGTGGATACCTTTCACTAATTATTTAACAGCAGCGTTATCATCCCTCATGGATAGGAGGAAATCTATATGGAAAAAAGTGTATCAGTGTTGAATCGAGAAAAATATCCCCGGCCGGATTTTATTCGGGAAGATTGGCAGTCTCTCGATGGAATATGGGAGTTTTCCTTTGAAAAGCCGGTGTTTGATAGAAAGATTGTAGTCCCATTTTGTTATCAGTCCCAAAGGAGCGGGATTTATGACACAACCGATTATGATACAGTGTGGTATCGCAGAAGCTTTACAGCGGACGGGGGAAAATTAAAATTACGGAGACTGCTGTTGCATTTTGGTGCTGTAGACGAGGAAGCACAGGTGTGGGTCAACGGGCAAAAGGCAGGAACCCATCAGGGAGGATATATTCCATTTACCCTTGATGTTACAGATTTGGTTCATGATGGGGAAAATACCCTAATGGTACAAGCAACAGACCGGAAAAATGCAGACAAGCCCAGAGGAAAGCAAACCTGGACAGGAAGCCCCTTTGCCTGCTGGTATACCCCTGTAACTGGTATTTGGCAAAGTGTGTGGACAGAATATGCCGGAACCAATCCCGTGTGCCGGGTAAAGATTACCCCCAATGTTCCGGGTCGTACTGCCCGGTGTGAATGTTTTCTTGATTTTCCCAAAAAAACCCGGGTAACGGTGCGGATGGAACAAAAGAAAGACGAAATTTTTCTGGGGCAACAGGAAATCCTGTGCCGGGATGGGTATGGAAGAACAGACTTTTCTTTCCCGTGCCTGGGAACCATGGGGCAGAAGCTGCTGTGGTCGCCTGAGTTTCCGAATCTGATTGATGTGACAGTGGAAGCTGAGGGCGGAGACAGAGTGTTTTGCTATTTTGGTATGCGGGAAATCCGGGCAGAGAGAGGAAGATTCCTGTTAAATGGCGCAGACTTGTTTCAGCGTTTGGTACTTGACCAGGGATATTGGCCGGATACGCTGCTGACACCACCTGATGGAGAAGCATTAAAGCGGGATATTGAACTCACAAAAGCCATGGGATTTAATGGAGTGAGAAAGCATCAGAAAATAGAAGATCCCCGGTATTATTATTGGGCTGACAAATTGGGATTGCTGGTGTGGGGAGAGCTTCCCAGCGCTTATGAATTTAGAGACACCGCGATGAAAAATTCTGCTTGCGAATTGGCAGGGTTTGTAGAGAGGGATTATAACCATCCTTGTATTATTACCTGGGTTCCGATAAACGAAAGCTGGGGTGTGGAAAATATCGTTGTGGGGGAACAGGAACAGGCCTATTGCCGCGCTTTGCTGTGGATGCTGAAAGCATTGGATGGAACCCGTCTGGTCAGCGCCAACGACGGCTGGGAGCAAATTTCCGAAACAGATATTTGTGCAGTACATGATTACGCTTTGTTTGGAAGCACACAGGATAAATATGACGATATGGAGAGAGCAATGGCAGGGGCAGTACAGGGCCGTATGCTGTTTGCAAAAGGAAACCGTTGGCAGGGACAGCCAGTAGTGATGACAGAGTATGGTGGAATTGCTTTTGCCGATGACAGTGAGGACAACTGGGGATACTTTGACAAGGTGAAAGGGCAGAAAGAATTTTTGAATCGTCTGGAACCGATTAACCGTTTTTTAATCCGCAGTGAGAAGTTTGCCGGATTCTGCTATACACAGCTCACAGACGTCATGCAGGAAACCAACGGCCTTTTAACGCCGGACCGTAAGCCAAAGGTTCCGCTGGAGAAACTTAAAAATACATTTGGTTTGCCGGTATATGGAGAGTAACCAGTAAAATGTAAAAAATAAAGAGGATGCAGTTTTTCTGCATCCTCTTTGTATTTTATCAGTATCAATTGGGAATGTACTGGCGGACACGGAAAATAGCGCCCAATCCTTCGCAAATGCGGCGGCACTCATCAATGTCTGCCTGAGGCATGGTATCTACAACCGTCATGTAAACTTTTGGCACGTACAGTCCGGCTTCTCCTGTAAATCGCAAAATGGCAGGAAATGCTTCCAGACCAAAGTCAGAATGGCAAAGTGCATCGTACTTTTCAGCATTACAGGCGTTCAGACTGATGGAAACGACATCCAGCCGTCCGTCCAAATCCGGGGCAGTATGACGGCCGTTAATCAGGTCAGATAGACCATTGGTATTCAAACGGATATCAATGGGACTGAATTTTTTCACTTCGTCACACAGCCAGAGAATATCATCCAGCCGGCACGTAGGCTCGCCGTATCCACAGAAAACCAGCTGCCGGTATTGACTCAAATCACGCTTTTTAATGTCCTCCAGAATTTCTTCTTTGGAAGGTTCTCTTTCCAGCCATAAATCATCGGCATAGATGCTTCCGGCACTGTGAGTACGCAGGCAGAATTCGCACCGATTGGGACAGCGATTCGTCAGGTTTACATACAAATTGGAATGATATTCATAAGTAATGGTCATATTCTTCCCTCCACATATCAAAGTGAAATTCCAAAAAGTGTACAGGCATTTTCTTTTCCCCAAGCCAGTACATCAGCGGCAGAAACTCCCCGGATTTCCCCAATCTTTGCCGCAGAATAGGGAATCATGGTGGAGTCACACCGCTTTCCCCGATAAGGAACCGGAGACATATAGGGAGCATCGGTTTCATTCAAAAGGCGGTCAGATGGAACCATGGCAGCCACTTCCAACGGATGACGGGCGTTTTTAAAAGTAACCACACCACCAAGGCCGATATACATTCCCAGTGATACCACTTCTTTTGCCATTTCCACGCTGCCGGAAAAACAGTGCATCACACCCTTGGGCCGGTATTTCCGAAGAAGTTCCATCACATCCCCATGAGCTTCCCGGTCATGGACAATCACCGGAAGATCGAGTTTTTTGGCCAGTTTCAGCTGCTCTTCGAATACCTGTTTCTGAATATCCCGGGGACATTCATCCTCATAATGATAGTCGAGTCCAATTTCTCCTATGGCAACTATTTTCGGATGTTTCAACATGGCTTCCAGCTGTTCCACCCAGTTCTCTGGACGAACCCGTGCATCTTCCGGATGAATTCCGGCGGCGGCATAACAATACTCATACTGTTCTGCCAATTGGATGCACTCCACACTGTCTTCCAATGTAGTTCCAGCGTTAATCACTGCGCAGACACCTTTTTGGGGCAGCTGTGCCATCAATTCCTCCCGGTCTTTTTCAAAAGCCCGGCTATTATAATGTGCGTGGGTGTCAAAAATCAGGGCGTCCAAAAGAAGTCCTCCTTATATAAAAAATCAGGCCGTACCCTTACCATTCAGCAATCAACGGGCGGGTCTTATACCACCACTGCTCGTTATCCTCCACAAACCGGGTGAGCACCTTGTTGCTGTCCTCCGGCGGTCGGAAGGAGATAAACTCCAGCACTGGCCGGGTAAAAGCTTCCCGTGTCTGTTCACAAGGATTTTCTAAAAATTCCCGGCAACGGTCCAGAATGCCTTCGGGTTTGTGTTCCAACCGCTCCACGGTTTGCATTAAGCTTTTGGCACAGGGGAACAGCACTTCCTGATCCTCCAGCAAAAGACGCAGAGTAAAAAAGGCAATATCGCTAACAGTACGGGCTTTCAGCAGAGGGTCATCCTCAATGAAATGCCAAAAATACCCGGCATTCATACTCAGTGCCGCATAAAAGGAAAGCTGTTTTTTCTCCTTCTCCTGTTTTTGAAAAGTCTGCACCTTTTCCACCAGCACCGGAATTTCCGGATCACTGGTCATCAGACAACGGCTTTTCAAGAAGGAATTCCGAGTGGGCTCGCTGCCGTGGTCGGCCGCAGCGGCCAGATAACCTTTGGTCATATATTTGACATCAAAGTATCCGTGCTCATAATCGCAGTAGCCAAAAATCACCTGGGCCAGCTGGTTTTGGGCCTTTAGCTCCTCGTAGCGCTCATCGGTGACAATAATCATGGCATCTATATCAGAATCGGGACGTTCCAGCCCCTTTGCCACCGAGCCGCCGAATATAACGGCGATTACACCAGGCTCCTTGGAAAAATACCCTTTCAGGCTTTCCAAAGCTCGCTCGTGATGGGGATACATACCTCTACAACTCCTTTTTATAACAAAAGCCGCCGCAGGTTTCCCTGGGCGGCCCGTTTTTTTAATGAATGGGAGAACCAGCAGGGATCTCATCCACAAACAGCACCTTGACGCCGTCGGGGGTATCCGCTGCCAGAAGCATTCCCTGACTTTCCACTCCGCACAGTTTGGCGGGTTTCAGGTTGGCTACCAGTACAATGTGGTGTCCGGTCAGGTCTTCCGGCTTGTACCACTGGGCAATACCGCTTGCTACTGTGCGCTCGCCTACACCGTCATTCAGTGTCAACTTCAGCAGTTTCTTCGCACGCTTTACCGGTTCACAAGCCTTAATTTCTGCCACTCTCAATTCCACTTTGGAGAAGTCCTCAATCCCAATCATGGCAACTCCTTCAGGAGCTTCCTTTTTTTCTTCCTTGGGGGCTTCCGCTTTCGGCTCTTCCTTTTTCTTATCCATGGGATTGGGAATCAGTTTGTTCAGCTCCTCAATTTCCTTGTTTACGTCGATACGGGGGAACAGGGTTTCGCCCTTGCGAATTTCAGCATTCTCAGGCAATACGCCCCACTTACCAGCGCTTTCATAGGAAACAGCGTCACCGGATACGCCTAACTGCTCCTGAATACGGGGGGCAGTCTGAGGCATAAAGGGAGCCAGCAGGATAGAGACAATACGCAGGCTCTCGCACAGATTGTACATAACAGCAGCCAGTCGGGCTTTCTTGGTTTCGTCTTTGCCCAGTGCCCAAGGCATAGTTTCGTCGATATATTTGTTACTGCGAGCAATCAGTTTCCAAATTTCCGCCAGAGTGTTGGAGAACTGGAACTTATCGATGGCAGCATCACAGCGATCCCGCAGTGTAGAAGCCATTTCAATCAGCTCGTTGTCCAGAGGTTCGGCTTCCCGTTTGGCAGGAATCACGCCGCCGAAGTACTTTTGCACCATGGCGGTGGTACGGGACAAAAGGTTGCCCAGGTCGTTGGCCAAATCGGAGTTAATACGGGCAATCAAAGCTTCATTGGTAAACAGACCATCGCTGCCAAAGGGGATTTCCCGAAGCAGGAAATACCGGATAGCATCCACGCCGTAACGCTCGCACAGGATATAGGGGTCCACCACGTTGCCCTTGGACTTGCTCATCTTGGTGCCGTCGCCAAACAGCAGCCAGCCGTGGCCGTACACTTGCTTGGGCAGGGGCAAATCCAGCGCCATAAGGATGGCAGGCCAGATAATGGTGTGGAACCGGACAATTTCTTTGCCCACAAAGTGGACGTCAGCAGGCCAGTATTTGTTGTAATCGGAAAGGTCATCGCTGCCATAGCCCAGAGCGGTGATGTAGTTGGGCAGAGCGTCCACCCAAACATATACCACGTGCTTAGGGTCAAAGTCTACCGGTACACCCCAAGTGAAGCTGGTACGGGATACGCACAAATCGCCCAGTCCCTGTTTAATGAAGTTAATCATCTCGTTTTTACGGGTTTCGGGCTGAATAAACTCGGGATGTTCCTCATAGAGCTTTAAAATACGGTCGCCGTATTTGGAAAGCCGGAAGAAATAGGCTTCTTCTTCAGCCCACTTTACATCGCGGCCGCAGTCGGGGCATTTTCCGTCTTTCAGCTGGGTCTCGGTCCAGAAAGCTTCACAGTCTGTGCAGTACCAGCCTTCGTACTTACCTTTATAAATTTCCCCCCGGTCATACAGTTCCCGAAAGATTTTCTGTACGCCTTTGATGTGATAATCGTCAGTGGTGCGGATAAAGCGGTCGTTGCTGATATTCAAAAGCTTCCACAGGTTCTGGAAGATGGAAACCACATGGTCCACATACTCTTTGGGGGAGATTCCCTGGGCTTCGGCCTTCTGTTCAATTTTCAGGCCGTGCTCATCAGTGCCGGTAAGGAACATGACATCATACCCCTGCATTCGCTTATAGCGGGCAATAGCGTCGCTGGCAACGGTGGTGTAGCTGTGCCCGATGTGGGGGTTGCCGGACGGATAATAAATGGGTGTTGTGATATAAAATGTCTTTTTGTCCATGGATGTTCCCTCCAAGTTGATTTACAGGGTCGGCACTTCCCACAGGCCGAAACCCGGATATACCTTTTTATTATAGCATGTTCCCATAGAATTGCAAACAGAAAAAGAGGAAACCGTGGAAGAATATACATGATAAGGATTGTTTTGTATCATATTGACAAATATTAGAAAAATAGTTATATAAACGCAACTAAAAGAGAGTTTTAAAGGCGTATTGACAAATATAATAACAATTTGTATAATCGAATCATTACAGAAATCCAGATGAAACTTTTGAAATTATAGAGAGTTTGACGGGAGGTGCAAGGTTGTTCGTATTTAGCGATACAGAAAAAGAAGAAATGATACAAAAGCTGGTTTCCAATATGCCCATGCTGCGTAAACGGCTGAATCTTTCTCAGGAAGAACTGGCATCGATCGCAGGGGTTTCCCGCCAGACCATCAATGCAGTGGAAAGCAGGCGACAGAATATGAGCTGGAACCTGTTTGTTTTGTTAATTTTATTTTTTATGCATAACGAAAATACATGCGATTTTCTGCCAGTCGTGAAGTTTGATATTAAGAAGTTGGAGCAATATTTTTTAAACGAATGAGTCGTTACAAAAATAAGCAAGAGGAGGCTGTGCTATGGCATTGATAGACAGAATAAAGTATGATGGCGATCCACAAGGACGTCCATGGTTGATTTATAAATATCCAGGAGAGTCCTTTGTGCTGGGCTCCCAATTAATTGTAGGGCAGGGACAGGAAGCGCTGTTTGTAAAAGGTGGAAAAGCACTGGACTTGTTTGGGCCGGATACGTACACCCTACATACCGGAAACCTGCCGCTGCTCAATCGCTTGGTAAATCTGCCCTTTGGCGGAGAGACCCCTTTTACAGCGGAAATCTATTATGTCAATAAAACGTCCCGATTGGATATGAACTGGGGAACCTCAACACCGTTTCAACTGGAGGACCCAAAATACGGACTGCTTTTATCGATTCGCTGTCATGGTACTTATGGAATCCGGATTGATGATTCCCGGATGTTTGTGTCCGAGTTGGTGGGCGTGTCAACGGGCGGAACCACACTCAACCACTTGTTTGTTGCCAAGTATTTCAGCGGCCTTTTAACATCCCGTATTAAGACCATTATCTCATCTTTTATGATTCGACAAAAAATCTCATTTTTAGAGGTCACACCATGGCTGCAAGAACTTTCCCAAGAATGTGAAAAAGAAGTAAAAACAGAATTCCAGCGCTTTGGTGCAGAATTGGTAAACTTCTTTATCGAAACCATCTCTCCGCCCAAAGAGGAATTTGAGAAATTACGTCAGTATAAAGAAGAATTGGCTTTGGGTGGAGAGTTCTATACCCAGCGCCGCTCCTTGGATATTCTTGAAAAAATGGCGGATAATCCCAATTCAGGCGGAATTGCCGGGGCCGGATTAGGTCTTGGCATGGGAATGGGAATGATACAGAATGCCGGCGGTATGTTTGGAGGAATCATGGATCGTATGAACGTGCAAACGCCGACGACTATGGGGCCGGCACAGGCTGAAGCTGGAACTCCTTGCCCGAAGTGCGGCACGCTTATTCCGGCAGGGCAAAAGTTTTGCGGGAGCTGTGGAACGGCGGCCGTGGCAGAAGAAGTCTGTCCACAATGTGGTGCCAAAAATCCGGCAGGGCAGAAGTTTTGCGGTAATTGTGGAGGAAAGCTTCATAACCGGTGCAGTGCTTGCGGAACGGATAACCCGCCATCTCAAAAATTCTGTGGGAACTGTGGTGCAAAACTGTAAAGGAGAGCAGGTAGGGTATGAATAGATTTTTCGCAATTTTTTATGTGGCAAACCGCTCTTATCAGTACCGGTTAGAGGATGTTCTGGATGCTTGCAGCGACGGCATGGTGGATGGTTCCTTTATCCCCATTACAAAAAAACTACTGTTTCCGATAGATTGTACCAATGAAACATATTGGATTCGCAGCGGCAGTAATGGCTGGAAAGTATTGTGTAATGCAAAAGAAGTGACGCAGCCTCAGCAGGTACGGCATGGAGATTATCTGGAAATATATCGGGAAAACATATCGTATGATTTGCTTTTGGTATCGGTTTCCAGAGTATCTTTGAGCAATCGGCGTATTGCGCTGGAAAAAAACAGAAATCTTTTTATTGGGAGAGCGCAAGAATCCAATATAGTGGTTGATATTAGCGGATATACTTCCTCAAAGCACGCGGCCATTCGTGTGGATGGGGAAGGCCGAATGTTTTTGGAGGATCTGGCGCGAAAAAAAGGGGTTTATGTCAATGGCAGAAGGCAGGTTTCCTGTGAGCTTCACTGCGGAGATCAGATACAAATTATGGGGCAAACACTGGTCTGTATGAACGGATTTTTACTGGTCCCCGCAGTCTTGCAGGTAAATGGGCTTGCTCCGTGCCAGCAGCTTCCTATGGCAGCTGTGCCGGTGGAAATACAGGAAGAAGAAGCCTATGTGCGAACGCCCCGGATTTTAAAATCCCTTGATAAGGGGGAAGTAGTGATTGATGCGCCGACACCCCCTCAAAAAATGAAGCAGCAGCCATTTCTGTTGACTGCAGGCCCTTCTGCAACTATGGCAATTGCTATGTTGGCCTCACTGGGCGTGACCATATATAATTCTCTTAATAATGGGAGCTATGCTTCTATTGTAACCAGCGCTGTCATGGCGTTTAGTATGCTGTTGGGAGCTCTTATGTGGCCCGGTTTACAGAGACGATATCAAAAGAAACAAGCGCAGGCTAACGAGGCATGGCGAGTTTCCCGGTATGATGCGTACTTACAGGAGCGGGAAAAGGAAATCGAAACCAAATACCGGAGGAATATCCGTATTTGGAATGAGAATTTGTTTCCCAGCCCCGAACACCTGATGCAATATGCTCAAGAGCGGAACCGGTGCTTGTGGGACCGTATGCCGCAGGATAAAGATTTTTTGTCTATTCGTTTGGGATTGGGAGAACATGCTTTTGAGACCACAATCAAATGTCCTCCTAAGGGCTTTGTATTGGAAGAGGACTCGATGATAGATAAAGCTTTGGCATTGGGGGAAAAATATAGCCGTATGCAGGGAATCCCCATGGTGATTTCTCTGAAAGAAAAACGTGTTGTCGGTGTGGTCGGCCAGCGGGACAAAATTATGGAGACCCTTCGGTGTATGATACTGGGAATTTGTGTCCAGCACGCCTATGACGAAGTGAAGATGGTATTGGTATGCAATCGGGAACAGAGCCGGGAGGTGGAATATGCTTTTGAGCTTCCCCATATTTGGAGCGCTGATCATACGGTGAGATATTTGGCCCAGACAAAAGAGGAGGTTCAGGAGCTGTTCGGCCGCATTGATGAGAGCCTTCGGGAAAGAGAAACCCTTTTGGAAGAAGGAGCTCCCCGTATTCCTCACTATGTTTTCTTTATTTTGGACAGACGGTTGACAGAAGATGCGCCACTAATGAGAATCCTTTTACAAGCTGATAATCAGGTAGGGGTATCTGCCTGTTTTGTAGAAGAAAAGTTTGCCTCTATCCCAAAAGAATGTACTGCTATTATCCAGAATGATCAGGATGTTTGCGGTATCTATGTGAAAAATGAAAATGACAATCGTTTTCTCCAGTTTCATGCCGATGCTTTTCCTCTTTCTCAAATGGAGGCTTGTACCAGTCAGATTTCCCGGATTCCGGTGCGGACAGAGCGGGCACAGCTGAGTGTTCCCGAACGGGTGACCTTCTTAAACATGTACCGAGTGGGAAATATTGACGCACTCAAAATTGCGGACCGGTGGGATAACAACAATTCGAATCAAACGCTGGCGGCGCCTATTGGAATTCGTGCCGGTGGCGAAGCGTTCTGCCTGGATATTCATGAAAAACATCATGGGTGCCATGGATTGGTTGCAGGTATGACCGGTTCCGGTAAGAGTGAATTTTTGCAGGCATATATTCTTTCCATGCTGATTAACTATAGCCCCAACGAAGTAGCGTTTGTTCTGGTGGACTTCAAGGGTGGGGATATGGCCCGGCCGTTCCTTAAGTCGCCCCATTTGGCCGCTACGATTTCCAATCTGTCCGGTAATATTCTCTATCGGGCTTATGTATCGCTGCAGGCAGAGGTAAAATCACGCCAACGGATTTTTAACGAAGCAGCAGATCAGCTTGGAATTGACAAAATCGATATCAATTCCTATCACAAGTATTTCAAGGAGAAAAAGCTTACGAAACCGCTGCCTCATCTGATTATTGTGATTGATGAATTTGCCCAGCTGAAACAGCAGCATATGGAATTTATGTCCCGATTGATTGATATTGCACAGGTAGGCCGAAGCCTCGGAATACATTTGATCTTAGCAACCCAGAAGCCCAGCGGCGTAGTGGACCCTCAAATTTGGAGCAACTCCCGTTTCCGGGTATGCCTGAAAGTGCTGGGAAAAGAGGACAGCAATGAAATGATTGGCCGTCAGGATGCAGCCCTGATTAAGCTGCCTGGACGGGCTTATGTACAGGTTGGATATGATGAGGTGTTCGAGCAAATCCAGTCCGGCTACAGCGGAGCCGCCTATACGCCCATGGATCGTTTTGTGGATGAAGAGGCAGTAACAGTCAAAATGGTAGATTCCACGGCTTCCGCCCTGAGAATTGCCCGGGATATTCCCAAATCCGGCGGAAAGTCAGAGCGAACACAGCTTGAAGAAACGGTGTTGGAAATTAACCGGATCGCTAAGGCCAGAGGGGTTCATGCTGCTCCGCTGTGGCTTCCTATGCTGAAAGAGACCATGTCTTTGGAGCAATGTGATGGGAATTTTCAACCGTTTGAGAAGGCAGAGTGGGACAAGCAGCCGGGATATGAAACCATTTGCGGCATGATGGATTTACCCGAATCTCAGCAGCAGATCCCCTATGTAATTGATTTTATCCGTGACGGCCATTTGGCGGTTTATGGAACTGGCGGCTCTGGGAAAACCCAGTTCTTGCAGACAATTCTGTATGCGATGGCAAGAAAATATTCTCCTGAAAGATTACAAGTATTCCTACTGGATTTTGGAGGCAGGGCTTTACAGACCACTATGGCTGCTATGCCGCATTGTGTCAATGCTGCTTGCGGAGATGAGGAAGAAAAGGTTGTTTATATTCTTGGACAACTACAGGCAATCGTGGAGGAACGTAAGGAATTGTTTTCTCAAAATCGCTGTTCCTCGTTTGAATCCTATCTGCAAATGGGAAATACGCTCCCTATGGTCTTGGTAGTACTGGATAACTACTCCGCATTCCGGGAAAAAATGTATAAGCAGGAAGATGAAATTCTTCGATTGGCAAGCTCGGCAAAAGCCTATGGGATATTTTTGGTAATAACAGGAAACAGCAAAAATGCTATTTACTATAAGGTAGCAGAGCATATTACCAATCGGGTTGCATTCCGAATGACCGATAAGTTGAATTACCGCGATGTGTTGAATAACGTTCCTGTTCCCATAGAGCTGGAGAATATAAAGGGGCGGGCGCTGACGGTGTATCAGAAAAAAGCAGTGGAAGTACAGATTGCCTTGCCGGTGATTTGCGAAAATGAAAACGGCCGTGTGGAATGGCTGGAAGCAGAGTTCAAAAAAATGAGAGAGGCATGGGGTGGAAAAGCGCTGTCAATACCGGAGATTCAGGAAAAACAGATGCCATCTGCTGTTCCATCAAATGCTGTGCAAAAGGCAGTTCCTCAAAAGGCCGCCCCACAAGCAGTGCTTCCGGTTCCCAAGCTTCCAGAACATAGCTTGATTGTAGGAAAGTCGCTGCTCAGTGGCCAGCCCCAAGGGTTTGAACTGATGGCAATGCAAAATGTCTTTGTCGGGAATCCCTTTGGATATGGATTGCCGCCGGTTATGGTAAGAAGTATCAATGCTTTACCCAATCATGTCTGTTATGTTTTTGACTCGGCAGGATATGACTCTTCGACTGCATTGGAAAAAGAGATCTTGGCAGCCAATGCAGAGGATATTTCTAACATGATAGTGCTTTTAGAAAAAGCGGTAGCAGAGCGTTCCCAAGAAACAGCAGTCTTGAAGGAAATGGGACTATTTAAAGAGGAAATCTATGGGAATATGCAGCAATATCCTCGTGTTTTTGTTGTGATTCAGGGGTTCTGCGATTTTTATGATACGATTTCTGACGAAGACTTGGAAAAACTTGAACGCTTGCTGCGAAAAACCGAAAACACCTGCATTTATTTTATCGTTACCGATGATATGAAGCGCATTACTGATTATTGCGGAACAGAGCTGTATATTCGGCTTGTAAAAAGTAATGCAGGCCTTATCATGGGTGGAAACATCAGTGACCAGATGGCGGCTATTCTACAAAACGACTTCCGGGATATTCCTGTTCCGGTACGGCAAAAGCCTTTGAAACAAAGTCAGGCGCTGCTGTATATAGGAAAAGCCTGTTCAACAGTGGAAGCAGAATCATGATGAAAAGGAGGGCGGTACTCAATGCATCCTCAGGATTTTGGAATTTTTTTAACAACGGATGAACTGGTTGCAATGGCCGGTGCTTTTCAGCTTCCCTCATTTTTCTGCTCTTATATGGAAGATACCCACAGTGAGATAACTGCTGAAGAGGCCGAGGCCTTTTGGGAAAAATGCCGGAAGGGGTTAGTAGAGAAAAAGTATTTGCTGGAGGACGAGGAGGGAAATCTTTTAGCAAATCCCGGATTTCTGTATATACTGGGTTCCTGTTTTGCAGCTGAAAAAGCGATGGCTGTCCAATATACAGGAAAAGGCGAGACCTTGTGGGACAGGAACCTGTACATAACGGAGGAGGGAATAATCTGGATTAGCAGACAGAAGGACGGCAGGCTGAGAATTGTCCCCACAAGCCGGAAGGTTATCCATACAGAGCTGCACCGGCTTGTGGAAGAAATTCCAAATGAAAAGGCGGACTTAAAAATCGTATTGTCAACCCGAGAATATCTGGGGCTTACCGCTGCGGTTACTATGAAAAACCAAGAGCGGGTACATGAGATTTTGGGAGGACAGCTTTCAGACAAAGCAGCATTTGAAAACTTTTGGTCGGCCTTTGGAGAAAAGGAGAATCAGCTGACAATTGTGGAAAACAACTCGTTGAAACGGGAAACACAAATTACGCTGCTGTTTTTCTCCAAAAAAGGAGCCTGGTCCCTGGTACAGCAAGACAACTCCTATGTTTTCCAAACAGTATCTCATGGCCAAATGATAGCGGCACTGGATAAAATGACAGAACCGGGGTGAAAAAATGAAACAGAAGGTATCAGTGAAGATTCTCATTCCCGGATTGAATTTGGAGCATGATTTTCTTTTGCCTGATGGAATGGTAGTAAAGCAGATGGTACCACTTATCCTGCGAATCCTTCATGAGGAATATCCGGGATTATGTAAGGAGAGTACGGAAGTCAACCTATTCCGGGCCAATACAGGCGAACTGCTGAAAGAAACACTCACTCCCAGACAGCTGGAAATTCAAAACGGCGATAAGCTGGTTTTGGGATAACAGAGGATGTTTTGGGAAAGGAGGTAACGCAGTATGGCGAATCTTCGGATCAATTATCAATCGGTGATGAACCGTGCGCAGGAAATGGAGAATCAAATTACAAGGCTGTCCCGAGAAATCAATTCCATGGAAACCCTTCGAATCCAAAGCAAATCCTGCTGGGATGGGCCAGCTTCAGAGGTGTTCCGGGGAAAGCTGGATCAGCTCATTGAAAACACCCGTGCAACCCAGCGCCGCATGATGAATGTGGTGGAGGATATCCGCACAGTGGCAGACAGAATCCGTCGGGAAGACGAGGAGCTGGCAAGACGGGCGGCACAGCTAAAAGAATAAGGCAGCCATTTGGGAAACCAAATTTGCATAAAAAGTGGGGGATTTCCCCCGATGAAAGGAGTCAATTATTATGGCGGGTAGCGAATGGTCGGTTGAAACCGAGAGATTAACATCAGCGGCAGAAGAGGTAAACACAAGGATTACCAAATACAATCAGGAATGGCAGAAGCTGTATACGGAAGTTCAGAACCTGCGCACCAGCGCGTGGACCGGCACGGCCAGCGAGGCCTTTAACAGCAAGCTGGAGGGCTATCGGGACGATTTTGAGCAGATGGCCAAGGTGCTGACCAGCTTTGTGGACTTTTTGAAAACAGCAGCGGCCAAGTATGAAAACACCGAAGAGGCCGTTAAAGATGCAGCCGGCGAACTGAATACCGGCGCCAACTGAGCAGGAGGGATTAAGCATGGCATCCATTAAAGTCAATTCAACTTCCATGAGAGAAAAAGCCAATACATTCCGGGGCGTGGCTACATCTGTAAAAACCTGCACTGATGAGATGACCCAGCAGGTAGAAAGCCTTCGCAGTACCTGGGAAGGGGAGGCTGGCGAAACGGCGGTTACAAAATTTAAAGAGCTTTCCGGCAAATTTGAAGAGCTGTATAAGACCATCAACCAGTATGCATCGTTTTTGGATGAGGCGGCAGATTCTTATGATAAGAGTCACAGCGAAGTTGTGAATGCGGCAGAAGGCCAGCAGAGCTGATAGCCGATAACGGATATGTGGGGGGCGATGCGGTAAGCCCCCCATTTTCCGGGCTGGGAGGTGAGAAAATTGCCGTATATCAAAGTAAACACATCCCAATTATCTGGTCTTGGCAGCGATGCGGGAAATATCAGCAGTACCTTGGCGCAAATTACCAGGGATTTTTCCTCTGCAGGCAGACGGCTGGACTGGGAAGTGCAATGTGCTTCTAATATTCGCAGCCAGCTTTCCCGGATTGAAAATGAGCTTTCCTGCCAGCATCGGGCCATGAGCGGGATGTCTTCCTTTCTGATGCAGACGGTAAGGTCTTATAACCAGATAAACGGTGAAAACCGGGACAATGCAGACGAAGTAGGAGAAATCGGAAAAACTTCGCTCCCCAGCGGAGGAAGCACTGTCATTATCAGAGGTGAAATCCCTTCGAAGATTTTGCAGATTTTAAATCCTGGATGCATCTTTGGGACGATGACGGTTTCGCAAATCCTGATTGATGCCATCAGCAAAAAATTTGTAAATGGTGTTTTGGAAGGGTTTGTAAAAACGCTGCGTGTGTCCGCCCCTATGGTAAAAGTTTCCTCAACTCTTTTTGATTTGGGAGAGGCGCTGGGAAAGCTGAATTATGCTCAAATATCAGGCCTGTTTGATAGGAACCTTGTTGTCAAACGTGTGGGCGATTATGTCCGCGTATATGGGAAAAACCTAAAACCCGTAAAGGGCTCTTCCTTTTTTGATGATTTGATTGGAGGAAAAGTTGCAAGACGATACAAAGTCGGCTCCGATGCCTATATCGGCAGCGGAATCGGATTTTTTGACCCACAGGCCAGCTGGGTGACCAAGTTTAAATCGTTGGCTTCTTTCCAATTTAAAAACTTTTTTTCTGATACTTTTTCCATTGTAAAGACAGTTGATGGGAAGACAGTGGGAAATGTTGGCGCCATACTTGGATGGGCTTCCGTTGGCATTGAAACTGTCATTGATTTGGTGGGAAATGTGCAAAACGGCGCCAGCACTTCGAAAATTGCGGCAGATGTAGTGACAGATGTGGGAGTAGGTGCCGGCGGCATGGCAGTTTCGGCATTGGGAGCAAAAGGAGGCGCTACCATTGGTGCGGCTATCGGCACCGCAATAGGCGGCCCGCCCGGAACGATAATCGGCGGTATTGTCGGTGGATTTGCAGGCGGTATTGCTTCTGGCTTTGCATATGACACCTTGACGGACGGTGTACAGGTAGGCGGAAAATCCGTATCTGCATGGATTAGCTATGGGCTGGAAAACGCCTTTGATGCGGTGGGAGATGCTGCTGCCAAAGGAGCGGAAGCAGCCAAAAATGCCTTGGAAGATATGGGGGACGCTGTTGGAGACGCTATTCAAAGCGGTGCGGACGCTATTTTCTCTGCCGGAGAAAAACTCAGCAGAAACTGGAATTCCCTGTGGAGCTGGGCAACATAATAATAGTTGGGAGTGAAACATCATGAAGGAATATTTACCGATCGGATCTGTGGTACTTTTACACAACGGGACCAAAAAGATTATGATTTATGGCCGAAAGCAGCTTTCTCAAAATGATAATCAGGAATATGACTATGTAGCCTGTCTATTTCCAGAAGGAAATATCAATGAAAATTATACTTTCCTGTTTAATCAGGAAAACATCCGGGAAGTCGTCTTCCGCGGCTATGAAAATGAGGAAGAGCAGGCTTTTCAAAAGCTGTTAAACCAGGATTGATAGGCCATATCGGCAGAGGAGGAAGCGCAATGGATGCAGTGGCATTTTCCCACATTGGAAATGGACGGGGCAGTCATGAGGATAATTATCTTCTGCAAGGGGAATATATTCGTCCCAACCAGCAGCGGAGAATGTCACAAAACTCCGGTGAAGTAGCCTATTCCGTTGCCAGAGGGATGAACCGGTTTTTAGTAGCGGTCAGTGATGGTATGGGAGGACATTCTTCGGGAGAAATTGCCAGCGGGATGACGGTGGAATATTTTTCGGAACATGAGGCAGAACTTTTTTCCGAACCGTATCCGCAGGAGGCGTTATCGAAACATATTGCAGCCTTAAATCGAAAGGTATGCCAGCTGTCTGATACCCGAAAAGAATATCATGGTATGGGAGCCACCTTGTCATTGGTATTATGTGACGGCGTTCGATGGACGGTGGCACAGGTGGGGGACAGCCGGATTTATTTGTATACACAGGGCGGTTTACACCAGCTTTCCACCGACCATACCGAAGGGCAGAGACTTTATGACTTGTCCCTGCTGACACAGGAGGACTTGAAAAAATTCCCTTCCCGAAAAGCCTTGTATAAATATATTGGAAGGCCCGGAGAGCTGGTGGCAGATGTATTTCCTTTATCTCCGCCAGTGGACAACTCCTTTCTGTTATTGTGCAGTGATGGACTTACGGATGTGGTTTCTGACCAGGAAATAGAGGATGTTTTATCAGGCCCAGGCAATGAAGAAGAGAAAGTAGAACAGCTGATGCGGATAGCGGAAGGCCGCAATGCTCCTTGGGGAGACAATATTACCGTACTGTTGGCCAGAATAACAAAGGATGGAGGGGATTCCCGATGATTGGACAGACGATTCTGGGATATACCGTTATGGAAAAAATCGGTTCGGGTGGATTTGCAACCGTGTACCGGGTGGAAAAGCAAAACCCTTCGGGCGTATACACCCGGGCACTGAAACATATTTCGTTCCCCACCGAGCAGCGGTATCAGAGTGTGTTGAATTCCATGAACGGGGATTATGAACAGGCGGACGCCTACTTTACCAAGACGATCAGTTCTTTCTTTCATGAGATTGAGATTATGGATAGCTTTTCTCGGGAAGGCGTTAAGAACATAGTCGCTTACTATGAGAACGACATCCAAAAGCAGGACTCTCCCCGACATTACGATGTGTACATTCTCATGGAACTGCTGACTTCCTTACCCAAATATCTAAACACCCACAGTTTTACTGTGCGGGAGGTATTTCGTTTAGCTTATGATGTGCTGAGTGCCCTAGAAACCTGCCACGAAAGGAATATTATCCATCGTGATATTAAAGGGGATAATATTTTTGTGGGTGACGGAGAAATCTTTAAAATCGGTGATTTTGGTGTTTCAAGAATGTTGGACAGCACGACTCACGTGAAGTCTATTAAGGGAACGCCCAATTATATTGCACCCGAAGTACATATGGGAAAGCCTTATGATAAATCAGTGGATTTTTACTCCCTGGGAATCGTCCTGTACCGCCTTCTCAATGATTTTCGCAATCCTTTTATGCCGGTGTTTCCTGCGGCCTATACGTCAGAAGATGAGGATAGGGCTTTTGATTGCCGGATGAAAGGGGAAAAGCCGCCTCTTCCCAGAAATGCGCAAAACCCTTTAGGAGAAGTTGTAATCAAAGCCTTGCTTCCTGCGGGAGAACGATATAACAGTGCGCAAGAATTCAGAGAAGCATTGAAACAGGCAGAAACGGAGCTGTCTGATATGGAGCTTTCCAGGGTAGTCAGAGAATGTTCCGGACAAAGTAGGCGCGATACATTTCCACTCAATTCCAAAAGCGGTTTACAGTATTCTGATAACGATATGATTTCTCAGCAGAGCCGTGAGGAAGAAAGCATGGCAAAGACGCCTCCATCCGGCGGTATCAATGAGGAAACTCAAAATCAGCCGGCATCGGTGCCGACCTCAATGCAGCAGACTTTGGGAGAAAGCCATGCCCGGAATGCTACTTATGGAATTGTCAATACGTACTCTGATAATACGGAGGAAGCTTCGGAAGAAAACAGCAATCAGGGACTCTTCCAAACGATGGGAGACGTAGCCGCAGAGCCAAGCGAATATAGACCGGTGTTTCCCAAATCCAGGGAGTCCTTTTCGCCAGAGCGAACGGTCCCCCCGCAGCCCCCGAGGCCGGCGCCTGTACAGGTTGTCAGAAAAGAAAGTTTTTCGTGGGTTCCTTATGGAATGCCATTGATATTGATAGGCGTTTATTTACTGCTTTTTCATGTGATTTTTCCCTTAACTCTTTATCGGCAGGAAATTTCGGTTACCGGGGTTTTATCCGCTATTGTTTTGCTGGCAATTCTCCGCTGGGGCATGATTGCCGGGTTTATTGTTTCCCTGTTTATTCTCGGAAGAAAACTTCATTTTAAAAAGGCCCGATATGCCGACAATGCGATTTTGCGGGATAGGCAGGCTTATGTACAGGCACAAAGGCTTCTGGATGAAATCGAAACGATTCCGGAATCCGACCCTGCCTGGGAAGCCATGCGAACGGTAACGGAGCATTTGAGAAATGAAAGTGACTTTGGTATCGGACAGCCTCAGGCAATTCAATATGAGCAGGAAATTGCCGCATTGTTACATCAGATTGAGGAGATGATTCCGAAACTTCAAAACGCGGAAACCCACAATACAGCAGTAGAAAATATCCGGCTATGCTGTACCAAAATTATAAAACGCTTAAAGCTTCGCACAGAGGCAAACAGACAACAAAGAAGGTGAATATCTTGGCGTATCAGGTAGAAGAACTGGAATGTCCCAGCTGCGGCGCACCCATTGGAATTGACACCCAAGTGTGTCCACACTGTTTCCGAGATATTGTCGTACGTACTTTTCATACAATAGGTTCTCTTACTCCTAAGGAAGCAAACCAGCGTATCAAAGCTTACGACAAAATGCTGCAGCAAAACCCGGATTATGCGGAGGCTTATTTGTCCAAAGCTTTTTGCTATTTGCGTCTCCGGCTATACGACAAAGCCCTTCCGTGCTTTGACAAAGCTATAGAAGAAAACTTAGAAGAAGCCGATGCTTATTTTTATGCGGCAGTGGCCAGGCTTCGGGGAAAAAGGCCTTTTCTGACGGGTAAAAAGGAAATCGAAAAAATCGAAGAGTATCTGAATGCTGCCACCATGCTGGAAGAAAAAGGAATCTATGCCTACTTCCATGCGTATCTCAAAAATGACTATTACGAAAAGAAGAAATTGCGTAGTAACCCCACTTCCAGGGAACTGCTGGAACAGGCAGCACGAATGGGGTTTTCCCAAGCCGACAAAGAAGAACTGCAGCAGATTTTAGGTTCGGAAATGCCCACAGGGTTTTGATAGCGATATATGAGAAACAAACAGCCACAGTTTGTGATAGATTTATAAAATAACAGGAGGAATTTTAGTTATGGGTATGGGATTGGTAGACAGATCAAAAGTAAGGCAATACTTCTTTGGAAAAAGCAATGCCATTGCGCTGCTGCTGATCGTAATCGGCTTGATTACATTGGTTTGGGTTATCGGTATTTTCTTAATTTTAGCTGGCTTGATATGGATTTTATATAATAAGTTTAGCGCCGATGAGGCTGGACAATCGGAAGCGGACAAGGCGAAGGAAATTGAAATTCAGCTGGCCCGGGAACGTGCAATGGATAAGCTCAATTTGGTACAGGAACAGGTAATGAATATTGAACCGGTTGTTACCTGTGCGGCAGCATATGAGCCCAATTCTCCTACCAGCCAGACAGTAGCGGCAGCAGGTAAATATGGAAAGTTTTTCAAATCCTCTATTGTCAGAAATAGTGATGACCCTATTTTTGCATGGCGCGTGGGTTCTGACAAAAGATTGCGGTATTCTCTGACAAAAATTACGGTGTTCATGTTTGGTGAGCAGCAGTTATATATTTATTACGCTAACGTGGATTTGACCACTGGCTTGGTATATGACGAAGGAACCCATGAACTATTCTATCAGGATATTAACGCGGTCAGCTTTAAACAAATTCGCGAAAAAATCTTCAATATTAAAAGAAGAAAGTTTGAGCGCCATTTGCTGGAATATGTGAGTGTGTATACCAGTGGGTGCAGCTATACAGCCGGTATTTCTACTGATATGAACAACTCTGTACTGGAAAGCCAGTTTACCGGAATGCGGAATTTGATTCGTGATAAAAAGAACGAATCCTAATAGCAGCGCTCACACTTATTTATAATAAAGTAAAGTGCCGGGAATTCTATGTGGCGGTTTTCCCGGCGCTTTTTTATTTTAGAACAAAAACGCGCCTATAAGCCTGAAAAGGGCCTCTAAGCGCGTTTGTTTATAAAAGAAATTTTATTCTACTTGTCCCAATGCCTTGGCTTCTTCAATGACTTTTGCAGCCACCGGAGCAGGAGCTTCTTCATAGCGGGTAAACTCAAAGGTATAACTTCCTCTACCCTGAGTCACCTGACGAACATAGGTAGAGAAGTCGTGCATCTCTGCCATGGGAACTTCAGCCTGGATCGTCTGAACTCCGTGACCGGCAGGCTCCATACCCAGCACACGGCCGCGGCGCTTGTTGACTTCACCCATAATATCACCCATGTTGGCATCGGGCACAGTGGCCATCAAGGTACCAATGGGCTCCAACAGTACCGGGTTCGCCTGGGGCATACCGGCCTTGTAAGCCAGAGTAGCAGCCATCTTAAAGGACATTTCGGAAGAGTCAACAGGATGATAAGAGCCATCATACAAAGTGGCCTTCAAGCCGACAACAGGATATCCAGCCAGAGGTCCCTTGTTGATGCATTCGCGCAGGCCTTTTTCCACAGCAGGGAAGAATCCCTTGGGCACAGCACCGCCGACGACACGCTCGCCGAATTCCAAGCCCTCGCAGTCACAGGGCTCAAATTCAATCCAAACATCACCAAACTGGCCATGGCCGCCGGTTTGCTTCTTATGACGTCCCTGTACCTGTACCTTTTTACGGATAGTTTCGCGGTAAGCAACACGGGGTTTTTCCAGTGTGACTTCCACACCGAATTTACTCTTCAAACGGGATACCAGCACATCCAAATGCTGTTCGCCCAAACCGGAAACCACCATCTGATGGGTCTCGGTATTATTTTCAAAACGGATAGCGGGGTCTTCTTCCATCAAACGGAACAGGCCCTGCGCCACTTTGTCTTCTTCGCCTTTCTTCTTGGGCAGGATTGCCATAGAAAGGGTGGCGTTAGGATACTCAATGCCGTCCAAAATGACTTTACGGGCAGGAGCACACAGCGTATCGCCAGTCAAAGTACCGGTCAGTTTGGGGATCGCGCCAATATCACCGGCAGGGATATACTTCACATCCTCCTGTTTCTTGCCGCACATCATGACGGTTTTGCCGATACGCTCCGTTTCGCCAGTGCGCATATTCAGAAGAGGCGCTTCAGTGGAGACTTTACCGGAAATAACCTTCACATAAGACAGGCGGCCAATAAATGGGTCGGCAACGGTTTTAAACACAATAGCAGCGGTTGCAGCATCTTCGTTAACGGTCAGCTCTACCGGGTTTCCGTCCACATCCACAGCCAGTTCAGCAGCTTTTTCATCCGCCTTAGGAGCCAGCCAGGTCAGACCATCCATAAACTGCTCCATGCCTCTCATGAGCATGGCATCGCCGCAGAATACAGGTGTAATGGTTCCGTTTTTCACGCCTTTACTTACGCCAACGATTACCTCTTCCGGAGTGAAAGGCTCGCCGGAAAAGTATTTCTCAAACATTTCGTCACTGGTTTCTGCAACCGCCTCATAAATAGCGGTGCGCAGTCCTTCCAGACGGTCTCCCATATCGGGCATGGGAACTACCACTGGTTTTCCGCCGGAATAATCATAGGCCTTATATTCCAAAATGTTGATGTAAATATCAGCTTGCCCATCTACGATATAAGGAACCACTACCGGGCAGACAGAAGGGCCAAAGCTGGATTTCAAATCTTCAAATACACGATAGAAACGAGCGCTTTCATCGCACAGGCCGTTTACAAAAATGATTTTTGCCAAGCCGCGCTTTTCTGCGGCAGCAAAGGCCTTTTCGGTGCCGACTGCAACGCCGGATTTACCGGAAACAGCAATCAAAACGGTATCAGCGGCGCGCACAGCTTCGCACAGGCCACTTTCAAAATCAAACAGACCCGGGGCATCAAGGAGGTTGATTTTATAATTCTTCCACTCAAAAGGTGCCACAGCAGCAGATACAGAGGACTTACGGCGAATTTCTTCGGGATCATAGTCACACACCGTATTTCCGTCCCCAACTTTTCCCCGTCTGTCGGAAGCGCCGGCCAGATACAGCATGGCTTCCGCCAGAGAGGTTTTGCCCGCGCCGCTGTGGCCGGCCAAAGCCAGATTGATAATATTCCTTGCATCATAAAGTTTCATATTGCCAGAACACTCCTTCCATAATCGCCCCATTTTTGGGGCGCGGCGGGGAAACTTTCCCCGTCCGGAAACCCGCTGATACTAACGGTCCTGCCTCCCGGTCTTGATAAATCAACATGGTATGATAGAATAGCCGTTAAAATGTAACAATTCAAATTGCGAATTTCTTAATAATTATATCGCAGTTGGACAGACATTACAACCACTAATTTACGTTTTCAATAATATAAATAAATAGATTATGTTCATATTAGATGATTTGACGGTTTTCGAATGTTTCCTAAAAATCAACAAATATCTATCAAAAAGAAAAAATAAAACCGCTGTTATTGAAAACAGCGGTTTTTAAGAAATCGGAAAAGATTTTTCCAATCAATTGGATTATGGTTTATGTAGTCTGGGGAAGAAAAGAATCACCAATACCCAGAAAGCCTCATAAAGGATTAGGGAAAGGGTAGAAAGCTGCTGCAAGCCGGAATAACAAGCCAGAAAAGCCACCAACACAAATCCCAGAATCACGGAGACAGACTGCATAACGGCTGCCAGCGTGAGATTGCTTCGGGTGCGGATGCATGCGCACAGCATACGAATCATGGAAACGGAGCGTCCCCGGGTAGCCAGAAGAGCAGGCGTCCGGTCGGATTGTTTCTCTGTTACCCGGACAAACTCACTTCCCAGAGAATCCGGTAAAACTCGTACCGAATGGGGGTCCAGACCAAAAGCGCTTGCAACAAAACTTTCGGTAATATTCGGGTCACAGGTGCGGATAATCAAACTGATTCCGTTAATTTCCATTCTCTGCAATTCCCGCGAACGATGGGGATCAGCCCGATAGGTGAGAATAAACATCGCTACCAGTTGCCCGCCAATAGCCAGATAGGCGGCCTTTTTACCTCCGGCCGTCAACTTTCCTTCATCTTCATGAGAGGGCGGGTCGATATGATGGGCTACCAGCAAATCCCGGTTTCCAATGAGAACCCGGTGCCCGGCTACCCATCCGGTAACGCCGCGGCCGTCTTCATATATGGGTTTATCAACTCGAGGCAGGATTTCCCGGCGGGTTTTGATGATCTGGTCAAATACACTTACCAGAGGGCCTCCGGCAGCACACATGAGAGCAGTTGCTTCCATGATAGCTTCATCAATGCGTTGATTACCAAATGTTTTGATGCCGCTGAGAAGAATGGTTCCTTTGGGAAACAAGTCTCGCGCATCCAGCATCACAGCGTTGACGGAGCTAAACTTATCCACAGCAGGATAACCGATTGCCATGGAACCGAATTTTTTTCCAAGAACCGCCAGACGCCGCAAAAGAAGGTTTCCGCCTAATAACCCAGTAAACGGTACGCAAATACAGGCAGAGGCGGTAAAGGCGGAAAGAGCTTCCGAAGCACTATGGGAAATAATCAAGACAGCAATACAAAGGGCCAGAGAAGCGATAAACCCAATAGGAGCCAGTGTTTGGCTTCCCGTTTCCAGCGGGTCGGCTTCATAGGAGTTTTGCAGAAAACGGCTGAGAAATCCGGTTTTCTGCTGGTAGGCAATGGCAGGGGAATCCAGCACGCAATCTTTGGCCAGCTTTAGAGAAGTATTATAATCATCATATAGCTGTACCGCATATTTGGTTTCCCGAGAGGAAACAAAGCGGAAGTTTATCCAAATTCGGCGAATCATGACCAGTTTGCCTACGGAGTTGAGAAACAAGGCTCCGGAAGCTAATACCGAGTATAAATGCAGAGAGCCACTCATAATTTCATCGGGGCAAAAACACGCATAGACCGACTGCATCAGAGCGGCAACAGCCGCCAGTGCCAGTCCGCTGTCAGAAGTTGCCTGGAAGCGAAGAAGAGATTTTAAACCACTGAGAATCATACGGAAACAAACGCCCATACACATCAGCAGGAATATCAGGTTTAATACCATGTAGGTGATGGCGGCAGCTTCTTTTGAAAATTGCCAGCCAAACAATCCCTGAAATTCCCCTATCAGGCCAAATAGCCCCAACAGACCGGTACAAAGTCCGGTCACCAGGACCCGCAGCATAAGCTCCCGCATACTGGCTCGCAAATCGTGGGAAACAGAAGGGGCATCGGAAGGGGCGTTAAAATCATCCAGTTCTTCTTCAGGGGTCTGCACCTCTTGAGCAGATTCTTCCTGTGGTTCCTCTCCTTTTAGCGCGAAGCCTTTCTGCAGGGCCTTTTTCCTTTTCATTTTTAAGGAATGTTTTTTTCGGCGTTCTGCTTCCGCTTCTTCCTTTTTGCGCATTTGCTCTTCATAGTAGCGGGATTCTTCCCGAAGAGCAAAGTCCAGTACATCCAAATCCATCAGGTGGACAGGTTTCAGATGTGGAGCATATGAAGGGCCTTCCCGGGCTTTTTGCGGCATTTTGGGACGTCGAGGAGTTTCATCCACAAAGGGGTTCTGACTTTCATCCTCTGAGCCGGAAAACTTTCTAGGCTGGGGAGGAGTCACCGATGGGTTTCTGGGCGGCTCCTTTTTTACCGGTAGGGGTAAAACTTTTAATTCAGGCTCTGAGGATGGTTCTTTTTCGTTTTCCGGGACGTCTTCATTTTTTTCAGGTTGGGCAGAAGAAGAAACTTCCGCCTCGGCTTTTTCTGATACATCTATCTCTTTTTGAGAAGGGGATGGTTCTTCTGCAGAGGAGTCTGATTGCAAATCCGGCGCTTCATCTGCTGTTTGAGAAGCAGGTGCCTCTGTTTCTATAGGAATTGATTCCGTTTCATCTTCTGGTTTTGTTTCGGTTGGATTTTGAGTGGGAACCGAATCATGTTCGCGGTTTCGAACCTCTTCCAAAATATCTTCCACAGAGAACTCGCTTTCCGAAGGAGGGCTTTCCGGTGGCATTGCTGCCTGATTGGACGAAGGCTCCGGTTTTTCGGGAGGAGTAGGGTGGCTTGTTTCAATAGGGGAATCGGAAGTCGCCGTTTCTGTGGTTGGGGAAACGGGCTCCATATGTACCTGTGCGCCGGGGCTGACAGAAAAAATTTCTTTGTCGTGGTCAATTCCGGTTTTTTTAGGCAGCGGGCGAACCACTCCAAACTCTACTGTAGGAGTCGTTTTTGGACCGGCAGACATGGCTTCTTGTGCCTTCCGGCGCCGCTCGTCATGCAGTTCTCGAAAACGGCTGGCGATTTCTTCATCCAAATCCGATTCAGGCGCGTCATCGAATAGAAAGGAATACGGGGCGGTAGGGTTATTCTCCAAAGGAGCAGCCGGCTGCTGTTTGGCCGTATCGTCAAAACCCTGCTGGTATTCCTCAATCGGTTTTAACGGCATGCCGTAGTAGACATCTTCCGCTTCATCGGCACTTTCCTCCCGAAAGCGTTTAGGCCGATGACCAAAGAGTTTTTTCCACGGGGCGTCTTTCCCGGGAGAAGAGGGTTCTTCCCGGGCTGGCGGTGGCGGAACAGGCTCGCCGCCAGCAGGCGAAGGCGTATCCGGCTCTTTTATGGGGGAGTTGGAAGCGGCAGCCTTTTGCGCCGAACGATTTCGCAGCGCATGGGCTTCCTGTAAAATTTCGTCCACCAATTCATCGTTTGAACGTTTCTTATCATCCATGGAGGTATCCCACATTCCTTTCTAAAAGTTTGGGGAGCCGTGGTTACCGGCTTTTTAATCCGGCTCTTTGCCGGGCAATTTCATAACAGACAATTCCACAAGCAACGGAGGCGTTCAGGGAATTGATTTTTCCCTTCATAGGCAGCGAAATGATAAAATCAGACTTTTCCTTTACCAGCCTGCTGACACCAGAACCTTCGCTTCCTATCACCACAGCGGCAGGGCCGGTATAATCCACGCTGCACCAGGGCTGACCGTCCATATCCGCTGTATAAACCCATACACCTCGTTCTTTTAACTCGTCAATGGCCACAGCCATATTATTTACCCGAACAACGGGGACATATTCAACAGCACCGGCAGAAGCTTTTCCCACGGCATACGTAAGTCCGACAGAGCGCCGTTTGGGAATCACAACGCCATGTGCGCCTGCACATTCCGCAATACGGATAATAGCCCCCAAATTATGAGGGTCTTCCAGCTCGTCACAAAGGATGAGAAAAGGAGCTTCGCCCCGTTGTTCTGCCAGTGCGAAAATATCATCCATCTGTGCGAAATCTTTCACAGCGGCAACCGCTACGACGCCCTGATGGTTAGCGTTGCCGCACAAAGCGTCCAGTTTTCGGGAGTCGGCTTCTTTGATAGCGGCGCCGGCCTTTTTGGCTTTGGCTATCAATACGGAAATAGGGCCAGTGTGGGTTCCGCGAACAACATACAAACTGTCAATAGTACGCCCAGCTTTCAGGGCTTCGCTTACGGCATTACGGCCGGCAATAATATCTTCGCCCCGAGTACGGGGGGTATCATCGTGATTCTTGGGTATCATCAGAGATATCACCTTTCCGGTTTTTCAACGGAAAAACCATATAATCTAAACACATGGAAACTGCGCCGCAAAGAGGACACAATACCACATTTTATTATAAGTATAGCATATTTTGTCCATTTCTGAATACAGAAAAGCAAAAAAAGAAAGGATTTTCAAAAAAACACAGAGCTTTCCAAGAAGAAAAGGATGTTTTTGATAAAATTCAGTAAAAATACTTGACAATTTACAAAAACTATGGTAAAAACCAGATAAGTAATGGTAGAGGTGCGGGCTTCAACAGTATGTGGATAGGAAAGGGCATAGTCCAGCAGAAAGGGGAGACCGCCGAAGGGCCGATTGCCTGCCCAAGGCTCCGGTTCTGGCCCACCGTAGAATATGCGGTGGTCTGTCACGAACGTGGAGCGCTATCATTGTTCCGGAAAAGAAAGGTTTTCCCATGAACGCTTCCAGGTCGGATGCCGTTGATGGGAATTTTTTTGCCCTTTTTTAAAATCAAAAAAGTATGAGGAGGAAATGAAACGTGAGACATGCAGGAAAACGAAAACTCCTGATAGGAGCCGCGCTGTTCCTGGTAGTCGCGGTGCTGTTTACCATGACAGCTTTTGCGGCAGAAACAGAAGGGGAAGCTCCCAAACCAGAAATGTATGCAACTTTCTGGGCGCTGGTACCGCCTATTATTGCCATTGGTCTGGCGCTGATTACCAAAGAAGTCTATAGTTCTCTGTTTATTGGAATTCTGGTAGGCGCTGTATTTGCTTCCAATTTCAGCTTTGAAGGGACGATGAATTATGTGCTGGAAGAAGGCATTGTCAAAGTGCTTTCGGATAGTTATAATGTGGGAATTTTGGTGTTCCTGGTCATTTTGGGCACGATGGTGTGCCTCATGAACCGCGCAGGCGGTTCGGCTGCATTTGGCCGTTGGGCCAGCATGAAAATTCGCTCTCGGGTGGGGGCGCAGTTGGCAACCATTGCGCTGGGAGTTTTGATTTTTATTGACGACTATTTTAACTGCCTGACTGTAGGCAGTGTAATGCGTCCCGTGACAGATAAACACCGGATCTCCCGGGCAAAGCTGGCCTATCTCATTGATGCAACTGCAGCCCCGGTTTGCATTATTGCTCCTATTTCGTCATGGGCTGCGGCAGTGACAGGATTTGTAAAGGGAGAAGACGGTTTTTCGCTGTTTATCAACGCAATCCCCTATAATTTTTATGCGATGCTGACTATTGTCATGATGATTGGCCTGGCTGTTATGAAGGTGGACTATGGCCCTATGGCCATTCATGAATATAACGCCGCTCGCAAAGGTGATTTGTTTACAACAGGCGCCAGCCCTTATGACAATGATTCGGAGCGTGAAGAGGCGGCAGGTGGAAAAGTAATCGACTTGCTGATTCCCATTATATGCCTGATTATTTTCTGTATCATTGGAATGATTTATACCGGCGGATTTTTCAGCGGAACGGATTTTATCACCGCTTTTTCCCAAAGTGATGCGTCGGTTGGCTTGGCGCTGGGCAGTTTCTTTGGTTTGATTGTTACCATTATTCTGTATATGGTACGACGGGTGCTTAGCTTTAAAAAATGTATGGCCTGTCTGCCGGAAGGATTTAAGGCCATGGTTCCAGCAATTCTGATTCTTACCTTTGCTTGGAGCCTAAAAGCCATGACGGATTCTCTGGGCGCCGGAGAATTTGTGAAAGTGGCCGTGAAACAGTCTGCGGAAGGCTTTATGATGTTCCTGCCGGCTATTATTTTCCTGGTTGGATGCGGTCTGGCTTTTGCAACCGGAACCTCGTGGGGAACATTCGGCATCCTGATTCCCATTGTGGTGGATGTATTCAGCGCAACCTCTCACGAGCTGATGATTATTTCCATTTCCGCCTGTATGGCAGGCGCTGTATGCGGCGACCACTGTTCCCCCATTTCCGATACGACTATTATGGCCTCGGCCGGTGCGCAATGTGAGCATGTCAACCACGTTTCCACGCAGCTGCCCTATGCGCTGACGGTCGCAGGAATTTCTTTCCTGGTATATATTTTGGCAGGTTTTGTCCAGAGCCCTTGGATTTGTTTGCCGGTAGGTGTGGTATTAACGGTCGGTTTCCTGTTTGTTATGAAAATACTGCAAAAAGATAGAAATCCCGCATAGTTTGCAAACTCTTATAAAGACAAAAACGCCTCCCGTTTTTTCGGGAGGCGTTTTATTTTATGTTATCCTACAATCAGCTTACCTTCGGGCAATACCGAACCGCGATGGGTTCCGCCACGAATACTGATGGCCAAAGCCAAAGAAACTGGCCCTACCCGGCCTACAAACATTAAAAATCCCAACAGAATTTTACTGAAATAGTCCAGTGTAGGCGTGACGCTGGCAGAAAGTCCAACCGTAGCAAAAGCGGAAACCGCTTCAAATAAAGCGTCAATTCCGTTTAATTCTTCGTTAAAGGTAAGAATGACGCCGGTAACAACCAGTACCAGGGCGAATGCGGCCAACATGATAGCCAGCGATTTGTAAACCACTTCCCGGCTAATACGACGGCGATGGAAAACTGCTTCATCGTATCCGCGAAAAACACTAAAAACCGTACAGCTTAGTACAACCAAGGTAGTTACTTTAATACCGCCGCCGGTAGAACCGGGACAAGCGCCAATGAACATGAGCATAATGGTAATGATTTTTGAAAAATCGTGTTCATCCGCAATGTTAACAGAAGCGAATCCTGCTGTACGGGCGCTGACAGATTGAAAAAAGGATGCATTCAGGCGGGTAAAAAAGTTCATATCTTTCATGGTGGAGCCGAATTCACTGCAAAACAAAATGACAGTTCCGGCAGCCAACAGAATACCTGTGAAAATCAGGCAAACCTGCGAATGAAAAGACAGCTTTCGGGTTTGCTGACGCAAAATTCTGGGACGTAATTGATTATAATACACATCGCTGACCACCACAAACCCAATGCCTCCGACAATAATGAGGAAGGCGATGGTCAGACAGACTAAAGGATCTGCGACATAGGGAATCAAGCTCATATCCGGTGTTTTGACTCCAAAAATATCAAATCCCGCATTGCAGAATGCAGAAACCGATGTGAATATAGAAGCCCAGATTCCAAATGGCCCATATTCCGGTACCAGACGGATCATCAAAATAACGGCACCGATTCCCTCGCATACCAGAGTGAACCGCAAAATGATTCCCAAAAGCCGCCGGACATCCAGCGAGTTTCCATTGGCACTTTCACTGGCCAGCCAAAGCTCCCGGAGCCCCATTTTTTTTCGCATCAAGACAGCAAATCCGCTGGTAATGGAAGCAAGCCCCAAGCCGCCTACCTGTATTAGGCATAGGAGGACGCCCTGCCCAAAAGGGTTCCAATGGGTCCAAGTGTCAAATGGGGTAAGCCCCGTTACACAGGTAGCCGAAGCGGACACAAAAAATGCATCAACGGGATGGGTAAATGTGAAATCCCGGGAAGAAATGGGCAGCCATAGCAAAAAACTGCCAAGAGTAATCACTATCAGAAAGCTCATCACGATAAGCCTGACCGGGGGAGTATCCTTCATCTTCCCGGCAAGCTTTTCTCCAAAACTGGGATTCATTTCTATCTGATTCCTCTCTTACAATATAATAGAATTTCGTGCAACCTTATCCCGCCGAAAGGGAAAAATTACGGAATCCGAAAACCGGCTTTTTTTAACAATGCGCACAGGGGCAAGCCCAATACAACGCATACGACCAGTTCACCAGCTCCTACCGAAACAGCGCTGGCAGCATAAGCAGCCCAGGAGAAGTTCTGGAAAGAGAAGCCAATATCGGACAGGCAAGCCAGCTCAAAACCGACAATCACCACATTGGTGAGTACCGGCGGCAGGGAAGATAGTACCGGAAGTCCCTTGATTTGGATTTTCCGCAGGGCATAGCTGAGCAAAGCTGCCAACAAAGTTGCCAGCGTTCCAAAAACCCAGTCTACAATACCCAGCGGGCTTGCCAGATTGGACAGAAAACATCCCAAGGCAAGGCCGGGAATGGCTGCCGGAGTGAATACCGGCAGAATAGTCAGGGCTTCAGAAAACCGGAACTGAAAAATGCCATAGGCCAGATTCAAGGCGGCCGCTACATAAGTCAGCACGGTGTACAAGGCAGCAATCACCGCTGCCTCTACCAGAAAACGCACGTGAGCGTTTCCCTGGCGGGGAAGGTTGTCGTTTACCATATTAAATTCCTCCGTAGTATTCTTTAAGGTCAGGAGTTTGCGACTGACCATGCCTTTCTCCTAAGCGGAAAATATCGCCAGGTTGATTTTGAAGGGCACGCACTAAGGATACTACCATTTGACAGGAAAAGCAACCGTCCGCAGATTCTAATGAAAATTTATATGGATAATAAACGATTTTTTTAATGAATTACCGGTAGTTTTATCAGGTTTACTTTATTTTTCCTTTATGTTAGACTATACTCTGCATGACAAGGCCGTGCTTGCCGTGTAATGCATCGCCCCAACCGGTGCAAAGATTTTTGGGGCCGCTGCCAATAACAGAGGGCAGTGTGCCGGAATGAGAGGTGTTTTATGAAAAAATCAGGCAATGCTTCTGGAAAAAGCCGTGCCGCCTGCCTTTGGGAGCTGACTCGGGGGAGCCGGGGCTTTTTTATCATAGCTTTTGTTTCTGTGATTTTTGCTGTCATCACCAATTATCTTACGCCGCAGGTCATCCGCGTAACGGTAGATTCCGTGCTGGGAGACAAGCCCTTTTCGTTACCGGGGGCATTGGTTTCCTGGATAGAATCGCTGGGCGGACGTGAGGCACTGCGGCAAAATTTGCTGTTGTGCGCGGCGTTTGCCCTTTTCTTTTCCCTGTTGTCGGGACTATTTAATTTTTTGTCCCGTATGGGGATTGCCAAAGGGTGTGAAGGGGTCATTGTTCGGCTGCGGGACAGGCTTTTTGGGCACATACAAAAGCTGCCCTATGAATGGCACAGTTCCCATCAAACCGGCGATATAATTCAGCGCTGTACCAGCGATGTGGATGTGGTTCGGAATTTTCTGATTGACCAGTTGCTGGAGATGATTCGAACCGTCTTTTTGATTGTGATTTCTTTGGTGCTGATGTTTTCCATGAATGTTCCCCTGTCACTCATTGCCCTTGCGTTTATTCCGGTGGTCATGTTGTATTCCGGCCTGTTTTTCAACAAAATAGGCCGGCGATTTCAGCAGGCAGATGAGACGGAAGGAGAACTCACCGCCATGGCACAGGAGAATTTTACCGGTGTCCGGGTAGTCCGAGCATTTGGGCGGGAGAAGTTTGAAATTGACCGCTTTGAAAAGAAGAATAATCAGTTTGCCGACATGTGGATCCGTTTGGGCCATGTGTTGGGGTTGTATTGGGGAATCGGTGATTTCTTCTCTAATTTGCAGGTGATGATCATTGTTGTAGCCGGGTGTTTTCAGGCGTCTATCGGTCAGCTTACGGATGGCGAATTTTTGGCGTTTGTGGCATATAACGCCATGCTGGTGTGGCCGGTGCGAAATTTTGGCCGGATTCTCAGTGAACTGAGCAAAACTAAAATTTCCATAGGCCGCTTGCTGGAAATTCTCAAGGCACAGCCAGAGAAAGATGCCCCAAATGCACAGACTCCTCCTATGGATGGGGATATTGTTTTCCGGGATGTCTCGTTCCGTTACAACGGGAACCGGGAAGTGCTGCAAAATATCAATTTGACCATTCCAGCCGGGAGCACGTTTGGAATATTAGGCTCTACTGGAAGCGGCAAGTCTACCCTTTTTTATCTATTAGACCGCTTATACGAACTAAAACCGGAGGATGGTACGATTACCATTGGTGGAGTGGATATCCGGGAGATTTCGCTGGATTGGCTGCGGGGACATATTGGAATTGTCCTGCAGGAGCCGTTTTTGTTTTCCAAAACCATCCGGGAGACCATTTCTGACGGCGCAGCCACTCGGGAACTGGAGCAGGTTCGATATTCCGCCCGGCTGGCCGCCATTGATGATACGATTTTGAGTTTTTCCGAAGGCTATGACACCATGATTGGAGAGAGAGGCGTTACTATTTCGGGTGGTCAAAAGCAGCGGGTTGCCATTGCCCGTATGCTGATGCAGAATACGCCGATCAAAATTTTTGACGATTCCCTGTCCGCAGTGGATATGGAGACAGATGCCAAAATCCGGGAAGCCATTCAGCATCAGGTAACCGGGACTACCATTATCATTGCCCATCGAATTACGACGCTGATGAATGCTGATTGTATCGCCGTGATGGATAAGGGACGCGTGGTACAGCTGGGAACCCATGAGCAGCTGCTCCAAAAGGATGGAATTTATCGCCGGATTTATGAAGCCCAGGGATTGGGTGACGGAAAGGAGGAGTCCTTTTGAACGACAAATATCGTGATACGGAGCAAAAGCCTTTTTCCCTCAAAATCTGGGCCAAAATGCTCCCTTTTCTCAAGCAATACCGTTGGAGAATCCTGTTTATTGTGGTAATGATGCTGTTTAATGCGGCTGCGGATATTTCCTATCCGTTGTTTCAGGGATATGCGATTGACACGTTTGTCATTCCACAAACCACAGAAGGAATCGGACCGTTTGCCATTTCCTATTTTCTGCTGCTGACATTGCAGGCGATTAGTACATTGGTATTTTTTCGCAGTGCATTGGTGGTGGAAATGCGATTAGGGCGTGATTTAAAGCGTGCAGTTTTCAATCACCTGCAGGAGCTGAGCTTTTCCTACTATAATGTCACCCCGGTAGGAACCATTGTCGCCCGAACCATGAGTGATACCAATAAAATCGGCTCTATGTTTGCTTGGAGTCTGGTGGATATTTTCTGGGCAGCAGCGTTTGTCCTGGGAAGTATGGTGACCATGCTGTTTATTAACTGGAAACTGGCGCTTCCCATCATTGCCATTGTACCGGTAATTGCGGTGATTACCGTGTTTTTTCAAAGGAAAATCCTGACAGTAAACCGCCGTGTCCGCCGTATCAATGCCGATATTACCAGAGCATATAATGAAGGCATCACCGGAGCTAAGACCAGTAAAACTTTGGTGATAGAAGAGCAGAATCTGAAAGAGTTTTCCGAGATTAGTGAGGAAATGCGGATTTCCAGTGTCCGTGCCACCATGCTGAATGCCCTATATATTCCGCTTATTGTGTTTTTCAGCTCTTTGGCCGTTTGTTTTGTATTGGTACAGGGCGGGTATTTAAATCTACATCACGCTCTGCAAATTGGAACCCTTTCGGTATTTATCAGCTATGCCTTGAATATTTTCGAGCCTATTCAGCAGTTGGCGCGTATTATTGCCAACTTTATCTCCATTCAGGCCAACATAGAGCGGGTAATGGATTTGCTGGAATTGGAGCCTAAAATTAAAGATACCCCGGAAGTCATTGAAAGATATGGTACCAGTGTGGCGCCGAAACGTGAAAATTGGGAGCCGATACGGGGAGAAATCACCTTTGAAGATGTGAGTTTTCACTATCCAGACGGGAATGAAGAGGTACTCAGCCATTTCAATCTGCATATTCCAGCAGGAACTACGGTGGCAATTGTTGGCGAGACCGGAGCGGGAAAATCCACTTTGGTAAACCTTGCCTGCCGATTTTTTGAACCTACCGGTGGGAGAATCCTCATCGATGGCAAAGACTACCGGGAAAGAAGTATGCTCTGGCTCCATAGCAGTATTGGATATGTCCTGCAAACCCCTCATCTGTTTTCCGGTACAGTGCGGGAAAATATCCGATATGGACGCTTGGATGCTACTGACGAAGAGGTGGAAGCAGCAGCCAAGTTAGTAAGCGCTCATGATACCATTCTGCATATGGCCAACGGTTATGACAGCGATGTGGGAGAAGGAGGCGATTTGCTTTCCACAGGCGAAAAGCAGTTGATTTCTTTTGCCCGGGCAGTGCTGGCCAATCCCAAAATTTTTGTGTTAGATGAGGCCACCGCGTCCATTGATACCCATACGGAAGCGCTGATTCAGAATGCCATTTCTACTCTGCTGGAAAACAGAACCTCTTTTTTGATTGCACACCGTCTTTCTACCATTCGCAAGGCGGATTTGATTTTGGTCGTGCGTCATGGCAAGATTGTAGAGCAGGGAAGCCATGAACAGTTGCTGGCTTCTGGCGGATATTATCATGACTTGTATACCCGTCAATTTGAACAGGAGGCCGGGGAAACCGTGTTTGAAAACTCCTGAATCTTTATGTAATGTGTATATAAAAAATCCCCTTCTCGTTTTCCACGGGAAGGGGATTTTTGGTTGAAAACTTATTTAAAGTAAGCCACGCCGGACTCGAAGATTTTCTGGTCCTTCTCGCCGGGGACATTACCATAGAGGTTGTTTCCTTTACGCTCGCTGTGGCCCATCTTGCCCAGTACACGTCCGTCGGGGCTGGTAATGCCCTCGATGGCGCACACAGAGCCGTTGGGATTCCACTCAATGGAGCCGCTGGGCTTGCCGCAGGGAGTGACGTACTGAGTAGCTACCTGGCCATTAGCGATGAGCTTCTCCAAATACTCATTGTTAGCAACGAAACGGCCTTCGCCGTGGGATACAGGAACAGCAAAGACGTCACCAGCATTGACACCGGCAAACCACGGGGACTTCACGCTGGTCACACGGGTATATACCATACGGGATACGTGGCGGCCCAGAGTGTTAAAGGTCAGAGTGGGAGCATCCTCACTGGGCTCTGTGATCTTTCCAAAGGGAACCAGACCCAGCTTAATCAGCGCCTGGAAGCCGTTGCAGATACCCAGCATCAGACCATCGCGAGCCTCCAGCAAATCGGTGACTGCCTGTGCAATCCGCGGGTTGCGGAAAGTCGTAGCAATGAACTTACCGGAGCCGTCGGGCTCGTCGCCGCCGGAGAAGCCGCCGGGAATCATGATGATCTGGGATTCATTGATGGCCTTTTCCATGGCCACAATGGTTTCTTCAATGGCGTCTGCACTCAGGTTGCGCACCACCAGTACATGAGGCTCTGCGCCTGCCTTTTCAAAAGCCCTTGCAGAATCATATTCACAGTTGGTACCGGGGAATACGGGAATAAACACCTTGGGCTTGGCGGTCTTGATGACCGGGGAGCCGGTGTAGCGCTCCGTATACAGGGGCACGTCCTTCTCCACTTCCACTTCGGGTGCAAAGCTGGGGAAGATCTTCTCCAGTTTTCCGCTCCACACGGAGATCAGGTCGTCGATATTCATGGAAGCGCCGCCCAGAATCATCACAGGTTCTTCCACAGTCACGCCCACTGCCACAGCCTCTTTGGGGAAAGCGGTGCCGGGACGCAGTTCAGCAACAATAGAGCCGGAGATGGGAGCAAACAGGGCTTTTGCGTCCTCCATGTTGCGGTCGAAGGACAGGCCAATCTTATTACCGAAGGACATCTTGGCAACGGCTGCGGCCACGCCGCCCTCTTTTACCACAGAAGCAGAGAGAATCTCACCGTTTTCTATCATGGTAAGGAGCATCTCATACCATCCGGGCAGAGCATCCCAATCCGGGAGCAAAGTTTCTTTATTCTCAGGCAGTTTGAACAGCACTACCTGGGTTCCTGCCTGCTGCAAAGCGGCGGTAGCAGTTTTGCTTGCCTTGGTCATAGTAATAGCGAAGCTTACCAAGGTGGGGGGAACGTCCAAGTCCTCAAAGCTGCCGCTCATGCTGTCCTTACCGCCAATGGAGGGCAGGCCCAGCTTGAGCTGTGCGGTGAGAGCGCCCAACAGGGCAGCGGCGGGCTTGCCCCAACGGGTGGGCACATCGCGGAGACGCTCGAAGTATTCCTGGAAGGTGAGGCGAGCCTTCATGGGGTCAGCGCCTACAGCGCACAGCTTGGAAAGGCTCTCCACCACAGCATAGGCAGCACCGTGGAAGGGGGAGAACTTAGCAATGCCGGGGATGTAGCCATAGCTCATAGCGGTGGCGTCGTCGGTCTCGCCGTGAATGACCGGCAGCTTTGCTACCATAGCATCCTCAGGTGTGAGCTGGTACTTGCCGGCATAAGGCATCAGCACAGTTGCTGCACCGATGGAAGCGTCGAACCGCTCTACCAGACCCTTCTGAGAGCAGACTTCCAACCGCTTCAGGTTATCGGAGAATGCCTCTGCCAAGGGCTTGTTCTGCAAGCACTCCGGCACCAGGTCACGGTAATATTCGTCAGGATTGGGGGCTTCGATGACAGCCTCCGCATTCTGGGTCACACCGTTGGTGTCCAGGAATGCACGGGTAATGTCTACAATGGTATCGTCACGCCACTTCATACGCAGGCGGGGCTCCTTGGTAACCACAGCCACCACCTGAGCGTTCAGGTTTTCACGGTCAGCGGCAGCGATAAAGGCGTCCACATCTTCGGGAGCCAGCACCACAGCCATACGCTCCTGGGATTCGGAGATGGCCAGCTCGGTGCCGTCCAGGCCCTCGTACTTCTTGGGAACCTTGTTCAGGTCGATTTTCAGGCCATCAGCCAGTTCGCCAATAGCCACGCAAACGCCGCCTGCGCCGAAGTCGTTGCAGCGCTTAATAAGAGTGGAAACGGCGGGGTCACGGAACAAACGCTGAATCTTGCGTTCGGTGGGCGGGTTGCCCTTCTGTACCTCTGCGCCGCAGGTCTCGATGGACTCCTCGGTGTGAGCTTTACTGGAACCGGTTGCGCCGCCGCAGCCGTCGCGGCCGGTGCTGCCGCCCAGCAGGACGATCAGGTCGCCCTCTTCCGGTTCAAAACGCTTTACGTTCTCCTTGGGAGAAGCGCCCACAACTGCGCCAATCTCCAGACGCTTTGCCACATAGCCGGGGTCGTACAGCTCGGTGACTTGGCCGGTAGCAAGACCAATCTGGTTGCCGTAGGAGGAATACCCCTGGGCTGCACCAGTGGTGATTTTTCGGCTGGGGAGCTTGCCGTGCATCGTTTTCTCGAAGGGAACGGTGGGATCGCCGCTGCCGGTTACACGCATGGCCTGATACACATAGGCACGACCGGAAAGCGGGTCACGGATAGCGCCGCCCAAGCAGGTAGCAGCACCGCCGAAGGGCTCGATTTCGGTAGGATGGTTGTGAGTCTCGTTCTTAAACTGTACCAGCCACTCCTCGGTTTTGCCGTCGATGGTCACAGGCACGCAGATGGAGCAGGCGTTGATTTCCTTACTCTCGTCCAAGTCGGGGATGAGTCCGCGCTTTTTCAGTACCTTCATGCCCATGACAGCCATATCCATCAGAGAAACGGGACGGTCGGTCTGGCCGTACACCTCATCACGGGCGTCGTAATAGGCCTTCAAAGCGTCCTCAATGGCGCCGGAAACTGCGCTCTTTTCAATCTCGATGCGGTTCAGGCGGGTAAGGAAGGTGGTGTGGCGGCAGTGGTCACTCCAATAGGTATCAATAACCCGCAGCTCGGTAACGGTGGGGTCGCGGTGTTCCTCATCGCGGAAGTAATCCCGGCAGAACAGCAGGTCATCCAGGGTCATAGCGAATCCCATGGAGTTAAAATAGGCCTTCATTTCTTCGTCGTTCCACTGGGTAAAGCCGGTGACACGGGCTACGTCAGCAGGCACATCAGCTTTCATGTCCAGGCTTTCGGGTTTTTCCATAGAGGCAAGGCGGGATTCCACGGGGTTCACCAGATAAGCTTTGATCTTATCCATTTCCTCGGCAGAAATATCGCCTTTGATGGCAATGACCCGGGCGGTGAGCACCTGGGGACGCTCCTTCTGGGTGAGGAGCTGGACGCACTGGGCGGCGGAGTCAGCCCGCTGGTCATACTGGCCGGGGAGATATTCGGTAGCGAACACCTGGTATCCTTCGGGGAAGACAAAATCTTCGCCGTACACGTTGTCTACATTGGGCTCGGAGAAGATGGTTCCCCGTGCAGCGGCAAACTCCTCATCGGAGAGGCCGTCAATGTCATAGCGATTAAAGAGGCGCAAATCCTCAATGGCAGAAAGGCCCAGATTCTCCCGGAGGTCGGCCTTGATGTGCCGGGCTTCCACGTCAAAGCCGGGCTTTTTTTCCACAAATACTCTGATAACCATATTGTCCATTCCTTTCTTGCGCTGTCACGGCTTTTCGAAAAAAGTCGAAGACAAAAAATCACATCGGGCAGGTCTTTAGTTTTATTGTAGCATAATCGAGGCAGAGACACAAGAAAAAAGAGGGGCTCCCCCTATCTCTTCTCTATATAAATAGGAAAAAGAAAACAGAACACCTGCTACCCATAATAAGGCGCAGGTGTTCTGTAAAAAGAAATGATTGGTTATCCGGGAAATTTACAGGCAATCAATTCTTCTCGGATTCCCAGAATACTGGCCAGTTGTTCGGTGCTGTAGTCGGGATATTCGGCTAAAAATTCATCAGGGCAAAGAAGCTCGGCAGCAAAACAGTTGGCTTCCTTTTCCAGACGGGAAACACAGAAAAGGGTATGGTCCCGTAAAAAAGGGGTGTTGGCTTTTGGGTGAAGGACGGCGTGTCCCAGTTCGTGGGCGCAGGTGAATTTTTGACGATGCGGGGGCAAATCCTCGTTGATATGGATAAATTTTTGACGGTAACACTGATTGTAATATCCATTGATACTGCCCAGCGGCTCCCGCAATACCAGAATATTCATTTGCTCAGCAAGAGCAAAAGGGTCGCTGGTATGGTACCTTCGGCAAAGACGAAGGACGGTTGTTTTAATATCCATGGCAAACCTCCCAAAGCGGAGCTGTTATTCCCGGTATTTTTTGGGGGTGTATTTTTTCTTGGCGATTCGCTTGCTGATTTCCAGACTGTTTTTTAAGCTGAGATACAGCAATTCCCGGGTATCATCGTCAATGGGTTCCCCGTCAAACATCAGGCCATCCTGACCGCTTTCCAGCTGGTGCAGGGTTTCCTGCAATTTTTTGGATATATCCCGTTCGTCCCGGGGGGTAAGTTCCCCCTGGGGCTGGCCGTTCAGCAGCACGTCCACGGTTACATGGAAAAAGTCTGCGATTTTTTGCAGCTTGCCCGAGGATAGGGACGACACCCGGCCGGATTTTAAATCGGACAGGGTGCTGCGGGAAAATCCCAGCTGGTCACACAGCTTTCCACCGGTAATCCCGGCGCTGCGGCATAGCTGAAGAATATTTTCGTATAAATCCGCCATAATGGGCATCTCCTTTTTGGCTGAGTTAACAAAAGTTGAAAAACACGAACAAAAGTTCTTGACAAATTCGAAATTTAGTACTATTCTACCCCATAAGAGAGTACGAAACACCGAACAACTAAGATGATTCTATGATAACCGAAACAAAGGCCGGTGTCAAGGGGAATTTTGGGAAAAACAAAAGAATGTTCGCATAAAATTTCGTACAAAGCAAGGGGAGGGAGGAATGACGTGGAAAAGGACGACAGTTTTGTATGGGCGCAGATAAGCCGAGACAACTTCGTGCCGGAAGAGCCGGAGGGAAAATGGGGATGGTGTCCGGAGTGTGGAAGCTGGCGGGAGGAGGAGGCAGGATGCGAGAGGTGCCGCAGAAGAGAGAAACGGTGGGAGGCGATGGCGGGACATGAAGAGGAGTTTTTGGATAGGTGGCTGGCGGAAAGCAGGAACCGAAAAGAAATTTTGCTGCGGGCGTATGAAGAGAGACGGCGGGAGCTTTTGGAAAGGGGGGAATGGCTGGCAGTAGAGGGGATGGAGCAGGCAGAAGAAGAATTTGCAGAAGAGTATCAGAAAAGATAAGGAGGAAAGAGGATGTCCAATTATAGTGGAGGAATGGCCATTTGCCCATTTTATCAGCGGGAGGCAAGACTGAGTATTATTTGTGAGGGATATACCCCACAGCAAAACCTGATGATGAGGTTTGAAAGCGAGGCGGAAAAACAGCGGTGGCAGCAGGAATACTGTTTACGGTATTATTACCCCCGGTGCCCGCTGGCAGCGACGATACTGCACCATTACCGGCAGAAAGAAAGTGGCAGGGAAGATTTTGGGAGGTTTTTACTGCAATAAGAAACTAAAGCGTGAGAATTTCTTTCTTGTCATAATAAACAAAAAAATGACGAAACAGGCGGGTTGTTAAAAGTAACAAGATTCCCGTTGCAATACGAGAAAGAAAGGGGGTTATTGCACAATAGATAAAAGTAGAATTAAAAAAACATTATTATTAAATTTTCTTTATTGATACTAAAATAGAATGAGGAATATGGAATATGCTTTACTGCATAAATAGAAATACTAATGTTTCTATGAAAAATGTGCAGTAAAGCTTTTCCTTTTATTAACAAAATAATTTGCGTTAAATAGTGTTTGAAATATTACTATTTATAAAATTCACACAGAAAATGGAAAAAATACTTGAAGTTTCTGAAAAAACTGGTATAATATGGTTAGTACTAGTAGTGAACTTGCACAAAAGGCAGAACGTCAACTATGCAAAACGGAGTTTTTCAAAAAATTACCGAAAATGGCCCCAATTTTAACCGTTCTTTTACCCCCTTTGTGCTATAATGTGTTCACTCAGTTCAGTCAGGAATGACATAAAGTATCGTTGACTCTGGCGCGGCGCGGCTGCGGCATCCCCGGGTGCCGGACGCAGTATTGGGAAAAACGCGGCGTCCGGCGCCGGTCAGCATACCAATTCTGTTATGAATTAGGAGGCAGCAAGTATGAAGCACAAATTGTACACCCGTTTACTCAGCTTGGCCCTTGCGGTCGGCCTGGTAATTGGCATGTTGCCCAGCGCGGCGGCTGTTGATACGGTGGGCGATGGCGCAGGGCAGCCGGTGACGTTAGGAGATTCCGACAGCGGCTTGGAGCTTTCCAAAAAGCTGGTGAAAAATTCCAATGGAACTTATGGTATTCAATTGGAAGCATATGCGACCGGCGAAATTGACGTGTCTACGGAATATAAGGCGGTACCCACCGATATTGTATTGGTTTTGGATCAGTCCGGTTCCATGGCGGAAAGTTTTCAAACCTCCTCTACTTCTGGCTATCAGAAAATAGATATTTCTACAAATGGTGAAGCCTATGATTATAGAGACAATTTATACTATTATGATGGTTCGAAATATTATGAGGTAAATATTAGAACAAGCGGGTTCATTAGTACTACATATTCATATAGTTGGAATGGGCAATATGCCACTTCTCGGAATAATAATGGAGCCATTCCTTCACAGTTAAAAGGACATCTTTACATTCCAATAACAAAACAGCAAGCTTTGAAAGACGCTGTTACAGAGTTTGTCAACAGTGTGCAGGCACAGGCACAGGAAGATGGTGTTGACCATCGAATTGCGATGGTGGGCTTTGCGTCTGATAATCGGAGTTCTTCTTATCAAAATACCGAATTGCTTGTTACTTCAAGTAAATATGAAGTAAATTATCGAAATATTGGAAATTCAGATTATCAAAGTTCGTTGTTAAGTGTTAATAATAATGGAGAAGTAAATGCTCGTTTAACTGAAGCAATTAACCGTATTGATGCTGAGGGAGGTACTGCTATCAATTTGGGCATGAAAATGGCTCAAAATATTTTGAATAACAATCCGGTTTCTTCTAATGAAGAGCGAAATCAGGTTGTTATTGTATTCACAGATGGCGAGCCGGGAATTTTTACAGATGATTCTGATAACACTCGTACCAATGATTATGCGAATCCGGCTATTTCGACGGCCAAGGAAATCAAGAATAAAGGTGTAAAAGTATATTCTGTGGGCATATTTGATGGTGCGGATGCCAGTGTAGCGGTAGATACTACAACAACCCGCTGGAGCAATGTGAAGACAACAAACCGTTTTATGCACTATCTGTCTTCCAACTATCCGAATGCGCAATCCATGTCCAATGGGGGAACCCCCGATGAAAAGAAAGGATATTATCTTTCCGCTGCGGACGCCGATACCTTGAAGGATATTTTCCAGAAGATTTCTGATGATATTCAGACTGGCGGTTCCAGTTCCACCTTGGACAGCAATGCCATTGTACGGGATGTGCTGACAAAAGAATTACAATTGCCGGAAGGCACTACGGCAGATGATATTGACATTGAGACCTATCAAGCTGCAAACGGGAATACCGTTACAAATCCTGATGTGGAGGGCGCATGGGTAAAAGATCCGGTTAATGGGGTTACGGCTTCTATTGGTGCTGATGGCAGAACCATTGATGTAACAGGATTTGATTTCAGTCGTAACTTTGTTGCTGATACCGGACGTGTGGAAGGTAATGTTTCCCAGACTGGTAATTTCTATGGACGCAAATTGGTGATTACCATTCCTGTTGAGCCGAACCCAGATTTCTTTGGCGGCAATAATATTGATACGAATGCAGTTGGTTCTGGCGTTTATGCAAACGCAGAAGAAACTACTCCCGTAGATACTTTTGTTAGCCCCAATATGAATATTCCTGTCAACTGCAATGTTACAGGCAATGACCAAAGCATTTACATTACCCAGTCTGCTGATGTAGCTAAGATGGTAAAACTTAGTGCTCAGCCTGATGGTTGGAACAACTCTCATGTGACAATAACCTATCAAGTAAAAGACGGAGATACAGTAATTGGCACCTATACCATCCAGCCCGGTGCAACTACTGGTACTTGGAGCGGCAATAGCGTATCTCCTGAGGATTGTAAAAATTATACAGTTACTTGTACGATTACGCCTAATGAAGGTAAAAGCGATAGTGTAGGTGATGCAGCAGTTACCGGAAAAGAAGAAGACGTACAAGCTGCTGTTCATGTGTTTACACCTACCGTAACTTGGACGGATAGTTCAAAAGAGTATGGCACATCCTTGGATGATACTTTACTGGACAGTCACGAAGTTACTGTAACATGGGCAGATAAAAATACTCATAGTGTTGCAAAGCCGAGCGGCAATGCACCTACACTGGATTATACTTATGTAACTCCTACTAATGAGGAATTACCAGAAACCCTGACGAAGGAAACCAATGTAAAGGTTTCTGCTGTAAAGATTGGGGATACCGATATTCTGGCTAATACCAAGTTTGAGTGGCAGAAAGATAACAGCTGCCCCAATACTTGCACAGACCCTAATGATGCATATCAGTTCCGGATTCATATGGCTACCAGCCATGAGAATGAATACCCCGTCCGTTTCTATCTGGAAGGCGTTGGTTCCGGTGTTCGCGATTATCCTTACAGTGATGCATGGGCCAAATTAAATTCTTGGTTGAGCGGTGGATTTGCAAATGTAACAACTTCCGAAAATCCAATGACGGAGTTTAAATCCCTGCAAGGTGAAACAGGATATGATGCTTCTGTAAGCGGTGGCTCTACCGCAGGCGGCATTGCCGGACATGCAAATGTTCTTACATGGCTTGAGAAGTATAATGTATCACCTGCTATTGATGTAAATGACATATCTGCTGTTTTGACTGAACTGGTTAAGATGTATCCAGAAATTGCAAACGCTTCAGTTACCTCAGTGGGCGGGGAAGAGTATACAGTAAATGAAATCATTGAAAACCCCCACGATTTCCAAATTGTGTATACACAAGTTACGCAAAACCACGATCAGTTGATAGAGTATTATAAAGGTAACGGAAGTCTGGCTGCTGGACAAGATTCCTATCACGTCCACCTTTCTATCAGAAAGAATCCCGGTGATCTGACCATTACCAAGACCTTTAGTGGTGTTGAGAACTTGCCGAATACTTTCGCTATCGAAGTAAGAGATTCGGCCGGTCAGCTGATCGACACATTGTCTTTGAACGAAGCCACCGAGAGTAATGGAACCTACACCTGGACGCTGGAAAATCTGAATGAAGATATCTATACCGTTACAGAAACCGGTATGAATGTGGAGGATATGTCTCTCTCTGCTACTATGAAGGTAACGGATGAGGATACAACTACACCGGAGACTGTGAAAGAAACGACAGCGAAGGTTAAGGTAGCCGATAACAAAACCTCAACCGTCGAAATTGCCAACAGCTATAGCGCAGCAGACGGCAAGCTGAACATCAACAAGGTGGTGACCGAATTTGCCAACAACGGCAAGCCGGTGTTTGACTTCAAGCTGACATCCCAAGCTGATGGTACCGTCTACTACTACCATGTAGACATGACCGATACGGCAGTCAATACCGCAAAGGCTGTAACCCCCGACGGAGGTGTGACTCTCCCCGTTGGCGATTACACCATTGAAGAGCTGAGCAATCAGAATTACACGTTGAAGAGTGTTGAGGGTGCAACTGCTAATAATGATGCTACCTACAAAGTAACCATCACCCCGAATGGCACAACTATCGTTACCTTTACCAATGACCCGAAGAACACCAACATTCCCACTGATGGCAGTGCAACGGAAAACAAGGTGCTTGAAATTAAAGATGGCGTGATTGCTTGGAAACAGGAACCTGTTCAATACGGCAACGACCCGAACCATGACAACATCAATCCCGATGACGAACCTGCCGAATAAGCCAGAAAGGAGAATGACACATGAAACCGTTATTTAAATCGAAAATTTCGTTGTGGGCATCCGTTCTGGCACTGGTGGTGGTGATTGGCGTAGGCGCAACCCTGGCGCTCATGTCCTCCCCCAGTAACGCGGTGACCAACAGCTTTACGGCTGCCGACATCGATACGGAAATTGAGGAAGTGCTCACGAATGGCGACAAGCAGGTGTCCATTAAAAACTATGGCCCCTCCGATGCCTATGTCCGTGCCAGAATCATGGTTTCCGGCGTGAACCCCGAGAATGTGGAGATTGTGGCATCTGAAGCAGAAATTGGAACTCCCGCTGCCGATAAGGTTTATCTGGTGATGCAGAACAACGGCAATGAGAATGGTAAATGGACAAAGGAAGTTGCTAACAGTAACGATACCTATTCCGACGACTTCTACTATTATCTCGGCGTGCTGGGAGCAGGCGACTCTTCCGAAAACCTGCTGGACAAAGTGGTGCTGGGAAGCAACCTGCAAGGCGATGATTTCCTCAAAAACTTCTCTGTGACCATCTATCATGAGAGCGTGCTGGCTATCAACAAGCCCGACGAGGTTACTGTCAACACCGTAAAGGATGCTTTTGAAGCCGCAGCACTTTCCACAGCAACAACACCTACCCCCTAAGGAGTACATACCCCAATGCTTCGTAGAATTTGTAATATTATTTCCGCTTTATTGGCCGTTGTATTGCTGGCCCTGGCCTCCGTGCTCATTATCCCCTACTTTATGGGGTACACCGAGCTGGCCGTTCTCACCGGCAGTATGCAGCCCACCCTCCCCGTGGGAACCCTGATTTATGTCAAGGAGACCGACCCGGCACAGCTGGATGTCGGCGACGTGGTTACCTACCGGCTGGACGGTGATACCATGGTCACCCACCGGGTGATTGAGATTGACCCCGAGGCACAAACCCTGATTACCCAGGGCGACGCCAACGAGGACCCTGATGGCGAAATTACCTTTGACCGCATTGTTGGCAAAATGGATTTCTCCATCCCCTATCTGGGCTATATCAGCATGAATATCCGCACCCCAATGGGGATTGTCAGTATCTGCGGCGTGCTGGTGGTCATCATCCTTCTCACCTTTATTCCTGAAATTTTCTCGAAGGACGAGGAAGAGGAGAAAAAGGATAAGCCCGCCGAAGAAAAAACCGAATAAACTGGTACCCTTAGCGGCAAGAGCCGCTGCAAATACAAAAATAATTTTATTGAAGGAGCGAACAAAACATGAAGAAGAACAAGATTATGCTGTCTGTCATTTCCGGCCTTCTGGTTGCGGCTGTTGCCGTTGGCGGAACTCTGGCATACCTGAGCGACAAGTCCAACGAAGTGACCAACACCTTTAACGTAGGCACTGGCTATATCAATGATGGTGAGCATCAGGGCCTGTGGCTGGACGAAGCAAAATATGACGGTACTGAAAGCGAGCGCACTGAAAGCGGTAACGAATACGGTGAATTGCTGCCTGGTTCTGTTGTAGTAAAGGATCCTACCTTCCATATGACGGGTGGTTCTGTTAAGAGCTATGTTATTGCAAAGGTCGCCGGTGTGGATGCAGCTGAGGATGTAGGTTACATTTTCAAAAATGCTGATGAGGAAGTCGGATTTAATGGCGAATGGGTAAAGGTTGCCAATACTGATGGAACCAAGGAAAATCTTGCAGATACCAAGGATGGCTATTACATTTACAGCGATGCTGAAACCAGCACCCCCGTTATTGTTGATGCAACCGCAGTTGAGAAGGGCAGCAATCTCGATTTGACTGAGATGTTCAACACTGTTGAGCTGAATGGTACACTGACCGACATCTCCTCCATTGAGATGCAGACTGTTAAGGTTCAGGGCGTTGCTGTACAGGCTGATAACAACAGCCCCGATGGTGCTTTGGAAGTAGCTGTTGATTTGGATTGGAACGTCTAATTTTCCACTTGTCAATCACTTTCCCGCGCTGGTTATGGTGCGCATAGCAGTGCGAGAAAGATAAACCCGAAAACATAATTTTTAAAAGAAAGAGGTAATTTTCCATGACAAAGAAGAGATTTGCTACTATGGCAACCTGCATCGCACTGGTCGGCGCTGTCGCTGTTGGCGGCACTCTGGCTTTGCTCCACTCTGAGTCCAACGCTGTTAAGAACACCTTTGCAGTTGGTGAGGGATACACAGGTCAGGTTGTTACTCTGGACGAGGCCGCTGTTACTCAGCTGACCAATGGTAGCTATGTTGAAGATTCTGATGCTACCCCTGCTCGTGTTACTACCAATGATTATAACAAGCTGGTCAACGGCACCTCCATTCACAAGGATCCTACTGTTACCGTTGAGGCTAACACGGTTGATTCTTGGGTAGTTGCCTATATCGACAATGTCGATGAAATTTTCAGCACAAGCAAATTCCAGGCTGATAACGATAGTTGGTACAAGGTAACTAAGAGTGATAACAACTGGACAGTTGCTAATGCAGCAGTAGCTGATACACAAATTACTTCCGGTTATTACATCTATAAGGACGTTGTAACCAAGAGTGAATCTGATACGGTTTTGCCTGATCTGTTTGAGACCCTGAACGTTTCTTTTGCTGAGGCTCCTGATACTGTAACTGGCCTGAATGTTAAGGCAGGCGTTGTTCAGTACACTGCTGGTGAAGATGATGCAACTCTTCTTGATCAGGCTGGTATTAATTCTATTATGAGCACTGTAGAAACTGCGCTTACTAATATGCAGTAATTTATTATTTCGTTTTTTAAAGGAGTACATACCATGAAAAAAAGAAACCTTCTGATTTCTATCTTGAGCCTGGCTCTGGTTTGCATCATCGGCGTAGGTGCAACGCTGGCTTACTTCACCGATAAGACCGAGACCAAGACCAACACCTTCACTACCGGCAATGTGGGCATCTCCCTCATTGATAAGACCGAGCCCGAAAACGGCGAAGTTGCTGGCGTACCCGGCGACGACGGCATCGCTTATGACAAGGTTATGCCCGGCGACGTGCTGAGCAAAATCGTTGGCGTAAACACCGACGCTGACTCCGCTGACGCTTATGTGGCTGTCCGTGTGGCTGTCACCGACGTAGTCGCTCCCAACGCTGTTTCCATCAGCACCGACGAAATCGCCGCTCAGATTAGCGACATCATCGCTTCCCGCGTAGACGCTGACCTGTGGACTGCCAAGGATATGGGCAATGGCGACGTGGTCTACTACTTCAAGTCTGTTGTCCCCGCCGACACCCAGAACCTGATCCTGTTCAACAACATCCCGGTTCCCGGCTCCGAGTGGAACAACGAGTATGCCGAGCTGTCCTTCAACGTTCGCGTTCAGGCTGCTGCTATCCAGGCTGACAACACCGATCTCGACCTGTTCATGGGCATGGATTGGGAAAACCTGACCAACGAAGCAAGCGAGAACCCCGCTTTCTAATCAAAGTTTCAAGGGTTTCATGGTAAGATTCTTTTATCCCGTGTAAAATGAATGGAGGGCGGCGTGTGAAAGCAAAAATCCTGAGTATCGCCGCGGCGGTTCTGATGATTGCCGTCATCCTCGTCGCCCTCCCTCTTACCATTCCTAAATTGTTTGGCATCCATATTTTTAACCTCATCACCCCCAGTATGGAGCCTGCCATGCCGGTAGGCAGCGCCGTTTATGTGGCGTCTTGTTCGCCCGAAAGCCTTTTGCCGGGGGATGTGGTCGCATATTATCCGGGCGATGAATCCGATGTGGTGCAGACCCACCGCATCACACAAAATGATACCCAATTACAACAGCTGATCACCAAAGGTGATGCCAATGCCGAAACGGATGCGGCCCCTGTGCCGTATGACCGTGTTGCCGGTAAAGTGGTGTTCAGTATCCCAATACTGGGCTCTCTTGCCGAGGCATTGCACTCAGGCGGCGGAATCGCGGTTTGCATAGCAATATTTGCCATGGCATTTATTCTATGGACACTTGCAGACAAGATAAAGAAGGAGAGTTTCAAGTGAATAAGAGATTTTTGCTTATGGGCGCGGCGGCCGTTCTGGTTGTGGCTACTGTAGTAGGTAGTGCGCTGGGTGCAGGACAGGCAAGCAGCAAAGAACCGGTGGTAGCCGATTTGAAGGCCGCTGATTTTTCTATTGAGTGGAGTGACCGTCAGGAAACCAGCGAAACGGTTCCGGTCACGCTGGATACTTCCCGGGTAATGCCCGGCGATGTAATCGAATTAACCGATTCCCAGGGAAATCCCGGAATCTATAACGTTGACAACACCGGCTCCGCGGGTGCCTATATCCGCGTAACCGTCAAATCATATTGGGCCGATTTGGAAGGGAACCTTCTTGAAGAGCTGGACCCCGCCGCCTTTACCCTGACTGCCAACAGCGAGGACTGGATTAACGCCGGCCCGGTGGTGGATGAGAACGGTGAAAACGCTGGCGTTGTGTTCTACTACAAGAACCCTGTTGCAGCCGGTCAGAGCACCGATGAGCTGCTCCAGACACTGGCCATCAGCGCCGATATCGACAATAGCTATACCAACAAGAAGATTGTTCTCGAAGCCGTTGCCGAAGGCGTACAGTTCGCCGGAAGTCAGTATAACGATTTGAACGCTGCCGGAATTGAATTCGAGTGGGGCGTCAACGCTACCCTCGCAGACGATGGCAGCATCGAGTCCGTACAGTAACGGGGAAAGGCAGGTAATAACAAATGGCTAAACGTATTTTTTCCCTGATGCTTGCGCTGGCAGCCGTTTTCTCCATGACCTTGGTGTGCGCTGCTGCCGAACCTTCTACCGTTGTGGAGTATGACGGCAGCAATATTACCTACACCAACGACGGCAAAATGACCGGGTTCGAAAATATGCTTCCCGGCGTCCCCTATGAGGGAACCATCCAGTTAAAGAATGTTGGCACCAAAGACGCCAATTTCTATATGGATACCGAAGTTATCAGCACCCTCCTGGGCGTTGATAATGTCAAGGATACCAGCTATGTGGTGTCCCTGTCTGTAGGTGACAATGTCCTGGTAGGCTATGATGCCGAAAGCGATACCGTAACCGGTACCGTTGTGGGCGGCGAAGGTACCACCGGCTTGGAAGAGCTGAACAAAACCCTTCCCGAGTATCCCCTGGTAGCCACCCTCAAGCCCGGCGAGACCGCTGACGTAGTGCTGAAAATCCAGCCCGACGCCGAGCAGACAGATAACGCCTATATTTCCAGCCTGGGCCGTGTGGAGTTCCGCTTCAAAGTGAGTGATGTACCCGACGAAAGCGTGGTAACCGGTGATGATTACATCATGTACATTGCCATCGCTGTTATCGCCGTAGGCCTTATCCTCTTCTTCGTATTGGGACGCCGCAAAAAGGAGCAGACGGAAGGCTAATCGAATTCCATAACCGAACACAGATTTTTCATGGCCGCTGGGCAATTTTCCAGCGGCCTGTTTGTGCTATTAACCGAGGTTTAACCGGGGCACACTAAGGATACCATTTTTAGCGTCTAAACGCAATAGAGGGAAAAAATTACCAAATCGCGGAGGTACCTTATGCAGAAGAAAGAGAAACCCAAGCGCAGCCTGCCGGTCAGAATTCTTCGCGGCGCTATCCTGATTGTGGTGCTGGCTGCCGCAGTCATACTGGTCATGCGCCTGCTGGAATACAAACAGGGCGCCGACGTATACGGGCAGCTTCGCCTGGAAATGGGCATAGAGGGTACTTCCTCTTCTTCCTTATCCCAGGGGGAGGAGCAGGGTGAACCGCCGCTGCTGAATATTGATTTTGAGCGACTCTGGGCACAAAATGAAGAAGTGGTAGCTTGGCTGGAATTTCCGGCACTGAACCTCAGTTACCCTATTATGCACACGGATAACAATGACTACTACCTCAGCCATCTTTGGAACGGACAGGAAAACAGTTCCGGCAGTATTTTCCTCGATGCCAATAACAAAAGCGTCGATGATTTATACACGGTGGTATACGGTCACAATATGCACGACGGCAGTATGTTTGGCCTGTTCAACCGCTATCTGGACGAGAATTTTTGCAAAGAGAATGGCGCATATTTTCGACTGTATACCCCGGATGGTGTTTGGCGGTACGACATTTTTACAGTGGCAGAAGTGCCAAAAGACCACAAACTTTATACAGTAGGTTATATGCAAGGAAAATTATACAATGATTTTCTGGAAACCCTTGCCTCCTGTACCCTCTATGACACCGGCTACCATGTAGAGCCCGGTGATACTGTCATGACTCTCAGTACCTGTACAGCTCGGGACTCTGTGCGTCGTGTGTTGTGTGGAAGACGTGCTGAAAAGTTAAGATAAACAATATTGACAACGGCTATGTTTTTATTAAAAGCATAGCCGCTTTCTTATAATTGTCAATACACGTTAACTATTACGTAAATTTACAGAATTTATTATATATACATTGCAATAATAGGCTTAAATATGAAAATTTCGTTTCTCCCATATTTTGTATGGATATCCCTATTGACATATTGTTAAAAAAATAATATGATGAATATAATTAACTTCATTGGTTTACCATAATTCTGACTTGGGGTTATATGAGGAGGTGTTTTGATGGAGGACACTCGAGGCAGTTTGGACTTGGGACCGGACGCAGACCGGCTTCGCATCCAAATGCTGGGAGGCTTCTCTATTTGTCGGCAGGGTGAGCCTATCACACTGGAGCGTACCAATCGTACCAAGCCTATGCATGCATTGCAATTGCTGTTATATGGCGGCCCACAGGGCGTTACATCAGAAGTATTGATGGAAGAACTTTTCGGAGAGGAGAACGTAGCCGACCCCGCAAATAACTTGAAAGTGACCATGAGTAATCTTCGAAAATCTTTGCGGCAGGCGGGCCTGTCCGAAGAGATGAAGGTCGAATATCGCTGCGGCAGTTATATTTTAGTATTTACAGCGCCGGTGTGGTTAGATATTCAGGAGTTTTCCAACCTGGTGGACCAGACGAACGAATCCGAGGACCAGCGTTTGGAAAAACTTCTTCGTGCGGAGTCTCTCTATGAAGGCGACTTTTTGCTCCATTTGAACGAATTTGATTGGGTCTTAGTTGCATCGTCATTTTACCGGGAAAAATATTTTTCCTGCCTGCACCAGCTGGCAGAAATCTTGGAGAAACGCAAGGAATGGAATCGGTTGCTGCCCATTGCGGCAAGGGCGGCTTCCCGATACCATTTGGAAGAATGGCAATGTTTGTGTATTGATTGCCTGATTGAAATGGGGCAAATTTCCAGCGCCTGGGAAGCCTATCGCCGTATCAAAAGCCAAGTGCGGAAAGATTCGGATTCTTCAGGGGCATTGCTGGAAAAGAGACTGCAAAGGCTGCAAAAGCTGGACAAGTCGGAACAGAATACGGGAAGAATGTTCGAGTTTCTGCAAGATACCACCGAGGAAGGCCATCCATACTATTGCAGCTATGCTAGTTTTGTGGATTTATATAGGATTAGCTGCCGGGTCATGCCCAGCCGCACCAAACTGAGCTATTTATTGATTTATAGTTTTTCGGATAATCATGGAGAACAAATTCGAAATATGCTGCAAATTCAGCAAATGACTCAGGCTATGGAATATGCCATTAACGGTAACTTGGGATGCCGGGATGTTTATACACGCTATGGAAAGGAATTTTTTTTGCTGCTTCTGATTGATGCTACCTATCAGGAATGTGTGAAAATGGATAGACGGATTCGCCAGGATTATAAAAGCTATGGGATTCCTAATATCTTGCTTCGCTGTACAATCAGTAAGGTGGGCAGCGAGAGTTTAAATGCAGTCGCCAATCATCGGTGGGAAAAAATTGCAGGAGTCGGGTAATAACCCCTATTTTAGAATTTGAATATAAAAAAGCGCTTGCCTATGGGGCAGCGCTTTTTTATTATGATTCAGTAACCAAATATTCCGAAGATATTTCTGATAAAGAAAACTCGACGGATTGCCGTTGGCCGGAAACGTTGGTCAGATATAGTGTCAGTACCATATCCTGTGAAGCATCAAGAGAAGAAAAAGTCAATACCATATGCTTTTTTTCGTCTGGTTGGAGACTTCCGGAAAATTGTGGATAGTCTGCATCCAGATTTTCTTTCCACGGGTATTTTTTATCTCCTTGCCGGACTACACACTTACCAGGTGTAAAGGAAATAGGAAACGAACCATGATTGTCAATAGTAGCATAAATGCGGGTTTCTGATTCTGCAAACTCACATTTAAAGATTTGAACTGTACAGCCTTCAACAGTCGAAATACAATTATCAAAGGATAAAATCGTCAGTGCAGGTGCATAGATTTTAGCATAACTGGATTGTTCCAAGCTGGTTAAGTAAATAGCAGGACAAGTATCTTCATATCCATAGCTATCGGTATAGGAGTGTTCACCGATTACGGTACCATGCAATGTGACAAAAGAACGGTCTCGAAGACGAAGATCCTCTTCTTCTCCAGCCCAAAAAGCGATGCCATAAAGCATCGGTGTGTCTTCTTTTGGGGAAGCGGAGCGGAAAACAAAATAAATTCCTTCGTCAGTATATTGTGGGTCATAAAGAATTTGGGCGGAACAACTCACGCTCATATCTTGATAATCATTGGGGTTTCGGGTCAATTGAGTATAATCGCCCGGAGCAATTAAAGACATTTCGTCAGCGGAAGCCGTATCTGCCTGCTGGGCAAGGGAAAGTTTTTCCTGCATAGCAGAACGGAGCTGTAGGGAAGCGGTGATATGATTGACACTCCGAGATATGGAACTTTCCTTTATAGAAATGTCATTCTCAATAAAAGCAGGGGATTGAAAAAACGGAAAAGCCAGAACACAGCAAATAAATAGTACTGACGCAATTAGTAAAAAGACAATCTCTTTTTTAAAAAAGTTTTTTTTCGTTGTATGGGATAATTTTACTTGAGGCACAAACCCACATTCCGGGCAACAGTCACCCTCAAAATCAGTTTGACAATATGGGCATTTCATAGGCGTAACCTCCTATCATGGGGATTTCGTCGTGGAGGAGAATCAAAGCTCTCGAACCATCAAATAATTTACCAGAGTGATTCCCTGGCATACCGGAAATTGCTCTCTTACCACTTGATACCCACGATGGAGAAAGAAACCTTTGGCTGTTTTAGAAGCATGAACAGAAATTTTATGAGCGCCCATGCTGCGGGCTTTTTCTTCCAATAATTGTACAAGCATCTGGGCAATTCCCCGATGCTGCGCATTTTTGTGTACATACAGGTGGTCTAAATAGTCCGGTTCCTGCAAATCAGCAAATGCAAGAATTTGACCATTTTCTTCGGCAATGAGTGTGTAGTGTGAGGAAAGAATATGCCGCCAACGCACGACATCAGGTAGTTTTGGAGCCCAGGCATCCAACTGCTGAGGAGAGTAGTCATTTTGGCAAACCGTATGAACTGTTTCATAAAACAGAGCTAAAATTTCGGGTAAATCTTGGGGCGAAAATGGACGTATCTGCAAAATGACCCCTCCTTCCCAATTAGCTGAGTTTTCCGGCCTGGATAAAATCAATTCCCATGTCTGCCGAATGAATGACGACACCGGTAAGCGTGGGGTTGGCAACATAGTAACGGTCAGTATAATACAGAGGATAGAAGATTGCCTGCTGATTGAGCCAGGTTTCGGCATCTACCAAAGCGGAAAGGGAGTCACCGGCATCGGCAGCTTCCAAAAGACGGTCGTATTCAGAAGATTGCAGCAAGGCAGGCGTACTGTCGCTGGCAAAAAGGGAAAGAATATCAATAGGCGTATTTCCATCGGGACGAAGAGCGTATACAGCTGCTTGATAGTCACCGTCGGCGATTCGCTTGTTCATTTCATCCTCGCTCATAGTTTCCAGATTAAAATAATTCCCCATGCGACCATTCCAGGTGATGAGCATTTGGTTGAGCATCTGCTGCAGACCGGTAACTCCTAACACCGTGATGGAAGGCATGGTATCCAGCTTGAGTTTTTTTAATAAGGCAGGCAAGGTGTTCACAATAGAATCGTCTTGTTTCAAATAAAAATTGGAGCCTGCCTGTTTCCGATAGCTTTCGCCGTTCCAAAGAAACGTAGAGGGAATAATATCATTCGCTGCTGTTGCATTGGCAGGAAGATTTTCCAACAAATTCTCCCGGGGAAGCGTTTGCACAAACAACTTTCGAATGTCAACATTTTTCATTAGGGAGTCTTGGGTATTAAATCCCAATCCCCATACAGCATCCATAGAAAGGGTGTAAACTTGCAATTCTTCCTCCTTAGCGCTGTCTAACAGAGAAGAGGGAAGGGAAGCAAGGTCAACCGTTTCTTCTGAAACAGCCGTAACAGGGTTGGAAATATCGGCAGCTTTTGTACTGACGTATAATTTCAGAGAGGCGGGAAGAGGCTCATTTTCGCCATGATAACTGGAAGACCTGCGCAGTGTCATAGCTTCTTCGTGGTCCCATGCATAAGAGTTGCTAAAGGCGAAGGGGCCGTTTCCACATACATATTTTGCTTCCAGTCCATAACGTCCAGATGTCCAAAGAAAGAAATCTTCCTGGCACGGCATAAAAGCAGTAGTGGCGGTTAATCGGAGAAAATCTTCCGTTGGAGATTCCAAGGTCACCACCAGTGTGTGGTCATCTGTAGCAGAAACCCCTAATTGGTCGGGAGATAGACTGCCGCTGATAATAGAAGAGGCATTTTTAATAAGCGAGAAAGAAGAAGCAGAAGGAGATTTCGTGGTAGGATCGACAGCACGTCTCCATGCAAAAACAAAATCATCCGCTGTCAAAGGGGAGGGCGTAGAAGAAACGGAAGTTTCACCGTCTTCTGTTACAATAGATTTACTCCACTGTGCATCTTTCCGCAGATGAAAAGTGTATTGACGACCATCAGTGCTGACATCCCAGCTTTCGGCAGCACCGGGATACACATCGCCATTTTCATCCAGCCGGACCAGCCCTTCATATAAAGCCTCCACAGCTACTCGGGAAGCAAAAGAATCCGCAATCTGTGGGTCCAGGGATGAGGGGTCTTCCCCCAAATGGAAGGTAATGGTTTGGTCAGCATTTTCCGGACGGCTTTCTCCGGAGCAAGCGCAACAGCAAAAAAGAAGAGAAAGGCACAGGGCCATAGAAATCATACGGAGTAAAAAAGATTTTAAGGAAAATGACGCTGAGAAAGGCAAGAATTTCAAGAGGGGGATACTCCTTTCCGTGACAAGTAATAGGAATACAGGGCTACTATTATTTTATTTATCAGAAAATGCAGCTTTATAAGCGTGGAGCTGCAGTCAAATGTTGTCATAATTACACAATAAATCAAGGATATTGTACCATGTCCGACGCAGCAATGCAATCAGGATAACAGAATTGAAACCGTAGTTTACAAAATCGAAAGAAGTTTTTTCAAAAGGCTCAGGGAAAAGCGGGAAACTGGCCCTTTTTGCTTGCAGAAGGGGGGAAGGTCGTGGTATCATTACTATAATCATTTCCAAGTGAAAACAGTCCTGCATCAGGCATGGAAAAATAAAGGAGGTCCTGTGGATATGGTACGGAAAGGAATATGGTGGATACTGGGGATAGCGCTTGTGATTTTGCTTCCGGCAAGAGTCTTGCAAATGAGTTTACTTTTGGAAGAGGACCAGGGATTGTATCGTGATAGCGGTCAATGGGGAATGATATTGATAGGAGTTTCCCTTCTGGTTGCCGTTGTACTATTTATTATTGGTAGGCAGGGCCATTGGGATACGTCGGCATACCGTCCTAAACCTGTTCCGTTTGGGGGCGCGATGGGGATTCTTTCGGGAATTGCCATTGCAGGGCAATCCCTATATGCGGTAGTCCAAATGATACAAGACGAAAATGCATCTGCAGTGGGAAGCCAGCCGCTATTGGTAACACTTTCCTCTCTGGTAGGTATATTTGCCGGAATCTCCCTGATGGCTTGGGGTACCTCCTTACTAAAAAGCGGAACCCTTCTGCAAGATTATCCGTTAACAGGATTGGTTCCCCCTATATGGGGTTGCTTGCATTTAGCCGTCCTGTTTACAGTTTACACCGCTGAATCGGATGTCCAGCAGAATTATTATGCGATTCTTCCGTTTTGCTTGGCTCCACTTTTCCTCTTGGCACAAAGCAGTTATTTTTCTGGGACAGGAGGAGTAAAAGCTCGCAAAAAACTCTATCAGTTTGGGGCTCCGTTGGTATTGATAGGCCTGACTTCCAGTGTTCCGCCACTCATTTGTATGGCATTCGGGCTTCCCCAGGATAGTAGCCTTTCACTTCCTCTTTTATTGGTTTTACTGATGGTTTCGCTTTATGCAGCCACTGTTATGTGGGGACTGCGCCGGGGGGATAGCCGGTCTCGAGTATGTGTCCACCGGGGAATCCCATATCATCTGTCAGGGCTTTCGATAGGCAATGATTCTGCTGTTAATGATACCGATATTCCGCAGCAGCAGGGTGATGAATAACACTACGAAAAAACGCTCCTTGTCCCCAATATCCTTCCTTTTTTTGTATACTGTTTCAAGGGAATTTGGGTGGAAACGCAAAAGTTATGGAAAAAAAGCCCGTTAAATTTCTATCAAACTCTTGTAATCTGCGCCAGAATGCTATACAATAGAAGCAGGATGATTTTCTAAATCCAAAATTTCAGGAGGTATTAGTTCTATGGCTATTAAAGTAGGCATCAATGGCTTTGGCCGCATCGGCCGCCTGGTATTCCGTGCTGGTCTGGACAATCCGAACATCGAATTCGTGGGTATCAACGATCCTTTCATGACCCCCGACTACTGCGCATACATGCTGCGCTATGACACCGTTCATGGCCAGTACAAGGGCGACATTTCCTATACCGATGATTCCATCATCGTGAACGGCAAGGAAATCAAGTTCTATGCAAAGATGGATCCCGCTGAGATTCCGTGGGGCGAGTGCGGCGCAACTTATGTTGTGGAGTCCACCGGTGTGTTTTGCTCCACCGAGAAGGCTTCCGCTCACCTGAAGGGCGGCGCTAAGAAGGTTGTTATCTCCGCTCCCGCAAAGGATAAGGAGACCCCCACTTTCGTGTGCGGCGTTAACCTGGACAAGTACACCAAGGACATGACCGTTGTTTCCAACGCTTCCTGCACCACCAACTGCCTGGCTCCCCTGGTAAAGGTTGTTCATGAGAAGTTTGGCATCAAGGAAGGCCTGATGACCACTGTTCACTCCACCACCGGTACTCAGAAGACCGTTGACGGTCCTTCCAAGAAGGACTGGAGAGGCGGACGTGCTGCTGCTGGCAACATTATCCCCTCCACCACTGGTGCTGCCAAAGCCTGCGCTCTGGTTATCCCCGAAATGAAGGGCAAGCTGACCGGTATGTCCATGCGTGTTCCCACCCTGGACGTTTCCGTTGTTGACCTGACTGTTACTCTGGAGACCCCCACCACCTATGAGGCTATCTGCGCTGCTATCAAAGAGGCTTCCGAGGGCGAGCTGAAGGGCATCCTGGGTTACACCGCCGACATGGTTGTTTCTTCCGACTTCCTGGGCGATCCTCACACCTCCATTTTCGATGAGAAGGCCGGTATCATGCTGAACGATCACTTCGTGAAGCTGGTTTCTTGGTACGACAACGAATGGGGTTATTCCAACAAGGTCCTCATGCTGATCGAGCATATGGACGCTGTTGACAACGCCTAATTGTCAGTAAAGTAAAGAGAACCCTCCCTGGTTTTGCTGGGGAGGGTTTTTGCTTGTTTATATTCAAGAAACAAAAAATCCGCTGCAACAGAGAAGTTGATTCCGTTGCAGCGGACTTTTATATTATAGGGATTCCTTTTCATTTTTTTTGACGGACGAGCTTACCAATCAGGATACCAAACAGACTGGCTATCCCGGCAGCGAATATGCCCAAAATAATCACGGATAAAAGGGAACTACCTTCGGCTATGCTCCAGTAAATGGCCTGCCCAATTATAAAGAGAAGTACCAATGCAAGAAGAATGAGCAGTACCAATTTTATCCATATCCGAACTTTTCGGTTTTCAATCACATTTGCAAATAATGATCCCAAAAATTCAAAAAGGAACTCCAACTCAAACCCTCCCCTTGTGGGGCAAGAATTACAGTAGCTTTACACCGGCAGCAGCACAGGCCGCGCGGGTTTCATCGTCCCACACGGAAACCTGAACCTCTCCAATATGTGCTTTTCCAAGAAGAAGCATACAAAGCCGGGACTGTCCAATTCCTCCGCCAATGGTCAATGGCAGGATATTATCCAGCACCATCTGATGGAAGTGATAACGGCGGCGGTCATCGCAACCGGCTTTGGACAGCTGCGCATCCATAGCAGCAGCGTCTACCCGGATTCCCATACTGGAAACCTCCATAGCCGAATCCAGTACTTCATTCCAGAAGAGAATATCGCCGTTTAAGTGCCAATCGTCATAGTCCGGTGCACGCCCATCATGGCGGCGGCCAGAATGGAGCACATCACCAATTTCCATCAGGAAGGTGGTTTTATGCTCCCGTACATACAGATTTTCCCGTTCCTTGGGACTCTTGTCGGGATACAAATCTTCCAGCTCCTGGGTGGTGATAAAGGAGATTTCCTTATCCAAAACCGGCACCTGCAGAGAAGGATATTCTTCCCGCAGCATATCAGCAGTGGCACAGATAGCATTTACAATTTTACGGACAGTTTCTTTCAAATACTCAACATTCCGCTTTCCCTCGGGAATAATGGCCTCCCAATCCCACTGGTCCACATAGATCGAGTGGAGATTATCCATATCTTCATCCCGCCGAATGGCGTTCATATCCGTAACCAGGCCAAAACCCGGCTCAAATCCATAACGATACAGGGCATATCGCTTCCACTTGGCCAGGGAATGTACTACCTGAGCGCAGGTTCCGGTTTCACGGATATCAAAGGATACCGGACGTTCTACGTTGTTCAAGTCGTCATTCAGGCCGGAAGAGGCATCGACAAACAGTGGAGCAGAAACCCGGGTCAGGTTTAAGGCCTTTTCCAAGTTCTGAATAAAGTTCACTTTAATTTTATCAATGGCCTGCTGGGTTTGGAAAAGGGTCAGCCCTTTTGATGGATTGTAATCTGCGGGAATAATGGTTTGGCTCATGGGAAACGTTCCTTTCTTAAGATGAATCGAATTGCAGACAAACATGTCTGCCCCTATGGAAAACCGCTGTATTTACAAAAGAAGGCGTTGCGGCAAATCCGCAGCGCCTGTACAAAAGATATTATAGCGTTTCTCATTAGGGTTTGTCAAGAAAGGATTTGATATATTAGCAGATTAGAGCAAAGCAGTGCGAAGAAATTGCAAAATTTTTTTTTCACGCCGGCTTACCTGTACCTGTGTCATTCCCAATTGCCTGGCAGTTTCCGTTTGGGTTTTATGGGCATAATAGCGGGCCTGTATCAACATCCTGTCTTTCTCCTCCAATTTTTCCAACATTTGTTCAAGGGCCAGTTTTTCCGATAGCGATTCTTCCGGTGCCTCTACAGGAATTTCTCTTTGGCTTTCCTCATGTTCCTCATCACAGGTTAAAGAAAGGGCAGGCTGCCCCGCCTCCAGTGCTAAAGCGGCCTCTTCCGGTTCTACCTTCAAAATAGTAGCCAGCTCACCAATAGTTGGGGAACGTCCCTGTGCCGCTGCAAATACATCGCTTTCTTGCCGTGCTTTTATGGAAAGTTCCCGAAGGCCCCGGGCCACTTTTACAGTGCTGCTTTTTCGGAAAAGACCCCGTATTTCGCCGAGAATCACCGGGACAGCATAGGTGGAAAATTTAAGGCCACGGCTTTCATCAAATCGATCAGCTGCTTGAATTAGACCGATACAGCCTGCCTGAAACAGGTCGTCATAATCGATTCCTCGGCCTCGGAAGCGATTGGCGCAGGCATGTACTAATCCGGTATTGGCAGAAATAAATTCCTGACGGTCATTCATGAGAACGAGCCCTACGCAGAAGATTTTTTTCCAAAGTGACGGCGGTGCCTTTGCCTACTTTTGAGCGCACGCTTACTTTATCACAAAAACTCTGCATGACCGCAAATCCAAGGCCAGCCCGTTCCTCTCCGCCTGTGGTAAATAGTGGTTCCATTGCTTTTTCCACATCTTCAATGCCAACGCCTTTGTCGCGAATTTTTACGGAGATTTTGCCGGTTTCATAAAGCTTTGCAGTTATGTATACCATCCCTAATGATTCCCGATATCCATGGACAATGGCGTTGGTAACCGCTTCGGAAACGGCGGTTTTCAAGTCGGCCAATTGGTCGATGGTAGGGTCCAATTGGGAGGCAAATGCTGCCACAACAGCCCGGGCAAAGCTTTCGTTGGCAGAGACGCTGAGAAAAGAAACTGACATTTCATTCATGGCTTTCATGATTTTCCCCCCTTTCAATACTTACCAGCCGTGTCAGACCAGAAAGTTCTACCAGTTTTTCCACCTGTGGACATAAACCTGTTAAAATAATATGCCCGTGCCACATCTGCAGCAGCCGGTACCGTCCTAAAATTAGCCCTACTCCGGAGCTGTCCATAAAGGGAACCTCTGTAAAGTCAAGGCACAGACGCAGAGGCTTTACTTTTTGTGCTGCACTATCTATTTCTTCCCGAACCATTCTGGCTGTGTGATGGTCGATTTCTCCAATAATACGGGCAGTCAGAATTTCTTCTCGCAGCAGGAGCCGGACTCCCATCTTCAATCACGCCTTTCTCAAAGAATAACGGATTCCACAGTTACCTGACAGAACCAAGGCAGTGCAGATTTCGCGTTTATGTATACCATACCGGAGAAAGCCCGCAAAATTACGGGAAACAGGAAGAATAGAAAAAGAAAATTCCCCTTTCCACAGGGAAAGGGGAATCAGTGAAAAGTATGATCAATATCAGGAACGTGCTCCGGCAGGAACTTCATCTGCAGGGCTGTTGGTAGCGATATTGTAATTCTTGACCAAGTCGGACTCTTCAATCTTCTGGTCAGAGCCATTATCATGACCATCAGAGTGCTTATTGGAGAAAGCAAACTTCAGCAGGATGGGAGCAATAACGGTAGTAAACACAACCGTCAGAATCACAGGTCCCATAAAGTTATCGGACATCAAACCAAGGGCAGCGCCTTTGGTAGCTACAATCAGGGCAACTTCACCACGGGACACCATGCCAACGCCTACCTGAACCGATTCGCGGTTGGTGAAGCGGCAGATTTTGGCTCCCAAACCGCATCCAACAATTTTGGAAAGGACAGCGACGACAACCAGCAACACAGAGAAGATAATAATATGTGGAGTCATCTCAGGCATGGTCATTTGCAGACCAATACTGGCAAAGAATACGGGGGAAATCAATGTATAGGAGAGGGTTTCAAAGCGGGATGCAATATAAGGTGCACGCTCAGTATTGGAAATAATCAGACCAGCGATAAAGGCACCGGTAATATCTGCCACGCCAAAGAACTCTTCAGCACAATAGGCCAGCAGCAGGCAGAATACAAAGGCCAGAATCACGAAACGGCGCATATCTTTGTGGTAGTGATTTTGCAGTTTGCGGAAGAACAGGAAGAACAGGAAACCTGCAACTGCGGCAAAAACAAAGAATGCAACAATCTTGAGCAATACAATGGCAATGTGAACACTGGGATCAGCCATGCTGGTGATAACTGTCAGAGCAATAATACCCAGAATATCATCGATAATAGCAGCACCCAAAATTGCATTGCCAGCGCGGGTATTCAGTTTCCCCATCTCTTTCAGGGTTTCTACTGTAATACTCACAGAAGTAGCCGTCAGAATAACGCCGATAAACATATTCTGCAGGAAGATGCTGGCAGTAGCACCCTGAGACAAGTCTGGCCCGTTAAAGAGATAAGCCAGTAAGAAGCCGCCGCCCAACGGCACCAATACGCCGATGAGAGCAATGATAAAGGAAGCCGTGCCAGTCTTCTTCAGCTCTTTCATATCCGTTTCCATACCGGCAGTAAACATCAGCACGATTACGCCGATTTCGGAAATCTTGGTAATGAAATCTTTATCGCTGAGAACATTCAGCACAGCCGGGCCCAAAATAACGCCTGCCAAAAGGGCACCTACGACCTGGGGCATTTTAAAACTCCGGGTCAGCAGGCCAAGAACTTTTGTGCACAGCAGAATGAGGGCCAAATCCAACAAAAAGTTGTAAGTCATACCTATTCGCCCTTTCTTTCTTTCCTATATAGAATTTTTACAGAGCCATTTTAGCACAGTGGCCGGCATTTGTGCAAGTGCGGTTTTTCCGAATTTTGTGATTGTTTTCACAAACTTTTCGGTAAAATGCGACAAGATTGTTCAGTAAGAGTTTGCAATTTCGCCTTAATTTTCCAGTATTTTTGGTAGATTTGCATATGCGATTGGAAGCGATTGGGGCGCGTATATGGAAAAAGAAGAAGCGCCGCCAGATAAAACCTGACGGCGCTTCTTACACCGAAAATTACATCATAGAACGGTACAGTGCTTCCACATCTTCCAGAGTGGGGTCTTTGGGGTTGCCGGGGGTGCAGGCGTCAGCCATAGCGGACTCTGCCAGGAAGTGAATATCTTCGTCTTTTACGCCAACTTCGCTGACCTTCTGGGGGATTCCCACATCCATGCCCAGCTGACGAACAGCCTGTACAGCAGCCTTGCGATATTCTTCCTGGGTCATATTGTCAACGCCCTCTACGCCCATAGCCCGGGCAATCTCGCGGTATTTCTCACCAGTTGCCTCGGCGTTGTATTCCAACACGGTGGGCAAAATGGTGGCACAAGCTACACCGTGAGGGGTGTCATACAAAGCGCTCAGGGGGTGCGCCATGGAGTGAACAATGCCCAAACCTACATTGGAGAAGCCCATGCCGGCGATATACTGCGCAACAGCCATATCTTCACGGCCGTCGATATCGCCGGAAACGGACTTGCGCAGGGAACGGGCAATGATTTCAATAGCCTTCAGATGCAGCATATCGGTGAGTTCCCAGGCGCCCTTGGTGATGTAGCCTTCAATGGCGTGGGTCAGAGCATCCATACCGGTAGCAGCGCACAGCCCCTTGGGCATAGAAGCGGACATCTCGGGGTCAACAATTGCCACAACAGGGATGTCGTGGGGGTCAACACACACGAACTTGCGGCGCTTCTCCACATCGGTAATCACATAGTTGATGGTGACCTCCGCAGCGGTGCCAGAGGTGGTGGAAATGGCGATAATGGGCAGGCAGGGCTTCTTGGTATCGGCCACGCCTTCCAGAGAACGAACGTCAGCAAACTCGGGATTGGTCATGATGATACCGATTGCCTTACTGGTATCAATCACACTGCCGCCGCCTACAGCCACCAAGCAGTCGGCTTCTTCTTTCTTGCAGATTTCTACGCCGGTCTGCACATTTTCGATAGTGGGGTTAGCCTTAATATCATCATAGACAGCATAGGGGATCCCGGCATCGTCCATTACCTTCATGACCTTTGTGGCCACATTGAATTTTACCAAATCCTTATCGGTAACCAACAATACTTTCTTCAGGCCGCGGGCTTTGACTTCTGTAGCAACATTGGAAATCGCGCCTTTGCCAAAATAAGAAGTTTCATTTAGAATCATTCTTGCCATGACACAACAGCTCCTTTATAAAACATTGCCGGAAACTTGTGTTCCGGAGTTAGATAACTGTCTATATTGTACCACGTTTTTCCGACAAAGAATAGAATTATTCTGCTGTATTTTGTTACGATTTTCATATTCTGCAGGATTTTGAAATGTTAACCCGCCGATTCTTCCTGCCAGCCTTTACAGACATCCACCCATTTTTGAGCCTGTGACAGAGTTTCAAGCTCAGCACAGCTCAGTTCAATGGCGGAGTTGGCACTGCCGCAGGCGGGAAATACCGTTTCAAACCGACGCAGGGATTCATCCAGATACACTCTGACTCCTTCTGAGTTAGCAAAGGGGCATACACCTCCTACACCGTGCCCGGTAAGGGGCTCCACCTCTTCACAAGCCAGCATTTTGGCCTTGAACCCAAAGGTATCCCGAAACTTTCGATTGTCAATTTTTCCGTCTCCTGCGGCTACCAATAACAGACACCCGTCTTCCGGTGTTTTGAAAGAGAGAGTCTTGGCAATACGGGCAGGCTGGGTATTCAGCGCCTGTGCTGCCAACTCTACAGTAGCGCTGGAAACAGGAAATTCCATCACATCTTTTTCCCGCCCGCGTTCTTTCATATAACGGCGAACCGCTTCAATGGACATTGTTTACACCTTGCCTCTCATTTCCAAATATTCATCAAAGGTGGTCATACGATCAAACACGCCGCTTTCCGGCTGGATTTCAATAATCCGATTGGCAACGGTCTGGGCAAATTCATGGTCATGAGTGGCAAAGAGCACGATACCCTTAAAGTCAATCAGGCCGTTATTCACTGCTGTAATGGATTCCAAATCCAGATGGTTGGTGGGTTGGTCCAGGAGCAGCACGTTGCTGCCGAACATCATCATGCGGGACAACATACAGCGCACTTTCTCACCACCGGAAAGCACGTTGACAGGCTTGTATACATCATCACCGGAGAAAAGCATCTTGCCCAAAAATCCCCGGAGATAGGTTTCTGTGGTATCCTTGGAATACTGCTCCAGCCACTTGATAATGGATTCCTCATGGCCGTTGAAATATTCGGAATTATCCTGGGGGAAATAGGACTGGCTGGTGGAAACGCCCCATTTGAAAGAACCGGCATCCGGCTTCATTTCTTCCATAAGGATTTTAAACAGGGTGGGTACGGCGAATTCGTTGTCCGCTACAAAAGCAATTTTATCCCCTTTGTTCACCCGGAAGGAGACATTATCCAGCACCTTCACGCCGTCCACGGTTTTGGTTAAGCCCTCTACCGTCAAAATTTCCTTACCGGGCTCCCGGTCCATGGTAAATCCCACATAGGGATACCGGCGGGAAGAGGCAGGCATTTCTTCCACTGTAATTTTATCCAGCAGCTTTTTACGGGAAGTAGCCTGACGGGATTTGGATTTATTGGCAGAAAAGCGCTGAATAAAGTTTTGCAGTTCTTTGATTTTTTCTTCTGCTTTGCGGTTCTGGTCGCGCATCATCCGCTGCATGAGCTGGCTGGATTCATACCAGAAATCGTAGTTGCCCACATACATTTTAATTTTGGTATAATCGATATCCACAATATGGGTGCAAACGTTGTTGAGGAAATACCGGTCGTGGGACACCACGATAATAATGCCCTCATAATCCATCAGGAAGCCTTCCAGCCAGGTGATGGAATGAATGTCCAAACCGTTGGTAGGCTCGTCCAGCAGGATAATATCCGGCTGACCAAAAAGAGCCCGGGCCAGCAGTACTTTCACCTTTTCACTCTGGGTCAGGGTGCTCATCAGGTTATACAGCATGGCGTTGTCCAGACCCAGTCCCTGCAACAGTTTTCCGGCTTCTGTTTCGGCCTCCCAGCCGTTAAGCTCCGCAAATTCGGCTTCCAGTTCTGCCGCGCGGTTTCCGTCCTCTTCCGAAAAATCCTCTTTTGCATACAGGGCATCCTTTTCCTTGAGCACCTGATACAGACGGGGATTGCCCTGTAAAATGGTTTCAAAAACCGTAAATTCTTCATAGGCAAAGTGATCCTGTTTCAAAACCGACATGCGGCTTTGGGCATCAATCACCACTTCACCCTTGGTGGGTTCCAGTTCTCCAGAGAGAATTTTTAAAAAAGTAGATTTTCCTGCTCCATTGGCGCCAATCACACCATAGCAGTTGCCGGGCTGAAACAACAGGTTTACATGAGAAAACAGGTTCTGGCCATTAAAGCTCAGCCCCAAATCAGAAACGGTAATCATCTATTCTATAGCCTCCAAAAAATCAAATTCACAGCATCACAATTCGGCGCTTGCCCCTGATTATATCATGTTTTTCCCAGTGGGACAAATCGCTTTCGGTTTTCCAGCACTTTTCCTGAAAAGAATGTGTTTTTCTCTTGGTTGTCGTGCTTTCTGTCCCGGCTTTTAAAGAAATTCACACATTTTTTCATGATGCATATTCTGTAAGTACGGGGATATGATTCTTCTATAAAAGGGAGTGGTATAGGGATGAGTGTTAATGATAAGGGTGTAGATGTCAGCGTTTTTAATTCTCAGGTAGATTTTTCCAGGGCAAAACAGGATGGTGTGCGCTTTGCCATTGTCCGGGCAGGATTCGGCAACACGGTGGAGCAGGAGGACAAGCTGTTTCGGAATCATATGGATGCGGCATTGCGGGCTAAAATTGATGTGGGAGCCTATTGGTTTTCCTATGCCAGAAGCGCCGAGGAAGCAAGGACAGAAGCGCAGGTCTTTTTGTCTTTGATGAAGCTTTATAAAGGGAGGGTCACGTATCCCCTGTATTGTGACTATGAGTACGCCAGTATTGAATACGCCGAAAAGTTCGGGATTGAGCCGGATAAAAAGCTGATAACGGATATTATTGTGGCGTTTTGTGAAGAGGTGGAAAAGGCAGGCTGGTATGCCGGATATTATACCAATCTGGACTTTATCAGGAACCGGCTGGATATGGAGCGGCTGAAGCCTTATGACTTATGGCTGGCAGATTATAACGGCGGCCCGGACTATCATTGCGGTATGCAGCAAATTACTGACTGCGGCGTGGTAGAAGGAATTGTTGGAAATACGGATATTGACATTGCGTATAAAGATTATCCGGCTATTATCCGGCAAAAAGGTCTCAACGGTTTTTTGCCGGAAAGCCCAAAGCCGCCTATACCTGATGACCGGGGAACCTGTATCCTGAACGGTGTGCCCGTTCGAAAATCCGCCGATACCGCCGCCGAGATTTTGGGATATGCCAACCGGGGAGATTCTCTGATTTTGCTGGCAGACGACGGCTGGGGATGGTCAAAGGTACGTTTGAGCCGAAATGGTCTGACAGGTTGGATGATAAATGAAGCGATGGAAGCTAAGGGGCGCAGTTCATTTAAAACAGCGCTCTGTGAGGGAAACGATGTGAATATCCGAAAAACGCCTTCCCTTTCCGGGAAAGTCATTGGAACGCTGAACAAGGGGGATAAATTTCCAGTTGTCAGCCTGAACCCTGGAAACTGGATTGATACCGGATATGGGTTTGTCTACTATGACAGAAGTTATATTATCATCCGGTAAAACCAGAGAGGGTGGTATATTTCAGCAGAAAAAGGGAAATAAATAGGGTGTAAAAAACGGAAAAGGATGATGGCAGTGGAATATCTCAAAGCCTTTTTGGTAGGTGGCGCGCTATGTTTGATTGGCCAGCTTTTGATTGATAAAACCAGACTGACTCCAGCAAGAATTCTGGTAGGATATGTGACGGCTGGGGTGATTTTAACCGCCGTGGGATTATACGAACCGCTGGTACAATGGGCGGGGGCAGGTGCATTGACCCCACTAAGCGGATTTGGATATACACTGGCCAAAGGAGCAGAAGAAGCCGTTATGAATCAGGGGTTTCTTGGGGCATTTACAGGGGGCGCGGCAGCCTGTGCAGGAGGGGTTGCAGCTGCGGTGTTTTTTGCCCTGTTAGCGGCACTTCTGTTTAAGTCCAAAGATAAATCATAAAATACAGAAACAAAAGGGCCTTTTCGGTGATTGCCGAAGGGGCCCTTTTTCAATTTGTCTTTTATATGACTGTGTTTAAATTTTGAAAGCTGTGTAACTGCTCCTGATTTTGTCCAAAAAAGTTTTCCGAAATAGAAGAAAAAGCCGGAAGTGTGCCATTTGTATCGGTTTTGCTTTTCATTCGTTTCGGGGTATGGTATAATAAAACGAATTATCGGATTTCTTATGACGAAGGGAGCGGTTTTGTGATTATTCTGGGTCTGGACCCCGGATATGCCATTGTGGGTTATGGGGTCGTGCAGGCGCAAAACAGCCGCTACCGTTCCTTGGAGCACGGCGCCATCGTTACGAAAGCGGGGGAACCTTTTGAGCGGCGGCTGGAAATCATCTATGACGCGCTTTCCTCCGTGCTGCAAAAGTGGAAACCGGAATCCATGGCGCTGGAAAAGCTCTATTTCAGTAATAACAAGACCACGGCCATTGGCGTGGCAGAGGCCCGAGGGGTGATTCTGCTGGCAGCGAAAAAGGCTGGGGTTCCAGTGTTTGAATATACCCCTATGCAGGTAAAAATGGCGGTCACCGGCTATGGCGGAGCCAAAAAGCCGCAGGTGATGGAAATGACCCGCCGGCTGCTGTGTTTACAGGAGGTTCCAAAGCCCGATGATACTGCCGATGCATTGGCTATGGCCATTTGTCATGGACAGGCCGCCGGCTCTGCTTTGCGCAGAAGCCTGCTTCGGCGAGGGTGACAGAACAGGGAGGTACCATTGTGTTTTACAGTGTAAAAGGAAAACTCATTCATTCGGAAATGGGATTTGTAGTAGTGGAATGTGGCGGTGTGGGGTTTAAATGCCTGACAACACTGAATACCCAGCGAAATCTGCCCCAACTGGGAGAAACGGTAACGCTGTATACCCATCTCAATGTCCGGGAGGACGCGCTGGATTTGTTTGGATTTTATAGCATGAGCGAATTAAATTGTTTTAAGATGCTGACAGGTGTCAGCGGCGTCGGCCCCAAGGTGGGACTGGCAATTTTGTCGGAATTGACGCCTGAGCGGGTAGCCATGGCGGTAGCTTCCGGCGACAGCAAGGCCTTAACCCGTGCCAGCGGTGTGGGGCCAAAGTTAGCCCAACGGATTGCGCTGGAACTGAAAGATAAGGTGAAGAAAATGGGGGGATCCGCTGAGGGCGGCCTCTCCATGGAAAATATCGAAGCGGCCGGTGTGGTGTCGGCTTCTTCCAATGCGGCCGAGGCTGTCAACGCACTGGCGGTACTGGGGTACAGCCCCAGTGACGCGGCGGCGGTGGTAGGCAAGCTGGATTCCTCCCTTTCGGTGGAGGAGCTGATCCGACTTTCCCTGAAGGCCATGGCGCCAAAGTGGGATTGACAGGGGGGAGATAAGTGGACTACGAAAATAGTGCTTCTGAAATGGACTTTGAAAACCGGATGATTGACCCGGCTTATAACCCGGAAGATGCAGCGGTGGAAAACCCTCTTCGTCCCCGAACCCTTTCGGAATATATTGGGCAGGACAAGGTAAAGGAAAATTTGTCGGTGTTTATTGAAGCGGCCCGGCAGCGTGGAGAAGCGCTGGACCATGTGCTTCTCTATGGACCTCCCGGTTTGGGCAAGACGACACTTGCCGGTATTATTGCCAATGAGTTGGGAGTGAATCTGCGGATTACCAGTGGCCCGGCCATCGAAAAACCCGGCGATTTGGCGGCTTTGCTCACCAACTTGAATCCTGGAGACGTACTGTTTATCGATGAGGTGCACCGTTTGTCCCGCAGTGTGGAAGAAATTCTCTATCCCGCTATGGAGGACTTTGCACTGGATATTATCACCGGTAAGGGACAGATGGCAGCTTCTTATCATTTACCACTGCCAAAGTTTACGCTGGTAGGCGCAACGACCCGGGCCGGGCAGCTGACTGCCCCTCTTCGGGACCGTTTTGGCGTAGTATTGCGTCTTGAAATGTATTCTCCCAAGGAATTGGCGCAGATTGTTACCCGCAGCGCAAAGATCCTTGGAATTGACGTTGCTGCCGATGGCGCCCTGGAAATTGCCCGGCGTTCTCGGGGGACTCCCCGTATTGCGAACCGGCTGTTAAAACGGGTACGGGACTTTGCACAGGTCATCAGCAATGGGATTATTGATGAACACAGTGCTTCTATTGCGCTGGATAGACTGGAAATCGATGAATTGGGACTGGATTCCGGCGACCGGCGTATGATGAGGGCTATGATTGATTATTATAACGGTGGTCCGGTAGGTCTGGATACCCTTGCGGCAGCGATAGGGGAAGAATCCGTCACCATTGAGGATGTGATTGAACCCTATCTAATGCAAATTGGCTTTTTAAACCGCACCCCTCGGGGACGGTGTGTCACTCCGGCGGCTTATCGGCATTTGGGACTTACCCCACCCGGTGAAGCGTCTGTGGTGCAGCAGAGCCTGTTTGAATAAGAAGAAGGCGAAATATGAAAAAGAATGCTCCCCAGTGGGAAAAAGACGGTTTTATTTTGCGGCTTGCAGAGCCTGAAGATGCGCAAAATTACTATCGTCAGAACTTTTGTCCTTTGGATAGAGAAGTGGTTCGCTTTACCGGTTGTAAACCGGAGTTTTCGGAAAAAGAAGTGATTGGATTTTTTCTGGAATGTACGAAAGACACTGACCGATACGATTTTCTCCTGATTTCGCCTGATGGGGAAATTTTGGGAGAGAGTGTTTTGAATGAAATTGACTGGGAAGTGCGCAGCGCCAATTTTCGAATTGCCATTTTTCAGCCGAAAGCCCGAGGAAAAGGTTTGGGCTATTGGATGACCTGCATAACCCGGGATTTTGCGTTTGAATCGCTGCATCTAAACCGGATAGAGCTGGATGTGTTTTCTTTCAATGTTCGGGGACAGAGAACCTATGCCGCTGCCGGTTTCCAAATAGAAGGCGTGCGCCGTCAGGCAGTTTTGGATGGCAGCACATTGGCTGATGATATTCTTATGGCATTGTTAAAAAGTGAATGGAAAGAATGGAAGAAAGGAGAACTCGATGGTTCCAACGATAGAGCAGGCGGAAGCCTGGTTACAGGAAGGCATTAAAATGACCCCCGGTTTATGGGCTGCCCACTGTCGGTATGTGGGGCAGGCGGCCCGGGCCATTGCGGAACGAATCCCGAAACTTGACCCGGAAAAGGCGCAGGTTTTGGGAATGCTCCATGATATTGGGCGGCGTACCTGTGGTGGCGGGAATTTACATATTTCCGATGGCTATGATTTTATGATGGAGCAGGGCTGCCCGGAAGTGGCGCGGATTTGTCTGACCCATTCCTTTCCTTATCAGGATATTGACAGCTGTTTCGGCTCTTGGAGCGGAGGCTCAGACCGGGATGGAGAAAGCGCCCGGAAACGGATGGGAGAGCTTCTTTCTCAGGTTACCTATGACGAGTATGACCGGTTAATTCAGCTTTGCGATGCGCTGGCAATGGGAACCGGATTTTGTCTGCTGGAAAAGCGCTGGGTGGATGTGGTTATGCGGTATGGGCCCAATGAATACATGGTTCCCAAGTGGAAGGCAACGTATGAAATTAAGGACGAGCTGGAAAAAAAGATGGGAATTTCTGTTTATGAGCTGCTGCCCGGCGTAAAAGAAAATACCTTTGCATAATCATAAACTATACAGAAAAATCTCTAAAAATATTTTCAAAACAGGGTTGTTGATTAAATTCAAAGAAATGGAGTGTGTATTATGGGAAGACTTTTTGGAACTGACGGCGCCAGAGGCGTTGCCAACAGCGAACTGACCTGCGAACTGGCCATGAATATTGGCCGGGCTGCCGCAATGGTATTGACAGACAATGACCACCGCCATCCGAAAATCCTGATTGGCAAGGATACCCGCCTTTCCAGTGATATGCTGGAGAATGCCCTGACTGCGGGCCTGTGCAGCGTGGGTGCCAATGTAGTGCAGTTGGGTGTAGTGCCCACTCCTGCGGTAGCGTTTCTGGTGGGAAAATACAAGGCGGATGCCGGCGTAATGATTTCTGCCTCCCACAATCCCTGCGAATTCAACGGTATCAAGATTTTCAGTGGAGACGGATATAAGCTGCCGGATGCATTGGAAGAGCAGATTGAAGCCATCGTATTGGATGAAATCCAGCCGTTCCCCTGCCCCACGGGTGGAGATGTGGGAAAAGTGTTGCCGGCTCCCAATGTGGTGCGGGATTATGTAGACCACATTAAGGCAACGGTTGCTTTTTCGCTGGACGGCATGGAAATTGCGGTGGACTGTGCCAACGGTTCAGCTTCCCGGACTGCTGAGCTGCTGTTCACGGAGCTTGGCGCAAAAGTTCATATGCTCAATGCAGAGCCAAACGGCGTAAACATCAACGATAACTGCGGCTCTACCCATGTGGAAGGGCTGATGGAATATGTAAAGCAGCATCACTGCGACGCCGGCATTGCCTTTGACGGCGATGCAGACCGCTGCTTGGCTGTGGACGAAAACGGAAATCTAGTGGACGGCGACTTCTTTATGGCCATTTGCGCGCTGGATATGAAGTCTCGGGGCAAGCTGGCAAAGAATTCCGTGGTAGGTACAATTATGACCAACATGGGCTTCTCCAAATTCTGCGAGGCCAATGGTATGGACTTTGTGGCTACCAAAGTGGGCGACCGGTATGTATTGGAAGAAATGCTGCTGCAAGGCTATAATTTTGGCGGCGAGCAGAGCGGACACTTTATTTTTCTGGATTTTGCCACCACCGGTGACGGCCAGATGTCTGCCTGTCAGCTGCTGAGTATTCTTCGCAGAAGAGAGGCAAAGCTTTCTGACTTGGCTTCTGTTATGAGCCGGTATCCTCAGGTGCTGGTGAATATTACCGTAAGCAATGACGGAAAACTCCGTTTCTACACCGATATCCGGGTCCGCCAGGCCATTGACGATGCCAAAAAGCAACTGGGAAGCCGTGGCCGCATTGTGGTGCGCCCCTCCGGTACAGAGCCCCTTCTCCGTGTTATGGTAGAGGGCGAAAATGACGATGAAATTTGCCAGATTGCCAATCAGCTGGCAGAAGTTATACGCCGGGAACTGGCATAAATTTTACCCCAAAGAAAGGATGTTACCATGAGAGCCGCAGACTGGAAGGACTATGAACTGCTGGATACCTCTGCCGGAGAACGGCTGGAGCGCTGGGGCAATGTAATTCTCATTCGCCCAGATCCCCAGATTATCTGGGATACCCCGAAAAATCATCCCCTGTGGAGGCAGGCCAATGCCCGCTATCACCGTTCAAACACCGGTGGCGGTCAGTGGCAGAATTACCGCCCGGTACCGCCGGTGTGGAAAATCGGTTATAAAGGACTTACCTTCCGGCTGAAGACCATGGGATTTAAGCATACGGGCATTTTCCCGGAACAGGCTGTGAACTGGGATTTTGCCATGAGAAAAATTCAGGAAGCGGGCCGTCCGGTGAAAATTCTGAATCTGTTCGGATACACCGGAGCGGCCACGCTGGCCTGCATGAAAGCCGGCGCTCATGTAACCCATGTGGATGCTTCCAAAGGCATGGTAGCCTGGGCAAAGGAAAACGCCGAGGCCAGTGGAATTGCTGACCGTCCGGTGCGGTGGCTGGTGGACGACTGCATGAAGTTTGTCCAGCGGGAGCAGCGCCGGGGCAACACCTATGATGGCATTATTATGGACCCGCCGTCTTATGGAAGAGGTCCGGGTGGAGAGGTTTGGAAGCTGGAAGAGCAGCTGTATAGCCTTGTGAGCCAGTGTATTCCCATTCTCTCGGAAAATCCTCTGTTCTTTATCCTCAATTCGTACACTACGGGCCTTTCCCCGTCGGTGATGGAATATTTGCTGGGAACCCTGCTGCAAACAAAGTTTGGCGGCAAGGTATCATCAGACGAAATCGGCCTGCCGGTAACAGCCAGCGGGCTGGTGCTCCCCTGCGGAAGCACCGCAATTTTTGAAGGTTGATTCACTACGATTCAGGATGGAATAAGCCGCAAAAGGCATTTCACATCGAAAGGAGTCATGGATTCGATGGAATTTATCAAAGCAGACAATGTGCGCTTTGCTTATGAGCCCGCTGAGGGCGAGTTGCCACGGGAGGTTCTGCACGGCGTAAGTCTGGAAATCAAAAAAGGGGAGTTTGTAGCGCTGCTTGGCCATAACGGCTGCGGCAAATCCACAATGGCCAAGCTCTTTAATGGAATGTTGCTGCCCACAGAGGGAAAAGTGATTGTGGAAGGGATGGATACCACTAACGAGGACACCATCTATGAAGTGCGCCGCCGGGTAGGGCTGGTACAGCAGAATCCGGATAACCAACTGGTGGCCAGCATCGTGGAAGAAGATGTGGCTTTCGGGCCGGAGAACCTGGGAGTTGAGCCAAAAGAAATTCGCCGCCGGGTGGATGAAGCCCTGAAAGCGGTGGATATGTATGAATACCGGGAAAACGCTCCTTATAAGCTTTCCGGTGGACAAAAGCAGCGGGTGGCTATTGCAGGGATTATTGCCATGGAACCGGACTGTATTGTACTGGACGAGCCTACCGCCATGCTGGACCCTCGGGGCCGGGATGAAGTTATGGAAACGATTCATAAGCTGAATCGAGAAAAGGGCATCACCATTATCCTGATTACTCACTATATGGACGAAGCTGTGCAGGCCGAACGGGTGGTTGTGATGGATGAGGGAAATATCCTCACCGAAGGCACCCCTCGGGAGGTATTTTCCCAAGTGGAGCTGCTGAAACAGCATCAGTTGGACGTGCCCCAGGCTACAGAGCTTGCCTATCGGCTGCGCTCTTATGGCTGCGGTATCCCGGAAGGCATTTTGAATGAAGAAGAATGTGTAGGGGCTTTGTATGCCCTTATCAGAAAGGAGTGAGCCCAATGGCAGCCGTTTTGGAAACACAGAATTTGACGTATGTCTACAGCCCGGGCTCTCCTTTTGCCCGTACCGCAGTAGACCATGTGAATATCTCCATTGAAGAAGGGGAGTTTGTGGGTGTCATTGGCCATACAGGCAGCGGAAAATCCACCCTCATTCAGCAGCTGAACGGTCTGCTGCGCCCTACTTCCGGCAAAATTTTGCTTCATGGCAAGGATATTTGGGAAGAGCCGAAGAAAATCCGTGCGGTGCGCTTTCAGGTGGGCATGGTCTTCCAGTACCCGGAATATCAGCTTTTTGAAGAGACAGTTTTGAAAGACATCGCCTTTGGACCCAAAAACAAGGGACTTTCTGACGAAGAAGCTATGGAAAAGGCGAAAGAAGCGGCCGAGTTTACCGGCTTAAAACCTTCTTTGTGGGAAAAATCCCCCTTTGAGCTTTCCGGCGGCGAAAAGCGCCGGGTAGCGATTGCCGGAGTGATTGCCATGGACCCGGACGTTCTGGTTTTGGACGAGCCTGCTGCCGGATTGGACCCTAAGGGTCGGGACGTGCTGCTGGCTCAGATTGGAAGCTATCACCAGCATCGAAAAAATACCGTGCTGCTGGTTTCCCACAGTATGGAGGACATTGCCCGTACCGCTGACCGGGTGCTGGTGATGAATAAGGGCAAGGCCGCCATGTTCGACACGACTCCCAACGTATTTGCAAGAAGTGCCGAGCTGGAAACCATGGGCCTGCGGGTCCCTCAGGTAACGGCTATCATGACTCGCTTGCAGGCGATGGGATGCCCGGTGCCTTCCGGCGTGCTGACATTGGAGCAGGCTATTAAGGTATTGCTCCCCTTGGTAAAAAAGAAGGAGGCGGACGAAGATGCTCAGTGATATTACATTAGGCCAGTATTTCCCCGGACGCTCAATTCTCCACCGGATGGACCCCCGCGCGAAAATGGTGCTGGTACTGGTGGCGATTGTCCTGATTTTTACCGCCTTTAATTTTCTTTCCATGGGGTTGGTGGTAGCTTTGATTTTGGCTGCCATGCTGCTCTCCGGTGTGCCGGTAAAAATGTACATGAAGAGTATGAAGGCCATTCTTTTTATCGTGGCTTTTACTTCTATCCTCAACCTGTTTTATGGCAGTGGTGAGCCCCTTGTCCAGTGGGGATTCATGCAGATTACCTTGAACGGTATTTATCGTTGTATCTTTATTGCCATTCGTATTACGGCTCTAATTTTGTGCAGCTCGATTTTAACCTTTACCACTTCGCCTACACAGCTGACCGATGCTATGGAACGGCTGATGAAGCCTTTGAAGTTTTTCCGGGTTCCGGTGCATGATATCGCCATGATGATGACCATTGCCCTGCGTTTTGTGCCTACGCTGCTGGAAGAAACTGATAAAATCATGAGTGCCCAGAAAGCGAGAGGCGCCGACATGGAGAGTGGCGGCCTGATGCAGCGGATTAAGGCGCTGATTCCGATTCTGATTCCGCTGTTTGTATCGGCTTTCCGCCGGGCGTATGATTTGGCTATGGCCATGGAGTGCCGGTGCTATAACAGCCGGGTGACCCCTACCAAAATGAAGCAGCTCCACATGACCCGTCGGGATGCTGTGGCGGTAGGAATTGTACTTGTGGTGGTGGCTGGCGTAATCGTAGGGGATGTTTTCCTGCCGGCGCTGGCGTAAAAGTCCGGGAATATTCCCGCAGGTTATGCCCGGAAAAGTCAAAATCACGATAAACTCGGTTGGTGTACACATCTGTGTCCCTTCCCAAAAGGAGAATCCTATGACCCGCAATGTACTCATTACCCTTTGTTATGACGGCTCCGGATATCATGGCTGGCAGGTACAGCAAAATGCTGTTTCTGTACAGCAGGTATTTCAGGAAGCCCTGTACAAAATTCTTTCGGAGCGCCCTTCGTTAAAAGGGTGCAGCCGTACCGATACCGGTGTCCATGCCAGGCAGTTCTGCATCAGTATGCAGCTGGAAAGTGCGATCCCCTGCCAGCGGCTGCAGGGGGCGCTGAATCACTTTTTGCCGCCGGATATGGCGGTGCTGGATTGCCGGGAAGTTCCTATGGAATTTCATGCCCGATATTCCTGTAAAGGAAAAGAGTATGTGTATTCCATTTGGAACCATCCGGTACGCTCTCCGTTTTTGCGGGATCGGGCTCTCCATTACTGGTATTCGCTGGATGTTGATAAGCTGAACCAGGCAGCCTCTTATTTTTTGGGCAGCCATGACTTCACTTCCTTTTGTACCATTGACAGTCGGGAGCGAGGGGATATGACCCGTACCATTACCAAATCCGAATGGAAGAGAGAAGGCAGTCTGGTTACCTACCGGGTGGCAGCAGACGGTTTTCTCTACAATATGGTGCGTATTCTGGTGGGAACCATGCTGCGGGTAGCCCAGGGAAAGTTTCAGCCGGAGGATATGCCGAAAATTTTGGCGGCAATGGACCGGAATAAAGCCGGCCCAACAGCTCCGGCCTGTGGGCTTTGTCTGGATAAAGTATTCTACGACGAGAGAGATTTGTCACTTGAAAGCTCATAAATACGTTTTGTACATTTTACAAGAGTTCTACAAATGGTAAATTGGGAGGTGGAGCACATGGAAAAAAAGGGAAAACGCTTTGCAGTTTTTCAGGAACATGGGGATGATGAAGAAATCAACCTCATCAAGAAGAAAAAACCGGGAAGCGAAAAAAAGAAAAAAGCACCGTTAGTTCCTAAGTGGGTCTATCGGGTAAGCCTGATTCTGCTGGCGGCGGTTTTGGTGCTGGCATGGTGGTTTAACCGGGATAACCTGACGATTGACAATATTTCCGACTGGATACAGACCCGTTTTGTCGGCATGGGAGTTGGAGACGGCTATCCGGTTTCCGTTCCGGGCGGAGAAACGGAAGTGGGAAATTTTCTGTCTGTTGATCAGGAAGCGGTGGTTGTCAGCAACACCTCTTTGACAGCCTGGAATTCTACCGGGAAAGAAACCATGTCAGTACAGCACGCTTGCAGTCAGCCTGCTGTGCGGCAGGCAGGAGGCCGCTATTTGGTATACAGTATTGGGGGAACCGGCTACCAATTGGATACCCATACAAGAAGTCTGCTGAAAGGGAATACTGATGAGAAAATTTTGACTGGCGCATTGGCAAATGATGGGCGTTTTGCGTTGGTTACCCAGTCTGAAGATTTTGCCTGCCGGCTGACGGTCTATTTTTCTGATGGCACCGTACAGTATGAGTACGATTTCAGTCAGGCATATATTACCTCCATATCCCTCAATTCTTCCGGCACCAAGGGAGTCGCTGCCGGATTAACCGCAAAAGATGGCGGTATGGTGTCGGTACTGTATATTTTTGATTTTAACGAAAGCAAACCGGTCAATACTATCAACAGCAGTGAAAACATGGTGTTGGAAACCCAATGGGGTTCTGACGGGATTATCTGCGCGGTTGGTGACCGAAAAGCCTTGTGGGTCAATGCCGGTACCGGCGAAACCCAGGAGTACGACTATGATGGCCGGCAACTTACCGCATATGCTATTTCTGGAAGCCGGGCGCTGCTGTCTTTGTCCAGTTATTCCGTTTCCGGTGCCTGTACGCTGCTGGAGTTCAGAGCGTCTCCGGAAATTGTCACCCAGCTGGAAAGTGAAAGTAGTATTAAGTCCGTCTCATTGTATGGGGAAACGCTGGCTATGCTGGCAGGGGGAAAAGTAACGGCTGTCTCCTCTGGTACAGGTGCCATAGAAGGGACCTGCGATGCTGGCGGCGATGCCAGAGCCATTGCCCTGCAAAATGAAAGTCAGGTATATTTGTTGGGGGTCAGTGAGATTCGTCAGGCGGCATTTGAATAGCGGCTTTTGATGAAGTTAACAAAAAATTTATGGCTGAAACGCCTGCTCCTGCTTGTTTGAAAAAGGGGTTTATGATATAGTAGTTACAAGTTTTCCCAAAACTTTGTTTGCAGGCAGGTCGTGTCAACATTTTTGAGGGGAGAAAGAACTATGAAATATGTTTTGGACGTTATTTTCCTTTTGCTCCTGATTTTGTTCTTGGTGTTTGGAGCAAAAAAGGGGTTCTTCCGGTCAGTGATTGACTTGGTGGGAACCGTTGTGGCTATGGGAGCTGCTGTGTGGCTGGGAGCAGCTGCAGCCCAGTGGTTCTTTGATGGCATGCTGCGGGAATCCCTGACATTGCAGGTAGCGGAAGCGCTTCGGAATTCTCCGGCAGGCAATGCACCCGATGTCATACTGTCTGCCTTACCTGATGTTCTTGCTGGTGCATTAGAGCACTATGGGATTACAGCAGATACCCTGAATCAGGCGATTTCAAATGCCAGCGGTTCTGCGGCTGAAGCGGCCGTCATTGCCATTGCACCGGCAGTGATTTCGATTCTGAAAGCACTGTTCTCGCTGGTGTTGTTCATTTTTCTGATGGTAATTCTTCGGATTCTTTCCGGAGTAGTCTCTCGTTTACTCAAACTTCCGGTACTCAAACAGTTAAACAAAGTACTGGGCGCCCTTTTGGGAGTCGTACAGGCTTTGCTGGTGATTTTGCTGTGCTGTTTCTGTCTGGAACTGTTATCGCCAGCTGCTTCGCCTACGATTCAAAGCATGGCGGAAAACTCTGTGGTTTATCAAACCTATTTGCAGGCGTGGGAATAGTCCCCCGCTTTGTTATGAAAAAGGAAATGTTATTGGCGTGAAAGAGGATGTTACAAGTGAATCATACAAGCAAAAGCCGAAATCAAAACTGGACCATCCCCAATCTGCTTTCTGTTTTGCGGATAGTGGTGATTGCCCCGTTTGCCTATTTTTTTCTGCAGGGCCAGCTTTTGTGGGCTGTGCTTTTCCTGGCATTTTCCGGATTGAGCGACATGTTCGATGGGATGATAGCGCGAAAATTCAATCAGATTACAGAGCTTGGAAAAATGCTGGACCCATTAGCGGACAAACTGACTCAGGGGACCATTGCCATTTGTTTGGCAATCAAGCATCCTCTGTTGATTCCCATCTTGCTGATTTTTGTCCTAAAAGAACTGGGAATGCTGATAGGCGGGTGTATTCTTTTGAAAAAGAAAAAGCGCCCCTGTGCAGCACAATGGTATGGTAAAGTCGCAACAGTCCTGTTTTATGTTTCGGCAGTTTCGATTGTGGTAATGGAAGGCGTGTTCCATCTGTATTCTACCATGACTACGGTGATTTCCTACGTGCTGTTGGGGATTACCGCTGCATTTATGATTTATGCCATGGTACGGTATTTTCAGATTTTTCTGGAGCTTCTGCATTCCGACGACCCCAAAAACAGTTTGGATATCAATAAAGAAATCAAGGCTAAGAAAGGCCAGATGCCTTCGGATGCCAAGTAACCCTATTTTGAAGGGAAAAAGCTGTCCAAGTACGCCGTGGGACAGCTTTTCATATTTTGTCTGCACGCGGCAGCAGAGAATGGAAGAAAATTATGCTGATGTGTTCAAGATGCCATAAACGCCCGGCGGTTGTGTTCATCTCACAAACGAACGACACCGCTAATACCCAGGGATTGTGTCTGGTTTGCGCAAAAGAGCTGGGAATTAAACCCGTCAATGATTTGATGGAAAAAATGGGAATTACCGAAGACCAGCTGGAAGCCATGGCAGAGGAAATGAATGGTTTGATGGCGCTGGAAAATGATAATAACGACGAAAACGAGGATGAGGACGGTTTTACTCCTGGTGGAGCAGCTACATTCCCCTCTTTTTTGCAGAATATTTTTCCCGGAATGGAGCAGAACCCTGCCCAGGAAAATACAGCTGAAAAGGGAAGAAATGCCGGGCATGAGAAAAAAACTCCGAAAAAGAATAAGAGAAAGCATATCTCCGCCTATTGTACAGATTTAACTGCCCGGGCTCGAAATGGGGAATTGGACGCTATTATTGGCCGGGACAGGGAGATTGACCGAGTGATTCAGATATTGTCCCGCCGGACTAAAAATAATCCCTGTCTGATTGGTGAACCTGGCGTTGGCAAAACGGCTATTGCAGAAGGCCTTGCCCAGCGAATTGCAGCAGGCAATGTTCCTGCAAGACTGAAAACCAAGGAAATCCAGCTGCTCGACTTGACGGCCTTGGTAGCGGGAACCCAGTTCCGGGGCCAATTTGAAAGCCGGATTAAAGGGTTGGTGGATGAAGTAAAAGCGGACGGGAATATTATCCTGTTTATTGATGAGGTGCATAACCTGGTGGGCGCCGGGGATGCCGAGGGCTCTATGAATGCAGCCAATATTTTGAAGCCCGCTTTGTCCCGCGGAGAAATCCAGGTAATCGGCGCCACAACCTTTGCCGAGTATCGGAAGCATATTGAAAAGGATGCAGCACTTGAGCGGCGTTTCCAGCCGGTTACGGTGGCCGAGCCTTCTCTCAAGGAGACAGAAGAGATGCTCAGTGGTATTAAGGGATATTATGAAAAATACCATCGAGTACAAGTGTCCGAAGCCATGATTCACCGTACAGCTGTTTTGGCAGAGCGGTATATCAATGACCGCTTTTTGCCGGATAAGGCCATCGACCTGTTAGATGAGGCCTGTGCCTGTGCAGCACTTCGGAACCTACCCATGGCAGAGTATGACACGGTGATGTATCAGTTGGGAAAAATGAAGGAGCAGGAAGAGGCTTTGACCGCTGATGGGGTGGAACCGGATTATGAAAAGCTGGCTGAAACCCGCTATGAAATTGCCCGGATGGAAAAACAGGCTGAAGAGCTGGCTCCTGCCGCACAGGCTGCTCAGCTGGAAGAAAAGGATTTGGCCAAAGTGATTGAGCTGTGGACCGGAATTCCTGCCAGCCGTGTACAGGAAAGCGAACTGAACAAGCTGGCTCATCTGGAAGAACGTCTCAGCGAGCGGGTAATTGGACAAAAAGAGGCTGTCGATGCTCTGGCTGCCGCCATTCGCCGCAGCCGTGTGCAAATCAGTCCTCGCCGCCGCCCGGCTTCCTTTATTTTTGTAGGTCCCACCGGTGTGGGCAAAACAGAATTGGTGAAGGTTCTTTCTCAGGAACTGTTTGATACCCCGGAAACGCTGATTCGGTTGGATATGTCGGAATTTATGGAGAAGCACTCCGTTAGCCGGATTATTGGTTCCCCTCCCGGATATGTGGGATATGACGAGGCTGGACAGGTAACCGAAAAAGTTCGCCGCCGTCCGTATTCGGTTTTGCTCTTTGATGAAATCGAAAAAGCACATCCCGATGTGATGAATATTCTGCTGCAGATTCTGGACGAAGGACATATTACCGACGCCCATGGCAGAAATGTGAATTTTGAGAATACGGTAATTGTCATGACTTCCAATGCTGGCAGTGAGAAAAAAGAGTCTGCATTGGGCTTTAACCGCAGTCAGGCGGATGTGAGCCGTGAAAAAGCCATGAAAGCCCTTTCTGAATTCCTGCGTCCGGAATTTTTGAGCCGTGTTGACGAAGTGATTGTGTTCCGTCCGCTGGATGTGGATGACTATACCAAGATTGCCAAACTGCTGATGGAAGAATATGTCGGTTCCCTCAAAGAGCGGAATATTACCTTGACCTATGACGATAAGGCTGCCCGCTGGTTGGCAGAACACTCCATCGGTGGAAAGAGCGGCGCCCGTGATTTGAGAAATCTGATTCGCCGGGAAGTGGAAGACAAGCTGGCATCTGTCATTGTAAACCAGGGAGAAGGCGCACTGACGGCAGTGGCAGTGACCGCTGACGAAAACGGTATTCAGGTGCAGACCATTTAACGAAAATAAGAGCGGAAGAATAAATGCATTTATCCACAAAACAGGCTGTATTTGCACAAATTGCTGGAATATGAATCCGAGTTTTTCCAAAAACTACCCAGTAACGATAAATTATTTTTAAAATCGCCTGTTTCCCTGTTGAAATTTTTATAAATTTTATGTAGAATGTAACTATAAGTGGTTGCGTTGCTGTGTTTGGCTGTTTGTGTGGGTGAGGTGTACGATAGGGAAATTTGGCGGCAGCAACCAGCCTCGGCCAAACCGTGTTACAGTGTAATACCGATTTTAGAATAAAGTGAGGGAAAATCTATGTCCAACAGATTGTTTCAGGGTGTCATTCATCAAATGCGGGATGCTATCGACCGTACCATCGGTGTAATTGATGAAACCTCCGTGATTATTGCCTGCAGTGAGCTGGGCCGTATTGGTGAGGTGAATGAAAGTGTTACCGCAGAGGCAATGACCTCTCCCAATCCTTTCGTGGTGAATGGGTATACCTATCGCTCTTTTGGCAACCGGCCCCGCCCGGAATATGCAGTGTTTGTTTCCGGCAATGACCCGGAAGCTGCCCGGTATGCCAATCTGCTGTCCATTTCTCTCAGCAGTATTAAGCAGTACTATGACGAGAAATATGACCGCAGCAATTTTATCAAGAATGTGATTTTGGATAATATCCTGCCCGGTGATATTTATTTGAAGGCACGGGAGCTGCGTTTTAATTCCGATGTGAACCGTGTGTGCATGCTGATTAAGATTACCAATAAAACGGATATTTCCGCTTATGATGTCATCCAGAACCTGTTCCCGGACAAGAATAAGGACTTTATCATCAACATCAACGAGACAGATATTGCCTTGGTAAAGGAAATCCGTCCCGGTATTGAAACAAAGGATTTGGATAAGCTGGCTGGTTCGATTGTAGATACTTTGTCCAGTGAATTCTATACCCATTGTGTGGTGGGTATTGGTACAGTGGTTGCCGGTATTAAGGATTTGGCTCGTTCTTTCAAGGAAGCTCAGGTAGCTTTGGAAGTAGGAAAGGTGTTCGATACCGAGCGTGCCATTGTCAGCTATGATAATCTGGGTATTGCCCGTTTGATTTATCAGCTGCCCACAACCCTGTGTGATATGTTCCTGAAAGAAGTGTTCAAGCGCGGTTCTATTGAGTCTCTGGATCAGGAAACCCTGTTCACCATTCAGCGTTTCTTTGAAAATAACCTGAATGTGTCGGAGACTTCCCGTAAGCTGTTTGTGCATCGGAACACACTGGTGTATCGTTTGGAAAAAATTAAAAAGATTACAGGCTTGGATTTGCGTGAGTTCGAGGACGCCATCGTATTCAAAGTGGCTCTGATGGTGAAGAAATATCTTTCTTCTAATCCGGTGAAATTCTAATAAGCCTTTGACGAGTATTGCAATAAAAGTGCCGCAACGTTCGCTTGCGGCACTTTTTTGCGGGAAAATAGCGCAAAATATAAAAAAGATTACAAAATAATTACAAATTTATTCTCAATAAGAATTATAAATTCGGTTTACATTGTTATTATGTGAACATATCATTGCGCGGCCTTTTGTCATATCATGGCTGATAATGAAAAACCCGGAGACTTTCCGGGCGTTACGAATAAGAAATCAAGTTGTACCAAACAAGTGTGGATATGGGAGGGACGAGAGTGATAGAGTTTCAGAATGTCTCAAAAACCTACGCCAATGGAACCGAAGCACTGAAAAATATCAGTATGAAGGTGGAAAAAGGCGAGTTTGTATTTATTGTAGGTTCTTCCGGCGCCGGCAAAAGTACTTTTCTAAAGTTGATTATGGGAGAAGAAAAGGCCAGCTCTGGAGAAATTATTGTAAACGGCAAAAAATTGTCGGGCCTTCGCAACCGGGATATTCCCTACTTGCGTAGAACCATGGGAATTGTATTCCAGGACTTTCGGCTGATTGATTCTATGACCGTGTACGAAAATGTTGCGTTTGCCATGCATGTGGTAGGAGCTCCGCCTAAAGAAATCAAAAAGAGAGTCCCGTATATTTTGGGACTGGTAAGCTTGGAAAATAAAGCGAAATGCCTTCCGGCAGAGCTGTCTGGCGGTGAACGCCAGCGTGTGGGCTTGGCTCGGGCTTTGGTGAATAATCCCAGCATGATTATTGCCGATGAACCTACCGGAAATATTGACCCGGCACTTTCTTATGAAATTGTGGATTTGCTCAGCGAAATCAATCGTCGCGGAACCACCATCCTGATGGTAACGCATGAACATAATTTGGTAAAACATTTCCATCGCCGGGTTATCCAGATTCATGGCGGTGAGATTGTGGCAGATACATTGCGCAAGACTGCGGGACAGGCCCCCGCTGTGGGTACAGAGGAGGGAAAGTCCGATGAAACTGTATAATGTTGGCTATTTGTTAAAAGAAGGTTTTCGCAACCTGAAAAGTAATCGTACTATGACGATTGCTTCGGTTGCGGTGCTGGTATCCTGTTTGATTTTGACAGGTGCAGCAACCTTATTTTCCATGAATATTGGCCAGGCTATGGAAATGATTGAAGGCAATAACAGCATTACTGTTTATCTGAAAGAAGATATGCCTACCTTGGAATCGGTTCAGGTTGGCGAAGAACTTCGCAAGGTGGATAATGTGGCAACGTGTGAGTTCGTCCCCAAGGATGAGGCCCTGGAAAGCATGATGAAAATGCTGGGTGACGATGGAACCGTTTTGGAAGGGCTGACTGGGTCTGAAAACTTTTTGCCAGATGCCTATGATATTTCCATGACGGATTTGACAAAGTATGATGAGACCATTGCCAATATCAAAAAAGTCGATGGAGTAGACCACATTACCGATTATTCTGATATTGCAGAGAAACTTAATAGCTTGGATAGTTTGGTGAATATGGTAGGCTTCTGGGTAGTATTGCTGCTGGGAATTGTCTCCTTGTTTATTATTGCCAATACGGTCCGGGTTACCATGTATTCCCGTCGGATGGAAATTAGCATTATGAAGTCTGTTGGTGCAACAAACTGGTTTGTCCGCTGGCCCTTCGTGGTAGAAGGCGTGGTGATCGGCTTGATTGCCGGTGCTTTGGCCAGTATTCTTCTGTTTGTGCTGTATAACAGCGTTATGCAGGTGATTTCCGGAATCGCAGCCTTCTTTACGCCCATTGCTATGAATGAGCTTGTGTTGCCTTATACACTGGGCTTTATGCTGGCTGGAGCGGCTTTTGGCGCTTTGGGCGGTATGATTTCCATTGGGAAATATTTGCGCAAAGGAGGAAGCGAACTTGTTGCACTGTAAGAAATATATTGCAAGAGGGCTGAAAGCGGCAGGCGCTTTGGTGTTGGCTGCTACAATGATTTTTACCTTGCAGCCGCAGAGTGGTGTACAGCCGGTATCAGCTGCTTCTACCCTTTCCGAACTGCAGGAACGTCAAAAGGAATTGCAGTCTCAAAAATCGGAAAATGATAAGAAACTGGACGAACTGAAAAAGGATACTGCCAAACAGGAAGAGTATAAGGAAACTCTGAATGCACAGATTGAAACGGTCCAGCAGGAAATTGATTCCTATAATTTGGAGATTAATCAGCTGAACAGCCAGATTTCGGAAAAAGAGGCCGAGATTGCGGATAAGCAGGTTTCCATTGACGAAAACTTTGAAAAGTTGAAAGAACGCCTTTGCGCTTTGTACAAGGCGGGAGAGGCTTCTACATTGGCCATTGTGCTGGATGCAGATAATCTTTCGGATATGCTTCGGAAAGCTGAAATAATGAAGGCGGTTACGGAGCACGATACGGATTTGATGGATACGCTGAAATCCGAGATGAAAGATATTGAAAGCCAAAAGGCCGAGATTCAGGCCAGCAAGGAAGAGCTTACCCAAAGCCGCACAGAACTGCAGGATAGCCAGCAGGAGCTTACAGAACTGATGGCAGAGGCTGATTCTTTGTTGACGGATTTGGAAAAACAGCAAAAGCAGCTGGAAATGGAAAATGAATCCCTGGATAAAGATATGCAGGAAGCCGACGCTGCTTTGGATGAATGGTATGCAGAGTATTATGCCAATAAACAGGAGGAAAGCTCTGGCAATAATAACAATTCCGGCTCTTCGACCTCCGGTGGAAGTTCTTCTGGAAACAGTGGCAGCAGTACCCCTGTAGACGGTACTGGTCAATTTATGTGGCCTGTCCCCGGCTACTATGGAGCCATTACGCAAGGGTTCCATTCCGGACATAAAGGGTTGGATATCTCCGGTGGCGGTATTTATGGCCAGCCTATTGTAGCAGCTGATTCCGGATATGTAATGTTTGCCGGATTTGGTAGCGCCGCCAACTCCCACAACCGCTATGGATATTGTGTGGATATTGACCATGGCAATGGGTATGCCAGCCGTTATGCACACTGCAGTGCCTTGACAGTCAGCACGGGTACGTATGTAACAAAAGGCCAGATTATCGGATATGTTGGAAATACAGGTGAATCCTATGGTTCCCACCTGCATTTTGAAATCCGTTATTATGGTACTCCTGTCAATCCCAGTAACTTTGTATAATTTCCCTTTGCAGAACCAGGGACAGGAAACTTGAAGAAAGATTCCTGCCCCTGGTTTGTGTCTTATTGTATCCCAGCGCATTATAACTGGAAGGATGAAAAAGGGTATGAAAAAAATTTCCATTGGAACCGCGGTCGCTCTGGCAGCCATGACAGCAGCGGTGACAGTTTCTCTGACTTATCTGTACGCCATGGATAGGTTCAATACAAAGGTGGCAGATGTTAACGAACGTCAGGCCATGTATGCGAAGCTAAACGAAATTGATCAGAAGGTCCGTCGGGATTCTGTCGGAGAGCTGGACGAAACCGCTTTAAAAGACGCCATTTGTGCCGGATATGTAGCGGGATTGGGAGATGCCAATGCAAAGTATCTTTCAGCCGAAAAATACCGTGTGTTTTTGCAGGGGGACGCCCAGAAAAATGTTGGCGTCGGCATTCGGACCATTCAGGATGAAGACGGCAATATGGAGATTGTGGAAGTGCTGCCGCAGTCAGCTGCAGAAGAAGCTGGACTGAAAAAGGGCGATGTCATTCTGGCCATTGATGGAAAAGAAGTCATCCGCATTACGTATGGAGAAGCGCTTTCTTATTTGGATGGTGCAGCAGGAACGCAGGTGACTTTTCGAGTACTGCGCACAGAAACTACAGAAACAGAAGAAGACGGCAAAACTATATCAGAAGAGGTTTCTAAGACCATGGATTTCTCTATTACCCGTAGCGAGTATGAGTCTAACAGTGTGGTAGGGAAGATGATCAATGGAAATGTCGGATGTTTGACTATACGCAGTTTTACCAATGATACTGCCGATGAGATGGAAGATGCACTGTCCGAGCTGCAAAAAGAGGAAATGTGCGGATTGGTTATCGATCTGCGAGGCAATACGGAAGGCACAGTAGAGCAAATGGTGGAAGCCTGTCGCTCACTTTTGCCGGCTGGAAATGTGGCGCGATATGTTGATAGTAACGGGGATACGATTTCTGAAGCTTCCTCTGGAGGGGGAAAATTAAATGTACCCATGGCGGTGCTGATTGACGATACCACATATGGCGCCTCTGAAGTATTGGCAGCAGCCATACGGGATGGAAAAGCAGGGGTGCTGGTAGGAACAGAAACAGCTGGCGGGGCATCTCGTCAAGATACTATTCAGCTGTCGGATGGTTCTGCACTCATTTTGACAGTGGGGTATTATGTGGATGCACAAGGAAAATCCCTATATGGCAGTGGTGTTTCACCGGATCGGGAGGTAGAGTTGAGCGTGCTGCAAAAGCAAGTGCTCATGCGGGAACTGTTGGACGTTCGGGAGGACCCACAAATGCAAACGGCTGTAACGGCCTTAATTGAGAATGGCGCCGCTGTGCAAGAAGTGCCTGGCAGCAGCTCCGATGTTTCTTCCGCTTCGTAAAGATGGAAGAATTCCCCGGAATCAGCGGCTTTTTCCCGTTGACATCGAGGGGGAGAATTATTATAATAATAACATTGTTGAAATATTGTTTCGGGTAAAGGTGGTTATATAAATGGCAGTAAAACAGATTATCTTAACGCAGGATGGCCTGGATGCTCTGGAAAAAGAACTGGAATATTTGAAATCTGTCCGCCGTAAAGAAGTAGCTGAGAAAATTAAAGTGGCCCTGTCTTTCGGTGACCTTTCCGAGAACAGCGAATATGATGAAGCAAAAAATGACCAGGCAATTATGGAAGCCCGTATTGCCGATATTGAGGTCATGCTGAAAAATGTAAAGCTCATTGACGAGGCAGAGCTGAGCAACGAGAATATTCATATTGGCTCCAGAATTGAGTTGGAAATTACCGGTGTGGATGGAACTGTCCGCAATAAGGAGTATAAAATTGTAGGTTCCAACGAGGCAAGTCCCCGTGAGGGCCGTATTTCCGATGAATCCGCAGTGGGAAAAGCACTGCTGGGACATAAAGTGGGCGATGTCATCGAGATTGAAGTGCCGGCTGGTGTCGTTCGTTACCATGTTCTGGGCATTGCCCGATAAGCGCAAAGTCAGGCTGCAGGGGGGCAAGTATGTCACCCCTGCTTTTTTTCTCCACGTGTGGTTGCAGAAATATTTGAAAGGAATGAAGATAGAATGAGTGAGAACAGCAGAACGCCTGTTCAGGATATGAATGAACTGCTGCAAATTCGCAGAGATAAGCTTGCACAGCTGCAGGAGGAAGGGAAGGACCCCTTTCAGATTACCAGCTATCCGGTAGATAACCATGCAGCACCGGTTCGGGAGAAATTTGCCGGACTGGAGCCGGAACAGGAAAGCGGTGAGACTGTATGCCTGGCAGGCCGTATGATGAGCAAGCGCGTCATGGGAAAGGCCAGCTTTGCTGATTTGCAGGATAAGAGCGGCTCCATTCAGCTGTATGTTCGCCGGGATTTGATTGGCGACGAAGAGTACGCTGCCTTTAAAAAGCTGGATATCGGCGATTTGATTGGTGTAAAGGGCGAAATCTTCCGCACCAAGAAAGGCGAGTTGAGTGTGAAGGTTTCCGAGCTCACTCTGCTGAGCAAGAGCCTGCGTCCCTTGCCCGAAAAGTTCCACGGCCTGACTGATACCGATACCCGGTATCGCCAGCGCTATGTTGATTTGATTGTAAATCCGGAAGTAAAGGATACCTTCATCAAGCGTTCCCAGATTCTTCGCGAAATCCGTAATTTCCTGGATGCCCAGGGCTTTATGGAGGTAGAAACTCCCATGCTGGTTTCCAATGCAGGCGGCGCTGCTGCCCGGCCTTTTGAAACCCATTATAATGCACTGGATGAGGATGTAAAGCTGCGTATTTCTCTGGAGCTGTATTTAAAGCGCCTGATAGTCGGCGGCTTGGAGCGTGTGTATGAGATTGGCCGCGTATTCCGTAACGAAGGTGTGGACACCCGCCACAATCCCGAGTTTACCCTGATGGAGCTTTATCAGGCTTATACCGATTACCACGGCATGATGGATTTGACGGAGAATATGTTCCGTTATGTTGCACAGAAAGTGTGCGGAACCACGCTCATTCCCTATTCGGAGGCTATGATTGATTTGGGCAAGCCTTTTGAGCGTATGACGATGCTGGAAGCTGTAAAGAAGTATGCTGGCATTGATTTCGACGAAATTCCCGATACAGAAGCTGCCAAGAAGCTGGCAGACGAAAAGGGTATCCACTATGAGCCTCGCCATACCAAGGGCGACATCCTTAACCTGTTCTTTGAGGAGTATGTAGAGGAGCATCTGATTCAGCCGGTGTTCATTATGGACCATCCTGTGGAAATTTCTCCGCTGACCAAGCGTAAGCCCGATAAGCCGGATTACGTGGAGCGTTTTGAGTTGTTTATCTATGGCCGTGAAATGTGCAACGCCTATTCTGAGCTGAACGACCCCATTGACCAGCGGCAGCGCTTTGCCGAGCAGGAAAAGCTGCTGGCACAGGGTGACGAAGAAGCCAATCACACCGATGAAGACTTCCTGAATGCTTTGGAAATCGGTATGCCCCCCACAGGTGGTATTGGTTATGGCATTGACCGTTTGGTTATGCTGCTGACGAACTCCGCAAGTATCAGAGATGTTTTGCTGTTCCCCACTATGAAGACGCTTGACAAATAAGCATAATATCAGTAAAAAAACCGGACTTACATCACGTGTTAATTTATGTAAGTTCGGTTTTTTATCGTTTTATATCAAATGGAATGCGTTTTTTACAACTAAAACACAAAAGCCTCGAACGCGACTTGCGCATCGAGGCTTTCGATTGGAGCAGAAGACGGGAATCGAACCCGCATTCTTAGCTTGGGAAGCTAATGTTCTACCACTGAACTACTTCTGCAAAACTGCTTAAACAGTATATCACATTTCTTACAAAATAGCAAGGGTTAAAATTCTCAAAAGACACCAGCAGTTGGCCTTTACAGAAAGCAAACAGGCCGATATAATGGTAAGCGCGGAAAAACCTTTTATCAACAAGTATATTTTCACAAAGCAATGGTAACGATGTTGCTGGGATAGCCTCATATTTTCGATATGGTTTGTCAAAAGGAGTAGATATTATGAAATCAAAGAGAAAGCGAATTCTGTTGCTGTGTGCTGGCGGGACAATTGCCTGTCGCCCGGGACGGGATGGCCTTTGCCCGGCATTGGACAGCCATGCACTTCTTAGCCATCTGGAAAGCATGACCCCAACCTATGATATCCATCCTTTGGATTTGTTTTCGCTGGATTCATCCAATATTCAGCCGGAACATTGGCAGACGGCGGCACGGTGTATTTATCAGGAACTTTCTTCCCATCCTTGGGATGGAATTGTACTGACCCACGGTACCGATACCATGGGATATACCGCTGCCATGCTTTCCTATATGCTTGAAAATCCCCCGGTTCCGATTGTCCTTACGGGAAGCCAGCTTCCGTTGGAACATGCCCTGACAGATGGGTATGAAAATCTACGCTGTGCCTTTGCCATGGCGGCCAGCGGTGTTCCGGGAGTTTTTGTGGCCTTCCAGCACCGGATTATTCTGGGAACAAGAGCAGTGAAAACCCGCTCTTCCCGGTTTGACGCTTTTGAAAGTGTCAACTTACCTCCAGTTGGCACGGTGTCTGCTGCGGGACTGCGGCTGGAGCGTCATCTGATTCCTGCCATTCAAGGAGAGTTTGCTCTGCGGGATAACTGTAATGACCGGGTGTTTTTGATAAAATTAACCCCCGGTATCCGGCCGGAAGTTTTCCGGTGGCTGGCAAAAGCCGGATATCGGGGGCTGGTGATTGAAACGTTTGGTGCAGGCGGCATGGCATTTTTACGCCGGAATCTGGTGGAATGTCTGGGAGAAATTACGGCGCAGGGAATCCCGGTTGCGGCGGTATCTCAGTGCCTTTATGACGGAAGTGACCTGTCCATTTATGAAAGCGGGCGTATGGCCCTGCAAAATGGGATTTGGGGCGCCAGAGATATGACCACCGAAGCCGCCGTTACCAAAATGATGTGGTGTTTGGGGCAGGAAACCGATGATTTGCGTCAACTGTTTTTTACGCCGCGTTTTGGGGAGATTGCCGGAGAGCGGAGTTATTCTGTCGGCTGAACCAGATGTACCAGTACATCCACCATGGTTTCCATTTGCGGGACGCTGGCAAATTCAAACCGTCCGTGGCAGTTAGCGCCGCCGGTAGAAAGGTTGGGGCAGGGAAGTCCCATAAATGACAGCCTGGAGCCATCAGTACCGCCGCGGATGGGGGTGGAGTAGGGCTCAACGCCGCAGGCACGGAAAGCATTTTGTGCCCGGTGAAGGATTTCCATTTGACCCTCGAGGACTTCCCGCATATTGTAATAGGTATCCGATATGAGCAGGGTAATGGTATTATCTCCATAGACACCGTTGAGGTATCGGGCGATTTTTTCTGCCCGCGCTTTCTTTTCCTCAAATTTTACCCGGTCATGGTCCCGGATGATATAGTGCATACGGGCGGTTTCTTCATTTCCGTCCATTCCTTCCAAATGGTAAAACCCTTCATAATCTTGGGTATACATGGGGTTTTCCCAAACCGGAAGCATCCGGTGAAATTCCATTCCCACCAAAAGGGCGTTAATCATTTTTCCCTTGGCAGAGCCGGGATGGATACTGCGGCCCTGAATGGAAACCTTTAAGTCGGCGGCATTAAAGCTCTCATAATTGATATCACCAATTTCGCCGCCATCTACGGTGTAGGCAAAATCTGCCCCAAAACCGGCAACATCAAATCCGTCAGCGCCGCATCCCACTTCTTCGTCCGGTGTGAAGGCAATGCATACCTTTCCATGAGGAATGTCTTCATGCAAAAGGCGGTCTGCCGCAGTCATAATTTCGGCCACGCCGGCTTTATCGTCCGCGCCTAACAGGGTAGTACCGTCGGTAACAACCAGCTCCTGCCCCTGGTATTTTTCCAACGTGGGGAAATCGGCGGCCTTCATGACAACATTCTTTTCTTCATTAAGAACAATGTCGCCACCTTCATACAGTACCACCCGGGGATGAATATTGGCTCCACAGGCAGCCGGTGCGGTATCCAGATGAGCAATTAGGCCAATGACAGGTTCCTTTTCACAGCCGCTGGAAGCCGGGATTTCTCCATAGACATATCCGTTTTGGCTGCGGACAGAGGAAACCCCCATGGCTTTCAGCTCGTTTTCCAGCGCTTCGGCAAAAACCAGCTGCCCCGGCGTGGTGGGGTGCGTATCGCTTTCCTCGCAAGAGGTGGTGTCATACTGTACATAGCGCAAAAATCTTTCCAATACAGGGTTCATGGTAGAATACTTCCTTTCCAAAGTTACAAACAGACTTCGTTACCGGCGCTTTACAATTTCAGTAAGCAATGTGTGGGCTGCTTCATCCTTGCTCATCAAGGGAAGAGCCAGTTCTTCCTCCCGAGTAATCAAAGTCAGCAGGTTGGTGTCCACTGCAAAGCCAGCGCCTGCTTCCTTGACATTATTAGCTGCAATCATATCAAGATTCTTTTTGAGCAGCTTTTTTCGGGAATTTTCCAGCATATCCCGGGTTTCCATGGAGAATCCACACAAGAATTGGCCAGGCTGACGGTGCTGTCCAAGATAGGCCAGAATATCTTTGGTTCTGATAAGGGGGATGCTCATATCTCCGTCCTTTTTTTTCAGTTTGTCATCGGCCACTTGAGCAGGGGTATAATCGGCCACAGCGGCAGCCTTGATGATAATGTCCTGCTCTGCAGCACGACTGGTTACCTCGTGGAACATATCCTCCGCAGAAACAATATCCACGACATCCATAAACCGTGGCTTTTCCAAAGCCGTGGGGCCGGTGACAAGTGTCACTTGCGCACCCCGGCGGGCGGCAGCTTTTGCAATGGCATAGCCCATTTTGCCGGAAGAGCGGTTTGACAGATACCGTACCGGGTCCAAGGCCTCTCGGGTGGGACCGGCTGTTACCAGTACTCGCAGTCCCAGCATATCTTTTTCACAGGCGCAGGTCTGCAGCAGCCAGTCCAGCAAAACTTCCGGTTCCGGAAGCTTTCCCTTTCCGGTATCTCCACAGGCCAGATATCCGCTGGCAGGCTCGACAATCTGCCATCCATATCGTTTCAGCAAAGCCAGATTGTCCTGTGTGATAGGGTTTTCATACATGCGGGTATTCATGGCCGGCGAAATGAGCTTGGGGCAGTCGCAGGCCAAAACAGTAGTTGTCAACATATCGTCGGCAATTCCATGGGCCAGCTTGGCAATGACATTGGCCGTGGCAGGAGCTACCATAACCACGTCGGCCTTTTTGGCAAGGGAAACATGTTCCACATCAAATTGAAAACACCGGTCAAAAGTATCGACGGGCGCTTTATTTCCTGTCAGAGTTTCAAACACCATGGGAGAGACGAATTTGGTAGCATTTTCGGTCATCAACACATGGACATCAGCATGCTGTTTGACCAGCATGGAAGCCAGCGAGGCGGCTTTATAGGCGGCAATGCTGCTGGAAACGCCCAGCAGAATGGTTTTTCCTTTCAGCATCTCAGCTCCTCCTTATAAGATGATTTCTCTTTGTTCAGTATACCATTTTTTCTGTATAGATACAATCGGCAGGGCATTTTAGGAAAAAGCGAAGAATGGATAAAAAATACGGATAAATTTATTTTAATTTGTACGTACAACCTGTTTGCAATTTTGCCTTTTCTGTGGTATGATGGGGTTGTATGAATTCGTTATGCTTTTTTGCCATGAGAAACCGGTCTGTCCGCCGGTTTGCCGTGGTAGTAAGTTACAAAAACAGGAGGTCAGACAATGAACAGCAGTGAAAAGAAGCAGCTGAAAATCGCTGCCTGTAAGGTGCGCATGGGCGTTATCGAGGGCGTTTTTCACGCAAAATCGGGCCATCCGGGCGGCTCTCTCTCCGCGTCGGATTTGTATACCTATCTGTATTTTAAAGAGATGAACATTGACCCCAAAGAGCCGAAGAATCCCGACCGTGACCGTTTTGTACTTTCCAAAGGTCACTGTGCTCCCGGCTTGTATGCGGCGCTGGCATTGCGCGGCTATTTCCCCATGGAAGAATTGAAGTCCCTGCGTCATATTGGTGCTATGCTGCAGGGCCATCCGGATATGAAGGGTACCCCCGGCGTGGATATGAGCTCCGGCTCTTTGGGCCAGGGAATCTCTGCTGCATGCGGAATGGCTATGGCAGGTAAGCTGGATAACAAGGACTATCGTGTTTATACCCTGCTGGGCGACGGCGAAATTGAAGAAGGCCAGGTGTGGGAGGCTGCTATGTTTGCCGGCCACAAGAAGCTGGATAATCTGTGCGTGATTGTGGACTATAACGGCCTGCAGATTGATGGACCTATTGGCCAGGTAGGCGGTCCCGAACCCATTGACAAGAAATTTGAGGCATTTGGTTTTGATGTGGTGACCATCAACGGCCATTGCTTTGATGAAATAGAGGAAGCCTTTGCACACGCCAGAACCGTGAAAGGCAAGCCCTGCGCCATTATTGCAAAGACCACCAAAGGCAAGGGTGTTTCCTATATGGAAAATCAGGTGGGCTGGCACGGTACCGCCCCCAATGCGGAACAGTATGAAATCGCCATGAACGAGCTGAAGCAGACGCTGGCAGAATTGGAGGCTGAATAAAATGGCAGAGATGGTGAAAAAGGCTACAAGAGAAAGTTTTGGTGAAGCTCTGGTGATGCTGGCCAACGAGAACCCCAATGTAGTGGTTCTGGACGCTGATTTGGCTGCTGCTACCAAAACCGGTACTTTTAAAAAGGCATATCCCGACCGTTTTATTGACTGCGGTATTGCTGAATGCAACATGGTGGGCATTGCTGCCGGTTTGGCAACTTGCGGTAAGATTCCTTTTGCCGCTTCTTTTGCAATGTTTTCCGCAGGCCGCGCATTTGAGCAGGTTCGTAACTCCGTAGGCTATCCGCACCTGAATGTGAAGATTGCCGGTTCTCATGCGGGTATCTCTACTGGTGAAGATGGTGCTACCCATCAGTGCTGCGAAGATATCGCTCTGATGCGTACCATTCCCGGTATGGTAGTTCTGAACCCCAGCGACCATTATGAAATGATTGCCGCCGTTAAGGCTGCTGCCGAGCACTATGGCCCGGTATATATTCGTCTGGGCCGTCTGGCTGTGGAAAGCATCAACAACAATGATGATTACAAGTTTGAGATTGGCAAGGGCATTACGCTGCGGGATGGCAAGGACATTACCATTGTGGCTACCGGCCTGATGGTAGGAGAAGCTGTGAAAGCAGCAAAGGCACTGGAAGAAGCCGGTATTGATGCTCGGGTTATCAATATCCATACCATTAAGCCTATTGATCGTGAGCTGATTGTGAAGGCGGCAATGGAAACCGGCCGTATTGTGACAGTGGAAGAGCACAACATTATCGGTGGTCTGGGCGAGGCTGTCAGCGCTGTTGTGTGCGAAGAATGCCCCGTACCGGTTACCCGCATCGGCGTAAACGATGTGTTTGGCCATTCTGGTCCTGCAGTTGACCTGCTGAAGGAATTCGGCTTGTGCGCTGAGCATATTGAAGAAGTTGTGAAAGACGTTTTGAAAAAAGCTTAATCAACGATAAATATACAAATTCCCCTGTTGCTGAAAAGCGGCAGGGGAATTTTGTTTTATAAATCAAAAAAGGAATCCAGCCGCCAAAGCAGCTGGATTCCTTTCTATATTACATTCTTCTGAATTTCTTTACCTTACGAAGCTTTTTCTTTTTGCGATTATAAATCAGGGCAAGGATGATGTATACCAACAGCAGGAAAATAATGACGCCCACAATGGCAATAAACCAGGTGGAGGTGATGACAGATTGCACCTGAGATAGGGTGTGAAGGACATTGCTCCGTTCCACGGATTCTGCGGCCACCAAGTCAATGGTAGTCAATTCCTGACCGGCATAACTGAGGGTTGCCGTGCCAATTTTTTGGCCTTTTTGGATAGGGGCTTCTACAGAATCCGGTAAATTTGTAGTTACCACAATGCTGCTGGATTTGACGGAAGCGGGCAGAATGGTGTTAAAGTCTTCAGAAGCTACCACCTGAAGGGTATCTTTATTCCAGGCATATTCCAGTTTGACTTCTCCTTGCGGTGATCCCTGAGAAACCACGGATGTCATAGCCAAGTTATTGAAAGCCCATTCATATAGTTTTTTGGAATCCAACATTTCTCCATGATGGTTTTGGGTTCCGTCTTTTTTATAGTAAGGGCATCCCATCGCCACACACAGATAGCTGTAGTTACCTTTGATAGCAGTGGAAACCAGACAATATCCGGCTTGGTCATGGGAACCGGTTTTAATGCCCTGGGTATACCGGTAGTAATACTCGCCGTTGGAATCGTTGGGATTAATCATTTTGTTGGTGGTGTAAACATATCGCGGTTGTGAACTTTTATTGGTGGCCCGCAGTTCATAATAACGCTGGTTGGTAATCTCCGTGAAATAAGGCAGGGTCATAGCATATTCAGTAATCAAAGCCATATCCCGTGGCGTGGTATAATGCTGGTCGTCATGAAGGCCGTGAGGATTTGCAAAATGGGTATCCTGACATCCCAGCTCTTCCGCTTTTTCGTTCATCATATCCACAAACTTGTGCCAGTCTCCGCCGCCCACATACTCAGCCAATGCCAAAGCAGCGTCATTACCGGAAGGAACCATCATCATGTTCAGAAGTTCCAAAATCGACAATTCTTCTCCCACAATAATACCGGACATGGAACTTCCGGTTCCGGTCAGCTCATCGTTGATATTTTGACTGACCGTGGTCATAGTGTTTTCCAAATCTTCTACATGGTCACAAACTACCGCATAGGTCATAATTTTCGTAATGGAAGCGGGCTCCAGCCGTTCATCCGCGTTTTTTTCATAAACTGTCGTATGGGTATCCAGATTGATCAGGATGATTCCTTCGCTTTCCGTGTCAAAATCAATAGAAAAAGTGGCAGCCTCTACACTGGGAATGCAAACAGCAGCAATGCAGCAGCAAATTGCCAGACAAAGGGCCTTCCTGAGCAAATTTCGCATTTTTTTCATGGAACTTTCTCCTTCGATGTGATATGATAAAAAGTAATACGATAAAAAGTGCCGGAAATGCAAAAAAATACACCGGCTGGCAGCTTGGCAGAACGCAGGAAAACTTGTAGGATGGATTTTCCTGAAATACAATGGAATGCCCCTTTTCTGTGAGCTGCCGTTTCCTATATCTAAGTATAACAGCTAACTCTTTTCTTGGAAAGCCCTCTTACTAAATTGTAACCAATTCCAAATCATACAAGAGATAACAGAAGGCTTTCCTGATTTGACTCAGGAGGAATGATCATGCTATATGTTACCGGAGATCTCCACGGAGATATTACCCGTCTGGAAACCTTTCGTATGCGGCGTCTGAAGAAGGAAGACAAACTGATTGTTTGTGGTGATTTCGGCTTTTTGTGGGATAATGGGGAAAGCGAAAAAAAAGCGTTGGAAAAGCTTGCAAAAAAACGATACACCATCCTCTTTGTAGATGGCAGCCATGAAAACTTTGATTTGCTGGAGCAATATCCGGTGGAAGAGTGGAACGGTGGACAGGTACGGCGTATCCGGGACAACATTTTTCATTTGATGCGTGGTCAGGTGTTTACGCTGGAAGGGAAAACCTTATTTACCTTTGGAGGCGGCGAAAGCCCCGAAAAGCAGATGCGGATTGAGGCCGGATGCTGGTGGGAACACGAAATGCCGGATATTCACGAAATGGATACAGGCGTGGAGAATTTATATAAACATGACTTGACGGTGGATTATATCATTACTCATTCTCCCTACCCAGGAGCCGGACGGCGGTTTGAAGATCCGCGGGAACGGACTCCTTTGGAAACTTATTTCGAAGAAGTTGCCAAAACAGTAAAATATAAAAAATGGTATTTTGGCTCCCTACATATCGACCGGCAGTATTCCTCTCGCCATATTGCAGTATTCGAGGCGGTATTGCCCATAGAATAACTCAACGATTTTTGGGAAGAAGGGGATTTTTTGAAATTTATCCATACTTCTGACTGGCACCTGGGACGGATGCTGTATGGACGTTCCTTGCTTCCTGATCAGGCGCATTTGATTCGCAGTGTTTTTTTGCCCCTGGCAGAGAGAGAACATCCCGATGCAGTATTGCTGGCGGGAGATGTATATGACCGCTCGGTTGCTCCTGCGGCAGCGATTGCTCTTTTTGACGAAGCGTTGACAAAGCTGTCGGAAATGGGAATCCCGCTGGTAGTCATTTCCGGCAACCATGATGGAGCGGCCCGTATGGCAGTAGGCGCTTCTTTGCTGCGGAAAAACGGTGTGGTTATTGCCGCACGGCCGGAAGACTGCTTTTCACCTGTGGTGCTGGAAAAGAACGGCGAGAAAGTACAGATTTTTACAATGCCTTGGATGGATGTTCTGACAGCGAGAGCCTTATTAGGGGAGGAGGGCAAGGAACTTCGTACCTCTCAGCAGTGTGCAGAAGCCATTATCCAGAGGATGGAGGAGCTCTTTCTCCCAGATGCCATTCATATTTTGGTGGGACACTGCTTTGTGGCAGGAAGTTCCCTTTCTGACTCGGAAAACCCGGTTTTTGTGGGAGGAAGCGACCAGATATTCAGTGAAACCTATGGCCATTTTGACTATGTAGCGCTGGGACATCTGCACGGGCCTCAGCGGGCAGGCAAGAATGGACGCTATTCTGGTTCGCCGCTGTGGTATTCGGTGAGTGAGGAGAATCATCAAAAAAGTTTTTCTATTGTGGAAGTCACGAAAGGCAGCTTCTCTCTGCAGGAAGAAAAAGTCCACCCGCTTCGCCGTGTGCGCCGGATGCAAGGAAAGTTTGAAGAGCTTTTGGCACAGGGAAAAGAAACCCCAAGCGAAGACTTGGTGGATATTACATTGACCGACGATGGTCCGGTTTACTTACCAGCCAAGCAGCTTCGGCCTTATTATCCCAACTTATTGTCGATTCACAGCCAGTGGATGATGCACCGGCAGGAAGATGCCGGAGTACAGGCAGCTGATGCGCGAAGGACTTCTCATCAGGAAGTATTCTCCCGCTTTTTGGAAGATGTCTGCCATACAGAAGTGACACAGGAGGATATGGACCTGTTGGAAGATATATTGAGGGAATTGAACCTTGATGAAGGAGGAGGCAGAAAATGATTCCGATTTCTCTGCGCATGGCGGCTTTTGGCCCTTATTTGCGGGAAACGGTGATTGATTTTACCCGTTTACAGGAACAATCTCTATTCCTTATCACTGGAGCCACCGGAGGCGGAAAAACTTCCATTTTGGACGGCATGTGCTTTGCCCTGTACTGTCGCGCTACCGGTGGGCGCCGGGGATGGACGGAAATGCGGTGCGACAGTGCTTCGGATGACGTTCCCACCCGTGTGGATTTTGTGTTCCGTTTAGGAAAAGAAACTTATCGTTTTTGCCGCAGCATCCGGGTCCATTATGTTCGAGGGAGCGGGAGAAAAGAGTTCCGGGAAGAGCATGCCTGCTGGAAAGAGCAGAATGGCGAATGGGAGTTGTGGGAAAGCGGAAGTGAAACCCAGGTGCGCCGGTGTGCGGAAAAATTGACCGGACTGACACCGGAACAGTTTTCACAGGTGATTGTGCTGCCCCAGGGGGATTTTTTACGCCTGCTTCGTGCCAGTTCCCGAGAGAAAGCCGAAATGCTGCGAACGCTGTTTGCGATGACGGAATGGGTGAAAATCCAGGATGTGTTGCGGGAACGCACGAAAACGCTGGAAAAGCAGGTAGAAAAAGTCGATACCGAGCGGGACGCGCTGCTTCGGCAGGAACAGGCGGAGACTCCCGAAGAGTTAATGGAAAAGGTTGAACAGTTTCGGGAGCAAGAAAAAAAGCTGACCGTGTCCCTGCAGGAAAAGCAGAAGGAATGGATGCAGGCCGAACAACGGCTGCGGCTTTGCCGGGAATGGATGCAGGCTCAGCAGAGACTATTGAACGAAAAGAAAAATGTCCAGCAGCGTTTGGAAGAACGGCAGGTTATACAGGAAAAATTGGAGCAGCAGAAAAAAGCCATGAGCCGGGTGCCCGATTTGCGGCAGGAGGCAGCACAAGCTGCTAAACGCGCTGCAAGGCTGGAAGGAGACTTGCAGGCAGCCGGACAATTGGCGGAAATCATGAAGAAGCTGCGGCAGACGAAAAAGGACCAGGAAGAGGCTCAGCTGCGGAGAGGAAAAGCTGCACAAATTCAAAAAGAGTATGGAGAGCGCCTCGCAGCAGGTCAAAAGTTTTTGCTGGAAATTCAGACAGCCACAGAAAAGCTTCCGAAACTGCAGGAAACGGACACCTATCTGCGTCAGGGAATAGAGGCTTATCAGGAACTGGAACGGGTGAAGGTTCAGCTGCAACAGCGGAAAAAAGATATTCAGCTGCATCAAGCGCAATTGGATGAGGAAATGGTGAAAGCCAAAACCCTTACAGCCAGTAGGAACCATCAGGAAGTTTTACGGTCAGCTAACCAAATTTCCCGACTGGCCAGTACCCTTGAGGAGGGGGAGCCTTGTCCTGTATGCGGTTCCCTTCACCATCCATCTCCGGCCAACAGGCAGGCAGAACAGATGGAAGATGGGGAGTTTGAAAAACTGGTACAGTTGGAAGAACAGGCCAGAGCCGCTGTCAGTACGCAGGAAGGGGTTCTGCATGCCTTGCGGGAGGAATTAACGAGACTGGAACAGGAAGCACAGGATCGACTCGAAAAGGCACAGTCTTTTGGAAGCCGGGAAGAAATCCAAAAGCAGAGAAAAGCCTGTACTGACATGTTAATACAGACAAGGGCGATTGCTGAAAAAAGTGTAGCCGCCCAAAAGCGCTTGGAAAAACTGAGCCAGGAACTGGAAAAAGCCCGGCAGGAGGAAGAGTCAGCCCAGAGAACGTTGGAAGGGCTTTCTGCCCGGGAAAAGGAACAACTCGCCCGAAAAGAAGAGCTCATTCAAAAATGGGGCGGAAATCTGCCAGTCCCCGAACAGCTGGAAAAAGAGAAAACATTGGCTGACCAAACCGTACTTTCCCGAAACCGGCAGGCGGACCAGCTGGAAAAAGAATGGAGCGCACTGCAAAACCAAATAGGCGGCGCCGAATCGGCCCTAAAAGAAGCACAACAGCGAGTACAGCAGGCCGAAGAGGAGTGTAGTCAGCGGGAAAAAAGCTGGCAGGGAGAAAAGATTCCCACAGAAGAAGAAGCATTCACCCGCTATCAGGAAAAAAAGGCAGAGGTAGAAAAACTGAATCACACAGCCGGACAGCTTTCCCAGCAGATTGGCTCTGGAACACAATCCCTTGCACGACTGAAAAAACTGGAAGAACAGTTCAGCCATCTGCAGAAAGCGTACCATCAGGCGGCCCGTCTGTATAAACTCTTATCAGGCAGCAATCCTATGCGGATTCCGGTGGATAAATATGTGCTCAGCATCATGCTGGAAGAAATTCTTGCCTGTGCTAACCGGTATTTTGCCCAGTTCAGCCGGGAACGGTATGCACTCTTGCGCAGTCAGGAAAGGGCTGCCAACAATGCTTATAGCGGCCTGGATTTGGTAGTGCTGGATGGCATGACAGGCCACGAGCGTTCGGTAGATACCCTATCTGGTGGAGAACAATTTTTGGCGTCGCTTTCTTTGGCGCTGGGGCTTTCCGAGGTGGTGCAGAATCAGTCGGGCTGTGTACGGCTGGAAGCTCTGTTTATCGATGAAGGGTTTGGTTCGCTGGACCAGGAAACCTTGGATACCGCCATGAAAGCGCTGGCCATGCTCCATCAGGGCGGAAGGATGATTGGGATTATTTCCCATGTCAGTGAGCTGCGGAATCGGATTTCTTCTCGGATTGAAGTTTCTCGCTTGCCGGATGGTACAGCGAAAGCGGAAGTTATATAAATTGTCCAACCTCAGTTTCATAAAAAAACAAAACAAGGCCTCTGCCGCATTGTAACCGCGGCAGAGGCCTTTGAATTGACCATTAAAAATACAGGATTATTTTTTATCGTCGGAACTGTGACTGTGAATATCAATTTCGGCGGTATCGGCTTTGGTGTCCACATCGTTCTGCAAAGGAGAAGAACTCATATCATAGCCGTCATGGTATACATCAAAATCGCCGTCATACAGGCTGTCAGTCTTTTTGGGCTTCTGCTTGGGACGGATAAACTGCAGATACACCACAGCGCCCAATCCAGCAACGCCTACCACTATCAGTACGATTCCCAAAACCAGCAGAAATGTGCTGCCACTGTTGCCACTGGAAGAAGCTGTGGATTCCAGCTGAGAAGAGGATTCCTCTGTGGAAGCGGCCGACTCACTTTCGCCGCCAATAGGCAGACCGCTGATAACGGAGCCATCATTTACCAGTTCGCTGTTATCCTCGTCGCTGAAATCCGGGCCGCTGATAACGGTGGTAGTGGAAGAGGAGTTGGTGGTTGTGTCAGGGTTGTAAGTTTCCTGAGACTGGTAGGTGTTATCTCCCTGGTTATTGGTACCTACACCTTGTTGTCCACCAGTAGTGGCACCTTGATTATCACTGCTCCCATTCTGACTTCCATTGTTATTCTCAGATGAAGAGGTATGAGAAGGGGTGGAAGATGAATCGCCAGAAGGTTTATCCGAAGACGAGTCAAGGGAAGATGTGGTAGACGAAGTGCTGCTATGGGAAGGCTTCGAAGAGGATGATTCTATAGAAGAGTTTTCGGTGGATGAAGGTGCTTCAGTAGGCTCAACAGCTGATTGGTTCTCGTCTTTGGTAACGGTGCCGGTATAAGTTTTGGGAGTAGGGTCCATATCATATCCTAAAACTGTTATACAACAAACCGAAACAATTAGGATAATTGCGGCAGAAGCTGCCAGCAAACGAAAAATACCTCGTTTCTGCATTTGGTAAACTACCTCCTACACAAAATTACTAATAGTACCATCATACACGAAAATACGGCGGATTACAACCCGAAAAACAGTAAAGGCGAGGTTTTCCGGAAAGAAATGGAAATGGAGTTCGTTGACATCCTGGGAGAAATCGGGTATCCTGTAAAAAGCAGCTAAAAATACCGGAGAACAAAGGAGGAATTTGCTGTGAATTTTACCATGCGCCCTGCCGGAGAAGGGGATTTTCCCCAAGTGTTTGCTTTGATGGAAAAGGCTTTCCCGCCGTCAGAGCACCGGAGCCGGACAGGACAGCAGAGGCTTTTTCAAAATCCCGCCTACAGTTACCGGATTTTAGAGGATGAGACCGGGATGTTTTTGGGATTTTTAGCCGTTTGGGAATTTGAAACCTTTCGGTTTGCCGAACATTTTGCCGTAAACGAGAATGCCAGAGGTCATGGAATCGGTGGCCAGGCACTGCAAATGTGGATGAAAGAAGAGGATACCCCTGTGGTGCTGGAAGTGGAGCTTCCCGAAACGGAAATGGCCCGGCGCAGAATTGGTTTTTATCAGAGGCTGGGATTTATCCTGAACGAATTTCCCTATTGGCAGCCTTCCATGCAGGAAGGGCAGCCGTCCATTCCGCTGAAAATTATGAGTTGGCCCAAAGCTCTTTCACAGGAACAGTTTGCTCCCTGGCAGCAACAGATTTATCAGGATGTCTATGGGCAAAAATAAGGATGGAATAATAGTTGTAAGAAAATTAGAAAAACGGTATTATGAAATAGATAGAGACAGCAGATTCTCAGGGGCGGACCCTGATTAGAAAGAAGAAAGGACAGGTTTTAGTCATGGAGCAATTGCGGCAGAAAAAAGGATTTATTATTGATATGGATGGAGTTATCTATCATGGCAATAAGCTGCTCCCCGGCGTAAAAGAGTTTGTAGACTGGCTGTATCGGGAAAATAAGCAGTTTTTATTCCTCACCAACTCCAGCCGGCATACACCGCGGGAGTTACAGAAAAAACTGGCCTGGATGGGCTTGGATGTAGATGAGAGCCATTTCTATACCAGTGCGTTGGCAACAGCCAGCTTTATTGCTTCTCAATATCCTGAGGCCACTGCTTATGCAGTCGGGGAGCACGGGCTGCTCAATGCGCTGTACGACGCAGGCATTACGGTCAATGAAATCAACCCGGATTATGTGATTATCGGGGAAGCAGATAATTATAATTATGACAGCATCGTCAAGTCCGTGCGGTTTATCAACCGGGGAGCAAAACTAATCGGTACCAATACGGATTTAACCGGCCCCATGGAAGACGGGATTGTCCCTGCCTGCCGGGCATTGGTGGCGCCCATTGAGCTGGCTACCGGGAAAAATGCCTATTTTGTCGGAAAGCCCAATCCGCTGATGATGCGTACCGGTTTAAAGCTTTTAGGAGTACATTCCGAGGAGACCGCGATTATTGGAGACCGGATGGATACCGATATTGTAGCGGGCATTGAAACCGGTTTGGACACGGCGCTGGTCCTTTCGGGTGTGACAACCCGGGAGATGATAGGGGATTTCCCCTATCGGCCCAGATTGGTTTTGTCCGGTGTGGGAGAAATCGCCGGGGTATAAAAAAATATGCATTTGCAATAAGAAAAAGACTTGCCTTCCAGCAGTGAAAATGCTGTGGTGAGGCAAATCCTGTTTACCGATACTGGAAAACTATCGGTTTTTCTGGAGGGGGAAGGACGTATGCAGACGATTACCGTTTGTGGGAGCATGAGATTTGAAGAAGAAATGAAAAGCGTAGCCTTCCTGTTGGAAAGCAAAAAAGGTTTTAATGTGATTCAATGTACGTATAACGAGCAAAAAGTGGAAATAACAGCCGAAATGATGGAAAATCTGAAAAAAGCACATTTTGAAAAAATTAAAATGAGCGACGGTATCTATGTGGTAGATATCGACCACTATATAGGTAGTTCCGTTCAGCAGGAAATTGAATATGCCAAGAAGATGAATAAACAAATTATTTTTCACAGTGACTACTCTTCTGCTTTATAAGCTGGGAGATGATATCGTAAATAAAAAATTCACCAAGGGTGCTTTCCTAACAGGATTCCCTTGGTGAATTTTATTTTGCTTATTATCCTTTATTTACGAATGGGGTTCGGCTTTGAGAAGTCAAATACCCGGCAGAAAATAGCTCCGACAACTACCGTGATAATCAGCTCCGGCAGCATGTAGGAAATATTGTAATAGAAAGAATACAGGATTCCGGCCCAGTTGATTCCGGTTTCGCTTAAAATGGTATCCCACACGAAAATGCCGGAAATAAAGTGGCACAGGAAACGAAGAGCAATGGCGATAGAAGTGCCACTGACAAAGGCGATGGAAGGATTTTTGATGGTTTTACGAAACAGTCCTGCAAATCCCAGTACGCCAAAAGCCAGCAGATAGTCTAACAAAATAGAGAGGATAACGGTAGCCAGCGACACCCCGCGAAGCACATTCATTCCGATAAGCAGCTGAAGAATGCCATAGGTGACACCTGTCACCAGTCCCCATTTTACGCCATAGCGGAAGCTGATAATACAAATCGGCAGCATACTGCATAGGGTAATTGCGCCGCCCTGTGCCCAAGGGCCAGGAAATTGAATCATACTTAAGACAGTAGCAACCGCAAGCATGAGTGCGGTTTCGGTAAGCTTTCGAGTTTTGTTTTTCATAATCAACATCCCTTCTGCGTTTTATAACCATGACAGGATGCAATAGTCTGCAAAAAAAGCAGCCGGAACCCAAACGAGTTTACCGGCAGCTTTTTTTAGATAACATCTTACCGATTTCCCTACGCCGGCATTACCCGGATCAGGTTATGGGTTGGACGATATCCTCTCAGCCGTATAACAGCACCCCGTTAAAAAACGTATCTACTGTAATGCAATTTTCGAAATTTGTCAAGTTGGAATCTCAAGCATTGACTTTTGTTGATAGCAGATTATAATGATTGGCAAGAAAGGGGGAGTTTTCCATGTTTGGAGTACTCATTGAAAAAGGGCCTTGCGACTGGCAGGTCTTTCAACAGGAAAATGGCCAAGCAGAAGTCGAAGTGTGTGGGAGGTATATCATCCCACCGGGAGTGGAAATGACAAAACCGGTTGTCTATGTGCGTGTTATGCAGGAAGATAGTGGCAGGGAAGTTTTGGCTTGGCAGCCTGCCAAAATACTGGAAAATCAGAGATGGCAGTTAGCGCTCACCATACCGGCTGGAGGCTTGTATCGTTTGGAAAGCTGTTTGGCTGATAGTACGAATGAAGTACTGGAATGGGCAACTCGCGGGGATATGCGGTATCATTTGGGAGTAGGTGATTTATATGTGATTGCCGGGCAAAGCAATTCGGCAGGATATGGCAAGGATTCTTTTTATGACCCGCCGGAGCTGGGAGTTCATTTATGCCGAAATAGTATGCGCTGGGATTTGGCAGTGCATCCTATGAATGATTCAACGGATATCGCTCATCCGGCCAATTTGGAAGGCGCTAATCCCGGAGCCTCCCCCTGGCTAAGCTTTGCCAAAACCATTCATCGAGAAACCGGGCTGCCGGTAGGACTGATTCAGACATCTTTGGGAGGCTCGCCACTTTCCCGCTGGAATCCCCGGCAGGAGGGAGATTTGTATCAATCTATGCTGGAGACGGTTCGAAATTTAGGTGGCAAAATCAGAGGAGTGCTGTGGTATCAGGGATGCTCCGATACCGATGAAGAGGAATCCAAGACTTATGAAGAGAGATTTTCCCAAATGGTCACAGCGTTCCGTCAGGATATGGCAGAAGAAGTCTCTTGGCTGACGGTACAGTTAAATCGTCAGCTGAAATTACCCGAACAGATACCGGCGGATGACGGCTGGGGACGAGTTCGGGAAGCGCAGCGTCAGGCAGCTCGAAAGCTTTCCAACGTGTGGGTCATTCCAGCCCGGGACTGTGGTTTATGTGATTCTATTCACAATACGGCTGCTGCCAACGTCATGCTGGGAGAGCGGGCTGCTCGTACCGCACTGCGGGTTCTGTATCAAAAGCCCGGGTGGGAGTTAGCACCAGATTTGGCTTCTGCCTGCAGAAAAGAAGATGTGATAGAATTGACGTTTTCTCATGTTACGACCCGCCTGCTGCCTTTTGATTCCCCTGAGACCATTTGTCGAGGATTTACCTTGTGGGATGAGCATCGGAAAGAGATTCCAATTTTACGGGCTGAAATAGCCGGAAACCATGTGCGCCTATTTTTACAGGAAGCGGTTGAGGGAAAAATATTTGTGTCTGCTGGATGGCAGATGGACCCACCGGCTGCTCTGCCGGTAGATGCCTCTACCAGGCAACCAATTCTTTCGTTTTATAATATTGAGGTTTTGAATGATGAAATTATAGGCGGGGAAAGGTAAAAAGTAAATTTTGTAAAATTGAAATAAAATCCAAGTAAATTTCCGTTTATAGAAACACACAAATAGCAATAAAAGTATTTTTCCTTCGGGGAAAGGTGAAAAATGAGGCTCTATTCAAAGCTATACTGCAATAATCAAAAACCGGATGAAATTCCCTTTGGACAGCCTTTTATGCGTAGTATTTCGGCGATTTGGGATGGATAAAAAAAAGAAAACGAAATTCTTCTAAATGCTCTTATGCCCAAAGTTTTTGTGATTTTATTTTGTTTATTATGGATGAAAATACCCGTCGAAATCTCGGAAATGTCCAAAAAAGCCAGTAGGAATGCGGTTTCCCCGCCTTGACAGCTTTCCACAGGAATGATACAATCAATACCATAATCCATGTCTGGTAACGCGAAGGAACGGGAGTTTCCGTGCCTTTGCCGTGAGTATATGCAAGCAAAGAACGTAAAGGAGTGTTTTTGTATGGCAGTAAAGAAGGCAGTCGCGCCCGTAAACGGACGCTCTTATCTCATCGTGAACAAGAAGAGCGGAAAGGCTCTTTCTGCTGAGGCTGGCGCTGATAACGGCGGTGTGGTAGAGCAGTTCTCCCTTACCCGTGAAAATAATCAGGTTTGGGTAGCAGAAGAGACCGATAAGGGCACCTGGAAACTGGTATGCAAGGATTCTAATAAGTGCCTGGATGTCATCGATGGCGGAGAAGTGGATGGCGCTTGGGTTCATCAGTGGGAGTATGTAGGCGGCGAAACCCAGCAGTGGAAGCTGGTGCCCGTTGAAGACGGCTATTTTAAAATTGTAAACGCCAAGTCCGGCAAATGTTTGGATGTTGTGGACCTCAGTGAAGAAGATGGCGCCGCTATCCAGATTTGGGAAGACGTTAACGGTGAAACCCAGCAGTGGAAGCTGGAAGAATGGCCGGTGGTAGTAGAAGAGAAGCCTGCTAAGAAGACTACCAAGACGGCTGCTGCGGCTAAGAAGGAAGAAAAGCCTGTGGAGGCTCCCAAAGCAGAGGCTGCTGTTAAGGCAGAAGAGCCTGTAAAGGAAGCTGTTCCGGCTAAGAAAACCCCTGCCAAAAAGCCTGCCGCCAAGAGAAGCTGTGCCAAAAAAGCCGCTGCTCCGGTAAAGGAAGAAAAGCCTGTGGAGGCTCCCAAAGCAGAGGTTGCTGCTAAGGCAGAAGAGCCTGCAAAGGCTACTGCTCCGGCCAAGAAGCCTGCTGCAAAAAGATCCACAGCCAAGAAGCCTGCTGCTAAGAAGCCCGCAGCTAAAAAAGGCGAATAATTTTCTTTTCAATGTATAATCAAAAACGGACCGATTTGATTCGGTCCGTTTTTTGTTATAGAAAGTTTTTTCAATTGGCACTCTGTGAAAGGATCGTTTTCATGGTATGCCGATACAGCAAAACCGCCACAACGGAAGCAATGGTTTCAGCAATAGGAAATGTAATCCATACCCCTACAGGTCCCAGAATAGGAGCCAGCAAAAAAGAAAGAGGCGGAATAATGAACAGCTGTCGGAGCATGGTTACGATTAACGAACGTCCACCATATCCAAGTGCTTCAAAAGCGCCGGCAATAATAACAGCTGGGCTGGAAAGGAAAAAAGACAGGCTGATAATTTGCAAAGCAGGTACGCCCATTTGCATCAGGGCGTCATCGGCCGCAAACAGGGAGAGCAGTGAGCCAGGAATTGTCAAAAATAACAGCATTCCGGCCGTCATAATGACAAATACGATTTGCAGGCTTCTTCGGAAAGTTTCCTGCATCCTTTGTAAGTTTCCCGCGCCATAGTTGAAGCTCATAATAGGACGCATTCCCTGAATCAGGCCACTGGAAGGCATATAGGTGAAAGACTGTATTTTAAAATAGATGCCCAATACATTGACGGCTGTTTCGCTGAATCCCGCCAAAATCCGATTTAAAAGGCCTACCATAAAAGAAGGCATAGCCATTACCAGCGTGGAAGGAATGGCTACCGAATATAATTGCCGGAAAATGCTTTTTTGAAAGCGGAATCCCCGCAGGCTGAGAGGAATTTCCTGATTCGTTTTGAAAAACAGGACTATGGCGGAAAGACAGGCTGTCATTTGTCCAATGATGGTTGCCACAGCGGCTCCGGTTACGCCCATGGCAGGAATCCCCATCCATCCAAAAATCAGGATAGGGTCCAAAATCAAATTGACGATAGCGCCCAGAGCCTGTAAAAACATGGGAATCACCATGTTTCCGGTCGCTTGAAACATTTTTTCAATGCAGATATGGAAAAGGCTTCCAAAGGAAAAACAAATCACAATGACAGCATACTGGTATCCAAGAGACAAAATAGTTTCGTCCTGGGTAAACAGCCGCAAAAAAGGTTTAGAAGCAAAAAGTCCTACCACTACAAACAAAAGGGAATGGATAGCCGTGCAGAAGAAACCATGTATGGCAGCTGTACCGGCTTCCTGTGGACGTTTTGCTCCAAGATTTCTGGCAATGCAGGCATTCAGACCTACTCCTAAGCCAACGGCCAGAGAAAGGGTGAGGTTTTGCAGAGGATATACCAAAGAAACAGCCGTTAAGGCTTCCTGACTGACATGGGCAACAAAGATACTGTCGACAATGTTATACAGCCCCTGAATCATCATAGAGATAATCGGTGGGACGGACATAGATACCAGCAGCGGAAAAATTTTTCGATTTTCCATAGGGTTCGCGGTAGCAGGCATAAAAAAGCAGTCTCCTTTCTGAAAGCGCCAAAAAAAGGCTATACATCCTCTGTTTGATCTCAGAAACAGAAAAATGTATAGCCTTTCTTGCAGAAGGGATTATAGCACAGATTGTATCAGCCTGTCAAGGGTAGGGGCACAGGCAACTATTATTTTGCCTCCAGAATTGCACCGCGGTTACCAGAAGTGACCAGAGAAGCATACCGTGCCAGATATCCTGTGGTAATTTTAGGCTGACGGGGTTTCCAGGCAGCTTTACGCTTGGCCAACTCTTCGTCAGAAACTTCCAAATGAATGGTATTGGCCATAATATCAATTGAGATGGTGTCTCCCTCTTCTACCAATGCAATGGGGCCGCCTACAGCCGCCTCAGGAGAAACATGGCCAATGGCAGCGCCACGGGTTGCACCGGAGAAACGTCCGTCTGTAATCAGCGCAACCGTGCTGCCCAATCCACGGCCCACAATAGCCGAGGTGGGATTCAGCATTTCCCGCATTCCGGGGCCGCCCTTAGGACCTTCATAACGAATGACCACTACATCGCCGGGCACAATTTTTCCCCCGTTAATAGCAGCCAGCGCATCTTCCTCACAGTCAAATACTCTTGCGGGGCCGGAATGACGCAGCATTTCAGGTGCAACAGCAGAACGCTTTACGACACAAGAATCGGGAGCCAAGTTGCCCCGCAATACAGCGATACCACCGGTTGTGCTGTAGGGGTTCTCCACCGGACGAATGACTTCCGGATTTTTATTCACGCTGTTGGCAATATTTTCACCCACCGTTTTGCCGGTACAGGTAATGTTGTCAAGGTTGAGCAGTCCCAGTTTGCTAATCTCCTTCATGACAGCATATACGCCGCCGGCTTCATTCAAATCTTCCATGTGATGGGGGCCTGCAGGCGCCAGATGGCACAAGTTAGGAGTCTTGTCGCTGATGGCATTGGCAATATCCACATTCAGCTCAATACCGGCTTCATGGGCAATAGCAGGCAAATGAAGCATACTGTTGGTGCTGCATCCCAGCGCCATGTCCATGGTCAACGCATTGCGGAAAGCTGCCTCAGTCATAATGTCACGAGGACGGATGTTTTTCCGAATCAATTCCATAATCTGCATACCTGCATGCTTGGCCAGACGAATTCGCTCGGAGTAGACGGCAGGAATGGTGCCGTTTCCGGGAAGGCCCATGCCCAGCACTTCTGTCAGGCAGTTCATAGAGTTTGCAGTATACATGCCGGAGCAGGAACCGCAGGTGGGACAGGTTTTATTTTCGAATTCCAGCAGTTTGGCATCGTCAATTTTACCGGCATTATAAGCGCCTACAGCCTCCGAAATGCTGGAGAAACTGACTTTACATCCATCCACTGTGCCGGCCAACATGGGGCCGCCGCTGACAAAAATAGTGGGAACATTCAGCCGAGCGGCTGCCATCAGCAGGCCAGGCACGTTTTTGTCGCAGTTCGGCACCATTACCAGAGCATCCAGTGCGTGAGCCATGGTCATCGCTTCGGTGGAGTCGGCAATCAAATCACGGGTTACCAAAGAATACTTCATTCCCTGATGGCCCATGGCAATTCCGTCGCATACGGCAATGGCGGGGAATACCACTGGGGTACCGCCTGCCATCGCCACGCCCATTTTGACGGCTTCCACAATTTTATCCAGATTCATATGGCCGGGCACAATGTCGTTTTGAGAACTGACAATACCCACCAGAGGCCGCTGGATTTCTTCGCTGGTATATCCCAGTGCGTTAAAAAGAGCGCGATGGGTAGCGCTTTTTACCCCTTTTGTGACTGCATCGCTATTCAAAGGAAAAGCCTCCTCTTTTTCAAAGTTGTATAATCTCATTATAAATTGTCAGACAACAAAAGTCAATATCAAAGGGCTCCACACACAGAAAAGTGTGGGAGCCCTTTTGGGTTTGCATATCAGCCGTGGAATTTGTTCCAATATCCCATGACGAAAATAAACAATACAATGAGCGGGAGAATATAAGACAGATAGAACCGGGCCCACTTGGGGAACTTGATTCCCTTGCCGGCGTCGGCTTCTTCGATAAAGTTCTTCCAGCCCCAACCATATCGGCTGGTGCAGAACAAAAGATAGGCAAGGCTTCCCAAAGGCAGCAGGTTATTGGAAACGATAAAGTCCTCCAAGTCTTGAATGGTGCTTCCGGCACCCAGAGGGGCAAAGCCGCTCCACAGGTTAAAACCCAATACACAAGGCATAGACAACAGTACAATAACAATACCGTTTACCAGCACGGCTTTTTTCCGGCTCCAGCCCCACAAATCAATGGCAAAGCTAATAATATTTTCAAATACCGCTACGATAGTAGACAGGGCGGCAAAAGTCATAAAGACAAAGAACAGAGCGCCCCATACCTGTCCGCCCAGCATCTGATTGAATACATTGGGAAGGGTGACGAATACCAGTCCGGGGCCTTCTCCGGGATTTACGTCAAAGGCGAAACATGCCGGGAAAATAATCAATCCTGCCATCAGGGCAATCAAAGTATCCAGGCCGCAAATGTTGATAGACTCGCCCATGAGGGAACGGTCACGGCTGATATAGCTGCCAAAAATAGCCATAGCGCCGATTCCAAGGCTCAAGGTGAAAAATGCCTGGCCCATAGCGGCAAAGATGGCTTCTCCCAGACCGTTTTCTACCATTTTTCCGAAGTCGGGCACCAGATAAAAGGAAAGACCTTCTACAGCCCCGTCCAGAGTGACGCTTCGGATACACAATGCTACCAGAATCACGAACAGGAAGCCCATCATCACTTTGGTGATACGCTCGACACCTTTTTGCAAGCCAAGGCTACAAATGCCAAAACTCAACACAACCGTCAGCAGCATCCACCCGGTCATGGGAAGAGGCTCGGCCAGCATGTTGTTAAAGATGGCTCCTACCTGGTCCGGTGTCTTGCCGACAAATTCGCCGGAAGCGGTTTTGAAGATATACGAAAGCATCCAGCCGCCAATGGTGGTATAAAACATCATCAATAGATAATTGCCTGCCATGGCTGCCCAGCCAGTGATATGCCATTTGGTACCCTTAGGCTCTAATACATGAAAGCTTCTGGCAGCGGACTTCTGGCTGGCACGTCCCACCGCAAATTCCATTACCATAATGGGCATTCCCAAAATTACCAGGAACAATAGATAAATCAGCACAAAGGCTGCTCCACCGTATTTTCCCGTAATATAGGGGAAGCGCCATACATTTCCAAGACCGACAGCACATCCCGCCGAAATCAGGATAAATCCCAAGCGGGACGAAAATTTTTCCCGTGTTTCCAAAATGACTACCTCTTCTCTATTTCATTACTTCTCAAAACGGCTTCCAAAAGACGCTTGATGCTTTTTAGAATAACAGAAAATCATAGGAATCGTCAAGGTGTACGGAGGGTGGTTTCTTGCGTTCCTAACAGGGCTGTGTTATACTGAATAAAAATCTATGGAAAAATTCGGCACATCGTCGGATTAAAGGAGCGGGAACATGGCGCACGATAAAACTCTTTCACAACAGGTAGCGGATACCATTTTGTCCATGATAACCGTTGAAGGCAGTCTCCGGCCAGGAGATAAGCTGCCAAACGAAAACGAATTTTCTGCCCTTTTGCACGTCAGCCGTGCAACTCTTCGGGAGGCAGTCCGGATTCTGGTTTCACACAATGTTTTGGAGATTCGGCGCGGACGCGGTACGTATGTGGTGGAACGTTCCCTTCATGAGCATCCCATCAGTGAAGATGAACTGAGCGGACTTCGGATGAACCTTCACGACTTGTTTGAATTTCGGCTGATGTTTGAGCCTAAAGCCGCTTGGTTTGCGGCAAAACGAGGAACCGACCAGGAAATTCAGCGGATTTTAGAATTTGGCCAAAAGGAAGAAGAACTGATTTCTGCCGGGAAAGACCGCACAGAGGTAGAACAGGCATTTCATAAATCAATTGCTATGGCAACGCATAACGAGTTTGTCGGGCGGCTCATTCCTATTATTTATAAGGCCATTCATGAAGGCGTGCAATTTTCGCAAAACAATGAACAGATTGTCCGCGACACATTGGCAGACCATCGGATGTTAATGGAATTTATTTCTCAGAGGAATCCGGTAGGAGCAGAAACGGCGATGCGGCTCCACATTGTTCACGCTATGAGTTCGTTTGGTGTAGAAATTGAAGAATAAGGATAGATTTCGCTTCTGATTTGTTTCATCGAACAGATTGATCTATAAACTCAGTCCCTCTGCTATCTGGCAGAGGGACTATTTTATTCAGTCGTAATTTTCGGGATGGCATTATCTGCTGTTTTTTTACATAACGAGATAAAATCTGTGGCAGCCGAAGAAAGATATTTGTCCTGATGATATACAATGCGGAACTGTCGATGGAAGCTGATACCGCTGACAAGAAGAGGACACAAAATTCCCATTGAAACCATCTCCTCGGTCAGACGCTGGGAAAGGACTGTTATCCCTAACCCGGCAGCAGCAGCTTGAATCAGGGCAGTATTGCTGGCGCTCTCCCACACAGGTTGTACAGAAAACCCTGCCGCCTCTGTTTCCTTATCAAAAATCTCCCGGGTTCCGCTGCCCTTTTCCCGAAGCAGGAAAGGCTGATTTCGAAATTCTTCCACAGAGAGTGTCTGCCACGGGGTAAAATTCCCGTTAGCAGCCGTTACCGGTACCAAATGGTCTTCCAGATACGCTTCATCCACCAATCCCGGTTCATGAACGACCCCTTCCAAAATAGCAAAGTCCAATTCGTTTTGCAATATCCGTTTTTCCAGCAGCTCGGATTGCTGTACCACTACTTGTACTTGGATTTTTGGGCGTAAAAAGGAAAACTGTTTTACGTATTCCGGCATCAGCCGGCTTCCTACCGTAATGCTGCACCCAATTCGAAGAATACCGCATTCGTCCCAGCTGCGCATATCACGCTCCATATCCCGATACAAAACATCCATTTTCCGGGCATACTGATAAAAACGTTTCCCGGCATCCGTAATATAAAATCGCCTGGAAATCCTGTCAAACAGACGGATGCCATATTCCTCTTCCAGCTCCCGAATCGCGGCGCTCACAGCTGGTTGAGCCATATACAGTGTTTTGGCTGCTTTGGTTACGTTGTACCCATTGTCACATACAGCCAGAAAAATCCGAATGTGGCGAAGTGTCACAGGAAGCTTCCTCCTTTTTATAATAAAAACATTATGATTTCGATAAAATAATAGTATTTTTCATATGAAAGAGCAAGAGGTACAATAGAAATATCGAGAGAAGAAAGGAAGTTATTTTATGAAAAAGGCTCCTGATTCACCATTGGCCCGGGAGAAAGGGCTGTATTGGAAGTTGTTCTGGTCAACCTTTCAGCTCAGCGCATTTACATTTGGTGGAGGATATGTGATTGTCCCGCTGATGCGGAGAAAATTTGTGCTGCAGCTTCACTGGATTGAGGATGACGAAATGCTGGATTTAACGGCGATTGCCCAGTCTACGCCCGGCGCAATGGCAGTAAACGCATCTGTGCTCGTTGGATACCGGGTAGCGGGGATTCTGGGGGCATGCATCACGGTGCTGGCAACCATACTGCCGCCTTTTTTGATTTTGTCGGTGATTTCCCTGTTCTATGCGCAATTTCGGGATAATTGGGTAGTGAATCTGGTGCTTCGGGGCATGCAGGCCGGAGTGGCAGCGGTGATTTGTGATGTGGTAGTGTCTATGAGCCAAAATATTTTCAAATTACGTAGAGCTCTTCCGGTGATTATGTTGGCAGGAGCTTTTATCGCCTCCTGGTTTTTCAATATCAATGTGGTGCTCATCATTTTGCTGTGCGCTGTGGTGGGAGCAACCGATACTTGGTATCAGGAACATAAAGGAAAGGACAAGAAGAAAGGGGAGAAAAAGCTGTGATTTTGTGGCAGCTGTTTTGGAGCTTTTTTCAAATTGGCCTTTTCAGTATTGGCGGAGGCTATGCGGCTTTGCCGCTGATTCAGGCACAGGTAGTAGACGGCTATGGCTGGATGACCATGACGGAATTTTCCGATATTATTACCATTTCCCAAATGACGCCCGGACCTATTGCCATCAATGCAGCAACCTTCGTGGGAACTCGGATTGCAGGGCCTGCTGGTGCAGCAGTAGCAACCTTGGGATGTATTGTCCCTTCCTGTATTATCGTGTTGACGTTGGCCTTTATTTACTATAAATACCGCAATATTACTATGGTACAGGGAACGCTGAAAGGATTGCAACCGGCGGTAGTTGCATTGATTGCGTCGGCAGGGCTTTCTATTTTGGTTACGGCCTTTTTTCCGGCAGGGGAGATTGTTTTTTCGGCGGATGCAATCGATGTAATTGCTGTGCTGATTTTTGTTGCTGCGTTTGTCGTACTGCGAATCTGGAAACCCAATCCCATTTGGGTCATGTGTGGCGCCGGTGTAATGGGGTTTGTGCTATATTCACTTTTAGCATAAGTTGGATAAAATGTTTTTTAAAAACCGAGAACAGGTGTCGGAATTTTTTTCGGCACCTGATTTTTATTGGAAAGAAGTCTTGTGAGAGTCGGAAAGAATGGTTGCCTTTTTCAGGTATCCCGTGTACAATAAATTTAGGAAAGTTGTTATATAGAGGAAGGTATGAGAATGAAGTATTTACGCTTGAGTCAGTTTGAAAAAGAAATCCTGGAGGAAGTCTGCAAGGCGCCTCGTTTCCCAATTGTGCGGTTTGAACTACACAGTTCTCAGGAGCCGGAGCTTCGCTCTATTGCCCTGAAGCATGTGTGGATTACACAAGAAGATGATTCGATGGAGCTGGTAAAAAAGCGCTCGGCGGCTTTGGAATCTCTGCGGAAAAAGGGGTTGGTGCGGATTTCTTACTCTTTGCCGGCTTATGTCCAGTCTGATTATCAAATTTATTACCGCAGCAAACTGTATGAATTGTTGTGCCACACCGTGATGGAAGCACAAGGAAAACCAGACTTCCTTTTTGATATGCCGTTTATGAGATTCGGGCAGGTATTCCCCGGTAAAATATAAAAGCAGACTGAAAATTGGTATCAATTACTGAAAATTTGCAAAAATTACGGGCGATTTGCTAAATTACGGCAAAATCCCTTGCATAATGTCCGGGAAACAGGTACAATAGAAATACGCTTTTTCGAGTTAAAGCATCAATAGCGCGAAGAAACGAAACGATAACGGCGGAACCCGGGCTCCGGCAGTGTTCCGCTGTTTTTTGCTATTTAGTCAATATTGTGGAGGTGTTACCCGTGTATTTTAACAAGGAAATTGAAACCATGCCCCGTAAGCAGATTGAAGCCATGCAGCTGGAAAGACTCAAATGGATGGTGGATTATTGCTATAACAATGTACCGTTTTATCATGAGCGTTTGGCAACTGCCGGGATTACCGGTGACCGGATTAAGACTCTTTCGGATATTCAGTATATCCCCTTTACTACGAAGGACGACATCCGGGACAACTATCCCTTTGGAATGTTGGCTCGCCCCATGAAGGACATTGTTCGGATTCACGCCTCTTCTGGTACAACCGGTAAGCCAACGGTAGGCGCTTATACCAAGGAGGATTTGGACAATTGGGCGGAACAGGTGGCCAGAATTGCCTATGCAGGCGGCGCAAGAGAGGACGATGTTTTCCAGATTTCTTTTGGCTATGGTCTGTTCACCGGCGCCTTGGGACTGCATTATGGCTTGGAAAAGCTGGGAGCGACGGTAATTCCTGCGTCTTCTGGAAATACACAGAAGCAGCTGATGATGATGCGGGACTTTGGCGTAACCGGACTGGTAGCAACTCCTTCCTATGCGCTGTATTTGGGCGAAATGGTGCGGGAAAGCGGATACCCGCCGGAGGCCTATAAATTGCGGATTGGCCTGCTGGGAAGCGAAGGCTGCACGGAGGAAATGCGGGACAGAATTGAGAAAAACCTGCATATTTTTGTAACGGATAACTATGGCATGACGGAACTTACCGGACCGGGTGTTGCCGGTGAATGTAAATACCGCAACGGACTGCACTTTGCAGAGGATGCTTTCCTGCCGGAGATTATTGACAGGGATACACTGGAGCAAAAGCCCGAAGGCGAGGCCGGTGAACTGGTGGTAACCACATTGCTGCGGCAGGGAATGCCTGTTCTGCGGTATCGCACAAAGGATATTACCCGGCTGAATTATGAGCCCTGCCCCTGCGGACGTACCGGATGCCGGATGGAAAAGGTCATGGGCCGTACTGATGATATGCTGATTATCAAGGGAGTCAATGTGTTCCCGTCTCAGATTGAGAGCGTGTTGGTAGGAACCGAAAATGTTGGACCCCATTATCAGTTGGTGGTTCGCAAGAAGAATTATATGGATACGCTGGAAGTCAAGGTGGAACTGATTGACAGCAGTCTGCTTGAGAGTTTTGGCGAGCTGGAAAAATTGCAAAAGCGTATTCACGACCGTTTGAAGAGCGTGTTGGGGCTGGAAACAAAGGTTACGCTGGTAGAGCCTAAAACGCTGGAACGCTTCCAGGGCAAGGCCAAGCGGATTCTGGATTTGAGAAACGAAAAAGAATAATACCAAGTCGAAGCTTGAAAGGAGATTCGGGATGAAGCAATGCCCGTTTTGCGGCAGAGAATGGGATGGAAAAGGAGAATGCCCCGGGTGCGGCAGATACTTTTCGGAAGAGCGGGACGACAGCTTATTTCGCCGGCCGGAAGCAGAGGAGAGTGAAAAAAGCGCCTCCCAGCAGGAGAGCTCTTCTGTCTCGTTGGGGGAGGACCCGAAAATCGAGCAAGGAAAAAAGGAAACCGTACCGGAAGAATCTTTTCAGGTTCGCCGGCTTCCCTGGAAGAGGTGGCACAAAATACTGGCAGCATGGGTACTGCTGGTTGTGGTGGCTGTCAGTGTGTTCTTTCTGTGGCCCGCTCCGAAGTCTTTGCCAGAAAGGGCCATGTTCTTTGTGAAGGACAGTATGGTGATGGCCTTTCATCCGGGGCAAGAACCCCGGGAAATCACAGAGTATGTACCGAATCTGGAGTATTACCTCTATCCCGGCAGAGATGGAGAATCTTTTGCTTGGATGAATCCTGAAACCAATGCCCTTTATTTTCAGCCAAAGCAAGGGGAAGCGGTACAGGTGGCAGAGAGAATTTATTCCGATGTGCGGTTTTCAACGGACGGGCGCTTTTTGTATTATCTTTCCGATGGAGAAGAGAACTCTATGGCACTTTTTCAGTATCGGATAGAGACGGGAGAAACCCGAATGGTTGCCGGTGCAGATTCCTATTTGTATTATATTTTTAGCCGAACACAACCGGAAGTGATTGTCTGGGACGAAAATGGACTGTCTGTGATTGCCGAGGAATCACTGGAAAAGGAGTACTCTCTTGAGGGAAACTATACAGTCCTGCTTTCAGCTGAAAATGGGCTATACTTTTTGGAAAAACAGGAGGACGGGCAGTCTTTATGGCGCTGGCAGAATGGACAGAAAGCGCAGTTGTTGGCTGACTCTATCGCCCAGGCCAAAATATTTTCCGATGGTACCGGCTATTATCAGTGTTATACTGGCGGGACGGTTCCCATGGCTGATCGGGTAAAAAATGATTTATCCGGAGAAGAGTCGGAGAAACTTTTCCAAAAAATGAAAGAAATCCCGCTTCAAACTCCCGAAATCGCCCTGTATTATTTTGATGGGGCACAGAGTCAAAAACTGGCAGATAATTGGGAAATGGTGTCTTTTGATACGAAGAACCGCAGCATATTGGTGCGTTCCGCCAAGTTTCAGGACACCGTGTTGACCCTTTCCAGTTTGTATCAACTTCCCAGTGAAGAAAACATGGACGCCTGGCTGCGGGATTTTTCCCAGCAAATGACCCAGGCTTGGCCTTATGATAGTGATTCGGCAGGATTGCTGACAGAAGGAAAACTGGTTCCCCTCCCGGAAGATTTTCCCGAATATAGTGCTGGGTTTACCGTGCAAAATGGACGGATCTGTGCGCTGAGTATGGCGGAAGATTTACATAGTGTTGACGGTCTGTGGGTAGGGGAGCTATTGGATAAGGGGGTGGAAAATCTGTATGAGGCCCAGGGGGCCGAAAACTTTTTCCTTGCAAAAGATAATACCGTTTTTTATGGGAAGGGTCCCAGCAGCGAAACCTTGTATGAAGAGAATGTGGCTTTTGAGAAAAAAGTGCGAAGTGAATCTGTACAAATGACAGATGATGGGACGCTGTATTACCTTTCCGGCTCTGGTTTGAGCAGTTGGACGCTGAAATCCCGCAGAAACGGGCAAACCGTACAGCTGGCCGAAAATGTTGTCAGCTGTGAAGCGTTTACCCGGGATTATGTTTTGTTTTTGCAGCAGCGGGAAGACGGCAGTATGGATGTGATGGCTTGCGTCAATCAGGGAGAGCCGGAGCTTGTGGCAGAAGGGGCAGAAATGCTTCTGCGGCCGCAAAACGAAGCGTTGGGAAATACACAGTCAGATTATGGAAGCGGCTGAAAGGGGAGAAAGTCATGAAAAAATGTCCATTTTGCGGTATCGAATGGACCGGAGAAGGCCCATGTCCTAACTGCGGTATGCAGTCAGAAAAAGAGTCTCGAGATGACAGCCTGTTTCGGCGGCCTGAGGGAGAAAATCCCGTCAGACAGCCTTTGGAAAAAGAGTTTTCGGTAGAAGAGCTGTTTCAGCCAACGCCGCAGGCGGAACCTGATCAAAATGATGAGAAATCCTCTGAATCCCCAATAGAAAACGAATCCATCCCAGATGGCCACAATATCCCGAACGAAAACGAAGGGATAACGGTGGTAAAGTCCGAGCGTCAGTCCATGAAACTATGGCAGAAGGTGGTGGCAGCTGTCGTTTTGTTGGCAGTTATCATAACGGCTGCCGTTCAATTGTGGCCCCGACCACCGGTTCTGCCAGAAGACCCGGCCTTTTATATACAGAATGATATGCTGATGTCTTTGTTTGCCGGAGACGAGCCTCAGGCTGTGGCGGAATATAGCGAAGCGTACAGCGCAGGGATTGATAATACCTTGCAGGTCAGCCCTGATAAAAAAACATTTTCTTGGATTAACCTTGATAATGGGAAAATCAATGTAAAATCGTCAGGGTCAGAGGCTGTCGAGATGGAACATTCAGCCAGTTGGTATCCGTTTTTTTCCGAGGATGGTAAGTTCCTTTATTACTATGCTGAGAATGAGAATGGAGAAGTGATCCTTTATCAATATGGCATAGAAACCCAAACGGCTCAGGAGGTTTGTGTGCTGGCGGCAAGCGGGAACAATTATTTGTCCCAAGACGGATTACTGGCAGTTAGCAGTAGCGGTCAGCTTACGGTGTATGAGGAGAAAACCCTGTCGCAAAAATGGTCTCAAAAAATAAATGCTATCCCCGTGTCTATTTCTCAAAATAAACTATATTATAAAGAGGAAATGGAAGAGTCCTATCGCTTATGTTGCTGGAATGGAAATCAGACGGAAGTCCTTTTAGAGGGAATTGTCTATTCTTATCAGCTTAGTAATGGCACCATGTATTTCCTCTGTGCAAAAGATGAATGGACGCCTTTATCGGAACTGGTAGAAAATGATGTGTCTGAAAATGAGTTGAAAGAAGATCCCGATGAAATTTTGGTGCGTTCTCCTCAAAGAACTTTGTATTACTTTGACGGTGTCCAGGTACACAAATTAGGAGATAGTATGGCGATAAATGTTTCATCGGAAAGTGATAATGCAATTGTAACCGCTTCGCTTGTATACAAAGAGCCTGAAGAGGTGAAAAAAGAAGTGAAGCTTTCTTCTATTCTTCAAGATCTGCAGTATACTTCGGAAACAAATATTGCCGATTATATGGAAAGCATCTGGCCCATTGAAGCAGAAACGTACTTTGTTACAAGGGGAGAAAAACTGTATCGACTGCCAGAGGATGTGCCATTCCCCCAATCCTTCAAAATTTGTGGGGATTGGATTTGCCTGTTTACATCATATTTTGGTTCGACAAAGGGCTTGTGGCGGGGACGTTTGGAAGGCCAAGAGGTCATCTCGCAGGAATCCTATAAAATAGACGATTTGGTGGATTATGAGGTAACACCGGACGGAACGGTATATTATTGGACAGGGCAGTCCGTCGGGGATGTTTATAAAAACGGTACGCTATTGGCCGAGGATATCAATGCGAGCAGTATTCAGGTAACTGATGATGGCGTGCTGTATTATCTTGGCGATTATGCAGTCGGAGGAGCAGGCTGGACGCTCAACCGTTATCAAAATGAGGAGTTCCAGCAGCTGGCACAGGGCGTAACGGATTTTGTTGCATATACCCAGGATTATGTGCTGTTCTTACAGCTGCGGGAGGACCGTGGCTGGGATCTTTATTCCAGTATTGGAGAAAACACTCCCATGCTGGTAGCTGAAAATGTGGATAAACTGGTTCATATGTTATCTCTGAAACCTACGCCGTTAATTGGAAGTTCCATTGGTGGCGTGGACAGCTATTATGATACAGATATTACGATAGAAATGGTAAATTGATAAAATTATTCTGCAATGGAGGTTGCGATATGTCAAAAAAAGAATTGCTCCTGGGCAATGAAGCTGTTGCCCGGGGATTGTACGAAGCCGGTGTTCGAGTGGTTTCCAGTTATCCGGGAACCCCCAGCACCGAGATTACTGAAAATGCGGCAAAATATGACGAAATCTACTGCGAATGGGCGCCTAACGAAAAGGTGGCCATGGAAGTGGCTTCCGGTGCCAGCTTTGGCGGTGCCCGCTCCTTTTGTGGTATGAAGCATGTAGGCCTGAATGTGGCCGCCGACCCGCTGTTCACCATGAGCTATATTGGCGTCAATGGCGGCATGGTTATTGGCGTGGCCGACGACCCGGGAATGCACTCCTCTCAGAACGAGCAGGATTCCCGCCACTATGCAAGGGCTTCCAAGACTCCCATGCTGGAGCCTGCCGATTCCGCCGAATGCCGGGATTTTACCAAGCTGGCCTATGATCTTTCGGAACAGTTTGATGTGCCTTTTATCCTGCGGCTCACCACCCGTATCGCCCATTCCCGCAGTTTGGTGGAGCTGGGCGAGCGGGAAGAACGGGAACTGAAACCCTATGAGAAGAATCCCGCCAAAAACGTGATGCTGCCTGCTTTTGCCAAGCCCAAGCACGTGAAGGTGGAAGAGCGCACTGTGGCTCTGCGCCATTGGTCCGAGACTTCCGGAATCAACGTGGTGGAGGATAACGGCGCAAAAACCGGCGTGATTGTGGAAGGCGCTGTTTATCAGTACGCCCATGAAGCATTGGGCGATTCTGTCAACTACTTAAAACTGGGGATGCTGTGGCCCCTACCCGATAAGCTTTTGAAGGACTTTGTTGCTGCCAACGAAAAGGTGTACGTTATCGAGGAGCTGGACGACGTGGTGGAAAGCCACTGCAAGTCTCTGGGTCTCACCGTTACCGGCAAAGACTTGTTCCCCCGGTGCGGCGAGTTCTCTCAGAAGCTTATCCGCAAACTGATGAAGGGCGAAGACCCTGAGTTTGAAACTTTGGACGAAGCCATTCCCGGCCGTCCTCCTGTGATGTGCTGCGGATGTCCTCACCGTGGCCTGTTCTATGCCCTCAAGCGCGCAAAAGTTTATGTGAGCGGCGACATCGGCTGCTATACCCTGGGTGCTTCCGCTCCCTTGAGCGCCATGGATACCTGCATCTGCATGGGCGCTTCCATTTCCGCTCTGCATGGCTACAACAAGGCCAGAGGGGAAGAGGCGGAGAAGAAGTCGGTAGCCGTCATCGGTGACTCCACCTTTATTCATTCCGGTGTGACCAGTCTCATCGATATCGCCTATAACCGCAGCAATTCGGTGGTTATTATTCTGGACAACTCCATTACCGGCATGACCGGCCACCAGCAGAACCCCACCACTGGCTACACCATCAAGGGCGACCCCACCAGCGCGGTGAATCTGGAAGCCCTCTGCCACGCCATCGGCATCAACCGGGTACGGGTGGTAGACCCCTATGATTTGCCCGCTGTACAGCAGGCCCTGAAAGAAGAACTGGCTGCAGAAGAGCCGTCGGTGATTATCAGCCGCCGCCCCTGCGCCTTGCTGAAATATGTAAAACATAAGCCCGCCCTGAAGGTGGACACTGATTCCTGCATCGGCTGTAAGGCCTGCCTGGGTATCGGTTGCCCGGCCATCAGTATCCGTGACGGTAAAGCCTGTATCGACCGCACCCAGTGCGTGGGCTGCGGGGTATGTGAGAGCCTTTGCCCGAAAAAAGCCATTGGAGGTGCCGCAGAATGAGTAACGGAAAAAGTGTAATGATCGTCGGTGTAGGCGGGCAGGGGACTCTGCTTGCCAGCCGTTTGCTGGGCGCGGCCATGACCGCCAAAGGCTTTGATGTAAAGGTGAGCGAGGTCCATGGTATGAGCCAGCGAGGCGGTTCTGTGGTGACCTATGTGCGCTATGGCGAGAAGGTGTATTCCCCCATTATCGAAGAGGGCGAAGCGGATATTATTTTGGCCTTTGAGCAGCTGGAAGCGGCCCGATATCTGCCCTACCTGAAAAAGGGCGGCGCTGTGGTGGTGAACACCCAGAAGATGGACCCCATGCCGGTGGTTACCGGAGCGGCCAAGTACCCGGAAGGGGTGCTGGACGCCATTGCTGCCAAGGGTGTGAAGGTGCTGGCAGTGGATGCGCTGTCTCTGGCAGAGCAGGCAGGCTCGGTAAAGGCTGTCAACGTGGTGCTGATTGGTGCCATGGCTAAAAGCCTCGGTCAAGAGCCGGAGGTTTGGCTGAAAGCTATTGAAGAAACCGTGCCAGCGAAATTCCTGGACATGAACCGCAAGGCCTTCCAGTTGGGCTATGATGCGGTATAATCAGTCATAATAAAAACTCCCGGAACCATGCGGTTTCGGGAGTTTTGTTTTTTAGATTTTTACATGGACCATGTGCTTTGCTTCGTTGAGCTGATCCCATCGGCACCAGCCTGTAAAGCATCTGTAATATCCTTTTTGTCCAGTACCAGTCCACTGGCAATAACGGGGATTTCACTCTCTCTGCGAATGAGCTGAATAATTCGGGGCATGACGCCGGGCAAAATTTCTACAATATCCGGAGGGGAAGTTTTTAACTGGCGAAGGGTAGTTTCCAATGCCCGGGAATCAATAATAAAAAATCGCTGAATGGCCAGTAATCCTGCCTGTCGGGCATAACGGATAATATTGGGGCGGGTACTGATAATGCCGTCCGCCTCGGTGTTTCGGCGGATAAAGTCAACAGAGATTTCTCTGGGAGAGAGTCCGTCTACCAAATCTAAATGGATAACTGCAAATTTGCCGGCCGTATGGATACGGGAGACAATTTCACCAATATTGCAAATCGTGCCATACAATATAAAGATGATCTGGCACTCAGATTGCAGGCATTGCTCCAAGCCGGATTCATCTTTGATGGCCGCAATCACAGGAGAATCTTCCAATAAGCTGCAAAAGCGATTTAGGGCATCGCGCTGTATCATGACAGTTCCTCCAGAACAGGAATCAGCTCTTCGAGAGATTGACAGACGATATCGGGGGTGACAGCGCTGTTTTCCAAATCCTGTAAATGGGTCTCCCCGCTTAAAACCAGAATAGAAGTCACATCGGTTCCCTGTGCAATTTGAATATCGGTATACAAGCGATCTCCAATAACGGCCAGCTCATTTTCCCGACAGCCCGTATGTCGGAGCAGATACTCGAGGGTATGGGAAGAAGGCTTTCCGAAAAACTCCGGCTGTACACCAGTGGAAGCGGTAATCAGAGCGGCCATGGAACCACAATCGGGAATAAATCCGTTTTCTACCGGGCAGTTAAAGTCTGGATTCACCCCATAAAAAGACTTTCCATTTCGGACGAACCGGCAGGCTTTCTCCAGTTTTTCATAGGTCAGCGTGGTATCAAATCCCAAAACCACCATGTCCGGCTCTTGGTCATCAAGCTTGATTCCTCCCAGCCGAAAGGCTTCCTCCAAATCCGGCGTTCCTACCAGGTAGACACTTTCGCCTGGACGGTTTTGATGGAGCCAGTCAATGATAACACCGTTAGAGATGAGCATTTTTTCTGCTGTAGTAGGGATTCCCATATGATTCAGCTTTTGTAAATAAGCCTTTTTGTTTTTTGAGCTGTTATTGGTAAAGTAACAGTATTCCCTTCCGCTTTGCACCACAGCCTGTAAAAAAGCCGGGGTATAGGGAAACAGGTGATTTCCCAAGTATATCGTGCCATCCATATCCAGAACAAAGCATTTAATAGGCCGGAGCCGTTTTGTCAGTTCCTCTTTTGTCAAGGCGTGTCCCTCCAAGATTGGTTTCTTTCAATATAACAGAGGGGAGAAAGAAAAGCAAGTGTTAGCACTTTAAGAGTTAGAGTGCTAAAATTAACATTTAATTCATATATTTTGCGATTTTTAGTAACAAACCGGGCTTACAATATAGTCGTTCCCAAAAGGGAACAGGAAAAAAGATAGATAATATCGATGAAAGAAGACGATAGCATTGGGTTGTTATCAAAACTGAATATAAGAATTTTGATTTAATATACTTGGTTTGATGTTGATTGGAGGAATCGTTTATGTTTGATATGATGCCTTATGGTTGGAACCGCAGTCAGAGTTTGTTGGATTCTTTTGCTGATTTTGAGAAGAACTTTTTCGGTGAGATGGGCCGTTCTTTCAGCGGCTTTAACACCGACATCCGCGATAACGGCAATGAGTATGTTCTGGAAGCTGAACTTCCCGGATTTAACAAGGAAGATATCAGCGTCGAAGCTCATGACGGTATGCTGACAATTTCGGCTAAGCATGAAGACAAGCAGGATGAAAAAGATGAGAAGAGCGGACAGTATATCCGTCGGGAACGTCGGTATGGTTCTTTCCAGCGTAGCTTTTCTCTCAATGGCGTGGATGCTAAGAACATTCATGGCGAGTATCAGGATGGCGTTTTGAAGCTGACTCTGCCCAAGGAGCAGCCGACAGTGCCGGAGACTCACCGGATTGAAATCCATTGATTTCCCTAAATTTTAAAAGTCACCCCTCGATGATGGGTTACACCTTCATCGGGGGGTGACTTTTTTGTTATTAACAAGAAATACGATTTATTTTGTCCGGCCAATATCATGGCGGTAATGGGCGCCGTCAAAGTGGATTTTTTCCACTCCGGCATAGGCCTTTTCCAAAGCCTCGTCCAAAGTCTTACCCAGTGCGGTAACACCCAGCACACGGCCGCCATTGGTTACCAGCTTGCCATCCTTTAAGGCTGTACCGGCATGGTACACGGTAACGCCGGGAAGCTGGCCGTTTTCGTCCAGGCCAGTGATTTCCAGTCCCTTGGGGTAAGAAGCGGGATAACCGCCGGAAGCCATCACCACACAAGCAGCGGCTTCGTCTGTCCACTCTACCGGCTGGTCTGCCAGACGCTCTTCCACCACGGCCATTACCACGTCGGCAAAATCACTCTTAAGCCGGGGCAGTACCACCTGAGTCTCCGGATCGCCAAAACGGGAGTTGTACTCGATCACCTTGGGACCATCGGGAGTAAGCATCAGGCCGAAATACAGGCAGCCCTTAAAGGGACGGCCTTCGGCATTCATAGCGTTCATAGTGGGCAGGAAAATTTCCTTCATGCAACGCTCCGCCATAGCGTCGTCGTAATAGGGATTGGGACTGATGGTACCCATGCCGCCGGTGTTCTTGCCTTTGTCGCCGTCCAGGGCACGCTTGTGGTCCTTAGAGGAGACCATGGGCTTCAAAGTCTTGCCATCGGTAAAGGCCAACACGGAAACTTCGGGGCCAGTGAGGAATTCCTCTACCACCACATGGTTACCGGAAGCACCAAATACCTTATCCTCCATAATCGAGTGGACGGCTTCTTTTGCCATGTCAAAGTCTTCGGCAATAATTACGCCTTTGCCCAGTGCCAAGCCGTCAGCCTTGATGACAACCGGGTATTTGCCCTGCGCCTGCACATATTCCAGCACCTTGGCCGGGTCATCAAACACTTCATAACCGGCGGTGGGAATGTTGTATTTCTTCATCAGGTTTTTGGAAAAGACCTTGCTGCTTTCAATAATAGCTGCGTTAGCACGGGGGCCGAAAGCCTTGAAACCGGCTTCTTCCATGGCATCTACCATACCGGCTGCCAGCGGGTCGTCGGGAGCCACAAAAACCAAATCAACGGCCTTTTCTTTAGCTAGTGCTTTCATGCCCTCAATGTCCATAGCATTTATCGGGAAGCACTCGGCATCAGCGGCAATACCGCCGTTTCCGGGGGCACAGTAAATGGCTTCCACTTTAGGACTTTCTTTCAGCTTGCGGATAATGGCGTGCTCACGGCCGCCGCCGCCTACTACCAGAACTTTCATGCTGTTTCCTCCGTGAATTAGTGGTGGAACAGGCGGATGCCGGTGAAGGCCATCGCCATGTTATACTTGTTGCAGGTTTCAATCACGTTGTCATCGCGGATAGAGCCACCGGGCTGGGCGATGTACTCCACGCCGCTGCGATGAGCGCGCTCAATGTTGTCGCCGAAGGGGAAGAAAGCATCGGAACCCAGAGCTACACCCGTCATGTTTTTCAGCCATTCAGCCTTCTCTTCGCGGGTCAGTACTTCGGGCTTCTCGGTGAAGAACTGCTCCCAAACGCCGTCTGCCAATACATCCATGTGGTCGTCAGAAATATACACGTCGATGGTGTTGTCGCGGTCAGGACGGCGGATATCAGCCTTGAAGGGAAGAGCGAGCACCTTCGGGTGCTGGCGCAGGAACCAGATATCGGCCTTGTTGCCTGCCAAACGAGTGCAGTGGATACGGGACTGCTGTCCGGCACCGATACCGATAGCCTGTCCATCCTTTACATAGCATACGGAGTTGGACTGGGTGTACTTCAGAGCGATCAGAGAGATGAGCAGGTCTCGCTTGGCCTCCTCGGGGATGTTCTTGTTATCGGTAACAACGTTGTTCAGCAGTTCGTTGTTGATTTTCAGCTCGTTGCGGCCCTGCTCGAAGGTCACGCCGAACACATCCTTGTGCTCTACCGGGGCAGGACGGTAGTCAGGGTTGATTTGTACGATGTTATAAGTGCCGCGGCGCTTGCTCTTGAGAATTTCCAGCGCTTCGTCGGTGTAGCCGGGGGCAATAATGCCGTCGGAAACTTCGCGCTTGAGCATGAGGGCGGTCTCTTTGTCACAGACATCGGAGAGAGCTGCCCAGTCGCCGTAAGAGGACATGCGGTCAGCGCCTCTTGCGCGAGCATAAGCGCAGGCCAGCGGAGAAAGTTCCAGATCGTCCACAAAATAGATTTTCTTCAGTGTATCGGAAAGGGGCAAACCCACAGCGGCGCCAGCGGGGCTTACATGCTTAAAGGAAGCAGCGGCGGGCAGGCCGGTAGCTTCTTTCAGTTCCTTTACCAACTGCCAGCTGTTGAAAGCGTCCAGAAAGTTAATGTAGCCGGGTTTGCCGTTCAACACGGTAATCGGCAGGTCACCGCCGTCCTGCATAAAAATCTTAGACGGCTTCTGGTTGGGGTTGCATCCGTATTTCAGCATCAGCTCATTTGCCATTTCAATTTCCTCCTTGTATCATGTCTCCTGCCGGGGGCTCCCCGGGACGCTGTCCCGGACCCTGCTCAGGGAACTTTTTTGAAAAAAAGATTCCCTGAGAACCTTCAAAAAACTTTACGTTATTTTTCCACATACCCCCATGTGGGGGTATGTGGAAAAATAGTATAAAAGTTCTTGGGGATTCTTAAGAGACCTTCTTTCAAGAAGGTCCTTAAGCGGGGTTTGGGGCAGAGCCTCAAGGAACTCCCGGCAGAATGATGGGTTACTGGTTCTTGTTGACGATGCGCTCGGTGCGCTCGCCGGTTTCGAGATTGATGAAACAGGTGTAGAGGGAGACCTTATTGTCCTCGTTCAGGCTGTTCCACAGGGCCTCGGTAAAGCAGTTAATGCAAGCATAAGGCAGTTCTACCGACTTAGGCTCGCCCTTAAAAGACGGGATAGGGTTGCCGTCGTGCTCATAGGTGTGGATAAAATGGCCTTCACCTGCTCGGGGAGCGGTATATTCAAAGAAGTAGCGGCGGGTGGAGTTTTCGTCCCCATCAGCGCTTTTCAGGATAGACAGGCGGTAGTCGCCGTTTTTCTCCACCATACCAGAAATACGGGGAGTCCAGTTGGGGCCGTCCGGTTCAAAGGTGCGGGTGCGCAGAGCGTCCTCAAAGGTCTTGCCGTCCTTGAGAAAATCTGCCACAGTATCGGTCTGGTCGCCATTGGTAACCACGGTGGTGTCGCCAACCACACGAACGGGATGATAGATAATCAGGCTGGGGTCCACCAGCTTGGCAGGGTCAAAAGCTTCGGTGCGGATACCGTCCGGCTCCTTAGCAAAAATACGGTTGCGGCTATTCTCGCTGCGGCCCATGATAAAGTAACCAATCACAGCATTTTTGCCATCTTGGCTGCGGCCAATAACAATTCCGCGGCCGGGATAAGTATTCTGCTGCAAGTCTTTTTCCAGATTCAACATTGAAAAATCCTCCTTTGAATGGGGTAGGCGATTTTAGAAATAAAAAATGGGCAACCTTAATACAAAGGCTGCCCAGACGGTCGGCAAATCATGTCCGCGCTCCAATGCAGTAAACTCTGCAAAACCGTCAGTCACGCGGAGATTTCATTTTCAGTATACCAGACCATTGGGAAGCTGTCAAACTTTTTAAAAAGCTTAGATTCCGTTTTCTTCCAACATGGCTTTGGCCCGCGCGTACTTTTGACGCAGGCGAAGCGCCTCTTCCGGTGGTATCCTGCTGCATCCAGTCAAACGAGATTCATCGGAATTGTGCGCCAAATCTGCCAGTTTTACAATCCGGGCGATGGGGTTTTTGGCAAGCGCCCGGATATATTCAAAATAGTCTGTTCCTTTTTGATGGGTCAGTAGCCGTACAGCGTCGGTTACTTCTTCGGGAAAGTATTTTTTTAATTCATCTATTGTGACAGAAGTATCTTCCACTACATCATGAAGCAATGCAGTGCAAACCGTTATCTCATCCGGCATTTGTTCTGCCAGGTGATACGGATGAAAGATATAAGGCATCCCGCTTTTATCCTGCTGCCCATGATGAGCCTCATATGCAATGCGGGCTGCCTGTATGGTTAAGGGCGTGTAGATCATTCCGTCACACCTTTCTTATTCCATGACTTTGGCGATCCCGTTTTCCACTTTGATTTTTCCCGCACAGAACAGGGCGGCGGCTTTAGGAAGAAGCTTCCATTCCACCTGTTCCATCACCCGTTTTTGCAGGACTTCGGGGGTATCGTCGTTGAGAACCGGTACGGCACCCTGCAAAATAATGGGGCCGCCATCGCATACCTCGCTGACAAAATGTACCGTTGCGCCGGTGAGCTTCACACCGGAAGCCAGAACCGCCTCATGTACCTTCATGCCGTAAAATCCCGGGCCGCAGAAAGAGGGAATCAACGCCGGGTGAACGTTCAGAATCCGGTTGGGATAAGCTTTCGGCACCTGCTCGTCCAGAATGACCATAAAGCCTGCCAGAATCACCAAATCGGCCTTTTCTTCGTTAAGAGCGTCCAGAATGGCTTTGGAATAGCTCTGCCGGTCGGGATAGGCTTTCCGCTCCACCACACGGGAGGGAATCCCTGCTTTTGCTGCCCGCTCCAGCGCATAGACACCGGGTTTGGAGGCAATCACGCAGGAGATTTTTCCGCCGGGAATTTTTCCGGCTTTTTCTGCGTCGATAAGCGCCTGCAAATTGGTGCCGCCGCCGGAAACCAGCACGACAATGTTCATCACAGGAGGACCTCCTTGTCGCCAGCGACAATCTCGCCTACGATAACAGCTTCTTCTCCGGCTTCACGCAGGGCAGCAACGGCCTTGTCGGCATCTTCCTTGGCAACGGCCATGCACATGCCCATGCCCATGTTGAAAGTGTTGTACATGTCGCGGGTGGGGATGTTGCCGGTCTTCTGCAGCAGGTCGAAAATGGGCAGGTGGGGAACCTTTGCCAAATCGATTTTTGCAGAGCAGCCATCTTTCAGCATACGCGGAATATTCTCATAGAAACCGCCGCCAGTGATGTGAGAAACGGCCTTTACATTGGCCTGTGCCATAGCGGCCAGTACGGGCTTCACATAAATCTTGGTGGGAGTCAGCAGGGTCTCACCCAAGGTTGCGCCCAATTCGGGCACATAGGCGGACAGGTTATCCTTATTCACATCAAAAATCTTGCGGACCAGGGAGAAACCGTTGCTGTGAACGCCGGAAGAGGGCAGACCGATGAGCACGTCGCCGGGGGTCATAGCAGAACCATCAATAATCTTCTGCTTATCCACGATACCCACGGAGAAACCGGCCAGATCATACTCGTCCTCGGGATAGAAGCCGGGCATTTCAGCGGTCTCGCCGCCAACCAGTGCGCAGCCAGCCTGTACACAGCCTTCGGCAACACCGGAAACAATGTCGGCTACCTTTTCGGGCACATTCTTGCCTACAGCCAGATAATCCAGGAAGAACAGAGGCTTTGCACCGCCGCAAACCACGTCGTTGACGCACATAGCCACGCAGTCAATGCCCACAGTGTCATGCTTGTCCATGAGGAAAGCAATGCGCAGTTTGGTGCCCACGCCGTCAGTGCCGGAAACCAGTACCGGCTCCTTCATGCCAGTGAGCTCCGGCTGAAACAGTCCGCCAAAACCGCCGATTCCGGAAACAACGCCGGGAATAGTCGTGCGGGCTACATGCTTTTTCATTAACTCAACAGATTTATAACCAGCGGTAACGTCCACGCCGGCAGCCTTATAGCTTTCGCTGAAACTCTTCATAATCAATTCCCTTTCTTGTATGTGAAATAGATTCTCTTACAGCTCGGAAACTTTTTCCTGAATGGCAAGATCTTTCTTTGCCACGCCCTCTTCCATTTGTACCTTCATCTGGGCCAGCTTTTCTGCCAGAGTATCATCGGAAAGAGCCAGCATCTGAGCTGCCAGAATAGCAGCATTGTCGGCGCCGTCAATGGCAACGGTAGCAACCGGAATCCCACTGGGCATCTGAACGGTTGCCAGCAGAGCGTCCAGGCCGTCCAAAGTGGAGGACTTGACAGGAATACCGATGACGGGCAGGGTGGTGTGTGCAGCCAGTACACCAGCCAGATGAGCGGCCTTGCCTGCTGCTGCGATAATCACGCCAAAACCGTTCTCCTTTGCGCCTGCAGAAAAAGCTGCGGCCTTTTCAGGAGTGCGATGAGCAGACATAACATGAACCTCTACCGGGATATCCAGGCTCTTCAAGCGTTTAATTGCGGCGGACACCACGGGAAAATCGCTGTCGCTTCCCATAATTACTGCAACCTTTTTCATAATGTTGACCATTCCTTTCTTTCTGCGGCAAACACCGCTATCCTGTTTTAGAGAAAAACCAAAAGGGCTGCGGCAAAAATTGACGCAGCCCGACACCTGACGATACTATAAGACGATACACTTCCCCGTTGATTTTCCACAATAGCGATATGCAGTTCTCAAGAGGGCAATAATCATCATCTTATCTACCTCCGAATGTTGTATCTTTATTGTATGAGATTTTCCGTTCAATTGCAAGCACCGGGACATTTTCTCTACCGACTTTGTGTGTGAATACAAAACGCATCCATTTTGCTCCGAAGGCTTTTGGGCACAATGGACAGCAAAGTTTCAGTAATTCCACCTTTCTTGCAATGAACCGGCAAATCATTTTCAAGAAACAACCTTTCGGCAAAGAGACAAAATACGTTACATAAGAGCGCAAAAAAGCCCGAACAGGACATTCTTGCCTGTTCGGGCTTTCTATTCTCAATGGTTTTATTTTGCCTTAGGAGCACCGTCTGTGACCATTTCCTTGAGAGAAGCAGCCAAACCAGCCATTCCCTGAATCTCGGAAGGAATAATCAGCTTGGTAGCCTTACCGTCGGCAGCCTTCTCGAAAGCTTCCAGGCTCTTCAGGGCAATGACACCTCTGGACGGGTCTGCTTCATTCAGCATCCGGATACCGTCAGCAATAGCCTTCTGCACGGCGACAATAGCTTCTGCCTCGCCCTGTGCCTCGCGAATCTTACTTTCCTTAATAGCTTCTGCATTCAGAATTGCAGACTCTTTGTTACCTTCGGCAATCAGGATGGCACTGCGCTTTTCGCCTTCTGCATCCAGAATCCGGGCACGACGTTCACGCTCGGCCTTCATCTGTTTTTCCATAGCTTCCTGAATCTCTCTGGGCGGGATAATGTTCTTCAGTTCCACGCGGTTGACCTTAATGCCCCAGGGATCGGTCGCTTCATCCAGAATAATGCGGATTTTGCTGTTGATGATGTCCCGGGAAGTCAGAGTGTGGTCCAGTTCCATTTCACCGATAATGTTACGCAGGGTAGTAGCCGACAGATTTTCAATAGCAGAAATGGGGCGCTCTACGCCATAGGTGTACATTTTGGGGTCAGTGATTTCAAAATATACCACCGTGTCAATCTGCATGGTAACGTTATCCTTGGTAATCACCGGCTGAGGCGGGAAGTCAATGACCTGTTCCTTCAAAGATACCTTTTTGGAAATCTTATCCACAAAGGGCACTTTGAAGTGAAGGCCGGTTCCCCATGTGCACTTATAAGCGCCAAAGCGCTCGATAACATAGGCATAGGCCTGAGGGACGATTTTGATATTTGCGATAATCACCAGAATGGCGATAATCAACAGGGCTGCTACAACAAATGCTCCGATATTAAACGGCATACAATTTCCTCCTTGTTTTCAAAAAACTCCGATTTCACTTTTTTACAGGGGTTTGACGATGAGCTTGACGCCCTCAATACGAACGATAGAAACCTTTTTTTCCAAGGGAATGACTTCGCCGTTTTCCGAACGCGCTGTCCAGATTGCACCCTGGATTTTCACCTGACCCATGGCATCCAGATTGCGGATTTCCTGTACGACGACTCCGATTTGGCCTACCAGGCGACCTGCGTTTGTGTCCACCTTGCGGAATTTCATCACTCGGTTTACCAGAGGACGGGTGGCAATCAGGCAAATCAGGGTAACCACTGCGCCAATGAGGACTTGAACCCACTCCCCTGCACCGCAGAAGCCGGAAATCAGTCCTGCCAGACCGCCGGGAACAAACCAGATAGAAATCAGCTGGGCCGTCAAGCCTTCGACCACCAGCGCCACGAAAATCACCGCAAGCCAAATGTAAATCATATATTCAGCCATCTCGTCTCACCTCCTGTCAGGCTGTTTGCTTGTGGATTGCCTTCATCATACCATAAAAAACGGCAAAAGAAAAAGGGCAAATTTCCGCAAAAACAGCCAATTTAGTCATTTTTTGAAAAATTCAGAAAAAGGGATTCACCGCTCTTATCCGCCGTGCACCGGGCGAATTCCCGCGGGTTCTTTTGTGAAATAAGCGACAAAGTTACAATGTTGTAATAAATTCAACTTGGAAGCTCTTTCACTTTTGTGCAATGTTTACCACTCTTTTTTGCGATAAATGGATGTCGAAAGAAAATAAGAGCCAATAAAAGCCAGCACAGGGATACAAATGCCCAGCACCACCAGCAGTGTTTTATTGGCAGAGAACCAGCCGGTCACAGCTTCCACCGACAGTCCGGCCATTTGGCCCGCCCATATTAGCGCTACCACTACAATAACCACCCCAAAGAACAGGAAACGCCCGGAATTGCTGCCAAACCGGTATAAAAGCGGGAACTCCACCGCTGCCAGGAACAAAGCCGCGGCTGCCAGACCGGCGGCAATGGATAGAGGTTCTATCAAGTTGCCAGTGGCCATGATATCCCGAATACAGAATAGCAAAAAGACGATCATTCCCAGCACAGCGCCCAAGAGCGACATGAGATATTTGGAAAGCACTGCCTGAAAAGGCGTTACCGGCAGGGCTTTTTCCAGCCGGAGCCAGCGGGCCTGTTCATCGGCGGAGAGGGTAAACACCTGCATAATCACGATCATGATAAAGAAATAGCTTCCCACTGCTGCGCCGATGTTTTCTCCGTTGTTTTGAGAAAAAGAAAGCGCGGCAAACACCACTGCAAACAAAGCAAACGCACGCAGAGCCTTTGCCAATAACAGAAAATCCTTACGAAGTAAACCCGTCATAGAGAATCATCCTTTCTCTTATCTATCCTTGCAGCGGTAAATATGGGTGGAAAGCAGCCAGGAAAGCACTGTCAGTCCTACCGTTGCCGCTATCAGCCAATAACGGATAGGAGTGCTGAAAAGCAGGGAGAAGACAGCGGAATCCCCCCAGCCCCACCAGCGGATTCCCGCTATCGTGACACAGGCCCCAGCCGCCAATAAGAGGAAAACAGCCACCCCCACCCGCTTGCCAAACCGGTACAATACGGGAATTTGCACAGAGAGGGCAATGCAGCAGGAAACCATTAAAAAAGTGAAAGTGGGAAGGGCTTCCAAAACGCTTGTTCCCGCCATACTCTTTTCCAGCACGGAAAAGAAGAGAAACGCAATCCCCCCTGCAAGCAGGAACAACAGGGCCGCAATATATTTTTCCAGCACAATCCCAAAAGGGGAAACCGGCAAAGATTCCTCTACTTTCTTCCAGTTATTTTCCTTGTCAACGGTCACCAGGTCCGACTGAATGGCCAGCATAATGGCAAATAGATATACCCCCAAAATCAAATCGACTCTTTCCCTTTTCAAAGCAGGCAGCGCCGCAACCAGAAGAAACAAAAGGGAAACCTTATATTTTTTAGCGATGAAAAGGAAATCTTTCCGCAGAAGGCCATTCATGAACGATGCCCCCTCTCCACACTGCCCTTGGAGTAAAGGAGCATAATTTCCTCCAGTCCGGCCTGGTCAATGACACACCCTGGGTATTTTCGCCGTATTGCCTCCCGGTTTTCGGTGAGAGCCTGCACTTCAAAGGCATTTTCCCGCCATGCAGCAAAGTCGGATTTGTCCATCTTTTCAAATTCGCTTTTTCCACATTTGACGATGCCGTATTCATACAAAAGCTCATCCTTAGAGCGGACAAACTGCAAGCTTCCCCGATGCAGATAGGCCACATAATCCGCGATTTTTTCCAAATCCTCTGTGATATGGCTGGAAAACAGTACGGAATGTTCTTCATCAGAGACGAACTCCTGCAATAATTCCAGCACGTCATCCCGAACTACCGGGTCAAGGCCGCTGGTGGCTTCGTCCAGCAGCAGCAGTTTTGGCCGGTGGCTCATAGCAGCGGCAATGGAGAGCTTCATCCTCATGCCCCGGGAGAATTCCTTGATCTTTTTCTTCAGGGGAAGCTGCAAAACATTGCAGTATCTTGTAAAATCGGAGGAGTTCCAATTTTGATAGATCCCCTTGAAAATGGCATTGATGTTTTTGGGAGTCATAGATTCATGGAAACAACACTCGTCAAATACTACGCCAATATCCTGCCGGATATGCGCCTCGTTCCCATCAAGCGCTTTCCCAAAAATCGTAATGTTGCCCCCGTCCCGGTGAAGAGCACCCAGAATCAGGCGCAGGGTGGTGGTTTTTCCTGCCCCGTTTTCTCCAATCAGGCCCATAATCACGCCGCCGGGCAATTCCAGATGTAATGGCTGTAATGTAAAACTGTCAAAGCGCCGGGTCACGCCCTCCAGCCTGAGAATCGTATCCATATGGTTTCCTTTCTGCCGGAATTAGCCGGCTTAGCCTTCATGATACAGGATTTCCAGCATTTCCCGAAGTTCGTCAAGACTCAGGCCGCACCGCCGGGCAGCGTCTGCCGCCTGCTGCAAAAAGCCTTCCACTTGCCGCAGCTGCTCTTCCCGGAGAAATTCGGTATTTTTCTCCGAAACAAAGCAGCCCTTTCCGGGAACTGTTTCAATAAACCCATCCCGTTCCAGCTCTTCATACGCACGCTTGGTGGTAATCAGGCTGATACGCAGCTCTTTTGCCAACATCCGCATCGAAGGCAGGGCGTCCCCTGCCTTTAGCTCCCCCTGCAAAATATGGTCTTTGATCTGCCGAGTGATCTGCTCATAGATGGGGCTGGAGCTGCTGTTGCTGATAATGATATCCATGGAGCACCTCACAGTTAACTGTTATTATCATCTATATACAGTATATACACAGTATACACAGTTGTCAAGGGGAATGACAAAAAAAGGAACCGGTGCTTGATACCGGTTCCTTTTCCTCTATCCAGTATAGATTTTTCAAAATAAACTCGTGTGGAAAATGCTGTTAGACAGCTCTCTTCCGACTATTTCCCCATAATGGTTCAGGCTTCTTCCGCAAGTGCCCGAGAAAGCCAAGCGTCTGCAATATCCAGTGCCAAATACAGTCCACTCTTTTCGCTGGATTTCACAATCTGCTTGCGGTTACGAATGGTTGCATCCGTATACATCAGCTGTATTGTTACCCGATCGGCAACTTCCAAATCCTGCACTTTCTTCTTGCTTTTAATTTCCATCTTAATGACATATTTATCCTTCATGCTTCCGTAGTAAATGGTATCGCCGCAGCGAACCAACGGCTTCCCTTTATACATCGGGAATTTGTCAGCTTTTTTATCACTCATAGCCAGTTCCTCCTTCGTAAAATATAGACCCGTTCAAAACGGGTCTACTATCAGCAAGTTATCATATTATTGAAAGTATACCATAAATAGAGGACAACTGCAAATCGTCGGAGAAAATAACAAAATGTTTATGGAAATACAACAAAAAAGCCTGTTGTACTTGTAGCAAAGTTACAACAGGCTTTTGGTAATAACAGCGAAGACTTATTCTCGCAAATAAGATTTTACCAGTACTTCCAACAACTCATCCCGGTCAATTCGGCGAATGAGACTGCGGGCATTGTTATGAGTCGTGATATAGGTAGGGTCCTCTGAGAGAATATAACCAACAATTTGGTTGATGGGATTATATCCTTTTTCTTTCAATGCATCATAAACCGTTGTCAGGATTCGGCGAATATCCCCTTCCCGGTCCCGTTCCAGCGAGAACGTCATGGTCTTGTCAAGCATGAAAACACCTCCGATACCGCTAATCATACACTAAATCCGCTCAAAATACAAGAGATTCCATATAGAAATTATTACCGAACTCTGTATTTATAGTAAAAAAGCTGTAAAATCAAACGAGAAATTTTACAAATCAGGAGCGGAGAACAGCACCGGTTTTTTCCAGTTCCTTCATAACCTTCTTCATGACAGCCAGCGTTTGCTCGTCTTTCAGTGTGCTGTCTGCCGAACGCAGAGTGATGCTGAAAGCCACACTCTTTTTACCGGCCTCAATCTGAGCACCTTGATACACATCGAACAACTGGATGTTTTCCAGCAGTGCGCCGCCGCCGCGGACAATTGCTTTTTCCAATGTACCCACCGGGATGGACTCATCGCATACCAGTGCCAAGTCGCGGGTTACGGCCGGGAACTTGGGCAGGGGCTTGTAAGTCTTTTCGGGCTGGGCCATTTCGAACAGAGCGTCGGCGTCCAGGGAGAAGCAGTATACACGGCAGTCCATGCCGTAGTTCTCCGTAACAACCGGATGAATCTCACCCATTACGCCGAATACGCGGCCATCCTTCACCAGATTGGCGCAGCGGCCAGGATGGTAGCTCGGGTTGTCGCAGCAAGCTTCCACGTCATAGCCATATACAGAAACAGCATCCAGCAGTTCCTCAACGATTCCCTTCATCTGGAAGAAATCAGCACCATCGCCGTACATACCACCGATAAGAGTGTTCTTTTCCACAGGAAGCTCGTCAGGAGTGGTGGGGATATATTCCTTAGCCAGCTCATAGAGAGCAGCAGAAGCGTTGCGGTTATTATAGTTCTTTGCCAAAATTTCCATCATGGATGGCAGAGCGATGGTACGCATGATGCTGGTATCTTCGCCCAAGGGGTTAGAGATGACAATAGAATTGCGCAGTTCGCTGTCTGCGGGCAGATTGATTTTATCATAGCAACGGGGGCTGATGAAGGAGTAGGTCATAATCTCGCTCATGCCCTGTGCCAGCATGGTGTTTCCGATTTTTGCCATAAACTTCTGCACCGGGGAATATTTACCCTGTGCGCCGCCGCTAAGGGCAGTTCCGGGGATGTTATTATAGCCATAGAAACGGGCGATTTCCTCGGCAATGTCGGCCTTGTGTACCAAATCGGGGCGGAAGGTGGGCACCAGTACGTCATCGCCGTCAAACTGGCAGTCCAGAGGAGCCAGAATGGCTTTCATTTCATCGGCGGAGAGGTTCAAATCCAGGAAACGGTTAATCCAGTCATGCTCCAGCGGGATACGGCGGCGTTCACGGCTGGAATGATCGTCCATCAGGGTGCCATCCAGCACATCGCCGGCATCCAGCATTTCTACCAATTCGCAGGCACGGTCCAGAGCAGGCAGGCAGCTGTTGGGGTCCAGACCCTTTTCATAGCGGGAAGAAGCGTCGGTACGCATTCCCTGGTCTCTTGCGGTTACACGGACGGAAGCGCCATCAAAGCAAGCGGATTCAAATACAATGGTAGTGGTGTCGTCCATAATACCGCTGTATTCACCACCCATAACACCGGCAATTGCGACCGGCTTTTTGGCATCGGCAATTACCAGCTGTTTACCGGTCAGCTTACGGTCTACACCGTCCAGAGTCGTGATAGTTTCACCCTCTTTTGCCAGACGCACACGGATTTTCCCCTCTTCGATGAAGCGCAGGTCAAAAGCGTGCATAGGCTGGCCGTATTCCAGCATCACATAGTTGGTGATGTCCACGATGTTGTTGATGGGACGCACGCCCAAGGCACGAAGACGCTCGCGCATCCAACGGGGAGAGGGCTTTACCCGGACATTCTTGACAATGCGGGCGCTGTAAATGGGGCACAGTTCGGGAGCCTCAATTTTTACATCCAGCATTCCCTCGCAGGAGCCGTGACCGGCTTTTACTTGGGGAGTGTGGAGCTTCAGGGGCTTTTTGAAGGTAGCAGCGGCTTCTCTTGCCAGACCAATGACGGAGAAGCAATCGGGGCGGTTAGAAGTGATTTCAAATTCTACGCTGGTGTCATCCAGTCCGATGGCCTCACAGATGGGCTTGCCCAGCGTCAAATCGCAGCCGTCCTCTTCGGTGAGGACAAAAATACCATCTTCAATAGCAGACGGGAAGTCGTGAGTCGTAAGTCCCAGCTCACCCAAAGAGCACAGCATACCGTTGCTTTCCACACCGCGCAGCTTGCCCTTTTTAATTTTTACGCCGCCGGGCAGCGTGGAGCAATGCAGAGCAGCAGGCACCACGTCACCGGGTTTGAGGTTTTGTGCGCCGGTAACAATCTGGATGTTTTCGTCAGCGCCGATATTTACCTGGCAGATCCACAGATGGTCAGAGTCGGGGTGACGCTCCATGGATTCCACACGGGCAACCACCACGTTGCTGATCTCGCTGCCTTCAACTTCATAGCCTTCCACCTTGGAGCCGCTCATGGTCATGGCTTCCGTGAAGGAGCGCATGGGCATATCGTCCAGGGTGACAAATTCTTTCAGCCATTTCATAGAAAGATTCATTTATCATTCACCAAGCCTTTTTTGGAATATAGTAAAGGGAATCATACAGAAATTTTCGTGCCCAACGATTCAAGAAAGGACACTATCTCAATATAATAATCAGATAATTAACCCTGGAACTGCTTCAGGAAGCGGACATCATTCTCATAGAACAGACGCAGGTCGTCAATGTTGTACCGACGCATGACCACGCGCTCCAGACCCATTCCCAGAGCAAAACCGCTGTATACTTCCGGATCAATTCCGCAGTTGCTCAGCACCTTGGGATGTACCATGCCACAGCCCAGAATTTCAATCCAGCCTTCACCCTTACACAGGCGGCATCCCTCGCCATGGCAGTTAAAGCACTGTACGTCAACCTCAGCAGAAGGTTCGGTGAAGGGGAAATGGTGGGGACGGAAACGCACGACGCTGTCCTCGCCATACAAACGCTTGACGAAGGTTTCCAGTGTGCCTTTCAAATCGGCAAAGGTAATTCCCTTATCCACCACAAGGCCCTCAATCTGATGGAACAGCGGGGAGTGGGTAGCATCCACAGCATCGCTGCGGTACACACGGCCGGGAGAAATCACACGGATGGGAGGCTTCTGCTTTTCCATGGTGCGCACCTGTACAGGAGAAGTCTGGGTGCGAAGCAGGATATTTTCGTTGATGTAGAAGGTATCCTGAGTATCGCGGGCAGGATGGTTTTTGGGGATATTCAGTGCTTCAAAGTTATAATAGTCGGTCTCCACCTCAGGGCCTTCCACAATCTCAAAGCCCATGCCGATGAAGATTTCCTTGATTTCGTCCAGACCAATGGACAGAGGATGTTTGGCGCCCATTTCGCGACGCTTACCGGGCAGTGTTACGTCCAGCTTTTCTTCTTCCAGACGGCGCTGCTGCTCAGCAGCCTTGACTTCAGCAGCACGCTGAGCCAGTTCGTTTTCAATGCTGGCACGTACCTGGTTGGCCAGTTGACCGATGACCGGACGCTCTTCAGCAGAAAGCTTGCCCATCTGCTTCAAGATAGCAGTCAAAGCGCCCTTTTTGCCCAGATACTTAATGCGCAGTTCTTCCAGCGCCTGCTGGCTTTCGGCTTGTTTCAGTTCTGCATCCGCTTGGGCGCGGATGGCTTCCAGTTGCTCCTTCATGGCAGGAATCAATCCTTTCAAAAATGATGAATCTATTGTGCAGGAGATGGCGCGGTGTACTGACTTTATATAAAATAACAAAAGCCTCCGCCCCATAAAAGGGGCGAAGGCATCATACTCCGCGGTACCACCCTTATTTCTTGTAAGAACAGAAGCCCTTACTCTCCTGCGGCTGATAACGGCGCCGTCCGTCAGTCCCTACAGACACAGGTGTTCAGGACTGCCGCTCCAAAGGGAACTTCATCTTGGCTCGTGCACAGGTATGCTTTCAGCCGGGGACATACCCTCTCTGACTGCCGTAGAAAAGACTACTTTCCTTTTTCATCGCGTTATTTCACTTTATTTTACCACGGCTTTTTGACCTTGGCAAGACCTTAACCAGTCATTTTATCATAGAACCAGCTATTTCTATAAAAAACGGATATTTTTTACAATTTGCCTGGGAGAAAGGAAGGTTTATTTATTGTAAAGACACGAAAGCTATGGTATAATCACAAAAAGAAAGCTGAAAACATGCGTAAAATATGGTGTAAAATGGCAATCAAGCTTTCTTAAATCGTTTTATCTATCATTTTCAGGAGGACTTTTTATGGATATTTTTACAGAACAAATTGTAAAACGGAAGCTTTCCAGTAAAGACCTGGGAATTTCCTTTGCTGCTTCTCTTGGAGGGGTGGTTCTTGTTTTGATTAGCGTGTTTATTCTTTTCCCGCTTACTGGGGTTCCGTTAATTCCTTTAGTGGTGTTAGTTGGCAGTATTTATGGGATTTATTGGGTTGTTACCTCTCGTAATTTGGAGTTTGAATATAGCGTTACCAACGGAGATTTGACGGTAGATAAGATTATCAACAAGAAAAGAAGAAAGCGCGTGATTTCTTTTGATGTCCATAATACCGAAGAAATGGGAAAGTATGATGCACGGCGGATGGCACAGCGTCCTGTGGAAAAGGTACTAATGGCTGCCGAAACGGATACCGGTGAAAATGCTTGGTATATTATGGTCCGTACCGCTAAATACGGACGCACCCTGTTAGTGTTCAGTCCCAACGAGAAGGTTCTGGACGGGATTAAAGCCGGTATGCCCAGACAGATGAGATTTGATGTTTTCGGTCGGAATTGATATGACGGAGTGTCCCCGCCTGAAAAGGGCCATGAGAAATCCCCGATTTTTCCAGCGGGTATTTGGTCCGGGAGAACAGGCCCTTCTGCAGGAGCGGGGGTATCCGTCTGAGGAGAGCAGTCGATGGGTTGAAACGGCAGCAGCTGGTTTTTGTGCCAAAGAAGCTTTTGCCAAAGCCATGGGAACCGGTGTCCGGGGATTTTCTTTGTGTGAGGTGGAGCTTTTGCGAAAGGAAAGCGGCGCCCCCTATCTGCGGTTGAGTGGAAATGCCCGCAAACTGGCGGAAGGCTGGGAATTTTCCGTTAGTGTTACGCATACAACCGAATATGCTTCTGCGGTGGTGTTAGCAGAAAAACGTTGCGTATAAATGGTTTCGTTTATACGCTTTGTTTTTATTTGTTGGACAGTATGCTGTAAGAGAAAGGCTAATAGATGGGCAATAAGGCAACTTGTCTTTTTATGTAGACAAGTGTTTGAAGTGCAGGAAAAAGGTAAGGAGGAAAGGAAAGCAATGAGATACTATAGCAAAAGCCAAATGCAGGCCATGGAACATCAGGCAGTGGAACGCGGGATTTCCATGGAAGACCTGATGGAATATGCAGGAGGAGCGGCAGCGCAGTTTATCCAGCGAAAATATACCTTGGAGGAAAAACGGGTTACGATTCTTTGCGGAAAGGGAAACAATGGAGGAGACGGTTATGTAGTGGCGCGAATCCTTCAGAAAACCGGCGCCTATATTACAGTCGTATTGGCAGAGGGAATGCCGGCAACGGCTCTTGCCCGCCAGGCTTTTGACAAAATGGAGCCGGAAATTGTGGTAACCGATTGGGAGCAGGAGAATCGGGCAGCCCGTCAGGCTATAACGGGAGCAGACCTTTTGGTTGACGGGCTGTATGGCTTTGGATTTCGCGGGACTATGCCGGAAAATATGGGGGTTTTGGCGGAACTTGCCAACCGATGCCGTGTGCCGATTATTTCGCTGGATATTGCCAGTGGTGTAGAATGTGATACAGGAGCAGTACGTGGCCCCTGTATTAAGGCTTGGTATACAACAGCCTTTACAGCAGCCAAACCGGGACACGTGTTGTATCCGGGAAAAGAATATTGTGGGGAAGTTGCTGTCCTGCCTGCGGGAATCCCGCCCGAAATACCGGCACAGACAGTTCCTGCCTTGGAAACGGTGGAGATGCGCTGGGTAAAGGAACAATTTCACCCACGGCATAGTGAAAGCAACAAGGGGGATTACGGAAAGCTCTTGTGTATCTGCGGCAGCGAAGGCATGGCCGGTGCAGCTATTATGAGCGGATGGGCTGCCTTGCGTTGTGGAGCAGGTCTGGTAAATCTGGTGTTGCCGAGGGCTATTTATCCCATAGCGGCAGGACGATTGTTAGAATCGGTGTTCACCATTTTGGATAGAGAGAACGGCGTATTGACACAGGATAGTGAAGAACGGCTGGATAAAGCGTTAAAGAGTGCCTCTGCTTGTGTAATTGGCTGTGGATTGGGCATGAAAAGTACATTTTTAGTGAAAAAGGTGTTGGAAGAAGCAGAGTGTCCGGTGGTAGTGGATGCGGATGGACTAAATAGTGTTTGCGGCCATTTGGATTGGCTGAAAGAAGCGGCTTTGAAGAAACCGGTCATTGTAACACCCCATCCGGGGGAGATGGCCAGATTGCTGGGGGCAACTATCAAAGAGGTACAGGCCAACCGTTTGTCGGCAGCCGATTTTCTGGCCCGGGAATATGGGGTGGTTACGGTCCTGAAAGGCGCAGGTACGTTGATTGCTTTGCCCAGCGGCCGATGCTATATCAATCACACGGGAAATCCGGGAATGGCCCGGGGCGGAAGCGGCGACATTCTGGCAGGTATGATAGGTTCTTTTGCCGCACAGGGAATGGAAGCGTCTGCGGCAGCAAGAGCAGGCGTATATCTTCATGGGCTGGCAGGAGACCGTAGTGCCCGCAAGCACTCCCAGCAGGGAATGTTGCCTACCGATATGATAGAAGAGATTCCCAGAATTTTTCTGGATATGTAAGTCTATATAAGAAAATAGAGTCTTAAGCCGATAAAAATAATAAAAAAATCCCTGCTCTTCGGAAAGGTTCCTGGAGAGCAGGGATTTTTCATAAAACTTATTCTTCTGTGGTTTTGGTGTCAGCAGCTGGTGCAGCAGGTTCCACCGGAGGCTGCGGAAGACCATCCACACGGATATTCCGGGTAGTTCTGGCTTCCAATGTCTGGGACTTCATCACATCGGTCATATCAAACCCAATGGTATCTTTCAAGGCTTCGTTAACCGCTTTGAGCGAACCGGTCATATAGCGGGCCACATCAGCAGCCCCGCCGCCGTTTTCTCCGCTGCCGGAGCCATCAATGATGGTAATGTTGCCAATTTTGGACATGGGTTCTGCAATGGCGCGAGCGATTTCAGGCAGCTTTTCAATAACCATCTGCAGTTTACCGGCGTCATCCATCTTGGCCAAAGCTTCGGCTTTCTTTTCCAGTGCTTCAGCCTCTGCCAAACCTTGGCGCCGGATCGCTTCTGCTTGTGCAACGCCTTGCTTTTCCGTAATTTCAGCCTGTGCCATACCTTCCTGCTTAATACGTTCGGCCTGTGCCTGGGCATCCAGTTTTTGGGCCTCGGCTTCTGCAGCAGCGTCCAGCTTTTTGGCTTCTGCCTCCGCTTCTGCGCGCTTAATCATGGCTACCTTCTGGGCTTCTGCCTGCAATTCAGCACGGAGCTTTTCTGCCTCGGAGGGTTTAATCACGGTTTCCAGCAGTTCGGCTTCTTTACGCTCAGCCTTTTTCTTTGCCAGCTCAATGTTTTTCTGTTCGGCGGCAATTTCAATCTGAATGGAAGCCTCGCGGACTTCGCGGGCACGCTGTTCTTTCAAAACGTTGGCATCCATTTCCGTGTTGGTAATATCCTTTTGGGTCACGTTCTGTTGGATGCTGTAAGCTGCGTCAGAGATTGCCTGGGTAGTCTGACGTTCCTTTTCAAAGTTCAGCTTTTTAATATCCGCTTCCTTTTTTGCTTCTGCCATGCGGGCTTCTGCTTCCAGACGAGCCTGTTCACCGGCACGACGGGCTTCGGAAGTTTTAATCATACTTTCCTTTACGGCTTCGGCCTGTGCGATTTCCGCGTCGCGCTTTACAGCGGCAATCTGGGGTTTGCTCAAGGCTTCAAAATAACCGTTCTGGTCGCCGATTCCCTTAATGGTAAAGGATTTCAGCTCCAGACCCAGTTCGCACAGCTGCTCCTCTGCCACTTCTTTCACACGTTCCGAGAATGTCTTGCGGTCTTTATACAGCTGTTCAGCGGTCATATCCGCGATAATTTCACGGAGACGGCCCTCACAAACATCCCGGGCGGTTTCCATAATATGTTGTTTCGTTTCGCTTTCCTTCCCGCAGTTAAACTGTTCCACCGCGGAGCGAATCATGGCCTCGTCGTTTTTAATTTTTACGACAACCGTACCATTTGCTTCAATCGGTACAGCGTCGGCGGTCAAGGTTCCCTGCATATTGACGTCAAAGCTAATGTTTTCCAGGGTAATGTAATCAATGCGTTGTAACACGGGCAGTACCATTACGCCGCCGCCGGTAATGACCTTGGCCCTTCCCAAACCGGTGACGATAGCGGCTTTATCGGCAGGCACCTTTTTCCAGGTAGAGAAGATGGCAGCGAGTACAATAATAAGGCCCACCACAATGATACCAATAAGGACTGCTGTTGACATGAATTGTTCCGGCATTTTCAAAAACCTCCTTTTGATTGTTTGAATTGTGCAAGCTGCTTTCGATAGGAATCGAAAGGACAGACGGTGCAGAGTTTCTTTTCCTCATCGATTTCCACAATGAGGACCTCCATCCCGACTGGCAGCTCTTCGGTTATCCAGGGAGCCGGTTTGGCGTTATACGTGACATAGCTTCCGACACTGTTCAGGACACGGATCGTACCGGTAAAATCGGGCCGGACCGCCAGCTGAATCACGCCTTCCTTCCAGCGTAAATCCCGAATACTGGGGGCTTGCGGAGAATTGCGCTTTAACGGACGGATGACAAACCGGGTCAGCAGGCAGAACGCGAGGCATCCCAAAATGAATCCCAGAATCAGACTGAAAATCCAGTTCCCGCCCAACACCAATACGATTTTACCGCAGGCGCCCAATACCAGAACTCCAAAAGACAGCGCCATGATGTTAAAGGGAAGAGGAGCATCGCTGGCACCTGCATCGAAGTCCAAATCGAGAAAATCCAGTATGACATGAAGCAGGGGCAGCAGAAGGCCGACTCCCATACAACAGATATAAACCGTAGATAAAACGGAATCCAAGTGGGAAAACCTCCTTTCTAAAACGAACGTCCGTTGAGGATATGATACCGGAAACCTGGAAAAAGTTCAACGTCATCTGCAGGGATTTTTAGGCGGTTTTGGTGCAAAAACACGCAAATTTTGAAACTGCTTCCACCGGCAGTATCCACACAAGTTCTATTGTGATGCCGCGCGTCCGATTGTGTGTTGGAAAGAAACGTCTCGAAATAATTGTAATACTTTACTTTTCAAAAGGCAATTATATAAAAATTTTTATGAAAACTTTACATTTCTTAATTGCAAAATGATTTTTTCCATGATAAAATAAAAAGACATGTTGCCATCTATTTTTAGAAAGGTGGAAATGATTATGAAACTGAATACCAAACGCACCATTTTGGTGGGCATGGCGTTTTTGTCCATTTGCACCTTTTGGCAAATGTATGATGCGGTAATTCCCTTGATTTTAAAAAATACCTTTCACGTTGGAGACACCAATTCCGGTATGATTATGGCGCTGGACAATGTGTTGGCATTGTTTATGCTGCCTTTGTTTGGAAATTTGTCAGATAAAACCGATACCCGTTTTGGAAAGCGGACTCCATTTATCGTTATCGGGACAGCAGCAGCCTGTTTGTTTACCTTGTTGATTCCTGTTGCTGACCAGTTGGGAATTTTCTGGATGTTTATAGTAGCGCTGCTGTTGGTACTCATCAGTATGAGTGTTTATCGTTCTCCGGCAGTAGCGTTAATGCCGGATTTAACCCCCAAGCCTCTTCGCTCCAAAGGAAATGCCATTATCAATCTGATGGGAGCGGTAGGCGGCATGATAACGCTGGTGCTCATTCAGGTGCTTGTACCTGGTCATACAACCCGCCCCAACTACTTTCCGCTATTTTCTGCTGTGGCAGTGATTATGGCGGTATCAGTGGTGTTGCTGGTAAGTACCATTCCCGAAAAAAGGCTGGCAGCCGAGGCGACTGCGCTGAGTGGTCCGGAAGAGCCGGAAAAAGAGCCGGTACAGGGGAAGGAAAAGTCGGAGCCGCTGCCAAAAGATGTGAAAAAAAGTTTGGTATTCCTGCTGCTTTCGGTGGCTTTCTGGTTTATGGGATATAACGCCGTTACCTCGGCTTTTTCCAAGTATGCGCAAATACAGTGGGGAATGGCTGGGGGTAGCTTTGCTTCCAGTTTGTTGGTGGCTACCGGTGCGGCAGTTTTGTCTTATATTCCTGTAGGAATCGTGGCTACCCGTATCGGACGAAAGAAAACCATTTTGGTTGGGGTAGCTGTGCTGGCTTTGTGTTTCTTCTCTGGTGCACTATTTCCCTCATATCATCCGGCAGTCAATATTGTTTTTGCCTTAGTGGGGATTTCCTGGGCAGCCATCAATGTGAACTCTTACCCGATGGTTGTAGAGATGAGTCAGGGCGGAAGCGTGGGAAAGTTTACGGGATATTATTATACATTTTCCATGGCAGCCCAAATTTTTACGCCGGTTCTTTCCGGCGCACTTTTGGAGCATGTGGGATATTGGACCCTGTTTCCCTATGCGGCGTTGTTTTCGGCACTGGCATTTGTAACGATGCTGTTTGTTCGTCATGGAGACAGCAAGCCTATGCCGGTGAAAAGCCGTTTGGAAGCGTTTGATACCCCCGATTAACGTGTTATTTTTAGAGTAAAGGAGTTTTGATGATGCCTCTGCCTACCTTTGTTTTTTTGATTGTTTTGGCCGTTTTGGTGGTGGCAGCTGCCATATGGTTGTATTGTATTCGGCCCAGGAGCTCTCTCACCGGCCCTGAAAAAAAGGCGTTTCAACAATATGATTATGCGCACCGGGGCTTTTACCTGCGGGACCAGAGCATCCCGGAAAATTCCCTGCCGGCTTTTCAGCGGGCGGTTTCCAAAGGTTTTGGTGTGGAATTGGATTTACAGCTGACAGCCGATGGCCATGTGGTGGTATTTCATGATGATACTCTGAAACGCATGTGTGGGGCGGATGTTGCGGTGGAATCCCTCACTTTGAAAGAACTGCAGCAGTATTCGCTGGCACAAAGCGGCGAAAAAATCCCGTTGTTTTCCCAGGTGCTCAAGGTCATGAATGGAAAGACACCCATGATTATTGAACTGAAGCCTTATGGAAATACAGCCGAGCTATGCAGCAAAACTTGTGAGTTGTTGTTAGGGTATCGGGGGCTGTGGTGCGTGGAGTCTTTTTCCCCCACAGTCGTCCAGTGGTTCCGAAAAAACCAGCCAAAGGTGGTTCGCGGCCAGTTAATGGCGAAGTTTACCCGCAAGGATAAGCATTTTAATATTTTTACAGCGTTTCTGGCCCGGAATCTGTTTGTCAACGTTTTGGGACGTCCAGATTTTATCGCATATGACGTGAACGCCCGTAGAAATTGGAGTTTGCGGGCTGCCTGCCGACTCTTTCATGCCCAAGAGGTATGCTGGACGATTCGAACACCGCAGCAGCTTTGGTCGATAAAAACCGAAGGGGCCATTGGTATTTTTGAATATTTTGACCCTTCACAGGTAAATAGTATTATGGCTGAATAATTTATATATATGGAAAAGGCATCCGTCGGTTACGAGAGACGGGTGCTTTTTTACTGGAAAATAAAAAGTTATGAAAAAGTTTCTGATTCACCCTTTGCAAGATACCCAATGTGCATTATAATAGACAGGATATCCTTAAAAAAGATTTATCGACACGGGAATGTAATATCTCGAAATGAAGGAATGTTTTGTGAAAACAGGAGTGATGAAGATGGAAAAAAGAAGCGACCTGAAAATGGGGACAGCGCCAATGCTGCCACTGATTATTTCCATGGCTCTTCCGGCCATGTTTTCCATGTTGGTGCAGGCACTGTATAATGTGGTGGATAGCTATTTCGTATCCAAAATCAGTGAAGATGCCCTGACGGCAGTTTCTCTGGCCTATCCCATCCAAATGCTGCTGATTGCTTTTGGTATGGGTACGGCAGTGGGAATTAACTCGTTGATTTCCCGCCGGCTTGGAGAAGGCAATCAGGAGGCGGCAGATAGCGCAGCCAGTCATGGAATTTGGCTGGGAGTGTTTAACTGGATTATTTTTGCCTTGTTTGGACTATTTTTTACCCGCAGTTTTTTTGAAGCATACACTTCTGCTGAAAATATCGTTTCTATGGGCAGCGATTATCTGGGCATTGTTTGTATTTATTCTTTTGGCCTCTTTATCGAAGCCAATATTGAAAAAACGCTGCAAGCTACTGGAAATATGATTTGGCCGATGATTTTTCAGCTGACAGGAGCCGTTACCAATATTATTCTGGACCCCATCTTTATTTTCAGCCTGAATATGGGGGTGGCTGGTGCGGCAATTGCAACGGTCATTGGACAGATAGCGGCACTGGTGTTGGCTACCATTGTACTGCTGACTCGGGAACATGCTGTCAAAATACATTTACGCAGTTTTCGGTTTGACTGGCAGACTATCAAACAGATTTATATTGTTGGTATTCCTGCTATTATTATGCAAGCAATCAGCTCAGTCATGACATTGGCTATGAACGCCATTCTGGTAAGCTTTTCGAAAACTGCCGTTGCGGTTTTTGGCATTTATTTCAAGCTCCAGTCCTTTGTGTTTATGCCAGTCTTCGGATTGACCCAGGGACTCATGCCCATTATGGGATATAATTTCGGAGCCCGCAATCGCCGTCGGATGCTTTCAAGCCTGAGAATCGGTTGTGTGATTGGTCTGCTGATTATGGCCGTGGGAACGGTGGTGTTCTGGGCGATTCCAGACAAACTGTTGCTGATTTTTGATGCTTCTTCAGAAATGCTTCGAATTGGCCATCCGGCTTTGCAGTACATCAGTTTGTGCTTTCTTCCTGCTGCATTGGGAATTCTGTCTTCCACCCTGTTTCAGGCAATGGGTAGAGGATTTTACAGCTTGATTGTTTCGGTAATGCGTCAATTGGTGGTTTTGGTTCCCGCTGCCTGGCTGCTGTCTCACATTAGCCTGACGGCAGTGTGGTTTGCTTTTCCCATTGCGGAAGTGGTTTCGTTACTTACCAGTATTTTTCTGTTTCAAAATCTGTACAGAAAAGTCATCCGGAATATGGATGCATCCAAAACAGAGGCTATGTGATGGATAAGTATAGTGTTCTCAAACAGGTATTTGGCTATGATTCATTTCGTCCTGGTCAGGAGGAGCTGGTAGATAGCTTGCTATCCGGGCGGGACGCTATGGGAGTCATGCCTACCGGAGCGGGGAAATCCATTTGTTTTCAGGTGCCCGGAATTCTATTGCCGGGAATTACGCTGGTAGTATCTCCGCTGATTTCCCTGATGCGGGACCAAGTGAATGCGCTGGTACAGGCTGGGGTACGGGGCGCTTTTTTGAACAGTTCCCTGACACCGGGGCAGTATCGCAAAGCGTTGTATAATGCCAGGCAGGGGATCTATAAAATTATCTATGTAGCTCCTGAAAGACTCCTTACCAGAGATTTTTTGGACTTTACACAGTCAGTAACCATATCGATGGTATGTGTAGATGAAGCGCACTGTGTCTCTCAATGGGGGCAAGATTTCCGGCCGGGATATTTAAAAATTTCCCAGTTTTTGGAGAGCCTTCCCAAACGTCCGGTGGTAGGAGCCTTTACGGCAACGGCTACCCGGCAGGTACGGGAAGATATTTTACAACTGGTGGGACTGCAAAATCCCAAAATTGTCATTACAGGGTTTAACCGGAAGAATTTGTATTTTGGTGTGCGGAAGCCCCGGGATAAATTCCGAGAATTGCTGCAGATTCTTCGGGAAGAAGGAGACAAAAGCGGAATTGTATATTGCTCCACCCGAAAGCTGGTGGAAGAGGTTTGCGAAAAGCTGCGGGATGCAGGATACCCTGCGGCCCGGTATCATGCAGGACTTTCCGATGAAGAGCGGGGGCAGAGCCAGGAAGATTTTCTCTATGACAGAAAAACGGTAATGGTAGCCACCAATGCTTTTGGAATGGGAATTGACAAGTCCAATGTTTCGTATGTCATCCACTACAATATGCCAAAAGATTTGGAAAGCTATTATCAGGAAGCCGGACGTGCCGGAAGAGATGGATCTCCGGCCAGATGTATTTTGTTATACAGCGGGGCTGATGTACGCCTTAACCGCTTTATGATTGAAAAAGAAAAAGACAACGAAGAACTCGATGAGGAAACTGCCAAGCAGGTTCGGGAAAAGGAACTGGAACGCTTGAAACTCATGACCTTTTATGCGACCAGCCGCCGGTGCCTGCGGCAGTATCAGCTTCGCTATTTTGGGGAGACCGGCGTGCCGGGGTATTGCGGAAATTGTTCTGTTTGCCTGCACGAAGAGAGAAAAATCGATTGGGAAGAGTCGATTCCTCATCGGCCTGTGGTAAAACGTCCTGTCGGGGACGCCCTTCCTTTGGATGAGGCTCTATTTCGGCGATTGCGACAGCTTCGTCTGTCGCTGGCAAAGAGCGCAGGGATCCCGCCTTATGCAGTGTTTACCGACTCGACTCTTCGTGAGATGTGTATCTACAGGCCCAAAAGTGAGAGTGAACTTTTGGCTATTTCGGGCGTAGGTGAGAAAAAGCTGGAACGGTATGGTTCACTGTTTTTGCGGGAGATAAAGGGGTGGAAAGGGTAACAGATTTGTAAAGAATTACCCAAATGATTACAGATAATTTCAATCTGATTACAGTATTGTAAGAATCATTGCTTTTTGATTTTGTCCATGCTACACTATGTCCATCCTTTTTTCAGAAAGGATTTGAAGAAACAAACGAAACTGTTATATACAGAAAGGAGCATGGTTATGCCTGAGATGATTCGCATACTACTGATTTCGTTGAGACCCTTTATGATTTTTATGGCAATTGCTGCCGGCGGAGTCGCTTTGACGATGCTCCGTGATCATCTGATTCACTATAATCGTAAGCCTAAGGTATCGGAAAAAGTGCAAAAGTTGATTCCTATTGATGATTTGTATAACGAATAAGGATAAACCAAATTGCTTGGGCCTCCTGTTACGCATATACATAAAAAATTCCTCTGCTGACATCCGGCAGAGGAATTTTTTATGTTTTTTCAGAAGAATTTGTCGTTTGGAGGCTGCTGGGAGCTGACTGCAAAATTTTTAGAATCCCTTCGTTCATAGAAAGGTATTCCGTTCGAATGTTTTCCAGGTAAGCCTCTCCGGCAGGTTCCAAATGATAGTATACCCGGGCACGCCGTTTTCCTACAATCACACGCCTGTCAGAAATCATACCTTTTTTCAGCATACGATAAAGACTGGGATACATAGAACCTTCCGTCATAGTATATAATCCCCCGCTGCGTCTGGCCAGCTGCTGGGAAAGTTGATATCCATACATATCTTCCTCTTGAAGAAGTGTAAGGAGGAGCAGATCAATGGTTCCCCGACGCAAATTTTCATTAATGCTCAAAAAGAATCCCCCTTTTTCAAAAATGGTGTTCACTTTACTCCTATTAAAACATATTTGGATTTTTTTGTAAATACCCGGGGGAAAGAGTACTATAAAAATTTATATAGGAAGTCCAGCCTTGCGAAAAATTGCGTGAGCCTTTTCCATTTCTGCGGCGGTGGGTTCAGGAATATCGGCTAAAGTGAAGGGGATTTTTAAAGCGTCCCACTTATATGCTCCCATTTTATGAAAAGGCAGCAGTTCCACTTTTTCAATACAGGAAAACGGACTGAGAAAATCAGCCAGTTTTTGCAGCTTGTCGGTTTGTAAAGTAAGACCCGGTACGCACACATGGCGAATCCATATGGGCTTTTTCACTTCTTCACACCAATTCAGAAGGCGCAGAGCATTTTCATTTCCCATACCGGTGAGGGACTTACACTCTTCTGAATCCAAAGCCTTAATGTCCAGCAGCAGCATGTCTGCCAATTCCAATGCTTCCCGACATGTTTCCATAGGGACAGCACCGCAGGTATCCACAGCGGTGTGAAATCCCTGCTCTTTACAAAGGCGAAGAATAGCTGCGGTAAAATCCGGCTGCAGCAATGGCTCGCCGCCGGAAAGGGTAACGCCGCCAGAACGGATAAAGTTTCGATAGGGAAGGATTTTTTCCACAACTTCCCCAGCTGTTGTGGAAGTTCCGTCGCATTTATCCCAGGTATCCGGATTATGGCAATATGCACAGCGCAGTAAACAGCCTTGCAGAAAAACGACATAGCGAATTCCCGGGCCATCCAGTGCCCCAAAAGTTTCTACAGAATGGATGCGGCCCGGAATTTCTGTAACAGTAGACATGATAGGTCATCTCCTTCACAAATTGAAAAATGCGCCCCGGCTTTGGGCTGGGGCGCATCTGTTTTAATAGAACTTAGAAATGGTCGTGGAACGTACGGCTGATAACATCCAATTGCTGCTCGCGGGTCAGTTTGATAAAGTTTACTGCATAGCCGGAAACACGGATAGTCAGCTGAGGATACTTTTCCGGATGGTCCATAGCATCCAGCAACACTTCACGGTTCATAACATTCACGTTAATGTGGTGGCCGCCTTCCATAAAGTAACTGTTCAGCAACTGGGCCAAGTTTTCCTCCCGTACTTCTTCTTCACGGCCCAGAGCGCCGGGCACAATAGAGAAGGTATAGGAAATGCCGTCTTCGCTGTAATCATAGGGCAGCTTGGCAACACTCATCATAGAAGCCACGCAGCCGCTGCTGTCACGGCCGTGCATGGGGTTAGCGCCGGGAGCAAAAGGTTCGCCGCGCTTACGCCCGTCGGGGGTGGAACCGGTGTGCTTGCCATACACCACATTGGAAGTGATGGTCAGGATAGACATGGTGGGACGGCTGCCGCGATAGGTGCGGCACTTTTCCAGTTTGCCCATGAATTTCTTCACAATCATAACGGCGATATCATCCACGCGGGGATCGTTGTTGCCAAATTTGGGGAAATCGCCCTCAATTTCATATTCCGTTACCAGGCCGGTCTCATCACGAACCGGGTGTACTTTTGCATATTTGATGGCAGACAGACTATCAGCCACTACAGAAAGACCGGCAATGCCGCAGGCCATGGTACGAACCACTTGCTGGTCATGAAGGGCCATCTGGATTTTTTCGTAGCAATATTTGTCGTGCATATAGTGAATGATGTTCAGAGCGTTGATATAGAGGCTTGCCAGCCAGTCCATCATGACGTCGAACTTCTTCATCACATCATCATAGTCCAGGGTGTTTCCGCGAACCGCCAGCAGCTCGGGGCCTACCTGGTCGCCGCTGATTTCATCACGGCCGCCGTTAATGGCATACAGCAGGCACTTTGCCAGATTGGCACGGGCGCCAAAGAACTGCATCTGCTTGCCTACCCGCATAGCGGAGACACAGCAGGCAATGGCATAGTCGTCGCCGAACTTTTTGCGCATCAGATCGTCGCTCTCATACTGGATAGCAGAAGTCTGAATAGACATCTTGGAGCAGAACTCTTGGAAGTTTTTGGGAAGGCGGGGGCTCCACAAAATAGTCATGTTCGGCTCGGGAGCAGGGCCCAAGTTGGTCAAAGTATGCAGGAAACGATAGGAGTTCTTGGTGACCATGTGACGGCCATCAGTGCCAATACCGCCAATAGATTCGGTAACCCAGGTGGGGTCGCCGGAGAACAGCTGGTCATATTCGGGAGTGCGCAGGAAGCGTACCAGACGCAGCTTCATAATAAACTGGTCTACCATTTCCTGAATCTCTTCTTCGGTGTAGCGGCCATTTTCCAGGTCACGCTGGGCGTAAATATCCAGGAAAGTGGAGGTGCGGCCCAGAGACATGGCAGCGCCATTCTGTTCCTTTACAGCAGCCAGATAGCCGAAGTACAGCCACTGGATAGCTTCCTTGGTGTCTTGTGCAGGCTTGGAAATATCAAAGCCATAGCTTTCGCCCAATCGCTGGAGCTTTTTCAGGGCACGAATCTGCTCGGCTACGTCTTCACGGCGGCGGATAGCATGGGTGTCCATCACATCATAGGTCAGACCATCCAGATCGGCCTGCTTGGATTTAATGAGAAAATCGGTTCCGTACAAAGCCACCCGGCGATAATCGCCAATAATACGGCCACGGCCGTAAGCATCCGGCAGACCGGTGATGATGTGGCTGTGACGGGCCTTCTTAATGTCGGGGGTATAAACATCAAACACGCCGTCGTTGTGGGTCTTGCGATACTTGAAAATCTCTTCCACCTTGGGATCCAGTTTACGGCCATAGGCTTCCAGAGATTTGCGTACCATACGCATACCGCCAAAAGGCATGATGGCGCGCTTCAGAGGAGCATCGGTCTGCAAACCGACGATGACTTCTTTATCTTTATCAATATAGCCAGGGGCATAAGCATCAATGTCGCTGATAGTGGAAGCGTCCACATCCAAAACGCCGCCTGCTTTGCGCTCCTTTTCCAGAAGCACTTTTACTTCATCCCACAGTTCACGGGTGCGCTGGGTGGGAGGGGTTAGAAAGCTTTCGTCTCCATCGTAGGGCGTGTAGTTGCGCTGAATAAAATCCTGCACGTCAACGGTGTGGCTCCAATGTCCAGGGATAAAATCTTTCATAACTCTGTATTCCTTTCTCCCGTTCAAAACGGGTCAACAAGCGCCAATGGCGCAAAAAACCAAGGCTGCCCGGTAAAATCATTACCGGCGGCCCGCTGTCGGATGGGCATAAGCCCGCCCGTAAGGGGAAAGCAGATGATACAACAATCAGTAACCGAAAACTCCCAGCATAGATTCATCGTTTTCAATCCAGTCGGAAACGGGAATCACCTTATAATTCTGCTCATCCAGCCGTACAACGACCCGGCTGATACCTGCGTTAATAACGAGGCGCTTGCACATAGAGCACGAAGAGGGGTTTTCCACATAATCACCGGAGCGGGCATCCTTGCCCACCAGATAAAGTGTCGCGCCAATCATTTCTTTACGGGAAGCACTGATAATGGCGTTGGCTTCTGCATGGACCGAACGGCATACCTCATATCGTTCGCCACGGGGAATCTGCAGCTTCTCCCGAATGCAAATACCGGTGTCGATGCAGTTTTGGCGCCCACGGGGAGCACCGTTATAACCGGAGGAGACAATTTCATCATTGTTGACGATAATAGCCCCAAAATTCCGGCGCAGACAGGTACCGCGTTCCAAAACCGTCTGGGCGATATCCAGATAATAATTTTCCTTATCGCGGCGAACTGCCATACTGCATCTTCCTTTCAGCTTGTTGTAAGTTTTCCGGTCAAAACCGGCTGCTTTCTGCGCGTATTTTCGCGAAGACCCGCGTTTCCGTTCTAACGCGCCGGACCGGAGGTCCGTATTGCCCTAAGGGCTGGCGTGCGGGAAAAATTTTTGTCCGCCGCCAAACAGGAATAGCTAAAACACAATATCTGCCATTCTCTGTGTCTTGGTTATACTATATACCATTCATTTTGAATTGGCAAGGGCTTTTTTCTTGTACATTTCCCGTGGCATTTCGGGAGAATCCTTTACTTTTGAGAAAGTGCATGATAAAATAAAGAAAAGTTCGCATTTTTGGGAATGTTGCCCATCACAAATTGTCCATAAAACAGCATAAATTATAAATAAAACAAGGAAATTTGAATGTATTTATAAAAAGATTATGAATTTTCGGAACAGGAGGCAATATGGCCGAGCAAAAAACAGACAGATTATCCGATATTTCGACAATGAAAGAAATTCTCAGCCGTCACGGATTCACTTTTTCCAAGGCGCTGGGGCAGAATTTTCTCATTAACCCTTCTGTGTGTCCTCGTATGGCAGAAATGTGCGGTGTTGACGATGAAAGCGGTGTGCTGGAAATCGGGCCGGGAATTGGCGTGCTGACAAGGGAGCTGGCAAAGCGCAGCAAAAAGACGGTGGCTGTGGAATTGGACACCCGACTTCTTCCGGTGTTGGCAGAGACGCTTGCCGATTATCCCAATGCCAGTGTGGTGCACGGAGATGTGATGAAGCTGGACCTTCATCAATTGATAAAGGAAGAATTTCCGGGAATGAAGGTGGCGGTCTGCGCCAATCTTCCTTATTATATTACCTCCCCGGTGATTATGAAAATACTCGAGGAAAAACTGCCCATTACAGCCTTAACGGTTATGGTACAAAAGGAGGCGGCAGACCGGATTTGCGCAAAGCCCGGTACCCGCGCCTGTGGAGCTGTTAGTGCGGCGGTGCAGTACTATGCAGAGCCGGAAATTTTATTTCAGGTATCCCGGGGAAGCTTTATGCCGGCGCCTAATGTGGATTCAACGGTCATTCGATTGAATGTCCGGGAACAGCCGCCGGTAAAGCTTTCTGATGAAGCACATTTTTTCCGGCTGATAAAAGCGGCTTTTGGGCAAAGGCGAAAAACTGCCCTGAATGCAGTGTCATCAGGTATGGGATTGCCCAAAGCGGAGGTAGCGAAGGCAATGGAGCGGGCAGGAATTGCTCCTACTGCCAGGGCAGAACAGATGGCGCTGGAAATGTTGGCGGATTTTTCCAATGAATTAGTCAATAGCTGACAGGAAAAAGAGGGAGAGAGTATGGGGAAAATCAGGAAACTGTCCGAAAAAGAATTTGAAAAATATATGATCTGCGATGGTGAGAAGCTGGACGAAGAGCGCTGGAGAGAGGAATTGGAGAATGGAAAACGGATAGTATTGGTATATGAGGAAAACGGTGAGATTTTGGGAGAAGTTTCGCTGCTACTGGAAGATATGCCCAAGGGATCAGAAGGAAAGCATGCACGGGTTTCTCAATTGATTGTCCGGGAAGAGTACCGCAGCCGGGGAATCGGGGGCGCTTTGTTGGATGTCCTTCTGCGAGAGGGAGAACAAATGGGCCTTACGGATATGGAAGCTTCTATCTATATTGATAATGAAAATGCAATACGCCTATACCGCCGGAAAGGATTTACCCATCAGGTGTTTCGGGGACAGGATGAAACAGGGGAATATATTCGTTTACTGGCCTGTTTGGATGAACCCCAGGAAGAAGAGGGCATCTTTACCTTTTATTTTGCAGCTCGAGCCATGTTAATTGCAGCAGCCGTTTTTCTTTTGGCCGCTATGGCGCTGGGACCCCTTCGGTATACGGATTTATCGGTTGCCTTTGGGGTAGCATCGGGTTTCCTGTCTGCTGTGGGAATGTGGTTTGGATTTGCTTCCTGGAAAGAAGAGGAGGAATGATGGGTGAAGACCCTGACAATTGGTATTGTAGCCCATGTGGATGCCGGAAAAACTACCTTGACAGAGCAGCTGCTGTATTGGGGCGGAGCCGTGCGACAGGCGGGAAGCGTTGATAAAGGAACAGCCCGGACTGACTTTTTGACGGTGGAGAGGGAGAGAGGAATTTCTGTACGCACGTCTACGGCTGTATTGGAATATCAGGGCGTTCAGATGAATCTGATTGATACGCCGGGCCATGTGGATTTTTCGGCAGAAGTGGAACGCTCCCTTTCTGTTTTGGATGCGGCGGTTTTGGTCATTTCTGCGGTAGAAGGAATCCAGGCGCAAACGGAAATTCTATATCAGTCTCTGCGCAAGGCAGGCGTGGAGGTGATTCTTTTTATCAATAAAATTGACCGCGTTGGCAGCCGTGCAGCCGAAATTGTGGAGGAAATTCGGGAACAGTTTACACAGGCCGTGGTGGTTTGCAGCAAAATTTTTGGAGAGGAAACCCGTGACTGTACCGTGCAGCTGCGTTCGTTTGAAGAAGACAAATTCCGTGAAGAAGTATTGGACACGGTCAGCATTTTAGACGAGTCTGTGATGGAGCGGTATTTGGAAGAAGGAGAGGTTTCCACAGAAACGCTGAAGCAGGCCCTGGCTGGGTGTATGGCCCGGGGACAGCTTTGTCCGGTGCTGTGCGGCAGCAGCCTGATGAATATTGGGGTTCGGGAATTGCTGGAATTTTTGGTTTGCTATGGCTCGGCAGTCAAAAACCGGAATGACGACGAGCTTTCGGGTACCGTTTATCAGATTACACATGACAAGACGATGGGCAGAGTGGCCCATGTTAGACTGTTTGGTGGATGTATTCAAAACCGGGACATGGTGTCCTTTTATACTCCGGGAAGCGATGAAAAACAACAGGGGAAGGTCAGCCAAATCCGCCGGTATTCCGGCAGCCGGGCTTCTGATATTGGAAAAGTATCCGGGGGACAGGTGGCCGCTCTCTGTGGGCTTTCCAACATAAAGGCCGGAGACATTTTGGGAGAAGTGGAAGAATCGTTTCATTGCCATCTTAGCGAGCCCCTTTTGAAAGTACAGGTGGAGCCGGAAACGGAAGGGCAGCTTCATCAGGTATTGGAGTGCTTCCGGGAATTGGATGCAGAGGACCCAGCTTTACAGCTGGAATATTATCCGGAAGAGAAAGAGATTGATATTTGTATTACCGGTATGGTGCAGCTGGAAATTCTGGAAGAGCTGGTTCGAGAGCGCTATGGGCTTTCTGTGCATTTTTCGCCGCCAACGGTATTGTATCGGGAAACCCCGTCTGCTCCGGGCCGTGGTGTAGAAGCTTATACCATGCCCAAGCCCTGCTGGGCCATTATTGAGCTGGCAATTGAACCACTGCCAAGAGGAAGTGGGTTTATTTATGATTCCCGTGTTCCAAATGAGCAGATTTTGTATCGGTATCAGAACCATATCCGGCAAGCGCTTCCCAGAGCCCTCAGACAGGGCTTGTATAACTGGCCGGTTACGGATTTAAAAGTGACCCTGACAGGCGGAAGCCATCATATTTTTCACACGCATCCCCTCGACTTTTTCCTGGCCACTCCCATGGCGCTGATGAACGGATTGATAAATACCGGCACAACGCTGCTGGAGCCAATCCAGATTTTGCGAATTACTGCGGGAGAGGAGTTTTCCGGGAAAATCATGGGAGATGTGATTGCTATGAGAGGAAGTTTTGATACGCCGGTTATCCGAAAGGGCAATGTGACATTTGAGGCCCGGGTTCCAGTAAGCGAATCTCTGCAATATTCCATCCGTCTGGCCTCTATGACCAGCGGGCGGGGAACCATGAGCGCTCATTTTGATGGATATGAAATATGCCCTCAAGGAAAAGGGAAAATTGCAAAACGTCATGGCGTCAATCCATTGGACAGAGAAAAATGGATTTTGGTTCAGCGCAGCGCTATGAACGGAGCCGGCGCTGAAATGTAAAGGCTCGGGAAAAAACAGGCGGAGATTTGGCAAAGAATCTGGAAGAAAATCAGGAAAACAGGGAAAAAGCCTTGACGAAACCGGGAGGGTATGCTACAATAAGTACACCTCAAAAGGGGTTCTTTTTTTTGCGCCCTTTTCATGTTGAGGGAGGCTGGGCCATCAGGGTGAAGGAAACATCCTGAGCAAGACCTAAATTTTTTCCGTTAAACGGGAGGTGCCGTCATGAGAGTAAAAGTCGTTTTGGCCTGCACAGAGTGCAAGCAGCGCAACTACAACACCAAGAAAAACAAGAAAAACGATCCTGACAGACTGGAAATGAACAAGTACTGCCGGTTCTGCAGGAAGCACACCCTTCACCGTGAAACCAAGTAAGGCCGGAGGGACAAAGAATGGCTGAAAAAACTGAGAAGAAGCCGAACATTTTTGTTCGTGCGGGCAGAGGTACCAAAAAGTTCTTCCGCGATACCAAAGGCGAGATTAAGAAAATTGTCTGGCCGACTCCCAATACCGTATTTCGGAACATGGGTGTGGTGCTGGTAACGATTATCGTTATTGGAGCATTTATTTTCGGCCTGGATACTGCTTTTATGAAGCTGCTGGGTCTCGTAATGGATATTGCCGGCTAATCCTTTGTGATTGGTGCAGGCTGCTGCGGAGGAATGAAGAATGGCAGATGAATCCAGATGGTACGTTGTTCATACCTATTCCGGGTATGAGAATAAGGTAGCATCCAATCTTGAAAAGACGGTAGAAAACCGTCAGCTTCACGACCTGATTCAGGAAATCCGCGTTCCTACTGAGACCGTAACCGAGGTGAAGGACGGAAAGCAGCGGGATGTGGAGCGTAAGATTTTCCCCGGCTATGTGCTGGTGAAAATGGTTATGACAGACGATTCCTGGTATATTGTCCGCAATATCCGCGGATGCACCGGTTTCGTAGGTCCCTCTTCCAAGCCGATTCCTCTGACGGATGCCGAAGTAGCACGTCTGGGTGTAGAGCAGAAGGAAGTGGAACTGTCCTATGCCATCGGCGATTCCGTACAGATTATTGACGGTCCGATGGAGGGATTTGTGGGTACCGTGGAAAAACTGGATGTTGAGAAAAACAGTGTCCGGGTTATGGTATCTATGTTTGGCCGTGAAACCCCGGTAGACTTGGAGCTTAGCCAGGTGGAATCGGTCGAATAAAAAACGGATTATCCGTTGTGTTAAGTTTGGTAACAAGCCGCATAGCGGCATTTGTTATGAGGGGCAAAGCCCCTGTGGGAGGAACATGCTCAAAGAGTGTGTCCCGCCATCTACCACGAATTTTGGAGGTGCAAGAAAATGGCTCAAAAGGTTACGGGCTTTATTAAGCTGCAGATACCTGCTGGCAAGGCAACCCCGGCGCCCCCTGTTGGACCGGCTCTCGGCCAGCACGGCGTCAACATTATGGCATTCACAAAGGAATTTAACGAGCGCACAAAGAATGATGTGGGTCTGATTATTCCTGTTGTGATTACGGTCTATGCGGACCGTTCCTTTACGTTTGTCACCAAGACTCCCCCTGCTGCTGTCCTGATTAAGAAGGCTTGCGGCATCGAGAGCGGTTCGGGTGTACCGAACAAGACAAAGGTTGCAAAAATTACCCGCGAACAGGTCAAGAAGATCGCCGAACAGAAAATGCCTGATCTGAATGCTGCAAATATCGAGTCTGCCATGAGCATGGTGGCCGGTACCTGCCGCAGCATGGGCGTTGAAGTCGTCGACTAATGCCCGGGTGGGAGGAACTTTTATAAAATCCGATATTTACCACTCAACAGGGAGGACTAACCAATGAAACACGGTAAGAAATATGTCGACGGCCTCAAGCTGATCGACCGCAGTAAGTATTATGATACAGACGAAGCTATCGGACTGTGCATTAAAACCGGTACCGCCAAGTTTGACGAGACCGTGGAAGTGCACGTGAAGCTGGGCGTTGACAGCCGTCATGCTGACCAGCAGGTTCGTGGCGCTATCGTTTTGCCCAACGGCACCGGCAAATCTGTCCGTGTGCTGGCTATCTGCAAGGGTGACCAGGCTGATGCTGCTCAGGCAGCTGGCGCTGATTTCATCGGTGCAGAAGAAATGGTCCAGAAAATCCAGGGCGGCTGGATGGATTTTGACGTGGTCATCACCACTCCCAACATGATGGGCGTTGTGGGCCGTCTTGGTAAAATCCTTGGTCCCCGTGGCTTGATGCCTAACCCCAAGGCTGGCACTGTTACCATGGACGTAGCAAGAGCTGTCCAGGAAGCTAAAGCCGGTAAGATTGAGTATCGTCTGGATAAGACCAATATTATTCACTGCCCCATTGGTAAGGTTTCTTTCGGCCAGGACAAGCTGATGGAAAACTTCAACACTCTGCTGGGCGCTATCGTCAAGGCGAAGCCCGCAGCTGCCAAGGGTCAGTATATTCGTTCCTGCGTGGTTGCTTCCACCATGGGCCCTGGTATCCGCATCAACCCCAACAAGGTTGGCGGCTAATATTTGCCGAACAAAATTGGAATTGAAAAATTCCATGCGTTCCCTTGACAACATGATTGATTCATGATATACTTGTAAAGCTGTTTTTCCAAAGACAGCAGGTGCAGTTTGCTTAAAGGAATGTTTTTCCTGCCTGCCGAGGGAGCGCTTATCAGAGACGATTTTGCTGCAAAGTAAAATTGGACGCGATGATATGCCCTTTCCGCGGCAACGCGGAGAGGGCTTTTTGCATATGACTGTGAAAACCGGTCGAAGCCTTCCCGAAATGGACAGCATATTTCATACGTGGAGGTGAAACCATTTGCCTAGCGAGAAGATTTTAGAGCAGAAGAAGCAGCAGGTGGCTGAACTCAGCGAGAAGCTGAAGACTGCTGTTACCGGCGTAATCGTTGATTACAAGGGTATTACGGTGGCTGACGACACCAAGCTGCGTAAGAGCCTGCGTGAATCCGGCGATGAGTATAAGGTTGTGAAGAATACCCTGCTCGGCCGTGCACTGAAAGAAGCTGGTATTGACGGCTTGGACTCCGTTCTGGAGGGAACCACCGCTATCGCTATCTCTCAGGAAGACTATGTAGGTGCTGCAAAGATTCTGTGCGAGTATGCCGAAAAGAACAAGAACTTCCAAGTGAAGGCTGGCTTTGTTGACGGCAAAATGATTGATGCTGAAGGTGTAAAAAATCTGGCCAAGCTGCCTTCCAAGGAAGTTTTGCTGGCTCAGGTTCTGGGCGGCCTGAATGCTCCCATCACCGGCTTTGCTACTGTGCTGAACGGAACCCTGAAGGGTCTGGTTGTTGCACTGAATGCTATTGCCGAGAAGAAGGGCGCAGAAGCATAATCATTGCACTTTTTGCGATGAAAGAAAGCCATTTGAGACAAGGCTTTCTGTAATAACATGTCTCATATTACAAAGAAATTAACATTTATTTTTGGAGGTTACAACCATGTCTGAGAAAGTTGTTAAGCTGATTGAAGACGTAAAGGCTCTCACCGTTCTGGAGCTGTCCGAGCTGGTAAAGGCTCTGGAAGAGGAATTCGGCGTTTCCGCTGCTGCTCCTGTTGCTGTTGCTGCTGCTCCCGCTGCTGCTGCTGCTCCCGCTGCTGAAGAGAAGACCGAGTTCGACGTAGTTCTGAAGGCTGCTGGCGCTAACAAGATCCAGGTTATCAAGGCTGTTCGTGAGATCACCGGCCTGGGCCTGAAGGAAGCTAAGGCTGTTGTTGACGAGGCTCCCAAGACCGTTAAGGAAGGCGTTTCCAAGGACGACGCTGAGTCCATTAAGGCTAAGCTGACCGAGGCTGGCGCTGAAGTTGAGGTTAAGTAATTAATTCTCTTCTATATAAAAAGGCGTACCCGTATGGGTACGCCTTTTTGTTTTGCCTACATTCCGAATTATACGCATAGATTTTTCATGGAAGCTCGGCTTTCATCGGGAGGCTCCCGGTGAGCCTCTAAACGAAGGGTAACAGTTGTACCAATATCTGGCTCACTATGAATTTCAAGACCATATCTTTTTCCATAATACAATTGAATACGTTTGTTGACATTATAAAGACCAATAATTGCCCGACTTCCTGAGCGGACTTCTTCTTCAGCAGAAAGTATTTGCTGTACAAGCTCACGGCTCATTCCAACTCCATCATCGCGTACTTCAATAATCAGGTCACCGTCCTGTTCTTGAATTTCCACACAAACATTGCCTCGATCAATTTTTTCTTCTATTCCGTGGACAATGGCATTTTCTGCGATGGGCTGTATCAGAAGTTTAGGTAAATAGATGTCCATCACGCTTTCAGGCGCAATAATTTCTACATCCAATTTATCGCAATATCGCACCTTTTGAATACTGAAATATCGACGCAGATTTTCCACTTCTTCCCGCATGGTGATGAATACTCGGCTGGATAAGCTAAAACGCATCAACTTTCCAAGGGCAACGGTCATTTCTCCTACTTCCCGATTACCATTTTCTCGCGCCATCCAATTGATTGTTTCCAGAGTATTATAAAGAAAATGTGGGTTGATTTGCATTTGCAGGGATTTCAATTCGGCTTCCTGATTTAAAAGCTGCTGATGATAGACCGTTTCCATTAAGTGGTTCATATCCTTTACCATGGTGTTAAAGGACTTACTCAAACTACTGATTTCATCGTCTGCGTCAATAATACAATTTACCTGAAAATCTCCTTGTCCAAATTTTTTCATGGATTCAGATAACCGTACTAAAGGCGCGGTCAAGGTTTTACTCACGCGGAAAGAGATGATGGCAATCAGGATGATAACAATCAGTGCCATACCCGTAAAAATTTTTTGCAAGGTCTGAATATCCTGCATATAATAACTGGCTGGAACTGTCAGAATCATTCGCCAACTGTTGGAGAGAGATTCACTTTCATAGAGATAATGTCCCTGATTATCCATGGTTACATATCCCGGTTTTGTACTTTCCAGGACTTCTGATACATCATCGGTTTCGAGAAGTTTTCCTAATTGATTTTTATCCTTACTGGAGACAATCCGTCCTTCCCCATCTACAATACAAGCATCGCCATCCTGTGTACATTGAAGATGATTATAAATATTGCAAATATATTCCTCATTTACAATCACCACAATACATCCCAGCCTTTTTTGTGTGGAAAGCTGATTCATGCTGCGGCCAACAATGATGGTTCCGGGTGTTTGGGTATTCAAAAAACTGATGGGTTTTCCTTTTTCATTTCGAATTTTTTCTAATGCATCTTCCGAAAAAGGATAATTTTTTCTATTTTTAGAATAGGTAAAGACAGTTCCGTTTTCGGTGACAATAGAAATTGCCAATACTTCCTGGCGAATCAAAGCATAAGAGGAAATCTGCTCTTGAATTTCTTTAGTCAGTTGATAGCTGGTGTATTGGTCAAGAGTATCGATATTATTAGCGGCGGCAATGTTGTTTTGTAATTCCAGATTTCCCACCATGCTCAAGGTAATATCTTCCCATTGGTACACAGCATCGTCTACACGGGAAATCGTAATTTCCGAAATGTCATGCAGATACTCCTGCGTTTTTTTATCGATGATATTACTGGATTCACGCAAACAGGACAAAATGATAAAGGTAACAGGTATGATTACAAACCCTAAAATCAGTAGCATTACCTTTGTACGAAAATGCCGCGGTCTGTATGGGGGAAACCATTTAATGGTTTTCAATTTCTTCCAAAAATTTTGCAAGTGGATTCGCTGCACTTTTTCCCGCTCTCCTCTTATATTCATTTGGTGTCATGCCGTAGACTTTTTTAAATACTTGGGTAAAATAATGTTCATCGGAAAATCCGATTCGGTCACAGATTTCGAACCCTTTCAAATCTGTAGTAGAAAGGAGCCGGGCCGCATAATACATTCGGATATTCGTAAGAATTTCTAAAAATGTAAATCCGGTTTTTTTCTTAATAAGTTTACTGACATAACCGGTACTGAAATGCAGTGCTTCTGATAAAGAAACCAAAGAAATTTTTTCTGTATAGTGATCCATGATATAGGCAAGGATCGTGGAAATCATATTTTCCTGTTCTGCATCAGCTGGTTCATTTTTCATGAATTCGCCGGATTGCGCTAACAGACGGAAATTATCCAGCTCTTTTTTCTGTCTATTATCCTCTAATACTTTTTGTTTTTCTTCTTCCAACATTTCTCGAACCCGATTCATACATGCAATCAGCTCATCATCGCCAATGGGTTTCAGCAAATAATCAGCAGCTCCCTGTTTTAGTGCTTGTCGGGCATACTCAAACTCACTATACCCAGTTAGGTAGATAATTTTAATAGCGGGATTAAGGGCCAATACCCGCTCGCTCAGTTCCAAACCATTCATACCAGGCATACGGATGTCTGTAAGGAGAACATCCACCTGTTGTGTTTCAAAAATCTCCAATACTTCCAATGCATTTTTTGCAACGCCAACGACTTGGAAAGAGTAGTCTTGCCAAGGAACACTTTCCAGTCCTCGGCGGATTATCATTTCGTCGTCTGCAATTACCAGATGATACACTCTATTAACCCCCTTATTTTTCAAAAAACGAATAAAATCAGTTCTATAAATGGTCCAAATTATGATGCAGCAGCATTTGCAAACAATTGCCTGCTTTTTTCTTGCAGTGATTGTAAAAGATTTTCAATTTCATCGGAAAAAAGAATTTGCTGTGCGGTTTGATTGATGGCTGTGCCCATCTCTGAGCCAAGCTTTCTATCTAACCAGCTTACTCGGATTTTCATTTTTTGGTCTATTGTAATCATGTCAGCCTCCAGTTCGGTTGCTGGGGCATTAGAGGTTTGAGGACGGATAGGAAGATACCCACATTGTTGGAGTCCATTCTGGAAGTCTTCTGAACACAGGTTAGACAGGAATTCCCATGCAATATCCGGATGGGTACATGCAGAAGAAATGGCGTAACACTGGTCAATCGAACCGATACCAATGTTGCTTTCTGTTTTTTCAGATACAGGGAATAAGAATACTCCCAATGTATCACTTGTTTTTTTTGAAATGTCAGAACACCAGCTTCCTTCCAAATACATAGCAGATTCTCCATCAGAGACACGGTTTAAAGCAGAGATCATTCCAATTTTCAGCATATCCTCATTCAAAAATCCGTTTTCTTTCAGAAGTTTCATTTCTTTTGCTGCCTGAAGAACTTTATTATCAGTCCAGGGGATTGTGCCGTTAGTAAGCCCATTGTAAAGCTCTTCTCCTCCCACCTTGATGAGATATTGTAAAAACAGTTGGCTATATGACCACTGAATAGAGCCGGAAATTTCCAGTGGAGTAATTCCCTTCTTTTTGAAAAAACTGCAAGTGTCTAAAAATTGTTCGTAGTTTTCAGGAGGCTCCAAATGGTTTTCTTCAAATAACTGGCGATTATAAAAAACAACTGCTGCGGTTCTTACCAAAGGCAAAGCATAAATATTTTCCTGAAAGGAAACACTATCAAATATATGCGGCTCTATATTAGCTGTGGCATGGGTGCTTTTTACTTGATCCGTTATGGCAATCACTTTTCCACTTTCTACATAACTCTGTAAAAAACCTTCTTCCCAGGTAAAAAATAAATCAGGTGGTTCGTCAATAGCCATACTGAGCGATAGTTGGTTCTTATAATCTTCTGTGCCATAATTTTGAATAACAATCTGAACGGGGCTCTCCTCTTTGCTATTAAATTCTTCAACAGCTTGGGTAAACTTAGACAGCATGGTACCGGTAGATACTGTTGTCATTACCAATTCTTCCTTGGCAATAGGCTCTTCATTAGGTGCCTCTGACTCCTGAAACGTAAGATTGCAGGCGGTCGTAAAAAGCATTAGCGATGCACATAATACTATGATACCTTTGTTTTTCATAGCAATCCCTCCCTTTTAGGTTTCCGTGACAAGTATTCAAGGTATCCGCGCTGACGATATCTTCGTTCTTCATCATGTACTTTCTCAATATAACTACTTTCATTATAGCTTTGACTTTTTCCAACCACAAGAATATTTTAAAATAGGGAAATATTTCCAATTTAAAGGGATACATTTGGAAAAGAGGTTAAATTTTTCATTTTTTTGGTTCGTTTCGTCCCTTTTATTCGGCGGAGTTTCTATCTATTATGAAATAAGAAGAAAAAATCTGTCGATTTTCGTAGTAAAGGAGAATGTATCATGAATCAAAGACTCAAATATGCACTACTTCTGTCCGCAGCCTGTTTTCTGCCAATTCTGTCTGGATGCGGTGGAACAGCAGATATTCCAGAGCGGGAAAGTTCGCCCAGTGTTCTGTTGGAGAAGGTACAGGAACAAACAGAATCACTTTCCTCTTATATAGGACACCTTTCGGCTCAAATGGAGCTGAAACAGCAAGAAAATAAGTTGCGTTCTGGGTTGGATTATACGATTGAATATTCTAATAATCCGGAATTTCTCCATGTAACCGGTACATTAGCCAATGAACTGCCTGATTCACAGGAAGATGCACAGGAAGTCCAGGTAGAATCCTATATGGTAACAGATGGGGAAGAGAGCAAGATGTATACGCTCACAAATGATTCCTGGCTGGAAGAGAGTGCGGACGAAAATGAAAGTGATGTACAATGTTTAGCATTATTCCAACCTGTGTTCGATCAGTCGGATTCATTCCAAATAGAAGATGGCTGGGAAACGTTTGATGGGGAATCCGTATATTCCCTCAACGGGTCGGTTAGCGGAGAAGAGGTTACACCGTGGATTCAGGTGCTTACTGGAAGCGACGTTGAGAAAATAGATGATGGGGTTTCGGCAGAGGTTTCACTATACATTTATCAGGATGCTCGTCCGGCACGTTTATCTATAGAGATTTCTGATGGTAATAATCAGTTGAGCGAGATTTTGGGATACGAAAATACAGAGATTGAAAATTTATCCATTATCTGGGAAACGGTTTCCTTTGATCCGCCGGAGTCCTGTTCTGTCCCGGAAGATGTGTTGGAATCAGCTCGTCTGAACGAAATTTACCAGCATGTAGTGAGTGATCAGACCAATAGAGAACTGGAGAAGGATGAGGATGGAGACTATATCTTAGGAGATTTCTATCAGAATCAGTATACGGTTTCGGTGTCCCCCAGAAGCCAAATGACCATTGATGAAGAGAACTCCGGGAGTGGATGGCTGTATTTTACCTATGATACCGATGAAGGAAATTTAACGGGTACTTATTATTTAATGCCGGTAACAGATGAATATGGGACTTCTGCTATAACTGCGGAGCTGGATGATTATTATGATTCTCTCAGCGCCTATGAAGGTAGCGAAGTAACACGCTTGGATGAACTACTCCCTATGGAAATTGATGGCCATGAAACAGTCATGGACCGGATTGACTATCGTTTCCCGGAGGAAGGATATCATGGCTCAATGCGCAACTATTGTATGGTAGTTGACGAGGTGGACGGACTGGTGGTGCAATGTGTGGTAACAGAAATTCTATATGAAGAAGATACTGCTCCCCTGTTTACCGACGAAGAGCTGGCAGAAGAATTGCTTTCTGGTATTACAGTTACTCAATAACGCAGAGGTATTTGAAAAACCGGTAGGGTCTCTCCATATGGAGAGACCCTTTTATATCATAAAATGATTAAGATTCAGCCGTGTCTATCTTTTCTACTCGGTGGAAAACCCGGCAGATAAAAAACGAAATGCCATAGGCCGTACCTGAAATTCCAAGAGAAATCCAGATTGCCATAATGATATTAAAAGCATCCTGAAACAGTGCCAGCAAAAGGAAGGGGGACACAGCAATTACCAACAGTAGCAGGCTATAAGGAAGATACCGCAGTGACAGATAAAAAGAGTTATACAGCAGGCCTTTGATACTGTTTTGATACCGGCTTTGCATGGGGAAGAGATATAGAAATGCCAAAATCAATAGGATCAGTACCGCTGCTTCTATCAACTGAAGTGTCCTTCCCAAACTGGAGTCCATAGAACGCGCAGCTGAAAAGAAAAACCAAATCCAGGCGCCGATCGCTGCGCAGATAATCCAAAGAATCGTAGCCTGTTTAAAATTTCGAAGAAACGCAGAAAAGTAAGGCTTGATTACATATCCTTCCTCTCCGGCGACTATTTTCATGGTAATTGTGTATAAGGCAGAGGTAGAAGCGCCAATGGTAACCAGCGGTATGCTCGTCAAAATCCAGAGAATGTTCAGAAGAACCAAATCTCCCAGCAGCGATAAAAACCGGAACAGTCCGCCATCATAACGAAATACTTTCATAGTGATCACCTGTCTGTCTGGCGCGCCGAAGGCACACCTATAAATAAGTTTTAGTATATATGCAGATACGCTATAGAGCCGGTACAGCCGTCCATTTTATATACAAGGGAGAGGCTTTTTAGCGGCTCTACAGCGTAAATGACAATCGTGTTGGATACATTTCATCCTTTGACAGCACCCATTGCAACACCTTTGGTAATATGTTTGTTTAGAATTATATAAATCAGAATAGCAGGAGCTGCGGAAAGCGCCATGACAGCAAACTGTACCGCATAGTTTGAAGAATATTGTCCGGTAAATTCCAAAATACAAAACGGAAGAGTCTTCCAGGTTGGGCTGCTCAGATAAGTGGAGGCCATGATAAATTCGTTCCAGTTGTTGAGGTAAGTCATAATTGAAACAGTGGCAATAGAAGCTTTCATCAGAGGAGTGATGATGATAAAGACAATGCGGTAGATGCCGCATCCGTCCATCAAAGCTGCTTCTTCCAACTCTTTGGGAATTGACTGCATAAAGCTGGAGGTTAAAAAGAAACCTTGTGGGAGTGAAAATGCCACATAAGGGATTAACAAGGCAAACAAGGTGTCCATAATTCCCATCCGGTCATAAATCAGAAAGTTTGGCAGCAAAGTAGCATGAATCGGAATCATCATGCCCATTACCAATAATACCCGCACCAGCCCTTTGAGTTTCCATATCATCCGATTGCAGGCAAATGACGCCATAATAGAGATAACCAAGACCAAGACAACCGCCAATGTGTTAATAAACAGGCTGTTGCGGAAATACAGCAGGAAGTTGCCGTCAATAAAAGCAGCTGCATAGTTTCCCCATTGAATTTCTTCCGGCCAAATCAAAATCCCACTGGTAAACAACTCGTTGCTTTTGGCAAGAGAGAAATCCAGCAGCCACACCAGCGGAAACAACTGGATAAAGGCCAGACAGGCCAGCAAAAAGATTTGAACCCATTTGAGGACAGGGTTTTTTGTTTTATACATCATGCGTTGTTTCCCTCCTCAAGCTTGTTTTTCAGCAAATACGCGATTCATAATCAAGGTAGCCAATAAACATACCACGACAAATGCTACGCTGATTGCGCTGCCATAGCCATATTTAAACGAGCTGAACGCCTGTTTGTAAAGATAGTTGGCCAGAAACTGTGTTTCATTTCCAGGTCCGCCGTTTGTCATCAGATAAACAGTTTCCATCTGCTTTAAAGCTGTGATAATAGCCATAGTTACATTTACCTGGATAACAGGCTTCATCAGCGGAAGGGTAATGCTGAAAAAGGTACGGGTACCGCTGGCACCGTCAATCACTGCAGCCTCGTACATAACGGGATCGATGTTTTTTACACCGGTATAATAGATCAGCATGCCCCAGCCAAATCCATGCCAGATTAACACGACCAATACCGACCAAATAGCGGTTCCGGAACCCAGCCAGTTAAAATGCTGATTGTTTCCAAACAGTTCTGCAATTTTGTTCAGCAAACCAAAATTGGGGTTATAGATAAATTTCCATAGGTAAGCGATAACCGCTACCGAGATAACATTGGGGATGAAGTAGATACAGCGGAGAAGTCCTTCGGTTTTTCCCTGAAGGCGGTCAAGCTTGACAGCCACCAGCATAGCCAACGGATGCTGAATAAAGATAAATCCAGCTGCCAGGATCAGGGAATTGAGCAGAGAGCGCCAGAAAGTTTCGTCCGCAAAAAGTGTTTTGTAATTTTCTAAGCCGTTAAATACGGCCTCTCCCATACCTGAATACTCTGTAAAGCTGTAGTAAACACTCAGGCAAATGGGAAACAGAATCGCAACCAGAAACATCAACAGACCTGGTGCTACCAGACTGAGGATGACCCATTTGTTTTTGTATAGCTTTTCCATAGTGTCCCCCTGTTCTTGATGATGAGAGTACAGGCCGGGAAAACCCGGCCTGCTTGGAAAATGTAAGTTCCATTATTTCGCCAGTGCGGTAAGAGAAGCAAAATAGTCATCGAATGTGGTCATACCAATGGTAATTTCAACAGAGCCGTCTTCCGAGATGGTTTTGTATTCACTGCTTCCCAAGTCATTATAAGTAACACCGGTGATGCTCTCGGAGTTGTTCAGAATATCAACAAAAGCCATTTGCAGGTCGGTTTCTTCTCCGGTGAGATAATCAGAGAAGTTCTGTGCGGACATGCACACGCCGTTTTCCCAGCAGAGTTTGGACCAGTTTTCGGGTTCAAACATATAGTTGAGCAGCTTGATGGCTTCCTCTTTTACAGCAGAGTTAGCAGAAACAGAATATCCACCGCCGTTCCAGGCACAAATGTCTTTGGAAGTGCCGGCGCCGCCTTCGACAGAAGGCATCATGAATACGCCAATGTTGTTACGGGTTTCTTCAGGAATATCCTCATTTGTTGCCATGGACATTTCCCAGCTGCCCATATAGAACATGGCTGCTTCCCCATTGGTAAACAGGTTCATAGCCGTGCCATAATCAGTGGTTTCAAAACCAGTCTGGAACAGTCCGGCATCGGCTGCGTCTTTCATCATCTGAGCAGCCTCGGTCCATTCTTCCGGATACTCGCCAGTTTCTACTGCTTCGGCAACCTTATCGATGCAATCGGCACCATAAATGCGCTGGAGCAGGTCATTGAGATAAATGGACAACGGATATTTGTCACTACCGTCCATAGAAACAGGGATGATTCCGTTATCATTAAAGGTTTTGCCAATTTCCAAAAGGTCATCATAAGTTTCGGGAACTTCTACATTGTACTGTTCAAATAAGGCTTTGTTGTAATAGAAGCCCATGATATCGGTGTTTCTGGCCAGACCATACAGCTTACCATTCTTAGTGAATCCATCCAGTGAGCCGTTGATAAAGCCATAATCAGTATAATCATCGGGATTCAGCTCAGCCAGAACACCGGCTTCTACCACTTCGTCCAGGAAGGAAGGCTGCCCCCATACATTTACAAGGTCAGGCATACCACTGCTGGTGGCATAAGCTTTGAACTTGGTTTTATAACTTTCATCGTCCAATGCTTCGACTTCGATGGTAACATTTTTGTTTTCCGCCATATAATTATCAAACAAGGTCTGTTCAATCAAGCCCTGACCGCTGGTACGGTCTGGCAGATTGGAAAATACTTTAATGGTAACCTGCTCGTCCGTTGTGGTGCTTTGTTGGGTATCAGTGGCAGAGGATTGTCCGCTGGATGAATTGCATCCGGTAATCATGGAAAGAGAGAGGGTCAATGCAATAGCACCGGCCAAAATCTTTTTAATTTTCATAGTACGAACTCCTTTCTGGTATCCAAAGCCTTGTTCCGGGGAGAAGAGAGCTTACTCCCCGGAAACAATAGGGCTTTGCTTTACAGAATATTCTGTTTTCTTCTGCGGATGACCACTGTTACGGCAGCGGCACCGGCAGCGGCTACGGTAAACAGTACAGCAAACAAAGGTGCAAAACTATCTCCGGTTTGTGGCTGCTCACCAGGGGCTACGGAATCGGGTTTCTCAGTAGGATTGGGTTTCTCGGTGGTATCGGGTTTCTCAGTGGTATCGGGTTTCTCGGTGGTATCGGGTTTCTCAGTGGTATCGGGTTTCTCGGTGGTATCGGGTTTCTCGGTGGTATCGGGTTTCTCAGTGGTGTCGGGCGTTTCAGTGGGTTCTTCTGCCATAACAGCCTGCAGTGTATTGATTCTGGCCTTGGCATTTTTAAATACCACATAGACATCATGCACACCACTTACATCTGCCAACAAATTGGAAGAAACATCCTCATATCCCAACTCTGTCACTTCGTAAGGCTCTACAGAATCAACCGTATAGGTAACAGGGTCTGTGGGAGAATAGATAAATTCAGCAATCTTTTCGCCATCGGGAGAATCCACACGAAGTTCAATACCGGAGAGGCCTTCGCCGTTATAAGCAACATTGGCAATAAAGCTTTCCACGTTGTCCAAGTCTACATTATTCATGACAACCCAGGAGCCGTCCCATTTGCCCATTACCGCGGAATAGCCATTGAGCAGGACATCGTCTCTCAAACCTTCGCTGGTATTCTTCTTGGAGTATTCCAGATAGACAACGTCGTTAGCAGCATAACTTCTTTCAAATACATTAACAGGTTCACTCAAATTCAAAGTGCCATAATCAGAACCGGAAACAGCAACTTCAGCAGTAGCGCGAATATCTTCACTGGAAGCAGCTGCCATAAACTGATAAGTGCCGCTTTCTACTTCATAACTTCCGGAGTTGGTGTTCCATCTGGCCAAATCATCTGCAGATACTGTCATGGTAACAGTTTTGGACTCACCGGCTTTCAAATCGACCTTATCGAATCCTACCAAGAATTTCTTGGGAGCATACTCGCCATAGCTGGAATTGGGGTTAGAAGCATACAGCTGTACAATTTCAGCACTGTCGGTATCGCCGGTGTTAGTTACGGTCAAAGAAACATCAAAAGAGCCATCATCTTTTTGTGCGGAAACATTCAGGCCGCTGTATTCAAAGGTGGTGTAGCTGATACCATATCCAAACTCATAGGTAACGTCTGCATCGGTATACTGATAGGTAAGTCCGGTTTCCTGTGCGTCGCCATTGCTGAAATCAGTATGATAACGGGGCGGCATTTTATCCTGATAGCTCTGGTCATAGCCCTGAGGCAGAGTGTATTCGTCTTCTTCCGGCAGGGCGTCCATGCTGGCATACCAAGTGCTGGTCAGCTTGCCGGTGGGAACAGAGTCACCATAAATGGTTTTACCCATTGCATAGCCGTCATACTGGCCGCCATAAGGCATAAACACAATAGAAGCTACGTTTTCATTATTCTGGATTTCATCTACAGCAAAGGGGAAGCAGCCATTGATAACCACAATAGTTTTTCCAGGATAAGCGGCAGCGACGTTTTCTACCAGTTCATACTGGTCCGCGCCCAAAGCCAAATCGCTTCTGTCGGCACCTTCACCGGCGCTGTGGCGGGTGGGAGCACCGACTACTACTACTGCATAATCAGCATCTGCAGCGATAGTTTCTGTACCGGCTTCCTGAACGGTTTCAATCGTAATCTGGTTGGCAGCCTCTGCTCTCTTGGCAGTTTCATCGGAGGCGTCGGACACAGCATCGGTGTATCCAACCGTTCCGTCTTCAGAAACAGCTAACAAGCGGGCAGTACCATAATAAATATTGGTGCTGGAGAAGAAGGATTCGCTATAGCAATTGAGCAGCAGGCTGGAAGTATCATTATCATTGGCCTGCAGGCTGAAACGGGAGGGAAGCGTGATGCTATAGGAAGTAGCGCTCAAACCGGTTTCGGTAACATTCAGAGATTCGTCACCGGTAACTGTCAGCGTGGGGCTTCCATTCCGGGGGGCTTCAAACTTTATCCACTTACCGTTGTTTTCGCCTTCGTCAACGCAAAGGTAGCTGTATCCATTATCCTGTCCCCAAGCGTAGGCCTCAAAATGAGAGGCTTCCTCAGCGGTATCAGCGGAAGCGGTCATCACGCCTCCTTCACCGGCTACAAAATACTTACCATTCAGTTCGGATTTGAAAGCAATAATATTACCATCGGTAAGGTTGGTAACATTCTCTTCGCCGCCAACCGTTTTGATACCGGCGCCAATGGACAATCCGGCATTTTCAAGATCCGGCGTTTTTCCAACCGCATAAGTAGTCTTAAACCGTGCGCCAGAAACCGGGCCACTAACAACCACACTGCTGTCTTTGGAAAGGGGAAGTACATCGTTGTCATTTTTAAGGAGAACAATGGCTTCTTCAGCTGCTTCCATAGCCACTGCCTGATGCTCTTCGTTAGAGGAATCATAAGCAACATCCCCATATCCGGCGGAATATTCGGTAAAGGGATAAGCTACAGGATATCCATTTTCATCGCGCTCGTTAAATACACCACAGCGAATCAACTGGGTAACGGCAGACGAAGCAGTGAGGTACAGATCCTCATAGTCCACGCCCATGGTGCCGTTTTCAAGTTCCAGAACAAATTCATCCTGATACTTGGTGTTGGGTTTTTCCAGACTACTGGAATCATTTGCGCAAGTATGAGTGGTGCGAGCCATCATCAGTAGGGCCAGAGCTTCTTTGTACTCTGGTGTATAACTCTCATCATAGCCGTTGCTCAGCACATTGTCTTCATACAGCTGCCAGTCAGATGAAAAGTCAGTGAGCAGGAAAATTCCTCCATCTTTGGTCCAGGGGCCAAAGGACTGCATCCACTGAATCAGAGGAGAAATAGAATTGGGGATACCGTTGGTACGGCCATAGGAACTCATAACGCCGCCAATAGCACCGGAAGAGACACCGTCCAGAATAGTTTTCGCCTGGGTATCCATCAAACTGCGAATACCAATACTGACGTTGGAGCCACGGCGAAGATACTGGGCTGCATAGTTGGTATAATGTTTGGTGGTAATAATTGCTTTGGTCCAGAAACCGTCCTCGTTTCCTTCTTCTTCAATGCCCGAACCACCGGTAGCCATGGCATTGACCAACGAGGAGGCCAGATAAGAATCTTCGCTGAAACCTTCATCAAAACGTCCGCTTAACGGATTGATACGCAGGTCTTGCAGGGCGGTACAGGTAACGGCGTTGAAGTTGCTGATGGTATCCAGAAAATCACAGGTATACAGGTTTTCGGTACCGATTACGCTGCCGACTTCTTCCACCAGATCTTCATTCCAGGAGTTACCGAGTCCCAGAATTGCCGGGAAGTCAGTCGAAACACCCTGCACATGGTCTCCGAACAGCTCTGCGCCGGGGATAATTTTGCCGGCATTTTCTCCATACCGAAGCTGATAGTCGCCACGATATCCCAGCGAGTAGCGCATCATGCCTTCTTCGCCTACATACTCAAACAGAGTATCCAAATAGGCGTCCAGGTGATCGGGATCACCGTCAAACAGAGGAAGGCCTTCATAGATAGAATCGGAGCCAGCTGTTTTAAAAACTGGTTCGTTTGTCTCCTCGGCAGAAGCCGCAGGAATGGCTGTTGCCGCCAGCATTGCAGCTGACAGCAGGACCGCAAGAATGCGTCCAGCTTTGTTTTTCATTCATTTTCCCTCTTTCCTGAATAAATTTCCGCAACATTTTGCGGAGTTCTTGTCTATAATTGTACCAATCGTAAAAGTTTGTTAAAATATACAAAACGATTCAAAAAGTTAAAAATCATAATCTCTTTTATAAAGTCAAATATCTTTTATGGATAATATACAATAATATTTCGTATATAAAGGCAGCCCCTTACTTTATCAAGTAAAACAAGGTATAAAATCGCTAAAAAGTCATGATTTTACACAAAAATAGTCAACAATTTATCTTGAAAACAACTTTGTATAGTGATACACTTTCAAAAACATCCAAATGGAGGTGCAGTATGGAAAAAACAAAGTTAATTTTTGGTGCGGCATATTACGCAGAATATATGCCATGCGATCGGTTGGACGAAGATATGAAAATGATGCGTGCGGCTGGATTTACCACCATACGCATTGGAGAATCAACCTGGAGTACGGTAGAGCCACGTCCGGGAGAATATGACTTTTCTTATATTGACCGTGTGATTGATGCAGCAGAAAAGTCCGGAATTTCGGTGATTGTCGGAACACCTACCTATGCAGTCCCGTCTTGGCTGGTGAATCTTGATGCCGATGTGTTGGCAACTACATCTAAAGGGAAAAATCGCTATGGGACCCGCCAGAATATGGATATTACCAATCCAACTTTTCGTAAATATGCCGAAGGGGTTATCCGGGCGATGGTTTCCCATACGGCACCGCGGAAAAACGTTATCGGGTTTCAGATTGACAACGAAACGAAATATTATGATACAGCGGGACCTGTGGTACAGAAGTTATTTCGGGAAAATCTGATAGAGCGTTTTAAAACTCCCGAAGCCATGAACGACGCTTTTGTGCTTCATTACTGGAGCAATGCCATTCATGATTGGGAGGAATTTCCTGATGTTACCGGTACTATCAATGCTGGGCTTGGATGTGCCTTTGACCGGTTTCGCCGCCAACTTGCTGCCGACTTTTTACATTGGCAGGCCGACATTGTGCGGGAATATCTGCGTCCCGACCAATTTATTACGCAAAATTTTGATTTTGACTGGCAAAGCTTCGGCCCTCAAAATACACAAGATGGATATTCCTGGGGCGTTCAGCCGGGAATCAACCATTTTGATGCAGTAAATGCTGTAACATTGGTGGGGACGGATATCTATCACCATACTCAGGATAAGCTGGACGGAATGACAATCGCCTTTGGCGGAGATGAGATGTGGGCACTGAAAAAGCAGAACTATCTGGTTTGTGAGTGTCAGGCGCAAGCGTTCAAAAGTTGGCTGCCTTATCCAGGTCAGCTTCGGCTTCAGGCCTATAGCCATATTGCCAGTGGGGCAATGGGATTGATGTATTGGAACTGGCATTCGATTCATAATGGATATGAAACTTACTGGCGAGGATTGCTTAGCCATGATTTCGGAACGAACCCCACTTATGAGGAAGCCTGCAGAATTGGGAAGGAGCTGCGTGAAAACGCTGGTTCGCTGGCAGGAATTTCTAAGCATAGCCGGACTGCCCTGCTGGTGAGTAATGAAGCGCTTTCGGCTCTCCAATGGTTTCCCACAGATGAAAACCTCTCTTATAACGATATTGTGCTGTGGATGTATGAGGCCCTATATCGACAAAATATAGCTTGTGACGTTATATTTACGGAGGAAGAGGACTGGAGCAGATATGATATGTTGGTTATCCCTGCTCTATATACTGCTTCGGAAGAATTGATTGCCCGGATTCGCCGGTTTACGGAAGAGGGAGGAACGGTATTTGCGTCTTTTCGTTCTTTTGTGGCCAACGGGGATGCTACCGTATATCATGATGCCCAGCCACATGGCCTTACTGATTGTTTTGGAATGACTTATAATCAATTTACCCAGCCGCAAGAGGTTTTCATAGAGGGTGTGGAGGCTCGCTATTGGATGGAATTATTAAAGCCGAAAACGGCAAAAACAGTTTTCCACTATACCCATCGCCATTGGGGAAAATATGCTGCCTGTACCAAAAATCATTATGGAAAAGGAACTGCGTGGTATCTGGGATGTTGGATTCCAGGGGAACAGCTGGAAAAATTGTTGGCACAAGCTGCGGATGAAGCGGGAATTCTGGTTCCGCCAGAACATTTTCCGGTTATTTTACGGGAAGGCGTCAACCAATATGGGGAAAAGCTTCATTTTTTGCTCCACTATCAGGACATGCCCGGTAAGACCGTCAGCCGCTGGAAAGCAGAGGAGCTTTTGACAGGAAAGCAGCATTATCCCGGCGATACGATTCCGTTGGAGGCATGGGGAGTATGTATTCTTAAAGAAAACGAATGAAGATACATTTCAGAAAAGGAGGAGTTATTACATGATTCAAAATCCTATCTTACCGGGATTTAATCCAGACCCTTGTATTTGCCGCAAAGGGGACGACTATTTTTTAGCGGTATCGACCTTTGAGTGGTTTCCTGGAATTCCCATCTATCATTCCAGAGATTTAAAGCATTGGGAACTGTATACCCATGTACTCACAGACGACGAGACAGTGGATTTGAGGAAGCTGCCAAGTGCCAAGGGAATTTGGGCGCCATGCCTGACATATTGTGAATCAGAGGGGCTTTTTTATGTGGTATACGGTGTTATGAACTCCATGAATGCCAGATATTTTGACGTGGATAATTTTGTGATAACCGCCCCTGACCTGAAAGGTCCCTGGAGTAAGCCGGTATATCTTCATTCCGCAGGATTTGATGCTTCTATCTTTCATGACGATGACGGGAAAAAATATATAGTATCATTGGAATGGGAAACCAGAGAAGGATATGAAAAACCCGGAGCCATTTGTATGGTGGAATACGATCCAGGCAAACAAGAAATTGTGGGGTATCCTCGCCGGATGTGGTGGGGAGGGACTGATCGCGGCTGTATTGAGGCTCCCCATCTGACAAAAAGAAATGGGTTTTACTATATTATGTGTGCCGAAGGGGGCACAGGATATAATCATTGCGTTACCATGGGGCGCGCCCGTCAAGTATGGGGTCCCTATGAGCGCGATCCTAAAAACCCGATTGTGACCAGTGTTCCGGGAGACTCCAATGAGCGCCATGATCCAGACCATCTCAAGCCTCGATATTTTAATCCCAACTCTGTCTTGCAAAAATCTGGTCATGGAAGTTATGTGAATCTTCCAAACGGAGAGGTCTACTTGGTTCATTTGTGCTCCCGTCCTTTTGTGCCGGAACTTTGTTGTACTCTTGGCAGAGAAACGGCTATTCAAAAAATGATGTGGACAGAGGATGGCTGGCTGCGTATGGCTGATGGTGGAAATCTTGCTAAAATGGAAGTTCCGGAGCCTGCGCTTCCCAATGTTCCCATGCCCCAATCTCCCGACTTTGACGGATTTGACAGTCCGAATCTTGGAAACTTCTACTACGCTCCACGAATTATGCCGACACGCTTTGTCGACCTGACATCTCGGCCCGGATGGCTTCGTATGAGAGGCCAAGAGTCCCGAACATCTCTTAACCAGGTGAGTATTTTGGCACGCAAGCTGACCAGTGTTTATGCTCAAGTGACAACGAAAATGGACTTTACACCAAAAGTATATCAACATAGCGCCGGCCTCATTCTCTACTATGATAATATGAACTATATCAATCTTCGTAAATATTATAGTGAAACTCTTGGAGGAAGCGCCCTGTCTATTGTCCAGCTGGAAAACGGAGAAAAAACCGAATATCTAAACACTCGCATTCCAGTGGAGGATGTGCCTGTTTATCTGCGACTTATGATACAGGGACGTTCTTGCTGGTTTGAATGGAGCTATGACGGAGAACAGTATTGCCGGATTGGGCGAACTTTTGGAACCGCCAAGTTTTCGGATGAATATTGTAAGTTTGGAGAATTTACTGGGGCAATGGTTGGGATTACTTGTGCAGACAGGCTTCATCACAGCCATTGCGCTGATTTCGATTTCTTTGAGTATGTAGCGCAGACTGACCGACCAGTAGACTAACATCTGATTTGTACTCCGTTGGATTTGTAAGAATATTTGCTCAAAAGATGCCGCTACGGCAGGATTTGGCGGCGGTGTTTTTTTTGTTCATTTGCTTTTTCGATCAATATTGTATAAAATCTCTTGCAATTTGGAGAAATATATGGTATTGTTTTATCAGTTTAAAACATACATGGTTTAAACTGATAAAGTATTAAGATTGGAGAGGGGTACTATGGACAAACTAACCACCATTTGGCTGATTATCGCCGTATATGGCGTATTCATGCTGGCAGTAGGAATTCTCAATTCCCGTAAAGGGGCAGGTATGGAGGACTTTACGGTTGGAGGGCGAAATGCAGGTGCGTGGCTTTCCGCATTATCGTATGGAACCGCCTATTTTTCTGCGGTTATGTTTATCGGATACTCCGGTGGTTCAGGGTGGAGCTTTGGCCTATGGAGCGTCTTGGTAGGCGTAGGGAATGCAGTGATTGGTTCGCTGTTAGCTTGGGTCGTGCTGGCTCGGAGAACTCGAGAGGTCACTCGGAGATTGAAGATCAGCTCCATGCCCCAATTGTTTGAAAAGCGATTTCAATCGAAAAAAATGCGGCTATTTGCGTGTATCGTTATTTTTGTATTTCTGATTCCTTACTCAGCATCCGTGTATAAGGGGCTGACCAGCGTATGTTCTGTTTTATTGGGAATTGATGAGCAAGTATGTATGATTATGATAGCCCTTGCCTCTGCTGTCGTGTTGGTGCTGGGAGGATATATGGCGACCTTAAAGGCGGATTTCGTACAGGGATTTGTCATGATGTTCGGCGTATCAGCATTGCTGGTTTTAGTAGTCATCGGCCCAAAGGTTGGAGGGCTTACAGAAGGCGTCAACCGGATGATGGACTATATGAGGGAAAATGAAATGGCTCCTTTGAGCACTTCGGCAGCCATCTCTCTGGTAGCCACTATTTTGATGACGAGCTTCGGCACATGGGGACTGCCACAGATGATTCATAAATATTACGGAATCCGTGATGATAAAGAAGTCAAGCGCGGGACCATTATTTCTACCTTTTTTGCTTTGCTGATTTCCGGCGGCGGTTACTTTATCGGTTCGTTTTCCCATTTGTTTTTTGGAAATACCATGCCGGAAGGCGGTAAGGATTATATTATCCCGCTGATGCTGGAGGACGCAGGGCTTCCCAACCTGTTGATTGGTGTGGTATTGGTTCTGTTAATTTCCGCTTCGGTTTCCACACTGTCCAGTATTACCCTTACGGCCTGTTCGACGGTATCTATGGATGTGGTAAAAGGTTCGTTGGCACCCAAAATGAAGGACCAGAGCTTAGCAGCCTTAACGAAAGGCTTATGTTTGATCTTTGTGGTCATGTCCTATTTTATCGCAAACTATCCGACTCCTATTTTGGAAATGATGAGCTATTCATGGGGAATCATTTCCGGTTCTTTCCTGGCTCCTTATCTGCTTTCCCTATATTGGAAAGGAATCAACCGTGCAGGTGCGTGGGCCGGTATGCTGGGAGGTTTTCTCATTGCATTCGTACCGGCTGCGGTTTCAGGATTTACTACACCCAATGGACCCGTATATGCTTGCGCGGCCATGGCTGCCAGTTTTGTATTGTGTTGGGGAGGAAGCTTGTTGGCCAGACGGATGGGATGGAAAAGTGGAGCGCCTAATATGGCATTTTATGAGTCTCAGGTTACAGAAGAACCTAAAAAGAAGCTCCATCGCGTCAAATCCCCTGTTTCCAAATAATCGGTTTCTTGAAAAATTGCAAAAAAATAACCGCCTCGCTTTATCAAAAGCGGGGCGGTTGCTTTTTATATTCCTTATTTTTTATCAAACAAACCAGTGAAATCAAAAGTAGCAAAATAATCGGCGGGAGTCTCAGCCCGGCGAATCATCTGTACACTGCCGTCTTCTTTTAGCAGAAGTTCGGCAGAACGAAGTTTACCATTATAATTGTAACCCATTGCAAAACCATGAGCACCTGCATCGTGAATGGCCAGATAATCTCCCATATCAATTTTAGGCAGCATCCGGTCAATGGCAAATTTATCATTGTTTTCGCATAGGCCACCGGTTACATCGTACTTGTGGTCACAGGGAGCGTTTTCCTTGCCCAACACCGTAATGTGATGATAGGCGCCGTACATAGCCGGGCGCATCAGGTTGGCAGCACAGGCATCTACACCGATATATTCTTTATAGGTATGCTTTTCGTGAACTGCTTTGGTAATCAGCATCCCGTAGGGAGCCAGCATAAATCGGCCCAGCTCGGTAAAGATTGCCACGTCACCCATGCCGGCAGGAACCAAAACTTCCTCATAAGCCTTCCGTACCCCTTCGCCAATGGCCATAATATCGCTGCCCTCTTCGTCGGGACGATAAGCAATTCCAACGCCGCCGGAAAGGTTGATAAAGCGGATATCGGCACCGGTTTTCTCTTTCAGTTCCACAGCCAGTTCAAAGAGAATCCGGGCAAGCTCGGGATAATAAGCATTGCTGGTGGTGTTGCTGGCCAAAAATGCATGGAGGCCAAAATGCTTGACGCCCTTTTCCTTCAAAATCCGGTATCCTTCGATAATTTGCGCTTTGGTAAAGCCATATTTCGCGTCGCCGGGATTGTCCATAATTTTGTTGGCGATTTTAAATTTTCCGCCAGGATTATACCGGCAGCAAATGGTTTCCGGTAAACCCGCCACTTTTTCCAGAAAGTCAATATGGGTGATGTCATCTAAGTTGATGTAGGCTCCCAGCTTTTTCGCCAGTCGAAAGTCCTCGGCCGGAGTCACGTTGGAAGAAAACATGATGTCGCTTCCAGAAAAGCCGCAGGCATCGCTCATCATCAATTCCGTCAGGGAAGAGCAGTCCACGCCGCAACCTTCCTCTTGCAAAATCTTCAGGATAAAGGGATTCGGCGTAGCTTTTACTGCAAAATATTCCCGAAAACCAGGATTCCAGGAAAAAGCTTGCTTTAAACGGCGGGCATTCTCGCGAATTCCTTTTTCATCATAAATATGGAAAGGAGTAGGATACTTCTTTGCAATTTCTTCAATCTGTTCCTTCGTCACAAAGGGGACTTTTGTCATAGTACAGGCCTCCGTCTATTTCATTGCTTTTACATGCATACAGGTGCTTTTCACTGATAATCAACGAAAAACAGCTATTAAAAACTATACTGGATTCGTCGGATTTTGTCAATATAACTTAGGAAAGGAAAACTTGAAAAAATGAATGATATATATGGAAATCCTGCAAATTATAATCGGTCATCGATTTCCATTACTATCGCATGATTCACAAAAAGTTCATATTTTATTAGTGTTATTGCCATACATAAACCATATAGTTAATAACTGCAATATTTAAGGATGTTAATAAAATGATATTTATCGGAAAGGAGAGAGACTTTATGATAGAGGAAAACCACCAAGCATTACGGAAAGCCTTGATTTCGACCCTATTAGAATTCCGTAAGATTAAGCCTACCATTCATAGTATTTGCGGTCTTCCGGCAGGAGAGTTTTTCTTTTTGCAGCGGGTTCATGAACTTAGCCGGAATGAGGGGATTCGCATTTCCCATTTGCGCGATTCTATGTCCATGACCATGCCGGCAGTTTCCCAATTGGTGCGGATTTTGGAAGAGAAGGGTCTTGTAATACGGGAAAATGCCCCAAAAGATCGGCGGGTAACCCTTGTAACAGTGACTGAAAAAGGGGAACAGGTTCTCAGGGACAGTCAGGAACAATTTAACCAAATGCTTAATCGGTTGATTGAACGATATGGTCCAGAGGAATTGGAACAGCTCATTCAAATGCTGAAGCGGCTTTCCAAAACAATTCGGGAACTGAAAGAAGAATATGAAGAAACTTGCAAGGAAAGGACTGATTGTACTTGAAAAAGCTGGCCAAATATTTAAAGCCCTATGCGGGAGTCCTTTTGGCAGCAGTTGTACTGTTGTTTATCCAGGCTACCTGCGATTTGCGCCTGCCCAACTACATGTCGGATATTGTGAATGTAGGTATTCAGCAAAACGGTATTGAACATGCATCGCCGGACGCAATTTCCGAAAAGGGCATGACCTTTTTGCAGACCTTCATGAGCGAAGACGAGAGACAATTGCTGGAGGAACATTATACTTTAGTCTCTGGTACGGATAAAAATGATTCCGGTACTCTTTACAGTGATTTGTACCCGGATTTGGGGGACGGAAATGTCTGGATTCGTCAGGATACCGATGAAGACACCTTGGATGAAATGGATTTAACCTTCGGTACTGCTGGCTGGACTTTTATCAACACCATGCAGAGCTTGGCGGACAGTACTGGACAAAGCAGCAGTATGGGCAGCGAAGATACCGATGTGTCGGAAATGGATTTTCAAAAGCTCTATGCCATGCAGCCTATGCTGGACCAGCTGCCTGATTCTGTGCTGCAGGATGCCCGGGAAAAAGCCCTCGCCAATGACCCCTCCATGCGTTTGCAGACCGGTGCAGCGCTGGCTGGAAGTTTTTATACGGAGCTGGGTCTGAATCTGGGAGATATTCAGTTTCAATATATCAGCTTTGTCGGCCTGCAAATGTTGCTGATAGCTTTGCTGGGCGGTATTGCCACAATTTTAGTCAGTTTGATTTCTGCCCGGATTTCCGCTGGTGTGGCCCGTGACCTTCGTCGTGATGTGTTCCGTAAGGTAGAGAGCTTCTCCAACACAGAATTTGACCACTATTCAACGGCTTCTCTGATTACCCGTTCCACCAACGATGTTACACAGATTCAAATGTTGTTGATGATGGGAATTCGAATGATTTGTTACGCTCCCATTATGGGTATTGGCGGTACCATGATGGCACTGGAAAAATCCACTTCCATGAGCTGGATTATTGCCCTTACCTGTGTGATTCTGATTGGCCTGGTAGCTGTTATCTATTCCATTGCCAAACCCAAGTTCAAGTCTATTCAGAAACTCATTGATAAGCTGAATCTGGTGGCCCGTGAAAACCTCAGCGGTCTGATGGTCATTCGTGCTTTTGGAACCCGTGATTTTGAAGTCAACCGCTTTGATAACGTGAACCGTGATTTGACCAAAACTCACCGTTTTGTCAACCGAGTCATGACTTTTATGATGCCCGCTATGATGCTCATTATGAACTGTACCAGTGTGGTAATTGTTTGGGTGGCTTCTCACCAGATTGCCGATTCTCAGATGCAGGTGGGCGATATGATGGCATTTATGCAGTATGCCATGCAGATTATCATGAGCTTTTTGATGATTTCCATGATGTTTATTATGGTGCCCCGTGCCGCTGTTTCCGGTGACCGTATTGCGGCAGTTCTCGCCACAGAGCCGGTTATTAAGGATAAGGAATCCTGCTCCCACCTGCCGGAAGAAAATGCCGGTACTGTGGAGTTCCGGGATGTGAGCTTCCGTTACCAGGGCGCTGATGAAGATGCACTGGAGCACATCTCCTTTATTTCCAAGCCTGGACAGATAACTGCTTTTATCGGTGCAACCGGTTCCGGAAAATCCACTCTGGTCAATCTGGTACCGCGTTTTTATGATGTAACAGGCGGCTCAGTGCTGGTAGGTGGCGTAGATGTTCGCGACCTGCCCCAAAAGGAGCTTCGAGAGGCTATTGGCTTTGTGCCGCAAAAGGGCGTTCTTCTTTCCGGTACCATCGACTCCAACCTGCGTTATGGACGTCAGGATGCCCCCGCAGAAGAGATTCAGGAAGCGGCAGAAGTGGCCCAAGCTATGGAGTTTATTTCCGAAAAGCCCGATGGCTTTGATACCGAGATTTCTCAGGGCGGCACGAATGTGTCTGGCGGACAGAAACAGCGCCTTTCCATTGCCCGTGCATTGGCTAAAAAAGCGCCTATCTATATTTTTGATGACAGCTTTTCCGCCCTTGATTTTAAGACCGACGCTGCTTTGCGCCGTGCTTTAAAAGGTTATACTCAGAATAGTACCGTTCTGTTGGTAGCCCAGCGAGTGAGCACCATCATGCATGCAGACCAGATTTTGGTGCTGGATGAAGGCCGCGTAGTGGGGAAGGGTACCCATAAAGAACTTCTGAAGACCTGCCCCGCCTATTATGAGATTGCCTCGTCTCAGCTTTCAAAGGAGGAATTGGAATGAGTACGGAAAGAACACACAGAGGTCCAGGACGTGGAATGATGGGCCGTCCCGGCGGCCATGGTCCGGGCGGTGCTGGAATGATGCCCGGTGAAAAGGCAAAGGATTTTAAAGGTACTTTTAAAAAGTTGCTGCAGTATCTGGGCAACTATAAGTGGGCCATTTTGGTGGTGTTGTTTTTTGCAGCAGCTTCTACGGTGCTCTCCATTTTCGGGCCTAAAATTTTAGGTCAGGCAACAACAGAGCTGTTTGAAGGCCTTGTGGGAACCATTACCGGTACCGGCGAAGGAATTGACTTTGGAAAGATTGGGCAAATTCTTATCTTTCTGGTAGGTCTTTATCTTATCAGTGCGGCCTGTTCGTATATTCAGGGATTTATTATGACCGGCGTTTCCATGAAAGTCACGTATCGTCTGCGCCGGGACATTGAGAATAAAATCCATAGCCTTCCCTTTTCCTATTATGATACGACGACAAACGGAGAAGTCCTTTCTCGAATCACCAACGATGTGGATGCCATCAGCCAGAGCCTGAACCAGAGCATTACCCAGATTATTACCTCGGTAACCATGCTCATCGGTATTTTGGCAATGATGTTTTCCATTAGCTGGGAAATGACATTGGTGGCTATCTTAATTGTTCCGATTTCTATGGTTTTCGTCAGCATCATTGTCAAGAAATCCCAGAAGTACTTTATGCAGCAGCAGGAATATCTGGGACACGTGAACGGCCATGTGGAGGAAATGTATGGCAGCCATGTGGTAGTCAAGGCATTTAACGGAGAAGAAAGTTCCGAAAAAACATTCAGTGAATATAATGATAAGCTGTATCATTCTGCTTGGAAATCTCAATTCCTGTCTGGTTTGATGATGCCGGTCATGAATTTTATCGGTAATGTCGGATATGTGGTGATCTGTATCATGGGCGGCTGGTTTGCCGTTAACGGACGTATCAGCGTTGGCGATATTCAGGCTTTTGTGCAGTATGTGCGTCAATTTACTCAGCCTATTACACAGGTTGCCAATATCTCCAACGTTCTCCAGCAGACTATGGCAGCCGCAGAGCGGGTGTTTGAGTTTTTGGCACAGGAAGAAGAAATCCCCGAGGCAGAACATGCTATTACAGTAAACCGCAGCGAAGAACCGGACACTGAGACCAATGTGCATATTCAGGGCAGCGTACAGTTTGCCCATGTGAGCTTTGGCTATAACCCGGACAAAATTATTATCCATGACTTCTGTGCCAACATTAAACCTGGCCAGAAGGTGGCTATTGTCGGCCCCACTGGCGCCGGTAAGACGACCATGGTAAAACTTCTCATGCGTTTTTACGATGTCAATGACGGCGCCATTCTGGTGGATGGTTACGATATTCGTTCCTTTAAGCGTGACGATTTGCGTTCGTTGTTTGGTATGGTGTTGCAGGATACCTGGTTGTATCACGGTACCATTGCCGATAATATCCGGTATGGCAAGCTCACCGCTACTGACGAAGAGGTACGTCAGGCTGCTATCGCCGCACAGGTGGATCACTTTGTCCGCACGCTGCCTGATGGTTACAATATGGTCTTGAATGAAGAAGCCAGCAATGTCTCTCAGGGCCAGAAACAGCTGCTCACTATTGCCCGTGCTATTCTGGCAGACCCGGAAGTTTTGATTCTGGACGAAGCCACCAGTAGTGTGGATACCCGTACAGAAGTGTTGATTCAGAAGGCCATGGATAACCTGATGAAGGGCCGCACCAGCTTTATCATTGCACACCGGCTTTCCACGATTCGCGATGCCGACATGATTCTGGTCATGAAGGATGGCGATATTGTGGAGCAGGGAAATCATCAGGAACTGCTGGCCAAAGGCGGATTCTATGCCAGCTTGTATAACAGCCAGTTTGAACATGCAGGCTGAAAAACATTCCGTTATCGTAATAAAATAACAAAAGGCGGTATACCCTAAAAAGGTATACCGCCTTTTGCGATAGTATAATGATAGAATTATCAGGAAAAACAAAAAAGCAGGTCTGAAAAGACCTGCTTTTTCATGGAGCTGCTAACCAGATTCGAACTGGTGACCTCATCCTTACCAAGGATGTGCTCTGCCTACTGAGCCATAGCAGCATTAATGGCGACCCGGAACGGGCTCGAACCGTCGACCTCCAGCGTGACAGGCTGGCGTTCTAACCAACTGAACTACCGGGCCATCTGGCAGGGGCAGAAGGGCTCGAACCCTCGGCACGCGGTTTTGGAGACCGCTGCTCTACCAACTGAGCTATGCCCCTATGTCCTCTTTCGCTTGCGAAGTTCATTCACAGCGCGTGTACTATATTACCATCCAAAGAGAGATCTGTCAAGTGTTTTTTCGAAATTTTTTTCAAAAAAATAAAAAGCTTATGGAAGAAGAGAAAGAAATATCAGGAAAGCCGGTAGAAAACAAGGGAGACAGCGGATAAATACAAGGTTTTTTTCAGATTTTGCGCAGAAAGACTTGACAGAATCTCAGAGAATCGGTATAATATTCTTCGTGATTCTTTATGATTCTGATACCCCTGCCAGTTGGCGGATGGGAGGGAAATAAATGGCTGAAATTCGAATTAAAGACAATGAGTCTCTCGACAGTGCTCTCAGACGCTTTAAGAAGCAGTGCGCACGCTCTGGAGTAATCGCCGAGGTTCGCAAGAGAGAGGCTTATGAAAAGCCTTCTGTTAAGCGCAAGAAGAAGTCTGAAGCAGCTCGTAAGCGCAAGTTTCGCTAATCGCTGATTTTTTGCGTACAAATGGCATGATGAAAAAGCGGGCCGCCGGTCCGCTTTTTTTCATTTCTGTATGCAAGAGGTTAAGATGTCAGCAGGAGGATTCCATGTCTTTTTGTTATCCAACAAAGATTCTGCATCGTGTTACTGATATTACGCCTCAGTTACTGATGTCAATGGGTGTAAAGGCATTGCTGCTGGATGTAGACAATACCCTGTCGGAACCTGACGAGCAAACGCCTTATCCCGGTACCGTGGAATGGGTGGCTGCTTTACAAAAGTCAGGCTTTTCCATGATGATACTTTCTAATAATACCCGGGAACGTGTGGCTCCTTTTGCTGCACAGTATGGACTGGATTTTGAAACCTTCGCCATGAAGCCTTTGCCCATAGGATATCTGCGGGCAGCACATCGAATGAAGATTTCCCATAAAGAATGTGTGATTGTGGGAGACCAGGTGTTTACCGATATTATTGGAGCAAATCTTTGTGGAATGAAATCCATCCTTCTGGACCCGATTCGAGAGGAAGAGGGACGCTCTTTCCAGATTCGAAGGAAATGGGAATATCCCATAAGAAAACATATGGGAGAAAGGATGGGGAAAAATGAGTAAGAAAAATGTTTTGGTCCTGCTGGGGCCTAACCTCAATATGGTGGGAATTCGCGAAAAAGGCGTATACGGCGACGAAACCGAAGAAAGCATCGAACGCCAGATTCGGGAAGAGGCCGAAGCGCTGGGATATACATGTGACATTTTCCAGTCTAACTGGGAAGGTGCGCTAATTGATAAAATCCATGAATCCCGTGAAAAATATGACGGTGTCGTCCTCAATGCCGGTGCATTGACACACTATAGCTATGCTTTGCGGGATGCCATTGCTTCTGTCAAAATTCCCTTTGTAGAAACCCACATGAGCAATATTCATGCCCGGGAGGAATTCCGGCATGTTTCCGTAATCGCTCCGGTTTGTGCCGGACAAATTAGCGGTTTCGGAAAACAGAGCTATTTTTTGGCTTTGGCTGCTTTGAAAAACCTGATGAAATAATCGGGTTTGTGTAAGAATTCTGGAGACGAGTAACGTTTCTTGGCTTTTCGGTAAGAATATGCTTGAAAAAGCAGTAAAAATATTATAAACTAAAAGACAGTAAAACAGTAAATTAGATTTGGAGGACTGGTTATGATAACTGCAGGCGATTTCAGAAATGGCGTCACCTTTGAAATGGACGGTAATGTCTATTCTATTATTGAATTCCAGCACGTAAAGCCCGGTAAAGGTGCAGCTTTTGTCCGTACCAAGATTCGCAACGTGATTTCCGGTGCTGTGACTGAGAAAACTTTTAACCCTAACGACAAGTACCCCACCGCTTATATCGAGAGAAAAGACATGCAGTATGTCTACTCCGATGGTTCCCTGTACTACTTCATGGACATGGAAACGTTTGACCAGATTCCGATTAACGAGTCTATTCTGGGCGACAACTTCAAGTTCGTCAAAGAAGAGATGATGTGCAAGGTGCTGTCCTACAAGGGCAATGTGTTTGGCGTGGAGCCCCCGAACTTTGTAGAGCTGCAGGTCGTGAAGACTGATCCTGGCTTTAAGGGCGATACCGCTACCAACGCTACCAAGCCTGCTACCCTCGAAACCGGTGCTGAGATTAAGGTCCCGCTGTTCATCAACGAAGGCGAAATGATTCGTATTGATACCCGTACCGGCGAATATATGGAGCGTGCCTAATAAAAACGCTTTCTTTCAACCGATACGCCTTTAAAGGAGGTTATTCAGAATGAAAATGACAGAAAAAGTCGCTTATATCCGTGGTCTGGCAGAAGGTCTGGAGCTGGACGAGAACAAAAAGGAAGTCAAAGTCCTGAACGCTATGTTGGAACTGTTGGATGACATGGCCGCTACTGTTTCCGAACTGGAAGAGGGCTATCAGGATATGGCTGACCAGCTGGACGAAGTGGATGCCGATTTGGGCGATTTGGAAGAAGAGTATTATGGCGGCGGCTGCGACTGCGATGACGATGAATGCAGCTGCGGCTGTGAAGATGACGATGACGAAGATGACTTTGCAGATGACGATGTCTACTACGAGGTCACTTGCCCCAGCTGCCAGGAAACCATTTGCCTGTCTGAGGATGTTATCGCCGAAGGAAAAATTGATTGCCCGAACTGCGGCGAGTCGCTGGAATTTGATTTGGATGGAATTCATGACGAGGAGTCTGAATGCGGCTGTGGCTGCGGCTGCGAGTAATCCTCCCAATTAAGGTTGGAGAGCCCTGCTTGTTCAGCGGAATAAGCAGGGCTTTTTTGTAACATCATGAGAGTAGTGATTCTCTCTGCCAGCGGCTGACAAGTTGGATAAAAGGGAGAATCGCGGTTGAATTCATAAGGCAGGAGTATGAATATGAAAAATAAAAAGAGGCCCTCACTTTTTTATGTTCTGCCGCAGATCCTTCTGGACATTTTTTGCGTTTATTTCAGCTACTATATCACTATGGTAATCCGAATTTCGGACAGAGGTGAAACAGTCCAGACACGGTTGGCATATATGGAGGCATTCCATACTATTATCCCTTGGTCATTGTTGGTGTGCGTTATTATTTTTGCGGTTTTTCGATTTTATCGGGTAATCTGGCAATTCGCCAGTGTGGATGAGTTGCTCCGATTGGTATTGGGAGTAACAACGGCCTGTATTGTCGTAACGATGATGGGCTATTCTCTGTTGGGTGAAAATCGATTTCCAAACAGTGTGTATCTTGCGGCATGGCTATTATCCATGGCGCTCATCTGTGCATGCAGATTGATATTCCGTATGGCGCACAATGCTAAACGGAAGGGAAAGCAGAACATCTCGGATGATGAAAAGACCCGCGTTATGGTAGTGGGAGCAGGAGAGATGGGCTCGGTAGTCATTCGGGAAATGCAGAATGCCCCGGAAAGCCGTGCGATTCCGGTGTGTGCCATTGATGACGATAGAAGTAAAAAGGGAAGCCGGATTCATGGTGTAAAAGTCGTTGGCGGCCGGGAGTCCATTCCCCGTATGGTCGTGCGATATAATATAGACCAAATCCTATTAGCGATCCCCTCTGTCAAGAACAGCGAAAAGCAGGATATTCTGAGTATTTGTGCAAAAACCGGATGTCAGCTGAAAACGGTGCCGTCTGTTTACGAAATGATGGAGCAGGGGGAAAATGCCACTTCCTATCCGATCCGGGATATTGATATTCTGGACTTGCTGGGCCGGGATGAGGTACATCTCAATGTGGAAGAAATCAGTGGATATCTGGCAGGAAAAACCGTTTTGGTTACCGGTGGCGGCGGTTCCATTGGCTCTGAACTGTGCCGGCAGATTGCGTTATTCCACCCTAAAAAGCTGATTATCTTTGATATTTATGAAAACAATGCGTATGACGTACAGAACGAATTGCTGATGCGCCATAAGAACCTGAATCTGGAAGTGTTGATTGGTTCGGTTCGGGATAAGCTTCGTGTGGAGCATGTTTTCGAGGTGTGCCGGCCGGATGTCGTCTTCCACGCGGCTGCTCATAAACATGTACCGCTGATGGAATTGAGCCCCGGGGAAGCAGTCAAGAATAATGTGTTCGGTACGCTGAATGTTGCACAGGCGGCAGATAAATTCGGTACGCGACGTATGGTGTTGATTTCCACCGATAAGGCTGTCAATCCCACAAATGTCATGGGGGCTACTAAGCGTATTTGTGAGTTGATTATCCAGTATTACAGCCGTCGCAGCACCCATACAGAATATGCAGCCGTTCGGTTTGGCAATGTGCTGGGCAGTAACGGCAGCGTCATTCCGCTGTTTAAAAAGCAGATTGCATCCGGTGGACCGGTAACTATTACACACCCTGATATTATCCGGTATTTTATGACCATCCCTGAGGCTGCACGGCTGGTGATTCAGGCTGGCGGTATGGCAAAGGGCGGAGAAATTTTTGTGCTGGACATGGGCAAACCGGTAAAAATTCTTGACCTTGCCAGGAATATGATTCGTCTCTCCGGCTATGAACCGGATGTGGATATTCAGATAAAATATATTGGACTTCGTCCGGGTGAGAAGCTGTATGAAGAGCTGCTGCTGGATTGTGAAGGAACCTGTGAGAAAACCAAGCATGAATTGATTTATATTGGAAATCCCATTCCCTTTAATGAAGAGACATTCTTGCAGGAGCTGGAAGAACTTCGTTCTTATGCCGGTGTAGACAATGTGAAAATGATGGGGGTCATTCATCAGCTGGTACCAACCTATTCTGGACATGCTGAGAAAAACGATGCGTTGGCTCGGGATATTGCGAAGCAAAAAGAGGAATCCTGAATAGCGATAATTTAAATAGAAAAAAGCTCTGCGAAAATCAATTCGCAGAGCTTTTTTGTGTACTTATAGTCTTTATTAAGTTGTTTCACCGTCAGAAGGGATTCCCTCGTCGGCAGGAAAGTAGCCGTTGGCAATTTCTTCTGCCGTGGCTCCTTTTTTTGAGGGTAAATGCAAAACCGGTAAACGGTTGGCCACATAGGAACAAATACATCCTACAGGCAGGTTAATATAGTACGTAAGTACCCGCCAAATTACCATGGCAGGAATTACGGTACCGCCGGTAAAGAACATTTGAAAGAAAATCATAAAACTGCCTTCTGCTCCGCCAGAGGCGCCGGGCAGAGGAACAAAAGCGCTCACCATGGAGACGTAAGCCTGAGCTGCCATGATGGTCAGGACATCCGTTCCGTGGAAACCAAACCCCCGGTAAATACAGTACGGAATCATATATCCCAAACCAATTTGCGCAATGGTCATCAGGCTGACAGTTACATACATACGGAAGGATTTTCCAATCAAACGAGTGCTTCCATGAAACACGGAAAGCTGACTGCGGATTTTTTGATACCGCTCTTCTGGCTTACGGCACAGATGAATTCGATGAAGGAATCGGACACCGCCTGCAATGATTTTATCGGTAAGCTTTTCACTCAAACAGAAAAGCAAAACCAGCGCAATAAAAGTGCTGTTGCATACAAGACCAATAATAGTTAGAAACGAAAAGTCGCTGACATTTTTTTGGAAAAAAGAAAGACGCAGCACAACCATTACCAAAGCATACAGCACCATAACTACCTGATATACCAGTGTTTTGACGGCAATAATGGAGCCAGCCGCGCCGGTATCCATTCCCAACCGACGCATGGAATAAATCTGCATTGGTTGGCCGCCGGTGGAACAGGGAGTAAGTGCGCTGTATAACACGCCTAACATCCCGATACAAAAAGAGTAATGGAAGCGCCACTGAGGATATACCACTTTACAAATGAGATTCAGAGAAAGTCCTTCCAATATCCAAGTCATAGCGGCGAATCCAATTCCCAGCAGCAGCCAATTCCATCGCAAGCCATGGGGAATATTCTGAATAGACCGTATGCTGTCAGAAAAAAACAGAAAAGCGATTAGGACAACTGCAGAAATTGAGATAGTAATAATCCCAAAGAGGTTTTTACGAATTGACTCTTTCATTTTGGAAGCCATAGAAATCTTTTCATGCTCCTTTTTCAAATATCGTCGAGGCAAACCAATCATATGCCACAGAACAGCAATCGTCCGGGAGTTTCACAAACCCCATTGTATAATAAAGTTTCGGAACTTACAACAACAATTTGTAAATTTTCCGGCAACAACAGCAAACGCAGATTCTATTTCCTTTTTTTATGAAAATTGAATGGAATTCGCAGAGAGCAGAAAAACAAATGAAATTAACAATAGAATACAGTTATATCTTGCTAAGCTTAGCGCCTGCGCATAGCATCCCGGAAAGTTCGGCGGGTTTTCCGATAGCTCCAATAATTTTTAAAATTGTGCCACAAGTCGCTGCTGAAAAACAGAAGCACATTGACCAGGGAAAGAAGAATTGCAATTTTTTGAGGCCAGTCTACTATAGTCAGTAAATAGAGATAGAGCAGGACATCGAGTACCGCCAAATACTTCACCTTGACGGGGATAAAGAAAAACAGCATAATCGAATAATTCGGGTATATTGCGGCAAAAGCCAAAAACAGGGAAAGATTGATATACTGATTGGTGGCATATCCGGTAAACAGTGAGCCCAAAATCGTTCCCACAGTACCCGTAAAATAAAACAATGTAAATTTGCAGGTTCCCCATTCCCTTTCCAGGCTATTTCCAATTAGGCAATACAGATACAGGCTGAAAAGAATAAAAAATGGAGAAGAATCCGGCGGAAGAATAATAAAAGATATAATGCGCCAGAACTCTCCTGCACGAATCAAATCCCAATCCAGATACAAATAGGAAAGCACAGGTTCATCCGGTAACGCATATCCCAGCAGAAAAACCGCCAGCATCATACCGGAAAGAAGAAACATCAAATTTGGAATGGAAAACCATCGGACTTTTCTCTCTACTTTATCGAGCCAGTTCAATGTATAAACCTCCTATTTTATTTTTTATGCTGTTTCAAACGAGTTGCTGCCTGATTCATCCGAGCCTGTGCTTCAGCAAGCAATTCCCGGAAAGCTTCTGGATTGCGAAGAGACTTCATATGCGGGAAAGCTTTTGCCAGGCGGCGATACAACCGCTGTTTACGAACCAGCTTTTTCCGCCGGCGTTCCTTTTGCGCGTTCTCAAGATATTGTCCCCGCAGAGCAGAAAGCCCATCCAATTCCAGTTGCCGTTCTCCAGCCGCCCGACTGATTTCCACCAGGGCCAAAATGGTCATAGCCGTATCGGAAATGAAATAAATGGCCAGGAAAGCAAATCCCAATATTAGAACAAGAGTCGGCAAAGTAGTGAGCCAAGAGATAATATGTGGATGAATTACCTGCACCATTAAAACGGACATAATGCCAAACAGCAACGAATTGCGCAGGCAAATACGACCGTGAAGATTCCATTTCCGGTCAGAATAGTCCCACAAACTGAGGTGAAAGAGTTTTTCCAGCAAAAAGCTGGTGACATATTCCAATGCACTGGTTCCAATGGTACTGCATATAAACAGCAGCAAAAGATGGTCACGAAACCCTGAGAAGCAAAGCAGAATTATCATGGCGCCGAATCCATAAATGGGACAAAATGGACCCGAAAGGAATCCTCGGTTAATAAATTTTCTGGCAGCCAGAGAGCAGAATGTGGTTTCACACACCCAGCCTAAAAAGCTATAGAATAAGAATATGAAAAACTGGATAAAAATTTCTTGCATGAAAACTCCCCTTGCTTTATCAAAGAAAAATTAAATTGGCTGTAATCGTTTGTAAAACGCTGAAAATGTGATACAATATCGATATAGGAAAATATATACCCATTGGCAGGAGGATTCATTTATGGAGTTACAAGATATTTTGCTGGTTTCGGATATTGATGGAACCCTGATTGATTCGCAATATCAAATTCCTCCCAGAAATCGGGAAGCCATTCAGCGCTTTATGAAAAAGGGTGGAGGTTTTTCCATTGCCACCGGACGGTCTTGGGAATCCGTACTGGTATGCCTGGGAGATTTAACAGTCAACCGCCCTTGCGTATTAGCTAATGGAGGGTTGGTTTATGATTTAAACCGCCGCCAAGCTGTTTCAGTACAGGCATTGCCGGAAACCGCTTATACATACACTAAGCGAATTATGGAGCGCTTCCCTCATGCTGGGATTGAAGTGTTTACTCCATCAGATTTGTGGATTGTGCGAGAAAATGATGTGACCCGACAGCATTTGGAAAATGAAAGAATCGGATGCCGGTTTGGCAGTATTGAGTCCATTCAGGAACCTTGGTGCAAAATGTTGGTTGCCATGAAGGAGCAGCAAGAATTGATTGCCTTTACAAATTCCTTTTGCCATGAAGATGTGCGGTTTGTGGCATCTTCAGATCGGTATTGGGAGATGCTTCCTAAAAATGTGGACAAAGGTACCGGCTTGCGTGAACTTTCCAAAGTTTGTGGATGTCCCATAGAGCATATTGCGGCTATTGGAGATTATGATAATGATATTGAAATGCTCCAAATTGCAGGAATCACAGCAGCCCCTGCTAACGCTTCGGAAAAAATCCGGTCAATGGTTGATTTGACAACCTGTCATTGCCAGGAGGGGGCTGTAGCAGATTTTATTGAATATCTGGAGCGTATCTATGAAGGCGGGGAATGACAAAGATTCCCAATGGACGCAGAAGGACGAGAAAGCGCTGCAAACCCAAACATGTGTATTGGTAGCAGTAGCGTGCATTTTCTGTGCGGCAACCATTCTGTTCCAGTTGTTTTTTCGGGGAGAAGTGCTGTATGATAAAACAGAAGAAAGCGCGGCGGCAAGTATGGCCACTTCTCCTATGCCGGAAAATTCGACAATATCCGACAGCAATTCCTCCTTACCACAATCTTCTGAAGTAAATCCGGTACAGGAAAAAATCAATATCAACACAGCCACTGCAGAAGAACTGGACACGCTTCCCAATATAGGTCCGGTAAAGGCACAAGCCATTATACAGTATCGGGAAGAGCAGGGGCCTTTTTATACCATTGAGCAAATTCAAGAGGTTAATGGGATTGGGGAAAAAACATTTGAAAAAATTAAAGATATGATTACTGTATAACTTCCTCTGCTTCTGGAAGAAGTGTATCACGACGTGAAGAATAGAATTGTAACGAATCAAAAAAGTTTTGTAAAAGAATCAAAGGCATTTCCGGAAAATATCATTCATTTGGCTCATTTTAGCTTCCATATCCTGCACCAGTTTGATTTGAGTACGGCAACGGTCCAGATTATGCTGGGGACGATGAATCTTAAAATAAACATCTCCCTGCAAATAATCGGTTAAGAAGCGGATACCACATTCCATAGTCATCAGCTTTGCACTAAAAGGGAGCAGCTCTTTTTCAGCGGGAGAAAGGATATGACTGGTTTGGGAAAGAAATCCTTTGGTAAAGGCTTCATATACTTCCAAACTGAAAGAAACTTTTGATAGGTCAATTTCATCTTCGGCAGCTGTGTTGGCGCCACTGCGAAGAGCATCGCCGAAGTCATAAAGGGAAAGACCCGGCATCACCGTATCCAAATCTATTACACAAACAGGAGCATGAGTATCTTTGTCAAAAAGAACATTGTTCAGCTTAGTGTCGTTATGTGTCACACGGAGAGGCAGCAAATTCTTCTCCAAAAAGGGACGCAGGCGGCTGAAATCCTGATGACGGCGGGTCCAGAAAAGGATTTCTTCCTGTACGCCAGCAGCCCGTCCGACGGAATCTTCCCGTACCGCCTGTAAAAAAGCCTGATATCGTCGGCTGGTATCGTGAAAATGGGGAATGGTTTCCCAAAGTGAGTTTGCCGGGTAGCCATCCAAACGGGTTTGCAGCAAGCCAAATGCCCGTCCGGCTGATTCCATCATAGAGGGATTTTCTGGCAGGTCATAGGAAACGCTGTTTTCGATATGAAGGCAATACCGCCATGCTCTTCCGGCTTTATCATAAACCAGGTATTTACCGTCAGCAAAAGGAAGAAATGTTAAGCATTCACGGTCGGCATCGCCGCCTTGAGAGGAAATTTTTTCTTTCAGATAGCTGCATACGGAAAGAATATTTTCCATCAGGTGCTCTGGTTCCTGAAACACAGAGGTGTTGATTTGTTGAAGAATATAGCGCTGGCTTGTACCGTCTGCCTGCTGAAAAGTTAACAGATACGTATTATTGATATGGCCGTTTCCAAAGGGGACGGCCTGTGTCAGTTCGCCGGGAACGGTCAACAACGGGAGTACGTGTTCCTGCAAATCCGGCTGAATGGCATGTGTCAATCCATAACAGTCCCTTCTGTCCTGCTCCAAGACGAGAGCAGAAAATCATAGTCTTAAAATATATTGTAACATTGAACAGGCAGAAAGTACAATAGGAAACGAAAAAACAATATGTTTTTTCGAGTTTAGTATGGAATTGGGATGTAGCAGGCCCAAATGGGCCTGAAAGTAAAAGTTAATAATAAAATCGGATAAACTTGATATTGTAAAAATCACATGCAAGCAAATCATCGGTTTCAATTTCGTTCAGAAGGATATAATTGGCGCCTACACCAACTAAAACGCCAATACGGTCTGTCAGGGTACTGGTACCCACCAGAAATTCAACCTTGACTTTTCGACCGATCTGGGTACGGATAAATCCATTGAGATATTGAAGATTTTCGGGAGTGACAGCTACAGACTGATTCCAAGGTGTTTCCTGCAAAGACATGGAGGGTGGGAAAGTACCGGTAACCTGTGGCAAAGCAGTAAATCCGCCGTTAGTCCCCTGTTGGCACCCGGTTCCTCCCGGGCATCCAGAAGAATTTGCAGAAGGGGCAGCCGGGGAAGGCATATAGACAGCACTGTATCCGGTATCAGGATTATTCATAAGAAAACTCCTCTCGTATCATGTATTGCGATATTTTTCAGTAGGGGCATAGAAGCAGTGGTTATTCAGCCGGGTAAAATATCTTCCAATACCGCCTGATGGGAAATATTCCGGGCAGACAGGGGAATATGGGTTTTGAAAAAACAGACAATTCCCCACCGAAGCAGCCGTATTTCCGGCAAGAGCCCAATCGGCAATGGCATAATGAACCTCTTCCGGCTCCATATTATAAATATTCTGGGGATTATATCCCGAGCTGGTGGACGTCTTCATACAGGTAAATTGCCCGGGCTGGGTGATGATATTTCGGACATTTCCGCCATTGCTCACCCGTTGAAACTCGCCATACGGTGCCTGTACCCGGTTCATTACCACAGAAGCTACCGCTCGCATTCCATCGTCCCCTTCGCCGCCGGCTTCACACTGAATCAGCCTTGCCAAAAGCTCCCTGTCGCTGAACGGCATGGCAGGTTCCTCCTTTCACAAAGTACTTCCTGTCCAGCATATGCACTATGAAAAACGGATGATACTGATTTTTGCATAGTTTGGAAAGAATTGGACAGCCTGATAAGGGAAGGAGGATGAAAATGCATCCATATCGAATTTACATTTATGGAAATCCGCGTGATGTTTCCTTAATCAAGCTGTTTCAAAAAGGGCTTCCCGATTTTGGGACCGTAGAATATAAGGGAATAGAGCGAGGAAGGGACGCTCGGCGGTTCCTCTTGGAAGAAGGGGAGGAGTGGCCCCAACCGGGAACGGATGGGGGATTGCTTTTATTCAAAAAAAATTTTTCCATTCCAGCGCAGGTATGGCCATTGCCGGGATGGATGTCTGTTATAAATTCACCCCAAACACAAGGGCTGCGGGCGCTTCAGGGAACCGGAATTCCGGTCATTACTTGTGGCGCTTCGATTCGGGACACGCTCAGTATTTCCAGCTGGGATTTCCCTCAATGCTCTATTAGCTTGCTGCGAGGGATTCCCACAATGGATGGAGGATTTACAGAGCCTGGGGAAATCCCGGTATATCTGAGAGAAAAAATCTCGAGAGAAGAAGTGTTGCTGTATTGTGGGGTGTTGCTGGCATGTGGAATTTCTCTGGAAGAAGGGCTGAAGATACCGGCGAAAATTTGAAAAAATTGTCAGTTATAAATTCCTCAAGGGTACGCAAACTATGAAAGCAAACGCGAAACAAACTTTTGAATTTGAGGAGTGTTTTGGATTATGTCTAACAAGAATGTTGTTCCCGAAGCTCGTGAAGCCCTGAACCGTTTCAAGATGGAAGCTGCCAACGAAGTGGGCGTGAACCTGAAGCAGGGATATAACGGTGATTTGACCTCTCGTCAGGCCGGTTCCGTCGGCGGCCAGATGGTCAAAAAGATGATTCAGCAGTACGAGCAGAACATGAAATAATCACCGTATTCAGCGGATAATCAAAAAATGAGTATCGTCCAATAGGGCGGTACCCATTCAGAATAATCCTTGGCAGGGCAGTATAGCAAACAAGCTGTACTGTCCTGCTGTCGTTTAGATGCCTGTTGATAAAAAATACCTGCCGGAAGCAGCTTTCCAGCAGGTACTTATGAACTGATAAACTTTTATATGGGGATTATCCGGGGTCTTTCATTGCAAAACCAGCAATGGTTACAATAAGGCCTATCCATTGAATTACCTGAGATAGAATGGCGGCAACAGAAGTTCCAAACCAGATGGCTCCGCTAACTCCCATCCCAACGCCAAAAAGGATAAGGGCTATTCCCAACAGCATGATTTTTACTCCAGTTTTCATTCTTCTCATCCTTTCTTTCCCGTTTTAACAAAACAATAATCTTTCCTGATTACAGTATACAGAAGGCAAGTTGAAAAATCCATTGACGGAAATAACAATCATTAATTGTTTTTTTGTATAAAATATTTCGCTAATTTTTTATAGCTTTATTATTTTGATATATAAATCTATTTTAGTTTCTTTATATTCACAAAAAAGGGCTGCCAAAATGGCAGCCCTTTTTGGAAATTCACTCTGATTATGCTTTCATTGCCTCGGCAAAGAATTTGTTGTGAACAGCAGTCACAGCCTTGTCAGCATCATCGGCGGCAATCAGCACAGAAATCTTGATTTCACTGGTAGAAATCATTTGAATATTGATGTTAGCCTCGAACATGGCCTCAAACATCTCGGCAGCCACACCGGGATGGCTTTCCATACCAGCGCCTACGATAGACACCTTTGCCACGTTTTCGTCATATACCACACTGGAAGCGCCCAGTGCTTCGGCATAGGGGTTCAGCATTTCGATAGCAGCCTTCAAATTGTCCTGTCCCACCGTAAAGCTGATGTCCTTGGTGCCATTGCGGCCAACAGACTGAAGAATAATGTCAACATTGATATTTTTAGCGGAAAGCTTGGAGAAAATCTTAAAGGCCAGGCCAGGCTTATCCGGCACACCGATAATCGAAATCCGTGCAATATTTTCGTCCTTTGCTACGCCGCTGATGAGCATCTTTTCCACTTTTGTTTCCTCCTTCACGATTGTACCCGGTACTCTGGACAGGCTGGACAGCACTTCCAGTTCAATATTATATTTCTTTGCCATTTCTACAGAGCGGTTATTGAGCACCTGTGCGCCCAGTGTAGCCAGTTCCAGCATTTCGTCATAGGAAATACTGGCCAGCTTTTTGGCTCCCGGAACTTTTCTCGGGTCAGCCGTGAACACACCTTCCACGTCGGTATAAATCTGGCACAAATCGGCATGCATCACAGCGGCGATTGCCACTGCACTGGTGTCGGAGCCGCCGCGGCCCAATGTTGTCATATCATCGTAACGGTTAATGCCCTGGAAACCAGTGACCACCACAATATTCTTTTTGTCGAGTTCTTTGCGGATACGGTCCGGCACCACCCGCTTGATACGGGCGTTGCCATAGGCGGAAGAAGTGACAAAACCGGCCTGCCAGCCCAGCAGGGAAACCACAGGAAATCCCAGTTTCTCAATGGCCATAGCCAAAAGAGAAGCGGACATCTGCTCGCCTGCAGTCAGCAGCATATCCATCTCGCGCTTGGAAGCGTCGGGATTGATTTCTTTTGCTTTGGCAATCAAATCGTCAGTGGTGTCGCCCTGTGCGGAAACCACGACAATCAGATCGTTGCCTTCCTTGTATTTACTGGTAACGATATCCGCTACATTAAAGACTCTCTCTGCGTTAGCCACAGAAGAGCCACCAAATTTCTGTACAATCAAGCTCATGTCTTTCTTTCCCTCACTCTCTTACTCAATCACAATCCTGGCACCATGAGAATCGGCGCGAAGGATTTCCGTTTGCCAGCCGGTAATACCCTTTTCTTCCAGATGCGCTGCTGCCTGCCGAATAAAATCGTCAGAATGATCCGCATCCACAAAGGCAATAATGGTGGGGCCTGCGCCGCTGACATAGGTACCCAGAGAACCCAGCTCATAGGTCATACGGAATACCTGGTCATAATGGTCAATCAGGCCGCAGCGGTAAGGCTGGTGCAGTTTATCCTGCACGGCTACCCGCAGATTGCCAAGGTTCCCGGAGAAAAGCGAAGCCGTCATCAATGCGGAACGGGAAAGGTTGTATACTGCGTCTGCCCGGGAATAATTTTCCGGCAAAACGGAGCGGGCCTTTTCCGTTTTCAGCTCAAAAGGCGGAACCAGAACGGCAAAACGGATTTTATCGGAAACGGGTACGCTGACACTGTATACCCGTTTGCCTTCAATAGCAGAGGTTACCAGACCACCGGCAATGGCGGGGGAGGTATTATCAGGGTGGCCTTCAATCTGTGCGGCCAGATTGATAAGGTCCTCCTGAGAAAGAGGGTTGCCCAACATTCGGTTAGCGCCCAGAATGCCGGCCACAATACAGGCGGAGCTGCTGCCAAGGCCCCGAGCCATAGGAATATTGTTTTCCTGCAAAATTTTAAGGCCGGGCAGCTTGTGGCCACAGCTTTCATACAGATAATTGGCAGCCCAGAAAATCAGGTTGGAAGTATCGGTGGGGATTTTCGTATCATCGACAGAGGAAATCTCCACGTCGTCCCATTCTTCCATCCAGACACGATTATATTTATTCAGTGCAATTCCCAAAGCGTCAAATCCGGACCCCAGGTTGGCGCTGGTTGCAGGTACATCAATACGTATCATTTTCTATCATCATCCTATTCTCAATGATTCGAAAGGGTTCTTTACAGGTCTGCCACTCGAACAGTGGTTTCCACTTTAACGCCCATTTTGGAAAGCTGCTCCAGTTTTTCCCGGATTTCCCTTTCCTTCATTTCCTTGGTCACAAAGGCCAGTTCATTGCGCGGTGCATTCTTTCTCGAAAGCTGCTGTACGCCGCCAAACAGGGCATCAGCGGTTCCCAGTGCTACCGAAGCGTTTTCGGCGGTAGCCCGTACATACATGGGCAGTACATCCTCCAGATAGTCCTCCACATAATCCGGGGAACCGTCTTCCCAGAACAGGTATTTCCGGGCCTTAATATGCTTCACGCAGTCGATAATATCGGCTACCACAGCGCTGGCGGTAGGCAGCTTGCCTGCGCCCTTGCCATAGAACACCACATCACCGGTGGCATCGCCCCGCACCAAAATTCCGTTAAATACATCATCTACATTGGCCAGCTGGCTGTCCCGGTCAATAAACATTGGGCAGCAGATAATCTGGATTTTGCCATTTTCCAGCATCTTTACGCGGCCAATCAGCTTAATCACACCGCCCCAGCTTTCAGCATAGTCCACATCGGCCAGAGTCAGATTCTGAATTCCTTCTGTATGCACCTGCTCGGGATACACATGGCGGCCAAAGGCCAAAGAAGCCAGAATACAAATTTTACGGCAAGCATCCTGTCCTTCAATATCCGCTGCGGGATTGCGCTCTGCATAACCCAATTTTTGCGCCAGTGCCAAAGCGTCGTCAAAGGTCATCTGTTCCCGAATCATTTTGGTCAAAATAAAATTGGTTGTACCGTTCAAAATACCGGCAATCCCAATCACATCATTGGCCGCCAGACACTGGCTGATAGGCCGGATAATGGGAATTCCTCCGCCCACGCTGGCTTCAAACAAAAAGTTCAGGTTGTTCTTTTGCGCAATGGCCAAAAGTTCCGCGCCTTTAGCAGCTACCAGCTCTTTGTTGGAAGTGACCACGCTCTTTCCGTTCTCCAAACATGCCTTTACATAGTCAAAGGCCGGATGAAGCCCGCCCATAACCTCGGCGACTATCTGGACTTCCGGATCATGTAAAATAATATTGAAGTCCTTAATAAAGCGGTCGGCAAAGGGGCTGTCCGGAAAATCCCGCAAATCCAAAATATACTTAATGCGGATTTCTTCCTTTGCACGCTTGGCAATGCTGTCCGCATGGACACGCAAAACCTCTCCGACACCGGAGCCGACCACGCCATAACCCATAATAGCAATTTGTACCATAAACTCCACACCTCTTTTAATATCCGCTTTATCATCATTTATCTGAGATACTGTCAATACTCAGCACACCGTCGATTTGTTTCAGCAGTTCCAGAAGCTCCTCTACCGAAGAGTCCATCCGGTCTACCCTGGCGGAAATCGAAACCAGTGCCCGACCATTTACCGGGATATTCTGGTTGATTGTGAGAATATTGGCACCTTTTGAATAGAATTCCGAAACCAGAGCCATTAAAACGCCCGGTCTGTCCAGAAGAACGGCCTGCACGGTTATCATCTGGCTGCTTAGTTTTCGGTTATACGGATAAACAGCATCCTTATACTTATAAAACACGCTGCGGGAAATTCCCGCCATTCGCACAGCCTCCGAAGTACTGGAGGCCTCACCGTTAAGCAAAAACTGTTTAGCCTGCAAGACTTTTGTAAAGACCTCCGGCAGGACATCCTGTTCTACCAGAAGATAGGATGTATTCTTCATTGTTCACCACCTGCATACGATTGTGTTTCAGCAAGGAACAGTTTACCACATTAGCATCCTAATTGCAATAGGGAGAACCTGTATTTTTTTTCAATTTTTTTTAATTTATTAGAGGTTTTATACAATCATGTTGCAGGGGTTATCGAATTTCCCTTTTGCACAATGAACAAAAATCCCCCGGCATCGGTCCTGTAAGGGGAAACCGTATACCGGGGGAACTATTATATATCCCAAAAGCCAGAAAAATTATTCCTCCAGCGAAGAAGTATCATTGGATTCAGAAACAACTTCTTCCTCTGATTCTGAAGAACTGCTTGTATCGGAAGAGGGGCTGGGAGAAGGTGAAATCGAAGGTTCCGGTGTCGCAGACGGAGAAGCGGAAGGTGCAGGGCTGGGACTGGGGGTAGCCTTGCTGTCATCCTCATGGTCACCAGTACAAATAGCCGGTATCCGGGAACTCTGGTACCATCCGGTGGCTGTACTCGTACAATTGTCTCCCTTCAGCAAGCCGGTTTCCGTACAATATTCAGCAGAAATTACAGTAGAATCCAGTTTATAGGACCACTCGGAAGGATCTTTATCCTCCAAGCATCGACTCATAATAGCTTTCCAAAGACGTTTGGGGTCAGAAGTGCTGGGCAACGCGCTGGGGGTACGGTAACCAGACCATACAGCGGCAACCGCATAAGGAGTACCACCAGCGAACCAAGCATCGCAGTTAGAGTCAGTAGTACCCGTTTTTCCGAATGTATCCCATCCGCTGATTGCCACATCCCGTGCCGTACCACTGGAGCCGTAAACAGGCATATGCAGAAGCTTGTTCATCACAGTAGCATCATCAGAAGCCAATGCCTGTGTGGGAACATTATTTGTGTTATCCAAAATTCGGTTTCCGTCATGGTCTTCCACATAGTAATAGGTATACGGCTCATAATACAGACCACCGTTGCCAAAAATCTGATAAGCAGCTGTCATTTCCTTTACTGTCATACCGCCATTCAGACCGCCAATACTCATAGCGCCAATGGCAACGCTGTCTTCCTGAGGATTCAAATGCTCAAAATGGAGCTTTTCCGTCAGAAAGTTATACACGGTCATGGGACCAATTTCCTTGGTCAGCTGTGCCGCAGTAGTATTTTGAGAAATCTCGATGGCATAGGGAAGCAACATCTTTCCTTGAGGAGCCTTCCATGCATTGTTAGGGCCGGGGTCACCATTTGGAAAGTAGTTGTCCACATATTCATCTACCAACATGCTGGAATAGTTGATAACACCCATGTCCATGGCAGCAGAATAAACGCCAATAGGCTTAATAGTAGAACCGGGCTGTCGAGCAGCATCGGTTGCATAGCTGTACCACAAATTTCCGGTTTTTTCCTGACGGGAACCTACCGTTGCCAATACGCGACCGCTATAATCCATCATATAAAATCCGGATTCCACAGCGCCGTCCGTCAGGAAGTTATCTTCGTTTTGATATTCTTCCTCGGCGATTTTCTGCACGTCAGGGTCCATGGCGCAATAAATCTTTAGACCGCTGTGATACAACATTTGCTCTGCTTTGGACTGGTCGCAGTCATATAATTCCATCAAATCAGCGGTAACATCGTCATACAGCGCCTCAATGTACCAGTTCCAAACCGAAGAATCCGCCTCTTCTTCATCTTCGCCATCCTGGCTGTACCCCACAAACTTCATATTCTCCGATTCTTCCATGGCTTGGTTATACTCATCTTCGGAGATCTTTTCCTGTTCATACATCTCTTTCAAAACAGTTTGCTGCCGTTCTTTGTTATTTTCAGGATAGATAAGAGGATTATATTTATAAGGGTTCTGGGTAATTCCTGCAATAGCGGCACACTCAGCCAAATCGCAGTTTGTAATATCTTTTCCAAAATACAGCTGTGCGGCAGCCTGTACGCCGTTAGTGCCTCCGCCAAAACTGACCACATTCAAATAGGCTTCCAGGATCTGATCTTTGGAATACTCATCCTCCAGCTTGAGAGCCATAAAAATTTCCCGGACTTTTCGCAATAAGCTTACTTCATTTTTACCGGTAATATTTTTAATCAGCTGCTGCGTAATGGTGGAACCGCCGCCAGAACCGCCGGTAAATAGCTTTCCAACAGCGCCAAACGTGGTTTTCCAGTCCACACCATGATGCTCATAAAAGCGTTTATCTTCAATGGCAACAATGGCATCCTTCATATACTTCGGGATGTTCACATAATCGACCCAGACACGGTTTTCCGAGCTATGCAGAGATAGATACTCTTCAAACTCTCCGTCTTGATTTTGCACATAGATAACGCTGTTATAATCAAGCTTTTGCAAATCCAGGCGAGGTGCTTCTACTTTATTGCCCTCGTCCAAAACAAAGTTGATTACTGTAACTCCGGCAGCGGTTCCGGCAATTCCCAAAATAACCAGGAATGTGACCAGCAGCCGCAGTACAGCACGGACAATTCCACGAGCCGTAGCAGCAGCGGAGCGGGACTGTTCCCCTTCCTGTGCAAATGGGCCCGTTGTGGTGTTGTACTTGTTGATGTCTGTTTTTTTCAAATTCAGCCAACTCCTTGATTTTGTAACCGTAGTACTATTGGGCGTGCATATTTTTCCAGTTTGTCCTCATACTAACGGCGAGGTGATGTACTTTGAACAAAACAAAACTGCTCACCGCCTGTCTGATAGGGACAGGCATTGTCGCCGCAGCCGCCGTAATTGGCGCTTCGCAAATGATGGGGCCGGGAATATCTTCCCAATCCACCATATCGTCTTATTTTACCTCATATCCCACATCAAGTCAAGAAATGGCTGAAAAGGAAAGCATTTCCGACTCTTCTGCCTGGGAAGCTGCCGCACCGGAAACACCCAAATATCGGATTTCCGTATATAAAGAGCATGTGGCGGTTTTTTTGGCTGGAAGAGAAATTCCCTATCAAATTTTGGAGACCAGAGTAGATTCTTTGCCGGAATATGACCAGGCACTTTTGCGGGAAGGCGTGGCTGCCAGAGATGAAGCGGAACTGACACAACTTTTGCAAGACTACGAAAGTTAAATGGACGCAAGGGGGAGGAAAAACCATTATGACAATCCTTTTTTTCAATAACAGTCATTCTTAAATGTTCTGTAATAAACCCTAAAATATTCTTGTCATTTTCCTAATAAGCCTGCTTTCGGAGGTGTATCATCTGGCAGCAGGCTTTTATTTTTTATATTTTTGCGATAGCATTTGGCTCGTCCACAACACCCATATTCACGAATCGTTCCCGTTTCACGAAAAATTGCCGCTGCGGTATAGGCACATCTGCTGGAAATCCGCGCGGCTTTTTCCAGTTCTTTTATGGTGAAAACTTCGGGCAGATTATCGGGCAGTAACGCGATATAGTCCTGTGGGCTTTTTATGACCCATTCCTCCAGTAAGTTCAGCGGAACCCGTTCATACCGGGTGGAACCACGTTTCCCATCATTTCCCCAGCCATCCAGCAGCCGGTATTCCTCCGCTTCCAATAAAGGAAAATGGACAGTCAGCTTAGGATGCAGCAAGAATTTCCGGATATATCCCAGCTCCCGTGAAAGGTCAATGGGAGAATAGTGTTTTGGGGAAAGCCTTTTGGAAACGATTTCCCCGGTTTCCGGGTGTAGCCAGCACACCCATTTTTTCTGTATGACTGGCGCGACCAAATGAACCTGTCCATAGGCAAGGAATAGGGGAAGTTTTTTTCGCAAAGAATAAAAACTGCGGGTTTGAATTTCCAAAATAGAGCCATTGGGTAAAATGGCGTCAGCAGTCATTCTGCCAATTTTTCTTTCATGTTGTGATTCATCCGGCTGATAATAGTATTTTAGCACAGCATGAAGGCTTTTTTCGCCCAAAGTACCAATTCCCTGTTCCGGCTTTCGGCCCGCCAATACGATATGGCAGGCTTCATGAAAGCGCAAAAGCTGTTCCGGCGTCAAATGTCCATCTCCGGAATAAGGCTACGCATGGCCAGAATGGTGCGGGAAATTAGATCATCCAATGTCCATCCCAACAATTCGGCCCCCTGTGAAATGACTTCCCGGGAGCATCCTGCGGCAAATTTTTTGTCCTTAAATTTCTTTTTCACAGATTTAAGCTCCAAATCTGCAACACTTTTAGAGGGGCGCATAATGGCAACAGCGCCAATTAGCCCGGTAAGTTCATCTGTGGCATACAAAATTTTTTCCATAATATGCTCAGGTTTCACATCGGTAGTCAAATTCCAGCCGTGGCTCATCATAGCATGAATCAGTCCCGCATCCAGACCTCGCTCTTCCATCAGTTCTTTTCCCTTGATGCAATGCTGTTCCGGAAATTGTTCAAAATCCAGGTCATGCAAAAGTCCGGCTACACGCCAGAACTCCTCGCGTTCCGGATCATACTCTTTGGCAAAATAGCCCAGTACACCAGAAACAATTTTGGCATGCTTTAAATGGAAAGGCTCCTGATTATATTCTTCCAAAAGAACTTGTGCTTCACTTACAGTTGGGATAGCGTTCATAAGTAGATTCCTCTTTTCCAAATTTAAATGATCGGCAAACGGATTTTCAGAATAAAATAGAATTTACTATTTATTATACTTTTAAAAATGGAAGTTGCAAGAAATATAAGGATTTTCCGTATTTTCGGCGGAATTGTTTGACATTATATCGCTGTCAGGGTACAATAAGACTAATATATTGTTGGTAAAAGCTCGCTTTGACGGGCGGAGTTGTTAAAGTAGAAAGTTGAGTGATAAAATGGATTGGCGAATTCTCATTTCCAACCCTTTGATCAATGCAGGCGTATTGTCTTGGATATTGGCCCAGATTATTAAATTGATTTACTATTTTAGCAGAAACAGAACGGTCCGCCTGGAACGTCTTACAGGAGCTGGCGGTATGCCCAGTGCTCATTCAGCGGTGAGTTGTGCAGTTACCATGTCTGCACTTTTAAACAATGGTTATTCTTCTCCCATTTTTGCCATTTCGTTTATTTTAACACTGATTGTCATTTATGACGCAACTGGAGTTCGTTGGGAAGCGGGACTTCATGCCCGGACGCTCAATTTGCTGATTGACCGGGTCGAAGCCAAATTGCCGGAAGAAGAACGCGAAGCATTTCGAAAAGAGTTTCCCGAGCTCAATGAGTCTCTGGGACATCGGCCTATAGAAGCGGTATTCGGGTCTCTGTTGGGAATTGCTATTGCAGTCGTTTTGCAGCTGCTATATTAATCAATAAACGAAAATGTAAGTAAAAAAAACGCCCTTTTCGGCAGACGGAAAGGGCGTACTTTATGTAATGTAGAAAGGAAATACGATTTTATGACAGATGAGAAAATCAAGCGGATTAACGAATTGGCCAAAAAGGCTAAAGGAGAAGGGTTGACTCCGGCTGAGGCAGAGGAGCAGAAAGCTTTACGCGCAGAGTACATTGCCGCTTACCGCCGCGATTTGCGCAGCCAGTTGGAAAATACTTATGTCATTGGCCCGGATGGAATCAAGCGCAAGCTGGGCAAAAAATCATGATGATTCCGGCAAGCCCTTTGCCATAGGACATACCCGAATACATACGCCGCACACCGCGCCCCGGCCAATATGCTGGAAGGCGCGTTTCATATAATTGCTGCATTTTTCGGGGGCAAACATCTCTTCTCGGTTACGGTCGGGTGTCCAGGTTTTGCCGGAAATAGCACCGGCTGGACAGGCGTCTACACACAAATGGCAGTTTTGGCAAGGGGAGGGCAAAATGGTTTCCGGTACCGTAAAGGAGCAGTCGGTAAATAGGGTTGCCAGCCGTACACGGGGACCCCATTGTTTGTGTAAAAACAGGGAGCTTTTACCAACCGTGCCCAGTCCAGCCAGAGTGGCGGCTTTTTTGTGGGAATAGCGTCCCTGATAGTTCCAGCCGTCTTTGTTGATGCTTTGGGAAGCGGCTACGGTGCAATAGCGGTATCCTTCCTTTTGCAGGAACAGCCCAGCTTTCAGCAGCAGCTGGTCTAAAAATGCGTTGACGCTGCGATAGTGGTTGAAGTAAGTGTGGGTGGGTGCGCCGTCGATTTCGTCAATGATAAAGTCGGAGAGATGCACGACAATGCTCACTGCATAGGGTAGTCTTGGGAATACTGTCTCTGCGTCTGGCGGCATAGAAAAGCCCACGTCACTGGCTCCTTGTTCCAGTAAGTAGGCGGCGAGACGCTGTTGGATATTGGAATTCATAGAAACGTCCTTTCTTTATATATAAAAATAAGTGTTTTGATGATAACTTTGGACTTGTTTGGAGAGACGATGAATGAAGATTTTACATTGTATCAGAAAAAGCTTGTATGAGCAGATGAAAAACGATGTGTATTTTGGAAGGCTTTTACTTGAAAAAAATCCGTTTATCCACTGCTCTTCCATTGAATATTTTTGGAGAGTATCTCCTAACTTTACAAATGAGGCTGAAGAAATGGTATTGTTGGTCATTGAAACAGAATGTTTGGATGTTCCTGTAAAGTGGGAAGATTTAGAAAAATGTGGGCGAAAATATCCTCACATTTATGGGTTGATTAAAGCGGACGCGATTCAACAAGTACTGCCGTATCAAAAAGCGAAAGATGGCAGTTGGCTAAAGAATCAGGAACTGATGAACATTCCCAATCAATAAATCGTAATAAATGAAAGTACCAAATAACACGATTATAACAGATTTTATACCAGAAAGGAAATCATACCATGGGAAAAACACTGGTTTTGGCAGAAAAGCCCTCGGTAGGGCGTGAGATTGCCCGGGTACTGGGATGCCGTCAAGGCGGTAACGGCTTCTTATCGGGCCCAAAGTATATTGTCACTTGGGCGCTGGGGCATCTGGTGGAGCTGGAAGACCCGGAGCATTATGGCAAGCAGTATCAGCAGTGGAGCATGGACACTTTGCCTATGCTGCCGCCTAAAATGGAACTAAAGGTCATTCCCCAAACCGCCAAGCAATACAGCGTGGTGAAGAAGTGCCTTCATGACCCGCAAGTGGATTCCCTGGTGATTGCCACGGACGCAGGCCGGGAAGGGGAACTAGTGGCCCGGTGGATTCTGGAAAAAGCAGGTTTCCACAAACCTATCCGCCGACTGTGGATTTCTTCTCAGACGGATAAGGCCATCCGGGACGGATTTGCCCATCTGCGGGATGGGAAAGAATACTGGAACCTGTACCAGTCCGCCCAAGCAAGAGCGGAAGCCGACTGGCTGGTGGGGCTGAATGTGACCCGCGCCCTCACCTGTAAATTCAACGCCCAGCTTTCCGCCGGGCGAGTGCAGACCCCCACCTTGGCACTGCTGGTGCGCCGGGAGGAAGAAATCCGCAAATTTGTTCCCCGGGATTACTGGCAGCTGCGGGCCGATGCTGGGCGGTTTTTCGTCACTTGGCAGGATGAAAAGGGACAAACGGGGATTTTTGATAAGGAAAAAGCCGACAAGCTTCTGGCATTGGTAAAGGGAAAAACCGCCACCGTGCAGGAAGTCAAGCGGACAAAAAAATCCACCCCGCCGCCTTTGCTGTATGACCTTACCGAATTACAGCGGGACGCCAACCGCCTGTACCAGATGAGTCCCAAGCAGACTTTGAACGTGATGCAGAGTTTGTATGAGCGGTATAAGGCGTTGACCTATCCCCGCACCGATTCCCGCTATCTGACGGCGGACATTGTCCCCACCCTTACAGAGCGGGTGCAGGCAGTGGCTCGGGGAGAATACGCCCCCATTGCTCGGGAGGTGCTCCGAGAAAAGCGGCCTATTTGCAAAGCCTGCATCAACGACGCAAAAGTCAGCGACCACCATGCCATTATTCCCACTGAGGAACCCGCTGATCTGGAAGCTATGAATAACGAGGAAAAGCGCATTTACTGGCTGGTCGTGCGGCGGTTTTTGGCCTGCTTTTTCCCGAATTACGAGTATGAATCCTTGAAAGTGGTCCTCACCTGTGAAGGGCAGCGCTTCACCGCCGCCGGACGTGCAGAATTGAATTTGGGCTGGAAGCGGGCCGAGCAGCTCCGGGACGAGGAGGAGCAGGAGGAACAATCTTTGCCTCCGCTGGAAATAGGGCATACATTCCCCCTGAAAAACTTCCAGCTGAAAGCCTGCAAGACCCAGCCCCCGGCACGGTATACAGAGGCTACCCTGCTTTCCGCCATGGAAAATCCTTCCGCCTATGTATCCGACAAGGAAATGAAGGGCTATCTGGGCGGCGGTTTGGGTACTCCCGCCACCCGTGCGGACATTATCGAAAAACTGTTTTCCTCCTTCTATATGGAAAAGCGTGGAAATTCTTTGGTTCCTACCTCCAAGGGCACCCAGCTTATCTCCCTTGCGCCGGCAGATTTGCGGGAGCCTTTGCTTACCGCCAAATGGGAGCAGCGGCTGGAAGCCATCAGCAAGGGCAAGGATACCCGCAAGCAGTTTATTGGGGAGATCCGCAGTTATGCCTCCCATCTGGTGGAGGACGTGAAGAACAGCGAAGCCCAGTATCAGCACGACAACCTGACCAACGAGATCTGCCCGGAGTGCGGCAAACGGCTGCTGTCGGTAAAGGGCAAGCACGGCAAAATGCTGGTGTGCCAAGACCGTGAATGCGGCTACCGCCGTACCGTGAGCCGGGAGACCAATGCCCGCTGCCCCAACTGCCACAAGAAAATGGAACTGTTCGGGGAAGGGGAAAACAAAATTTTCGTGTGCCGGTGCGGCTACCGGGAAAAGGAAAGCCACTTTGCCCAGCGGAAGAAGGAAACCAAGGGCGGGGCTTCCAAGCAGGACGTGCGGCGGTATCTTGCCAACCAGAACAAGCAAGAACCGGCAGGCCAGAGCGCCTTTGCGGCAGCTTTGCAGGCGGCGTTGAATCAGGATAAAAAATAAGGTTGGAGTCTTGTCTTTGAGTTTACCTCAGGTTCCATACAAACGAATTTTACAGATAGTATCACTGATACCAAGCATCAAATTGGAGGGGACCCATGAAACGAAATTATCAAAAGGAACTGGAGCAGGTGCTGGGCCGTCTGGATGGGAAAACGCCCAGATTGTTGCTCCATAGTTGCTGTGCCCCATGCAGCAGCTATGTGCTGGAATATCTGTCCCAGTATTTTCAAATCACCGTGCGGTACTTTAACCCCAATATCAGCCCCGCGGAGGAATACCAAAAGCGCCTTGATGAGCAGGCACGGCTTATTGAAGCTATGCCCATGAAGCACAAAGCCAACCTGCAAAGCCCCGGCTATGAACCAGCCGCCTTTTATGAAGCCGTGAAGGGTCTGGAGCAGATTCCCGAGGGAGGCGAGCGGTGCTTTGCCTGTTTTGCCCTGCGGCTGGAGGACGCGGCTAAAGCCGCCAAAGAAGGTGGATTCGATTACTTTACCACCACGCTATCCATCAGCCCTCTGAAAAACGCCCAAAAGCTCAACGAGATTGGCGAGGCTATGGGGGAAAAATACGGAGTGAAGTGGCTTCCCGGAGACTTTAAGAAAAAAGAGGGCTATAAACGCTCCATCGTGCTGTCAGAGGAATACAGCCTGTACCGGCAGAATTATTGCGGCTGTGCCTTTTCCAAAAAAGAGGCCATGGAGCGGGAAAAGAAAAAAGAGCAGGAGGCGCCAAATCATGAAGAATGAAGTAGCCGGGAAAGTATTTGCTTTTATGAAAAAGGAAGCGGTGCTCCTCATTGCGGCGGTTTGTGCTATTGCTTCTATGGCGGCGGTTCCGCCCTCATTGGACTACATAGAGTATCTAGACGGTCATGTGCTGGGGCTACTGTTCTGCCTGATGGCGGTGGTGGCGGGGTTCACTCAGCTGGGGCTGTTTCGCAGACTGTCCCGAATAATGACCCTGAAGGCTTCCGGTGTGCGGATGGTGTCCGGGGTGCTGGTGGCGTTGTGCTTCTTTAGCTCCATGTTCATCACCAATGATGTGGCGCTCCTCACCTTTGTGCCCCTGACCATCTCCATTTTGCAGCAGGCTTCCCCTAAGCAGGTGATTCCCGTGGTGGTGCTGCAAACCATCGCCGCCAACTTGGGCAGCATGATGACCCCGGTGGGCAACCCCCAAAACCTGTTCCTCTATGCCCAATATGAAATGGGGTTGGGAGAGTTTTTCTCCGCCATGGTGCCACTGGGGCTTATTAGTCTGGTTTTACTGGCAGTGGGGGTGTTTTTCCTTAAGGATCGAAATTTGACTGTGCGTTTTCCCGGAGAAGAAGCGCCTATGTGCAAATGGCGGGCGATACTCTATGCAGTGTTGTTTGTTTGCTGTCTTCTCACCGTGTTCCGGGTGCTGGACGTGCTTTGGCTCACTCTGCTGGTGATTGCCGCCATGCTCGTTTCTAACTGGAAAATCCTTTTGCGGGTAGATTACAGCCTGCTTTTGACCTTTGTCTGCTTTTTTGTGTTTGTTGGAAATATCCGGCAGGTTCCGGCAGTGCAGGAGGGGGTCTCCTGGCTGCTCAACGGCCGAGAGGTCATTGCGTCGGTGCTGGTGAGTCAGGTCATCAGCAATGTGCCTGCGGCGGTGATGCTCTCTTCCTTCACGGAAAATGGGCGTGCATTGCTGCTGGGTACCAATATTGGTGGATTGGGGACGCTCATTGCTTCTCTGGCCAGTCTGATTTCCTTTAGGCTCTATTCCCGGATGCCCGGGGCAAAAGGCGGAAAGTATCTGATGCAATTTACCCTGTATAATCTGGCATTTCTGGTAGTGCTTTTATTAGTAACCTGGATATGGATGTAAAAAGCATAACTGGTATTTTTAAAAATGGAATTATAACAAAAAATCAGCGCTGGCATAAGACCAACGCTGATTTTTTATGTTGGGGAATCCATGTTTTCAAAAGGGTAGAACTTTGTTGGATTGTAAAATCATTTACTACAAAGTTTGAATAGCCATGTAACCCCAAAAAGGGGAAGTACTATAGCTTTTTTCAGTAGAGATGCTTGTTAGGATTCGGAAAATTCGCCGCCGGCAGTAACAGTACCTTTCATTTTACGATAGTACCGGTCTACGTGGGCGACATAAATAATTCCGCCAATTACATAGGCAATGGCAGTCAGTGCAAAGCCAATGGACAAACCAATGGATTCCTGCATAAATCCCATCAACAGAGAGCCAATGCCGATACCGATATCATACGACAGCATGTAAGTAGCGTTAGCAACTCCACGCTTGGGAGCTGGGGTGGTTCCGGTAACGAAAGACTGGAACAGAGGCTGCAAAATACCATATCCAAGACCAAACAGGAATCCGGCAATTAACAGATGAATACCGGTATTCAAAAATACATAACTGATCATAGTGATAATCAGGATAACCAAACTGACATAAACCAGTACACGGTGATTGCCGGCATCAATCATTTTTTGGGTGGACAGCTTGGAGAGTAACATACCGACTACAAGGAAAATGTAGAAATAAGGGAGAACAGAAGTCAGATTTTTTTCCTGTGCCAGAATAGAAGAATAAGCGATGACCGCGCCATAAGGAATCATCAAAAACATCATGTTGAACATAAACGGAAATGCAGGCTTGTAAATGGAGTCACTGAGGCTGAATTTTTTCCGTTGAATTTTGGGATAGCGGATTCTGCAGCAGGCGACGCAGATAAAGGCGGCCACGGTAATGCCAAAAACGGTCAGAAAAGAAGCCTGGCTGCTCATATAGTTCTGTACCTGAATTCCTACATAGGGTCCTACCGCCATGCCAATGGATATGGTAAAGGCAAACCGGCTGATGCCTTCGGTAATTTTGGTAGTAGGCAATACATCACTGGCCAACGTCATCGTTGCCGAGCCGCATACGGAATAGACAGCGCCCATATACAAGCGGATAATAATCAGTATGGCAAAAATGGGAAATGCAATAAAAGCTGGAAACGATAAACAGAACAAAGCCAAAAATACCAGATACACATGATAACGATTAAAGTTATCCAATAAATATCCAGCAATTGGACGGAACAAAATCGTTGCAATAGACATAGCCGTCAACACAACACCAACTTTCGATCCGGTAATTCCAATTTCCTGACAGTAAACCGGAATAATGGGGATAGACGCATAAAAAGCTGCCAGTACCAGCAGGTTGGTGATAAACAGGAGAACAAATTTCTTGTTCCAGATTTTAGTGATTTTTTCCATATAAACGAAGCTCCTTATACATACAGAATATAGTGGCAATTGCCACTATATTAGTTTAGCACGGAAAACCTTTCGCGTCAATATCTTGTTGCAAATGCCACTAAGTTGGAGTATAATCAGAGAAACAGTGTAAAGGAGGCTTTCGATATGCCCAGTATCACAGATAGCCCATTTAAGTCTATTTCGATTTTGTACAGAAAATCGCATATCTGGCTCAATAATGGATGCGCACAATATTCGCTGACAGCAGCGCAGGCAGTTGTCATTTTGATTGTATGTGATTTTAAATCTTTGACCCAGGATGAGATTACCAAGCGGCTTTCTCTCGATAAAAGTGTGATTGCAAAAACTGTAACGAAACTGGAAGAAAGAGGATTTATTATTCGTTCCACTAACGCAAAGGACAAACGGACCTATGATATTTCTCCAACTCAAAAAGCGTGGGAGGTCTATCCTTTCGTAAAAGAACAAATAGATGAGAGTTTTCAGCGTATGACCCAACAGATGACAGATAAAGAGCGGGAGGAATTTAAACGGCTTTTGTTTTTGGCTGCAGAGTCAACTCTTTCTCTGGAAGATTCCATTTAAAAGAATCGAGGTTTTCAATTTTTCTTTTATATAATGAAAAGCATCGGGTTCTAATCATATAGAAGCCCGATGCTTTATTATCATGGATATTAGATGTCTACGTAGGGAAGAGTTTATAAATTAGATATCCTCTTAGACGCGAGGATAAATCCACAAAAAAGAAGAATGCCCCGAACGCGACTTGGGATGTGTTGACAAATTAGATACCCGCTTGGATGCGAGCGCTGAGGTAAATAAAAAACTGAGCCTGGAACGCGACTTGCGTCCAGGCTCAGCCTGGCTGGGCTGGCTGGATTTGAACCAGCGGAATGACGGAGTCAAAGTCCGTTGCCTTACCCCTTGGCGACAGCCCAATATACAATACGGAGCAATGAAAGCCATTGCTCCGTATATTTGTGTGGGGTGGATAGTCGGATTCGAACCGACGGTCTCCAGTGCCACAAACTGGCGCTTTAACCAACTAAGCTATACCCACCATGTTTGGCGCGCCAATAGGGACTCGAACCCCAGACCTACTGCTTAGAAGGCAGTTGCTCTATCCAGCTGAGCTATTGGCGCACGAAGCTCGCTGTTAAGGCTGAGCATGGAGCGGGTGATGGGAATCGAACCCACACGACCAGCTTGGAAGGCTGGGATTCTAGCCATTGAACTACACCCGCAAGCGACGGAAGTTATTATATCACAGTCGAAATCAGGTGTCAATAGATTTTTTTAAAAATGATAACGTATTTTTTTATGGATGTTTTTTCACAGCAGATTGCCAATGGTTGCCCTTGCAGAAGAAAAATGATATAATAACTTCGATTCCATTATATTATGAAAGAAGGCGGACCGAATGGATGTACGTCCGGGCGATATTCTGCAAATGAAAAAGAGCCATCCCTGTGGAAGCAAGACTTTTCTGGTTCTGCGCTCCGGAATGGATTTCAAAATTCGCTGTACCGGCTGCGGCCATGAAGTCATGTTGCCCCGATTGAAGTGTGAGAAAAACATTAAAAAAATCATTCGGGAAGAAAAACCCGAAGAATTATAGCTTCCGTAAAACTTTTACCATTATGATTTTGCGGAAAGGATTTTATTATGTTTGAAAAGCTGGATATTTTTTGTAAGCGTCTGGAAGAAATTAACCAGAAGCTGTGTGACCCTTCGGTATTAGCAGATACGGCTCAGTATACCAGCCTATTAAAAGAGAGCAGCAGTATTACCCCGATTGTGGAGAAATATCGGCAGTATCAGGCGGCTGTTAAGCAGGAAGCGGATGCACAGGAAATGCTTTCGGAAAATGACAAAGAACTGCATGAACTGGCACAAGAAGAGCTGACCAAGGCCCGGGCCGATATAGAGACTTTCTCGGAAGAACTGAAACTGCTGCTTTTGCCCAAAGACCCCAATGATGAACGAAGTGTTATTGTTGAAATCCGGGGAGGTGCCGGGGGAGAAGAAGCAGCGCTGTTTTCGGCAGTGCTGTATCGGATGTACTCGATGTATGCGGAGTCTCGCCAATGGAAAATCGAGCTTTTAAATGTGAACGAGACGGAATTGGGTGGCTTTAAGGAAATCAGCTTTATGATTCACGGAGAAGGCGCCTATTCCCGATTAAAATATGAAAGTGGTGTTCACCGTGTACAGCGGGTACCGGAAACGGAAACCCAGGGACGGATTCATACCAGTACTGCCACTGTGGCGGTTTTACCGGAAGTGGACGATGTGGAAATTGAAATCAATCCCAAAGATTTGCAGATTGATACCTTCCGTTCCAGCGGCGCCGGCGGCCAGCATATCAACAAAACCTCCTCCGCGATCCGTATCACCCATCTGCCCACCGGTATGGTGGTGGAATGTCAGGATGAGCGAAGCCAGTATAAAAATAAGGATAAGGCCATGAAAGTACTGCGCTCCCGTCTGTACGAACAGGAGCAGCGAAAGCAGGATGCTGAGGTGGCTGCTCAAAGAAAAAGTCAAGTGGGCACCGGCGACCGCTCCGAAAGAATTCGTACTTATAACTATCCGCAGGGACGCATTACGGACCATCGAATTGGCTTGACCCTGTATCGGCTGGAAGATTTGCTCAATGGAGATTTGGATCAAATCATCGACCCGTTGATTACTGCTGATAGAGCAGAACAGCTGCGGGAAAGTACCGAAGAGGAATAAATGTGTTTTGGAAAATAAAAAGGAAGTCATAACCATGAAAACAATCAGACTACAGGCGGACAACCCGGCTGATATTGCCAAGGCTGGAGAAATTTTGCGGCAGGGTGGTCTGGTGGGGATTCCCACCGAAACCGTATATGGTCTGGCCGCAGACGCTTTAAATGGAGAGGCCGTGGCAAAAATCTTTCAAGCAAAGGGCCGCCCTATGGATAATCCTTTAATTGTCCACATTGCAGATATCAGCCAGTGGAAACAGCTGGTGCGGGAGATTCCTGAAAATGCCAAAAAGTTGGCGGAGGCCTACTGGCCCGGCCCTATGACCATTATCCTGCCCAAAGCGGATTGTATTCCCGATGAGGTGAGCGCCGGGCTGGAAACTGTCGGAGTGCGCTTTCCAGTCCATCCCGCAGCCCAGGCAGTGATTCGGGCGGCAGGCACGCCCTTAGCGGCTCCTTCCGGAAATCTTTCGGGAAAGCCCAGTCCTACAACGGCCCACACCATGCTGGAAGATATGGACGGCCGCATCGATGCTGTGGTGGACGGCGGTCCCTGTCAGGTGGGAGTGGAGTCTACGGTGGTTTCGCTGGCCTGTAACCCGCCCCGACTGCTGCGGCCCGGCGGAATTACGCTGGAACAGCTCCGACAGGTGTTGGGAGAAGTGGTAATGGATGATGCGGTGCTCAATCCGCTGAAAGAAGGGGAACATCCTGCTTCCCCGGGAATGAAATATAAACATTATGCACCCAAAGCCAACGTACTTATTGTTGACGGCCCCTATGAGTCCTATTGTACCTATGTAAACAGTCATAAAGGGCCAGGGGTTGCGGCTATGTGCTATAATGGAGAGGATAGCCGGTTGGAAGTTCCCGCTGTCTGTTATGGTGGGAAAGAAGACTATAGCGAACAGGCAAGAGAAGTGTTTGAAGCACTGCGGAAACTGGACGAATTGGGAGCAAAAACCGTTTATGCCCGGTGTCCGGAGCCTGAAGGCGTGGGCCTTGCTGTGTATAACCGTCTGATTCGGGCGGCAGGATTTGAGGTGGTGCATGTTGACTAAAGGTATTGTTATCGGGCTGACCGGCCCCACCGGTGCAGGAAAATCCAGTGTGGCCAAAGAGCTGGCGGCGCTGGGATGTGCTGTGGTGGATTGTGACCAGATTGCCCGGCAGGTGACGACTACCTGTGTTCCCTGTTTGCAGTCTTTGGCAGAAGAATTTGGTAATGATATTCTGCAAGACCATGTGCTGGATAGGAAGCTGCTGGCGGCTCGGGCGTTTGCTTCTCCGGAGAAGACCCAAAAGCTCAATGAGTTGACCCATCCGTGGATTATGAAGGAGACCAAAGCCCAAGTACAGGCCGCGTTGCACGAAGGAAAGCAATTTGTGGTGATTGATGCACCGCTGTTGTTTGAAGCTGGAGTGGATGCCCTGTGCGACAAGATTATGGCGGTGACGGTCCCCTTTGAAAAGCGTTTGCAGCGTATTATGAAGCGGGACCATATTTCCGAAGAGCTGGCCCGGGCCAGAATGGCTGCCCAGCATCCGGAAAGCTGGTATGAAGAGCGGGCCGGAAAGGTGATTTCCGGAAGACTGGACGAAGAGACGCTTCATCAGGAACTGGAAGCCTATCTCACTTCGTTATCGGAGGAAATGTTTTGAATCATCCTGGACGCAAGAAGAAAAAAGGCCGCGTGTTTTTGGGGATTATAGTATTTTTAGCAGCGGCTGTGTTGTGCCTGTATTTTTCAAAAGATGCCATTTTAAAACAGTTGTATCCCTTGTCCTATTATGAGATTGTCATGTCAGAAGCAGAGAAAAATGATCTTGATCCGGCGTTGGTATATGGTGTGATTCGGGCCGAAAGTGGATTTGACCCGAACGCAGTGTCCCATGCAGACGCCAGAGGGCTGATGCAGATGACGCCTCAAACCTTTGAATGGGTACAAACGATGATTCCTGACAGCGAAAGTTTGACAGATGACGCATTATTTGACCCAAAAGTCAATATTCAGTTTGGGTGCGAGCTACTATCTCTGCTGATTTCTCATTATGGCGATGAATCTACGGCTATTTGCGCCTATAATGCCGGTATGGGAAATGTGACGTCCTGGTTAGAGAATCCCGAGTATTCTTCAGATGGTGTGACCCTGAAGGTCATTCCTTTTGGGGAGACACAGGAGTACCTGAAACGGGTAACCGACAATCGGAACATGTATCGCCAGTTGTATGACAAGGAATTGGTACAGTCATAAAACAACAGCGTTGTGTTTTGATTGCTGTGACAATATGGCAAGTTTATAGAAAAGAAATATCTACAAATACAAGTTATATTTTATCATAGATTGATTTACTGCAAGGAGGTATAAACCAATGGAAAACAAAACCATTGATGCAGAGGCTCTGGCAAAAGAATTGCTGCTGGACAAGAAAAACGGCTTTTTCCGCGTAGATGACGAGGAGATTGCCAAAGCAGATGAATTCTGCGAGGACTACAAAAAATTCCTGGATCATGCCAAGACCGAGCGGGAGGCAACCGCCGAAACCATTCGTCTGGCAGAAGAGAAGGGCTTTGTTCCCTATGATTCCACTGCATCCTATAAGCCCGGTGATAAGGTGTATGTCAACAATCGCGGCAAGTCCGTTATGCTGGCAGTTATCGGTGAAAAGGGAAGCCGTGAGGGCGTGCGTATTGCTGCCGCTCATATTGACTGCCCCCGTATCGATTTGAAGCCGGTTCCGCTGTATGAGACGACAGATTTCGCCATGCTGAAGACCCACTATTATGGCGGTATCAAGAAGTATCAGTGGACTGCGACTCCTCTGGCTATGCACGGCCGTATCGTCCGCCGCGACGGTGTGAAGATTGATGTCTGCATCGGCGAAGAGCCGGGTGATCCCCAGTTCTGCATCACCGATCTGCTGCCCCACCTGTCTCAGGAGCAGTCTACCAAGACGCTGGGCAAGGCAATTGAGGGCGAAGACCTGAACATTCTGTTTGGTAGCCGTCCCATCCGTTCCGAAAAGGGAGAAAACCTGTTTAAGCTCAACGTGATGAAGCTTCTCCATGAGAAGTACGGCATTGTAGAGCAGGATTTGATTACTGCTGAAATCGAGTTTGTGCCCGCTCATAAAGCGGTCGATATTGGCTTGGACCGCAGCATGATTGGTGCTTATGGCCATGATGACCGCGTGTGTGCTTACCCGGCATTGCAGGCAGCGCTCAACTGCTGCGAAGTACCGGAGCAGACCGTCATTACGGTTCTTACAGATAAGGAAGAAACCGGCAGCGACGGCAATACCGGCCTGAACTCCTCTTATATGCGTTACTTTATCCATGCGCTGGCGAAGCAGGACGGTGTAGACGGCCATGATGTGCTGTCCAAGTCCACCTGCCTGTCCGCAGACGTGGCAGCTGCTTATGATCCTACCTATGCTTCTGCTTATGAGGCCAACAACTCCTGCTATCTGAATAAGGGCGTAGGCGTTATCAAATATACCGGTTCCCGCGGCAAGGGTGGCACCTCTGACGCTTCCGCTGAGTTTATGGGTCAGGTTCGCGACTTGCTGGATAACGAAGGCGTTTTGTGGCAGACCGGCGAACTGGGCCGTGTGGATTTGGGCGGCGGCGGAACCGTTGCGCAGTACATTGCCAACCTGAATGTGGATGTTGTGGATGTAGGTGTCCCGGTGCTCTCCATGCACGCTCCCTTTGAGGTTGTCGCAAAACTGGATGTCTATATGGCATACAGAGCTTTCAAGGCTTTCTTTGACCAGAAAAAATAAGTATTCCTAAATATGAAAACTCCGCAGAAACCTTTCTGCGGAGTTTTTTTGTAAAAAATCAGCCCGGTCCTTGAAAACTTCCAAAGATCGGGCTGTTGTAATTTGTCAGGTTGTTTTAGAAATCAGGAGGACTTTTTGCTTCGTCCGCCGGAGACAACACCTTTGGCGGCATCTACAGTAACAGTGGTACCGCTCTTCAGCAGGGAAGTAGCGTATTCAGCGCCTACAATAACGGGCTTATCCAAGGCCAAGCCAACAATGGCGGCATGAGAATTGATGCCCTCTTTTTCCGTAATAATAGCGGAAGCACGGCGCATCTGAGGCAGAATGTCATTGGTGGTGTAGGGGATTACCAAAATATCGCCATCCCGGAATTCTGCCATGGCCTGCTCTTCGTCTTTACAGACACACAGGTTGCCAGTAACAGTACCCTTGGTTACGCCGACACCGGATACCCGGACATCGCCAACCAGCTGCACTTTAAGCAGATTGGTCGTACCGGAAACACCCAGCGGCACGCCGGTGGTAATGACCACGATATCGCCGTTATCTACCAATCCGGCAGCGCTGGCCCGGCTTACCACATGGTCAAACAACTCGTCGGTGTTGGTCTTTTCGTCTACCATAATGGGAGTGACACCCCATGAAAGATTCATCTGACGGCAGACCTTCGGATCGGTAGTACCGCCAATAATGGGACATTCGGGACGGAAACGGGAAATCATTCGGGCAGTACGGCCAGACTTGGAAACGGTAATGATAGCCCGTGCCCCCAGGTCATGAGCGGTTGTACAGGTTGCATGAGAAATAGCAGCGGTAACATTGGGCTGTTCCAGCGGGCCGCGCTTTTGGAAACGTGACTTATAATCAATGTCCTCTTCCGTACGAACTGCAATGCGAATCATGGTTTCCAGCGCTTCGATGGGATAGTCACCAGCAGCGGTTTCTCCGGAAAGCATAATAGCACTGGTTCCATCATAAATTGCATTGGCTACGTCCGTAGATTCTGCACGGGTAGGACGGGGATTCTTCATCATGGAATCGAGCATCTGTGTGGCAGTGATGACCTGTTTGCCGGCCAAATATGCTTTTTGAATCAGCTGCTTTTGGATGACAGGGATTTCTTCCAGCGGAATTTCCACACCCAAATCACCACGGGCAACCATGATACCATCGGCTACATTGATGATTTCATCGATATTGTTGACGCCATCGATATTTTCAATCTTAGCAATGATGCGAATGTCATGATTGTTCAGGCTTTCCAGCAAGGCGCGCATTTCCAGAATATCGTCGGCACTGCGGGTGAAGGAAGCTGCGATAAAATCAAAATCTTCCTGAACTGCAAACGCAATATCCTCTTTATCCTGTTCACTGATAAACGGCAGGGAGAGCTGTACACCGGGAACATTGATACCCTTTCTGGCAGAGACAGGACCGCCATTGATAACGCGGCAGGTAATATCGGTGTCAGTACAAGCCTCCACCTTTAATTCAATCAGGCCGTCATCAATCAAAATCCGTGAACCGACGGAAACATCATGGGGAAGGCCTTCAAAAGTAATGGAGGCAATTTTGTCGTTGCCAACTACATCTCGTGTGGTCAAAGTGAATTGGCTGCCGGCGGTCAAAATGACCTTAGGCTGTTCGAATTGTTTCAGGCGGATTTCAGGCCCCTTGGTGTCCAGCAGAAGAGCGACCGGCAAATCCAGTTCTTCCCGCAGAGCTTTTACTTTATCGGCCCGTACTTTTTGCTCGGCATGGGTTTGATGAGAAAAATTCAGGCGTACTACATCTACGCCGGATTCCATCAGTTTCCGCAGGACATCTCCTTTATCGGTAGCAGGTCCCAGAGTACAAATGATTTTTGTTTTCCTCATATTGGTTCACGGCTCCATTCTTCAAAATTTTTCTGACGGCAAAATGTTAGGAAGTGAAAAGCGCCAATAAATTGACGGAAATTTACAGATTAAAGCCTTTTGACATCAGTTCGTTTATGTCTTTATTATAATAGATTGCTTGGATAATTGCAACGTGGCGTTTTAGAAGTAGAGGAAAATTGTGATTTTTGAAAATGTGGGAAAACGGTTGAAATTTATGTTGCTAACCGGTACAATAATAAAGAAAGATTTTGTCGAAAAGAAGAAAAATGCGGCGGCTTGTAAAGGAGCGTGAGCCGGTGATGCAACATAAAAAACGGGGAGAGCGGATTGTCAAGGCTAAACCCAGCGGATATGAGGAAAGAGAAATCCGCAGATTGGGAAAAATTCGGTGGTTAGTAGGAGGACTGCTGTTGTGTACCATAGTGGTAGGTGCGTGGCTGTCCTGGATACAAATGATGACTCCCTTTGAATCAGTGTCAAATAGCAGTTCAGGTACCGTCGTGTCCGCTGTTTCTTCCCAATCGGAAGAAGCGCTGCCTGTTTATGATAACGAATTTAATTTGAAAATAGCCAGTTCTGACCATCCATTGGAGAAAGATCAGGAGCCGGAACTGGAAAAGTATGAGGGAGTACAGGTAGATAAAAGAATTATTCCCGCACTGAAGGCAATGATGGAAGCGGCTAAGGAGCAGGATCTTCCTTTGGAGATTACGCAGGGATATGTAAGTGCAGAAGATCAGGACGCACTGTTTCAAGCGGAAGTGGAGCGTTTGATGAAGGAAAATAACTATTCCCAGGTCATGGCAGAACAAACCGCGGTACAGACGGTTGCCCGTGGGGGAGAGGATGAAAGCCAGACCGGAATGTCTGTGCGGCTGGCGGCACAGGGGGAAACTGGGAACTTCGAGAAAACAGCTCAATATCGATGGGTGTCCCGCCATTGTGTGGAATATGGGTTTGTCATTCGCTATCCTTCTGATAAAAAATCAGCTACCGGTCATAGCGGTGATAGCAGCTATTTCCGATATGTGGGAACACAAGCAGCGATGCAGATGCGCCAGCTGCAGATGTGTTTGGAAGAATATGCGGTGTATGTGGACCGATAAAGTAATTTGTTTAGGAAAAAACCGGAATCTTGCAAAAAAACACTTGCTTTTTCTGCCCGGTTGTGGTAGAATCCATTTGTTAATGTTGTAGCTCGGCTGAAAGAGGTGACAAAGATGCAGAAGGATATGCACCCCAAGTATGTGAAAACCACGATTACATGTGCTTGCGGCAACGTGATTGAAACACGTTCCACCAAAGAAAATATTCGTGTTGAAATTTGCTCCAAGTGCCATCCGTTCTTTACCGGCAAGCAGAAGCTCGTAGACACCAGCGGACGTGTGGACATGTTCAAAAAGCGTTACGGCTTACAGGACAAATAAGTGTTTTCTTCCCGGGCGGTGCAGCAATGCGCCGCCTGAGTTTTTTTTAGAAACAATTGGGACGGAGTGGGAAAATGGCAGAATATCGAACCGTTGGTAAGGCGGCACAGGATGAATTTGTAGAAAAACGCTCCCGATTTATAGGATATGTAAAGCCTGTACAGACTGAGGAGGAGGCAACCGCCTTTATTGCGGAAATGAAGTCCCGGCATTGGGACGCAACCCATAATGTCTATGCATATATTCTTCGGGAAGGGCAGCTGCAAAGATATTCCGATGACGGGGAACCTCAGGGAACAGCAGGAATTCCGGTGTTGGATGTTTTGCAGAAGTCCCATGTAACCGATGTGGTAGTCGTTGTCACCCGGTATTTTGGAGGAATTCTGTTGGGCGGCGGCGGCTTGGTGCGGGCCTATTCCCATGGTGCTTCCATTGCTTTGCAGGCAGGGGGAATTATCACCATGAAGGAATGTGTCCTGCTGTCTCTAAGCTGCGACTACAGTCAATATGGTCGAGTGGGTTCTTTGATCCCCGAGTGCGGTGGCGTAATCGATCATACTGATTTTACCGAGAACGTGGGGATTTCCTTTCATATGCCTCCGGAAAACATAGAAGGGTTTGCCAGACAGCTGGCAGATGCCACCAATGGACAGGTAACTTTTGAACAGGAAGATACCGCCTATTTTCAAACGGAATAAGGAAAAGTTCGCTCTTTTTTGAGGGGTTCGGCGGGAAAAAGAAAAAATTTTTATTTTTTGAAGGTAATTTTGATTTTTTTGCGTATATAAGTTATAGAAAGGTTCCGATTCCATATCTTCGGAAAGTTGGAAGAAGGGGGGCTTGCTTATGACCATTCGTGAAGAATATCAGCAGTTGGAATCCCGTTATCTTTCGCCGCTTGCGGCACTTTCTCAAAATACCCGCGGTAGAGAGCGCCCAGAAGAGGAGTGCCCTTTGCGGACACCCTATCAGCGGGATAGAGACAGGATTATTCACTGCAAGGCTTTCCGGCGTCTCAAACATAAAACCCAGGTGTTTTTGTCCCCTCAGGGAGACCATTACCGTACCCGGCTAACCCATACGCTGGAAGTAGCGCAGATAGCCCGTACCATTGCTCGGGCGCTGCGAATGAATGAGGATTTGACGGAAGCAATCTCTCTGGGCCATGATTTGGGGCATACTCCTTTTGGACATGCTGGGGAACAGGTGCTGGATCGTTTGTATCCAAAAGGGTTCCGCCATTATGAACAGAGTGTCCGGGTAGTGGAAAAACTGGAGAAAAACGGACAGGGGCTTAACTTGACCTGGGAAGTACGAAATGGGATTCTGTGCCATACCCGTGGAGAAGAAGCGGCTACAGTGGAAGGACGGATTGTCCGTCTGGCTGATAAAATTGCCTACCTAAATCATGATATGGATGATGCGGTCAGAGCCGGTGTGCTGAGCGAAGGAGATATCCCAGTGCAGGCAGCGATGGTTCTGGGCGAAACCCGTACCGAAAGAATTGACTGCATGGTGCGCTCTGTGGTAGAGAATAGCCATGACGGTATTATTCGGATGCGGGAGGATGTGGAAGAAGCTTTCCAAATTTTGCATGATTTTATGTATGAACGGGTATACCTGAATAAGCAGGCCAAACAGGAAGAACATAAAGTCCCCAATCTGTTGGGAACCCTGTATGGCTATCTTTTATCTCCGGGCAGGCTCCCGGAAGAAATGAACTTTATTATCCGAGAGGAAGGTGTTCAGCGGGCAGTATGTGATTATATTGCCGGTATGACCGACCAGTATGCGGTGGAATTATTCCGCCGGGTGTTTATTCCGGAGCCTTGGAATCGATAGAGGCGGGCGAAAGGAGGTTCCCATGCCCCTTCCTGAGTCATTTTTACAGGAGTTGAAAGCCCGTACTGATATTACGGACTTAGTCTCCTCTTATGTAAATCTGCGCCGCAGCGGGCGCAATTTAGTAGGGCTTTGCCCCTTTCATCACGAAAAAACCCCTTCCTTCAACGTGTATCCCGATAACGGTTCGTTTTACTGTTTCGGATGCGGGACAGGCGGGGATGTGATTACTTTTGTCCGAAAAATTGAAAATCTTGATTATATAGAGTCAGTACGTTTTCTGGCCCAAAGAGCCGGACTTCAAGTTCCGGAAGAACAGATGGATGACAGTATGTCCCGCCTGCGTACTCGTATATTGGAAATCAACCGGGAATCTGCCCGCTTTTTTCATCGGGTACTGCTTTCGGAAACCGGAAAGCCGGGGCTGGATTACCTGATTCGAAGAGGCCTTTCCATGGCAACGATTCGCCATTTTGGATTGGGTTTTTCGCCGCCGGGCAGGTTTGCCCTGTCGGACCACTTAAAGAAAATGGGATATACGGATCAGGAATTGATACAGGCTAACGTGGCTTTTCAAAGCCGTAGCGGCCGAATTATGGACCGGTTTCACAGTCGAGTCATGTTCCCCATTATTGATTTACGCGGTAATGTGGTGGCCTTTGGCGGCCGAATCCTGACGGATGAAAAGCCAAAATATATCAACACATCGGATACGCCGGTCTATCATAAAAGCAGCGGACTATTTGCTATGAACTTTGCGAAAAATAATGGCGGCCAGCAGTTAATTTTGGCAGAGGGATATATGGATGTCATTTCGCTGCACCAGGCGGGATTTACCAATGCCATGGCATCACTGGGAACTTCCTTAACGGTAGAACAGGCTCGGCTTATGGCCCGGTATGCAAAAGAAGTGGTGGTATGCTATGATTCCGACAGCGCAGGGCAGAAAGCGGCATCCAGAGCCATTCCCATGCTGCGGGATGCAGGGCTGCTGGTAAAAGTGCTGACCATTCCGGGAAACAAAGACCCGGATGAATATATCCGTTCTCATGGGGACGAAGGAAAAGCATATTTCAAACGGCTGCTGGATGAGTGCGGCAACGATGTGGAGTACCGTTTGGCCCGATTGAGGGATTCTTGTAATGTGGAAACCGCAGAAGGTCGGGTGGCATATCTTACCGAAGCAGCAAAGCTTCTGGCAACGCTGGATAGCCAAATTGAGCAGGAAGTCTATGCAGGAAAACTGGCCGAAGAGATGAGTGTGGATAAAAGTGCGATTTTGCTGCAAATGAAAAAGCAAAGCCGTCAGCGAACCCGTCAGGAGCGTCAGCGTCAGTTCCGGGAAACACAGCAGAAAGTGAGTGCTATTGGGGATCAAGTAAATCCGGAAAAAAGTCGGCATTTACGCTCTGCCAATGCGGAGGAAGCCCTGATTGCCTACTTATTTGCTCATCCGGATGCAGCTGCATGGGTTTCCGGGCAGATTTCGCCGGAAAAATTCAGTACCGCTTTTACTCGGCGGGTATATGACGCAATCCTGGGGAAAATTACAAATAATCAGCCTATGAGCCTGACGGATTTGACAGAGGTTTTGACGTCGGAAGAAATTTCGGCTGTAGCGAGAATCCTGGCCCGGTATCATTCTGTCTCTATGGGACAGGAGGATGCCCAGGAATATATACAGGTGATTAAACAGGAAGCGGGAAGAATGAGCGAAGACCAACTTCGCAATGCTTCTCAACAGGATTTGATGCAGCAGCTTCAGGCGCTGCGGAAAACGAAACAATAGGGGGATCATCATTTATGGCAGTACAGGATAAGAAAGCCGTTATTAAAGAATTGCTGGAACAGGGAAAAGCCAAGGGATCTTTGACGACCAAAGAAATTCTGGATGCACTGGGCGAGATGGATTTTGACCCGGAACACCTGGAAAAATTTTATGATACGCTGGAAAGCATGGGCGTGGAAATCGTAGACGAAGGCTTTAATGATATTGAAGATATCCCGCTGGAAGAGCTGGAAGAATTCGACGTTCCGCCTGATGAGGGAGAGGATTTAGAGGCCAGCCTGAGCACAGAGGGAATCGCCATTGATGACCCGGTTAAGGTATATTTGAAAGAAATTGGCCGTGTTCCCCTGCTGACGCCGGAAGAAGAAATTGATTTGGCTATCCGGATTGGAAACGGGGATGAAAATGCCAAAAAGCGCCTTTCCGAGGCAAACCTCCGGTTGGTGGTCAGTATTGCCAAGAGGTATTTGGGACGCGGAATGCAGTTCCTCGATTTGATTCAGGAAGGCAACTTGGGCCTGATTAAAGCCGTGGAAAAGTTTGACTATACCAAGGGCTTCAAATTCTCCACTTATGCAACCTGGTGGATTCGTCAGGCCATTACCCGTGCCATCGCCGACCAGGCAAGAACCATCCGAATTCCGGTGCACATGGTAGAGACCATCAACAAGGTAAAGAAGGTTTCCAGCCAGCTGCTGCACACCAACGGCCATGAACCTACTGCGGACGAAATTGCCGCAGAGCTGGACATGCCGGTGGACAAAGTACGCGAGATTATGCGCGTGGCACAGGAGCCGGTTTCTTTGGAGACGCCTATCGGTGAAGAAGAGGACAGCCATTTGGGCGACTTTATTCAGGATGATGACGCACCTGCTCCGCAGGATGCCGCTTCCCATACGTTGCTTAAGGAACAGCTTTCGGAAGTGCTGGATACTTTGACGCCCCGGGAAGAAAAAGTGCTGCGTCTGCGTTTTGGTCTGGAAGATGGACGTTCCCGCACACTGGAAGAGGTAGGAAAAGAGTTCAACGTTACCCGTGAGCGTATTCGTCAGATTGAGGCGAAAGCTCTGCGGAAACTGCGCCATCCCAGCCGCAGCAAGAAGCTGAAGGACTTTTTGGATTGATTTGACAAGAGAAGCAGGTAGGAGGATGCCCCATGCATATCACGCTGGAAACGGACTATGCGGTTCGCATTATGGAGGCGCTCACCCGGGAAGGAAAACGGCTGGATGCCAAAACGATTTCTGAGCGCACCCATGTGCCCCAGCGGTTTGCCCTGAAAATTCTTCGCAAACTGGTAGCGGATAGCCTGGTGAAATCGTATAAAGGCGTTTCCGGGGGATATGAGTTGGCAAGGTGCCCGGGACAAATTACCCTTTTAGAGGTAATCGAGTCTGTGGAAGGAACGTATCGTATTAGCCGGTGCCAGGGGGAAGAATATTGCTGCGAATTAGGGGATTGCCGGTTCCATAAAATCTATGGGGAAATTAGCGAAATGGTTCGGAAGAAACTGCAATCCTATACGTTTGCCGCTATTTGCAGTCCGACAGAAGAGAGCCCCTGTGACAGTTGTTCCCGATGTGATATGGGTGGGAAATGAATGAGTGACATTTAATGGGCCTGTGGAAAGCAGCAGAAGGATTTTGAAAAAAATGCTTGCCATTTCGGATGAAATGTGATATAATCATCTTTGCTTGTTACATGTTTGTACAGCGGTTATCCGCCCGTGGCGAAGCTGGATATCGCAGCAGATTCCGATTCTGAAGGCCGGGGGTTCGAATCCCTCCGGGCGGGCCAGTCGAGAGCCTCGACGCGCAAGTCGCGTTCGAGGCTTTTCTTTTTATTATGATGTAGCGCTCGCGTTTGTAGTGGGTATCTATTTTGTCAATGCTTCCCAGTTAAAAGCTCCGATGCGCAAGTTGCCTTCGGAGCTTTTATTTTATCCATTGGATTTGTGGTTGTTTATATACAGGCGCAATGTGGTCCTATGTAAGGAAATCTTGATATACGGTGTTATTTTTCGATAGCAGTAAAAATGATGAGAATATGAAAAGAAAGGGCGAGAATAGATGAAACATTTGGAAGTGGTAGCTGCCCTGATATGGGATAAGAACCGTTTTTTGATTTGTCAGCGTCCCAAGGATAAGGGATGCGCCCTTTTGTGGGAATTTGTTGGCGGAAAGGTAGAGCCGGGAGAAAGCCATGAACAGGCTCTAATTCGGGAATGTAGAGAAGAACTTGGAATTCAGGTGTCGGTAGGAAATGAATTTATGGATGTGACCCATGAATACCCTGATGCCTTTGTCCATTTGACTTTGTATGAAGCTACCATTATATCGGGAGTTCCCCAAAGACTGGAACATCAGGATTTCCAGTGGATATTGCCTGAAGAAATTTCTCAATATCCGTTTTGCCCTGCTGATCAAGCAATTTTGGAAAGAATTCAGCAAATCGTTTCTTCCAAAAAATAAACTGACAAGTCATATAAAAGAAAACTGCTGTGTTTGTCTTGGTGCAAACACAGCAGTTTTTTGTATATCATATAACAACGCCAATTTCACAAGGCCTTTTATGGATTGGTGGGCACACTGGTAAGCTGCGGGCCACAATCTACAGAATTAGGGCATATATTATAGATAATCCCTTCCTTGGAAACCATAGAGATTGGAATCGAGGGAACCATCTTGTGAATGGTATCTACAAAACCGTTGATAGGCGCTTCTGCCATGCCGGTAACCACATGGATAGCTCCCACCTGTTTCATAAAGCCTACGGCAATCAGTGCCGCGTCGTCGTGAAAAAACACCGTCATTTCTGCGGAAGCATCCCGTGCCGTCTGGCGTAAGTATTCCAGCTCTTCTCCGTTGGCATCGTATCCGGCGGATACAGGCTGCACACAAAGGACCTGCAAATCTGTATGGTGTGAATCGGCAAGGCGCCGTCCGGTACGGATGAGGCGGTCACAATCTTTCTGTCCGGTTACACAAACCAAAATGGACGTGTGTTTAGGCGGTGTTTTTTGCTTTCGTTTCACGCTGTAACCTCCTTCCCTATAGCAATGGGTCAATTGCCACTAACACTGTGACAATGACGCGCAAAACAAGTGCAGCAGAAAAATTCCAATATAAGTATATTCAATTGGCATAATTTTATGGTAACGGGCCATGTATAAAATGTTAATATATTATGAAATAAAGAGTAGAGGATTCGCCGTCATTTTCTACAAAGAAAAGGCACACAGTCCTAAGTGGACCGTGTGCCCAAAGTGAATGGTAGCGCCCCTCATCGTCGGCGGGGGCAGGTTATGATTCTTCCGTCATCAGGACAGACAGCGGATCAATACATTCGTTATCACGATGCATTTCCAAATGAAAATGCGGGCCGTCAGCAGATTCCACCGGGCATTCCCCTACTATTCCCAGTTCATCTCCGGCATTGACGGATTGTCCGGCTTCTACCAGAATTTTATCGTCAAGTCCGCAATACCAGACCTGCGTGTCACCGTGGGTGATGATGACCACATTGCCCAGAGAAGCATCCTCTCGTACCTCATCCACCGTGCCTTCTGCCATGGATTTTACGGATTCTCCTGTTTCGGCCTCAAAGTCTACGCCGTTATGGACGCGCCAGTCCCGCATAGTGTCAGAATACACCAATTCTCCCTCACTGAACCGTTTGGAAACCTTTTGCCCAACCGGGAATGAAACCTCCAGTTCTTCTATGGGGGTTACCGCAGGCTCCGGTGCAGGAGTCGCAGACGCTTCTTCTGTAGAGGAAGAAACCGCTTCAGCAGCAGTAGGCTTATCAGATTCAGGGGAAGGCGTGGAGGCCGGTTCCGGAGTTGGAGTGGCAGAAGGCTGCGTTTCGGAGATTGAGACAGGAGAATCAATGATTTGGGGTTCCTGGACAACGCTGTCATAGGCAGCCCACGCGGCAACGCCAATGGCAATGAGACAAATGCCTGCTGCTATGGTAAAGCCGCGGGTTTGCCGTGATTTGTTTTTTGCAGTGAAATTAGGGTGTTTATTTTTCATAATTCTTCAGGCCTTTCCGCGCCTTGCCGGATATTTGGTGCCGGCAGTTATAGGACAGGCGCAATGAATTGACAATGGATTGACATTGCTATTCTGGCCTGAAGAAGAGGAAAATATGCAGAAAAATTAAAATAAAAACACGAAAAAGGATCGGAAGAAATCCGATCCTTTTTCATTAGCTTGAGGGGTATATTGAGGAGGGTAGAACATGTATCCAAGAATGGTGCGGCTCCATCTGAATACGGTATTATTATAGACAGCAGAAATCAATAATTTGTGAATACTCTGTAAATTGTTCATTAAATAAAAGTTAAAAACAAAAAGAAAAAAGTTCAAACAAATGTTTTGTATTTGGAAGTGTTTTATGGTATACTGAGAGAGTAAAAATTGGGAGATAACTGGAAAAAACAGGATTTCATATAAGTTAAGTGATAGGAGGCAGAAAAAATGAAAAAACTGAGTAAAAGCCAGCAAAAGATATATGATTTTTTGAAAGAAAAAGCTCAGTACGGCGTGCCGCCGTCAGTGCGGGAAATTTGCGCGGCAACCGGGTTGAAATCGACTTCTACCGTACATGCCCATCTGCGGACCCTGGAAGAGCTGGGATATATTTCACGTCAAGCAGGATTAAACCGTTCCATCCGAATTGAAGGGGCGGAGGAAACCACACAAGTGCCGATTCTGGGCCGTGTGACTGCCGGTATGCCGATTTTGGCGGTGGAAGAAATCCAGGGATATTTGCCCTACTCTGCCAAACATGCGGGAGGAAAAGAACTATTTGCCCTGCATGTGGAAGGAATGAGCATGAAGAATGCCGGAATTCTGGACGGGGATTATGTGGTGGCAGAAAAAACGCCTACCGCAGATGATGGCGCTATCGTGGTGGCTATGATTGAAGATGAGGCTACCGTCAAGCGTTTGTATCGGGAAAAAGACTGCATTCGCCTGCAGCCGGAAAATCCGGATTTTGAGCCGATTTATTCTCGTGAAGTAACGGTTTTGGGAAAAGTAGTGGCTGTTTTACGGTATTATTGATTTTACAATACTCATAAAATTATACAATAGTTGAAGAAAAATACCAAACATGTTATACTATATCTGTAAGTTTAAATCCCTGTGTTTTGAGTAAGGAGTGATAATCATGCTCGAAAGGATTCAAAAGACAGAAGTATTTTTCTTCGTTCTGGCTTTGGCTGAAATGTTGCTGTGGGTAGCCATGGTGATTGCAGGCTGGGGCAATTCTAACCAGATTTTTATTATTTTGCAATGGTTTGCAGTTTTTGTCGCGGTGTTATCATTGCTTTTGATGCAGGTGCTTCGACTGGTGCGGAAAGATTTGACAGAACATCTTCATCGGAGCAACGAGGAAATGGAAGAGCTGAATCATCGGCTGGATCAGCTGGAAGAAAAATATTGTGCGCTACAGTCTCAGCAAACAAGTGAAACTTCTAATCAATCCTGACTTTACTGATACATAAAATATATTATAGAGACATCAATTTTATTTTTAAAAGAAAACGGAGTACAAAGTGGTTTGGGCCTTTGTACTCCGTTTTTTGAATAGTGCTGATAGTATTATTTTTGATACAGGTATGCTGCCGGTATCCAATGAATATCAAGAGATACAGAAAGCAAAGTCCGACAGTCAAAAGGATGGATCTTTTTCGCTAATATCCTTATCGGTGTTAAGAGACAGACGCGTCTGCTTCTCCTACTAATTCCAAAATTCTCTCAACTACTACAGAAGCCGGTGCGCCGGAGGGGACAATTTTATCGGCCGCTTGGCGATAGAGAGGCATCCGCTGTTGATACAGAGAAGTAATAAATTCTTGCCGATCTGGCCGTTGGAGGAGAGGCCGGTGCGTATCGAATTTCAGCCTCTCCTGCAAAGCAGCAAGGGGCGTGTCTAAAAGAAGAATGGTGCCGCTTTGTTTTAGCAGCCGAACATTTTCAGGATTCAGTACGGTACCGCCTCCGCATGCAATCACAAGCCCCTGCTTTTGGGAGAGAGAAAGGGCGGCCTGCGTTTCCATCTGACGAAAAGCAGATTCTCCCAAAGAAGAAAAAATTTCCGGTATGGTGGTTCGCTGTTCTAATTCAATAAAGCTGTCCATATCCACAAATTCGCGCTGGCTGACCGTGGCCAAACGCCGCCCAATGGTACTTTTCCCGCATCCCATAAAGCCGCAAAGAATCAAGTTCTGACTCATTTTATTTCCTCCCAAAGTTTTTTTCCATTTCCTCCACGGTTTCGCAAACCAGCTTTTCCATATCTTCCGGACGGAAAGAGAAACCATTCCAGATTTCCTGCGCAGCTGCGGCCTGCCATACCAGCATAGCCATTCCGTGAATAGCAGGGATGCCAAGCTCCTGAGCAATTTGTAGCAGACGTGTCTCGTGGGGATTATATACGGCATCAAATACGGCTTCGCAATGGGAAACTACCTGAGCAGAAACCGGGCAGTCTGTAATGGCGGGATACATTCCTACACTTGTACAATTTAAGAGAAGATGGAAGTGAGAAGCAGATGGACTTTGAGCGTCATTTTCCAGCTGGGTATAAGAAACTACGCGAAAATGACCGTGTTTCCCTAACTGTAAAGCATATTCGGAGAGAGAATTACACAAGTCTTTGGCGTTTGCAAAGCTGTGTTCCCGAACAGCAAAGGTAATTTGAGGTTCTCCACAGGCCTCAGTTAATGCAAAAGCAACAGCACGAGCAGCTCCTCCGCTTCCCAGTAGCAGGCAAGCACCGTCAGGCTGGACACCAGATGCCTGTAACGCTTTCAGACAGCCAATTCCATCGGTTGTATACCCGATAGCTTTTCCGTTTTCTATGGATACTGTATTTACTGAGCCAAAGGCGCGTGCTTGCGGGCTGCATTCATCCAACAAAGGAATAATAGCCTGTTTGTGGGGAATGGTTACATTGAATCCACGAAGGCAGCGTAAAGACTCCATGTTTTCTTTCAATTTTTCAGGGGCAATATCCATGACTTCATAAGGCTGGCTGTCCTTTCCAGAGAGACAAAATAGCCTTTTATGAATAAAAGGAGACATGGTGTGGCCAATAGGATGTCCAATTATCGCAAAACCGTAAGAATTTTTTGTGCACATAGTACAAAATCGCACTCCTTATATAATAATTACAGGAAAAAAACACAATATTTTTCAAATTGATATTGACAAAGACAGTTTTTGCTAATAATATTTTGGTATGGAAAGAACAAATCTCACCCGCTGCAAAATTTCTGGTGATAAAAAACCTGCCTGAATTGTAGCACACCCGGTCGTGATTTGTCCATAGCAACCCATTGCTGTGCGGCGATAGCCGCAGACTATTCCACAATAAGACAAAGGAGGCAACGGATTATGGTATTTGAGAAGGTAAAGGCGATCCTCAGCGAGCAGTTCGACGTAGAGGAAGACACCATCACCAACGACACCACCATTACTGAGGATTTGGGTGCAGATTCTCTGGATGTGGTAGACCTTCTGATGTCCATCGAGGATGAGTTCGAAATCGAAGTGCCCGACACTGAGATCGAGAATATCAAAACCGTCGGTGAGCTGGTTAAGTACATCGAGGATCACGTTTGATTTCTGCCTGTTTGGGACGTTCAGTCCGCTGTGGCTCCCCTTTGGGGGAGCCCAGCGGATTTTTGCGTTTTAGGGGGATTGTGAAAGAAAAGATTTGTGGAAGGATGGATTTTTCTGGTTGAAATCCGCTATTTAAAACAGTATAATAAGAGGGATTCAGGCGGTTTTACCCGCTAATTTTATCAATAAAGGAGAGTTAAACCTGTTGAGTGATTTTTCATTCCTGACCGACGGCGTCGTCTACATGGCTCAGCATTGGAATATGCTGATTATGTGGCTCATCGGTGGACTGCTTATCTGGCTGGCTATTAAAAAGGATTTTGAACCAGCTTTGCTGCTTCCCATGGGTTTTGGCGCCATTTTGGTCAACCTGCCTCTTCCCGGTGTGCTTGGGGATAACGGTATTGTTCAGTGGCTGTTCGAGCATGGTATTGAAGCTTCTGAGGCATTTCCACTGCTGCTGTTTGTGGGAATCGGCGCCATGATTGATTTTGGCCCGCTGCTTTCTAACCCCAAAATGCTGCTGTTTGGCGGCGCTGCACAATTTGGTATTTTCTTTACGGTTTTGCTGGCTGTCATGCTGGGATTCCCATTGAAGGATGCCATGAGTGCCGGTGTCATCGGTGCGGCAGACGGTCCGACCTCCATTCTCGTTTCGCAGCAGCTGCAGAGCAATTATATGGGTGCCATTGCAGTGGCTGCCTATTCCTACATGGCACTGGTTCCCATTATCCAGCCTATGGCTATTCGCCTGGTTACCACTCAAAAGGAACGTCAGATTCGGATGCCTTATAATCCCCAGTCTGTTTCCCGTACTACCAAGATTTTGTTCCCCATTGTGGTAACGCTGATTGCCGGCCTGATTGCTCCCGATTCTGTTGCATTGGTGGGCTTCCTCATGTTCGGTAACCTGATTCGTGAATGTGGCAAGCTGGAAACCCTGTCTCAAACGGCACAGGGACCGCTGGCAAACCTGATTACAATTTTCTTAGGTATTACCATCGCCTTCCAGATGCAGGCGGACAAGTTCCTCAATTGGGGCACTTTGTTGATTATGGCACTGGGCTTGGTAGCCTTTATTTTCGACACCATCGGCGGCGTGGTATTTGCCAAAATTTTGAACCTGTTCCTGCCTAAGGGAAAGAAAATCAATCCTATGGTTGGCGGCGCAGGCATCTCTGCTTTCCCCATGAGCGCCAGAGTGATTCAGAAAATGGCGCTGAAAGAAGACAATCAAAACCATCTGCTTATGCATGCTGTAGGCGCTAATGTAGCCGGACAGATTGGCTCTGTGGTTGCAGGCGGCATCATCCTGTCTTTGGCAAGAATTTGGGGGTTGATGTAAGATGAAATGGATGATTTTGAATACATTGGCAAAAGCATTTGACAGCGCTTTGGGTCCGGTCCAGACGGAGGACATTATGAGCGCGTTGGAACTGATGGGCAAAGGAATGTTGGGCATCTTTATTGTAATGGTGCTGATTTTCATTCTGATTTATTGCCTGAACCGGTTTACAGGAAACAAAAAAGAGGACTGATTCCGTAAGGAAGCCCTCGGATGATATTTCAGAAATAAGGAGCGATTGCTTTGGCACAGCAAAAGAAAATGGTGGAAGCTATCACGTCCATGGACGAGGACTTCTCCAAATGGTATACGGATATTGTGAAAAAAGCGGAATTGATGGATTATTCCAGCGTCAAGGGCTGCATGGTCATTGAGCCTTACGGCTACGCAATTTGGGAAAACATCCAGAAGGACTTGGACGCCCGGTTTAAAAAAGTTGGCGTACAGAATGTGTACATGCCGATTTTTATTCCTGAGAGCCTGCTTCAGCGGGAAAAGGACCACGTAGCAGGGTTTGCTCCCGAAGTGGCCTGGGTTACCCAGGGTGGCCAGGAAGAGCTTGCAGAGCGTCTGTGCGTGCGCCCCACCAGTGAGGTGCTGTTCTGTGAGCATTATCAGAAGGTCATCAAATCTTGGCGCGACTTGCCTAAGCTCTACAACCAGTGGTGCAGTGTGGTTCGTTGGGAAAAGACTACCCGTCCTTTCCTGCGTTCCTCCGAGTTTCTGTGGCAGGAAGGCCATACGATGCATGAAACTGCCGAAGAGGCTGAGGAAGAAACCATGCGGATGCTGAAGCTGTATGAAGCTTTCTACCGCGAGACGCTGGCAATTCCGGCTGTAACCGGCAAAAAGACGGAAAAAGAAAAGTTCGCCGGCGCAAAGGCTACCTATACCATCGAGCCCATGATGCACAACGGTGTGGCTCTGCAGGGCGGCACCAGCCACTATTTCGGTGACGGATTTGCCAAGAGCTTTGGCATTGCTTTTACCGGGCGTGACAATACCCTTCAGACCCCTCACCAGACCAGCTGGGGCGTTTCTACCCGTATGATCGGCGCCATCATCATGGTCCACGGCGACGACAACGGTCTGGTACTGCCGCCTCGCATTGCACCGATTCAGGTAGTGATTGTGCCTATCGCACAGCATAAGCCCGGCGTATTGGAAAAGAGCCGTGAATTGGCCGACCGTCTGGGCGAGAAGTTCCGCATTAAGCTGGATGACAGCGAGCAGTCTCCCGGCTGGAAGTTCAGCCAGTATGAGATGCAGGGTGTGCCGCTGCGTTTGGAGATTGGCCCGAAAGATTTGGAGAAAAATCAGTGTGTACTGGTCCGCCGCGACAACCGCGAGAAGAGCTTTGTTTCTCTTGATGAGTTGGAGACCAAGATTCCCGAACTGTTGCAGGCAGTCCATGACGGCATGTACGAGCGTGCTCTCCAGAACCTCCACGATAAGACCTTTGTGGCTCATACCCACGAGGAATTTTTGGATATCGCTGCCAATAAGCCTGGATTTATCAAGGCTATGTGGTGCGGCGACAGTGCCTGTGAAGACAAGCTCAAGGAAGAGACAAACGGCGTCAAGTCCCGCTGCATCCCCTTTGAGGAGGAACATCTGGATGATGTATGTGTGTGCTGCGGCAAGCCTGCCAAGCATATGGTATATTGGGGCCGTCAGTATTAAGTCTCTGATATTATTTCCCGTTTGAATAGAAGAAGGGCGTGGTACAGTTTTTTTATGCTGTAGCACGTCCTTTTTACTTGCCTTTTCGATGGCAATTTGCTATAATGTTTTCGTCGATACAACGAATGATTTGGGAAGGATGATAAATATGCAGGTGTACGCAATTATTATGGCAGTGGCCGCACTGGTATTTTTAGGTGTGGGGCTGCTGGTTTATAAAGGAAAACCACACCTTTTGTTTCAGGTGGGAAAACATGTGGACAAAGGGGTTTTTGGAAAAGCAGTAGGGCGTCCTATCTTGGTTTTGGCTGCCGTTTGTGTCCTCAGTGCGGCTGTCGCTTTGATTGGGGGAGAAAGTACCGCTTCCATATATGCCACAGTGAGCGTGTTTGTGGCAGGATTTTTGGCATGCTTTGTATGGATGGAAGTTATTAAAAAGCGTCACAAGGTAAAGTAAACGGCAATCACAAGTAAAAAAGCGCAGAGCGGAAAATTCTCCCGTTCTGCGCTTTTTATGATTTTATATGCTGGTTATGCCAGTAACTGTTCAATATAATCCGCTACGCTGGTGACTGTTTTAGACACTGCTGCCAGTACTTCTTTTTCTGCAGAAACCGGAGCGGCTCCATGAAAGGCAGTGAGCATGGGCAAATCATTATTGCCATCGCCAATGGTATAGATTTCGTCTGGATTCCAGCCTTTTTTCTCTGCAAGCATCCGGATTCCCTGCCCTTTGTTAGCCTGGAAAGCAGTCGTGTCCACATAGTTTCGATTTACATGAGAGGCTGTGATGCCGGGATACCGCTTACTCATCATAGCAGCAAACCGGTGAGCTTCGGGAGAATCAGGGGAAACCGTGCTAATTTGAATGACACCGGTCAGGCTCCGCATTTCTTCCGGCTCCAACCGACCGAGATTGCAGACATACGGCCAAGCTTTATCCCAAAATGGATCTCCGGATTGATGAATATGGATCGCAATGCCTTCCCGGGTTGCTGCCAGATAGAGAGGCATGTCATCCAGCTCGGGAAAGGAGAGAATTTCGCGGGAAACTTCATCAGGCAAGGAGGCCGCCCAAAGAAGTTTTCCTTCCGGCTCGTGGATAGCGGCACCATTAACACAAACCAGAAAATCCACAGGAATATGATACTTCTTTAGTTCGGGAAGAATCATGTGGTACGGCCGTCCTGTCACAATTCCAAACTGGTTTCCGGCTTTTTGCCAGCGCTTTACAGCTGTAATGTTTTGTGGAATGAAATCTTCTCCCATATGGAAAGTTCCGTCAAAATCAGAAGCAAGGATTTTCATAACAGTGCCCATCCTTTCCGGTAGCGAAAACTGTGATTCATATGCATCAGTATAGCACCTTTTCCTGAAAAAAGCAAAAAGTATATGGGGAAGAAAGAAAACAAGGGGGAATCCCATTGCAATTTATACGGAAATGTGATAAAATACCCCACGTAAGTTAGGTTAGGCTAACAAGTAAACGCTAAATCAATTACAGGAGAGGGAAAGGAAAGACCTGTTCATGAAATTGTGCGAAGGAATACCGGGAAAAACCTATCGGGTATTGGACATCCGTCTGGCGATGCAGATGGAACGCCGTTTGGAAGCCTTAGGCCTGACGCCTGGTGGGCATATTGAAATTATGAACAAAAAGCCTCATGGCGCAGTCATCGCCAAATTCCGCGGTTCACGGTTTGCCCTTGGTAAGAGCATGGCGGAAAAAATTCATATTGAGGAGGAAACCGCCAAATGAAAAACGAGAAAATAGCGCGTAAGACTGAAACGCCTGGGGAAATGAAAACCATTCGTGTGGGATTTATCGGTAATCCCAATTGTGGCAAAACCACATTGTTTAATGCGTATACCGGTGCAAATCTAAAGGTCGCCAACTGGCCCGGCGTTACAGTGGAAAAAGTGGAAGGCTCCATGATTTTTCAGGGGACGCGGATTCAGCTGGTGGATTTGCCGGGCATTTACAGCCTGACTTCCTATACGATGGAAGAGAAGGTTTCCCGAGAATATATCCTCAGTGATGATGTGGATGTGATTGTGGACGTGGCCGACGCTTCGGCACTGGAGAGAAACCTGTATCTTACCTTACAGCTGATTGAATTGGGAAAGCCGGTAGTACTGGCGCTGAATATGATGGACATTGTGCAAAAGCGCGGAATGGAAATCGATATGCACCGTCTGCCGGAAATGCTGGGAATTCCTGTCATTGCTGTTAGCGCCCGGAAACGTCGGGGACTGGACGTATTGATGCATGCCGTACTCCATCACAGTAATAAACAGGAACGTACCCCTTTGATTCATCATCACAGCCGAAAATCGAGACATCTTCATGACCATCATGACGAGTTTGCCATGGTGTACAGTGACGAAATTGAAGATAAAATCGACATTGTAAAGGCACAGCTGAAAGATAAGTATCCAAATATGAACAATCACCGCTGGCATGCCATGAAGATTCTGGAAGGGGACCCGGTCATTCTGGAAAAGTACCCGGTTGACTTGCCCAAGGGAGTGGCAGATTCCTGCGGACAGGAAATCATCAATGAGAAATATGATTTTATCGAGGAAATTATTGAAGAAACGCTGGTAAATCGGGATACCAAGGCCGCCCGCACGGATCGGATAGACCATCTGCTGACGCATCGGTGGTGGGGATTTCCCATTTTTCTCGGAATCATGGCGCTGGTGTTCCTGCTGACCTTTACAGTGGGAGACTGGCTGAAAGGTTATATGAGCTTGCTGCTGGAATGGGTGTCGGAATTCCTGCGCAATGGGATGGAGGCCGCTTCAATCAATGAAATGTTGATTTCATTGGTGGTGGATGGCATTGTATCCGGTGTAGGCGGAATTTTAACCTTCCTGCCCAACATTATCATTCTGTTTTTGGCGCTTGCTTTTTTGGAAGACAGCGGATATATGTCCCGGGCAGCCTATGTTATGGACGGTATTATGAGCCGTCTGGGGCTTTCCGGAAGAGCGTTTATCCCTATGATTTTGGGCTTTGGCTGTACGGTCCCCGCTATTATGGCGTCCCGTGCGCTGGAGGACAAGCGTGACCGGATGAAGACGATGCTGGTAACACCGTTTATGTCGTGCAGTGCCCGGTTACCCATTTATGTACTGTTCTCAGAAATGTTCTTCCCGGAGAATGCCATGATTGTGGCTTACTCCATGTATGTATTGGGGTTGCTGGTAGCCATTCTGGTGGCATTTGTCATCCATTTGATTGATAAGAAAAACTCCGCCTATACGCTGCTGATTGAACTGCCTGAATATAAGGCGCCCAGCGGACGGACAGTATTTATTTATGTGTGGGAAAAGGTGAAGGATTATCTCACCAAGGCCGGTACCACTATTTTTATCGCGTCCATTATCATGTGGTGTATTTTGAATTTCGGTCCCACCGGCTATGTGACGGATATTGCGGATAGCTTTGGCTCCATGCTCGGTAAATGGATTGTGCCGGTGTTCCAGCCCATCGGTTTGGGCTACTGGCAGATTGTGGTGGCGCTGATTGCCGGTATCTCCGCTAAAGAAGTGGTGGTATCCAGCTGTTCCGTATTGTTTGGGGTTAGCAATATTACCACCACCACAGGAATGGCTAATCTGGCGGCACTGTTAGGCGGCATTGGTTTTGGCGCCTTGAATGCATATGCTTTGATGACCTTCAGCTTGCTGTATATTCCCTGTGTGGCTACACTGGCCACTATTCACCGTGAGTCCGGCAGCTGGAAGTGGACAGGGATGGCCGCTTTGTTCCAGCTGGTGCTGGCATGGTGTGTTACGTTCCTGGTATATCAGATTGGAGGGCTGTTTGTCTAATGGAATGGCTGATACTGGGGATCATTGTGTTGTGGGCAGTTGCGGCGGTTCTATGGATGCGTCGTCGGAAAAAGGAAGGAAAGTCCTGCTGCGGCGGATGCTCGGGCTGTTCTGGCTGCCAACATAAAAAGGATTTCTAATGAGAGCTGGCCTTCGGGCCAGCTCTTTTTTGTAGAGATAGAATCATTGTGCTCTATAACAGGGGAAAACGGACAAACGACTTTTTGTGCATTGACGCTTACAAAATAAATTTGTATAATAAATTTGCATAGATTTTTTTTGATAACAGGGAGGTTCTTCTCTGCTATGAATAAAAAGGAGGTCGTTTTTGATGAGTACACCCCACAACAGCGCCAATCCTGGCGATATTGCCAAAACAGTATTGATGCCCGGTGACCCGCTGCGTGCCCAATATATTGCCGAAACTTATTTGACAGATGCGGTATGCTTTAATACCGTTCGGAATATGCTGGGATATACCGGTACGTATCAGGGAAAAAGGATTTCCGTAATGGGCAGCGGCATGGGAATTCCTTCCATGGGAATTTACAGTTATGAACTATATCATTTTTACGATGTGGACAACATTATCCGCATTGGTTCAGCCGGAGGAATTGCCCAAGGGGTTCAGCTTCGGGATGTAGTCTTTGCCATGAGCTCTTGTACCGATTCCAATTATGGCGCCCAGTTCCGGCTGCCGGGTACTTTTGCACCGACAGCAGACTTTTCTCTGTTGGAAAAAGGGGTACAGGCTGCCCGAAAGTTGGGAGTTTCTCACCATGTGGGGAGTGTTGTCAGTTCTGACCTGTTTTATGGCGATTATGGAGACAGTTTAAAAGACTGGAAAAAAATGGGTGTTTTGGCTGTGGAGATGGAGTCTGCCGGTTTGTATATGAATGCTGCCCGTGCAGGGAAAAAGGCGCTGGCACTGTTTACCATTTCTGACTTGCCGCTTACCGGAGAAGCGCTTTCTGCTAAGGAGCGGCAGATTACCTTTACGCAGATGATGGAAATTGCCTTGGAAATTGCTGAATAATAGGAGGCCTTATGGAAACCGACTGGAAGTGCGCTCTCTGTGAAAAAGCCCTGGAAGCCAGAAAAAAAGCTTATTGCCCCTACTCTCGATTTGCTGTAGGTGCGGCATTGCTGACAAAAAACGGCAAAATATATACAGGATGTAATATTGAGTCTGCTGCATACTCTCCGTCGATTTGTGCGGAAAGAACGGCATTTGTCAAGGCAATCAGTGAAGGAGAGCGGGAGTTTACGGCCATTGCGATTGCCGGAGGAAAACAGAATGAATCGCCAAAACAGGAATGTCCGCCTTGTGGCGTGTGTCGTCAGGTGATGATGGAATTCTGTAAACCCGATGAGTTTTGGATATTGCTTCCTATCGACCAAAATGAATATGGCGAATATACGTTGGAGGAATTGCTGCCCCGGGGATTCGGCCCGGGAAATCTGCGGGAGTGAGGGATGCCGGATGCATATGTACGATATTCTCAACCAGAAACGTCTGGGGAAAGCACTTACCCGGGAGGAAATCGAGTTTTTTGTCCGGAGCTGTACGAATGGGGAAATTCCCGATTATCAGACCGCTGCTCTGCTGATGGCCATTTGTATTCAGGGGATGGATGACCGGGAAACAGCGGAACTTACTTTGGCAATGGCACATTCCGGCGAAATGGCGGACCTGTCTGCAATTCCTGGAAGAAAAGCCGATAAACACAGTACCGGAGGCGTGGGGGATAAGACAACCTTGATTACAGCCCCTCTCGCAGCTGCTTGCGGCGTAATCGTTGCCAAAATGAGCGGTCGGGGATTGGGTCATACCGGCGGAACCATTGATAAATTGGAGTCGATTCCCGGATTTACAACGCAGCTTTCACCGGAACGCTTTGCCCAAATCGCAGGAGAAATAGGAGTGTGTATTGTCAGCCAGAGCGGAAACTTGGCGCCGGCTGACAAAAAACTTTATGCTTTGCGGGATGTGACGGCTACGGTGGAGAGTATTCCGCTGATTGCCTCCAGTATTATGAGTAAAAAATTGGCGGGAGGAAGCGACTGTATTGTCCTGGACGTAAAGGTGGGCAGCGGTGCTTTTATGAAAACCGTGGAAGATGCGAAAAAGCTTGCCAGAGCTATGGTCTCGATTGGGAGCCATGCAGGGAGAAGAACAGCCGCTTTGATTACAGACATGGATTCCCCATTGGGAATGACGGTAGGAAATGCACTGGAAGTGGAAGAAGCCTGCCAAGTACTGCTGGGGCAGGGACCGGAAGACTTAACAAAACTGTCGGTAGAACTGGCTGCTATGATGGCATGGTTGGGAGAAAAAGCGCCGGACTTGCCTTCTGCCCGCAGGCTCGCGGAGGAAAAACTGGCCAATGGCTGCGCGGCGGAAAAATTCCGTCAGATGGTAAAGGCCCAGGGAGGAGACCCGGAAATATTGGAACATCCCGAAAGACTGCCAAAGGCAAAATATTCTCAAAACGTACTGTCCCCTGCCAATGGATGGATTGCGGCTATGAATACCCAGGGCATAGGAAGAAGTTCTGTCCTTTTAGGCGCTGGAAGAGAAACGGAGGAAAGCAAACTTAGCCCCGGAGCCGGTATTCGTTTCCTGAGAAAAACAGGAGATTGGGTGGAAAAAGGGGAAACTTTGGCCATTGTGTATAGTGATGATCGTCAATCTCTGACAGAAGGTGCGGAGAGATTGGTAAAATCGCTGACAATTACAGGAAAATCGCCTGAAAAACACCCGCTGGTTTATAGTATTATCACGAAAAACAATGAATGTGTGGACAACTCTCAAGTGAATTGTGCAGCAATATTATGAGAGTTTGTAAAACCCTTGTATTGAAATTGTGAACAATTTTCTTGACACGAGGGTAGTAAAAGTAATACAATTAGTAGTGAAATGCATGAAGCTTTCATTGTCGGGCGTGACGCACCCGTTTACGTAAGCGAATGATTTTATTGATTTGATTATTATTTTAAAAGGAGGCATGGTACCGGATATGAACGTACCTGTATGGGTGTGTATTCTCATCGCGGTCCTCGCCGCAGCGGTAGTAGGCGTTGTGGCCTTTCTGGCCGGTGTTGCTCATCGGAAAAAACAGGCAGAAGCAGCCATTGGTTCTGCGGAACAGGAAGCCAAAAGGATCGTTAGTGATGCGATAAAAACATCGGAAGCTAAGAAAAAAGAGACAATTTTGGAAGGCAAAGACGAAATTCACCGTCTGCGCAATGAATCCGAAAAAGAGCTCAATGACCGCCGGAAGGAAATTCAGCGGCAGGAGCGCCGGATTCAGCAAAAAGAAGAAACACTGGATAGAAAATTGGAAAGCCTGGAAGCTAAAGAAGAAGCAGTTGCCAAGAAACACAAAAAAGCAGAAGAACGTCTGCAGGAAGCAGAAGCCGTGAAAAAAAGCCAGTTTGAAGTTTTGGAGAGAATTTCCGGCTTTACGATGGAGCAGGCAAAAGATTATTTGCTGAAGAATTTGGAAAATGAACTGATTCACGAAAAGGCTGTCAAAGTCATGGAGATTGAGCAGCAGACCCGCGAAGAATCGGAAAAAAGCGCCAGAGAGATCATTGCTCTTGCTATCCAGCGCTGTGCTGCTGACCATGTGGCTGAGGCAGCTATTTCTGTGGTTCCGCTGCCTAACGACGAGATGAAGGGCCGGATTATCGGACGGGAAGGCCGGAATATCCGGGCCATTGAAACTATGACCGGTGTGGATTTGATTATTGATGATACACCCGAAGCGATTACCCTTTCCTGCTTTGAGCCGGTTCGCCGTGAGGTGGCCCGAATTGCTTTGGAGCGCCTGATTTCTGATGGACGAATTCATCCTGCCCGCATTGAGGAAATGGTGGAAAAAGCTCGCCGTGAGGTGGAGCAGACCATCAAGCAGGAAGGCGAACGTGCAGTCATTGAAGCAGGTGTTAACGGGATTCATCCCGAATTGGTCAAGCTGCTGGGACGGCTGCGTTACCGTACCAGTTATGGCCAGAATGTTTTGAACCACTCTTTGGAAGTTGCTTATTTGTCCGGCCTGATGGCCTCCGAGTTGGGTTTGGATCCAACTTTGGCCCGCCGTGCCGGTTTGCTGCATGATATCGGCAAGGCTTTGGATCATGAAATCGAGGGCTCTCATGTGGATATCGGCGTTGATGCAGCGCGGAAGTATAAAGAGAGTGAAGCCGTTATTCACGCTATTCATGCCCATCATGGCGATGTGGAGCCTAAGACGGTAATTGCCTGTATTGTACAGGCAGCCGATGCGATTTCCGCAGCCCGTCCTGGCGCCCGGCGTGAAAATCTGGAAAACTACATCAAGCGTCTGGAGAAGCTGGAAGAAGTGGCTTCCTCCTTCGAGGGTGTGGACCGCTGCTATGCCATTCAGGCAGGCCGTGAAGTGCGCGTCATTGTCAAGCCCGAAGTTATCAGCGACGACAAAATGGTGCTGCTGGCTCGGGATATCTGCAAGAAGATTGAGAGTGACTTGGAATATCCGGGTCAAATCAAGGTCAACCTTATCCGCGAAAGCCGCGCAATCGAATACGCAAAATAAAATATCCAGAGGGCCGGGAGTTTCCCCGGCCCTTTTTCTGTTTTTTACCGGTTTTTAAAGGTCACAAAGTGTACTTTTTCTGTAATTTTTCATTTTACTATGTAGAATTTACTTTATTTTTACGGTATCGTGCATGATGATTTGATAAATGCCTGATACAATAAGCCATAGGATTTCATAAACTTTATGATGAAACCGATATCATAGGAGATATCCCCATTGATTCTGTAGGAAGGAAAGATGAAGATGCAGAAAAATCGAACCCGTTGGGGCAAAAAAGTGCTTTGTGCGGCAATGGCCGGTATAATGGCTCTCGGAATAGGTTCACAACTCCCTGTATATGCACAGGAAGACCCTATTGCACCACATGCAGCAGATTACGGTTATTATGTAGATACTTATAAGAACAATGACATTGAAGGGATAAAGGATACACTGGAAAACCCTGCTAACGGAGTCTTATCCCAGATGCTGAACTATTTTACTCCTGGTACTGAGTGGAATAACGGTACAATTTTGGATAGAGATATGCACGTTCAGAATATCACGGAAACCGCCAATATTCGGAACAATGCCTCTGAAGCTCAGCAGGTAAAGGCTTTTTATGATGATGTTCGAGAAAAAAATTACAGCATGATTTCCGGCTTGGGAGAGTATGCGGATGAATTTATCAAAGGCGTAAACGCCCAGAGCTACGTTATGCGGGAATCGGATTACAACGCTGCTAAGGCCGCTGGAAAGACCGAAGCTGATTTTGGGGATAACACAGATGTATGGAGCCTCACTGTCCCCGAAGATGCTTCCACCAATAAATATATGGATGTTCACAATGATGCACAGTGGGCAGATCCCAATGGCGTGTATGGAGGAATCGTAAATCTGGTGTCTACCCTGCGCGGCGGTGCAGCCAGTACCTCTCCAGCTAAGAAATACTATAAGTACATGCGTCCCTATCGCTGGTCCCGGTTTGACACAACACTTCCGGAAGTGACAATTCTCGACTGCCTAAAGCCTATGGAAAATTCCGATCCCAGCAATGACGGCGGATATCCCAGTGGTCATACCAATGCCGCATATTTGGCTGCTATTGCTATGGCTTATTCTGTACCGGAGCAGTATCCTGAATTGATGCTTCGCGCCAGCGAACTGGGCTACGATAGAGTTGTGGCAGGTATGCATTCTTGTCTGGATGTAATTGGCGGCAGAATGACCGCTACTGCTATTGCTGCCTCTAATCTGTATGACCCTGATAAAGCGGACGCCAAGACACAAGGACTTGCCGCTGGCAGACTTCTGGTTGGGAACGACAGCACGGTGGAAGAAAAGTCCGATTATGAAAGCTATCAGCAGGATAAGGCCACCTATCTGTATCGGATGACTTATAACCTGAAGAAGGACAACTCCGATACCACGAAACCTATGGTGGTTCCCAAGGGCGCGGAAGTCCTTTTGGAGAGCAGATACCCCTATCTGAACGCTGACGAGATTCGATATGTCCTGTATACTACGGGAATCTCCTCCGGCTATTCCGTTCTGGATGATGCAGAAGGCTGGGGCAGACTAAATTTGTTTGAGGCTTCCAACGGATATGGTGCGTTTGTGACCGATGTAACGGTAAACATGGATGCATCCAAAGGCGGCCTGAACGCAGCTGATAACTGGAAGAACGATATTTCCGGCGACGGCGCTCTGGTAAAGCAGGGAACCGGTATGCTGGTCCTCTCTGGCAACAATACCTACGCAGGCGGCACGACTGTGGAAGGCGGCACTATCCGCGCTGACTATGGTACTGCTTTTGGCACCGGTGATGTGATTAACAATAGCACCATTGTGGAGAATACCGATGACGCAATGACCATTGGCGGCGACTATACCCAGGGGGATGATGCTACTCTCGAAATGACCATCTCCAGCGCAGACGATGTGCTGCACATTGCAGGTGACGCTTCCTTCGGCGGAAAGCTGGTTCTGAATCTGGAAAACTATCAGCCCGAAAAGAATTTGGATATTATTACATGCGCTGATGTGGTTTCCAAATTTGATGAAATTGAATGTAATGCTCCCGCAGATTTTGAAGGAAAGATTACGTATACCAAGAACGGTGTGAGCATCAGTTTTGACGACGAGTCTGAAACTCCTGACAGCGGTACTTCCGATACCAGCACTCCTGATAGTAGTGTTCCCGACAGCAGCGCCCCGAATACCAGTACTCCTGATACCGGCGTTTCCGACAGCAGCAAGCCCGAAGGCACTGTGTCCGACGACCATCAGGGAAGTCTCCCACAGACCGGCGACACGACTGGATATCTTCCTGTTGTAGCGGTTTTGGTTCTTTCTCTGGGAGGTTGCATAGTGGCGCTGTACCGTAAAAATCGCCTGAAAAAATCTCTCTAAGTAATTTCTGAAAAAACAAAAGCCGTCTCTCAGGAGGCGGCTTTTTGTATATTCTTCATTTGCAATTTACTTTCTGTTATGAGGTTGGACCTCTTCAAAGAAAGTTTTTATGAAAAACGGGATTTCTTTACACAACTCCCTTAAGTTATGTTATAATAAAAGAAAAACATAACTGACAGATTTGGCAGAGAGGAGTGTGTCTTTTTTGAAACAAACGGTTTCTTTCAAAAAGGAAAAAAGTGCTGCTATTGATTTTCTCATGGCACTCATTGGCGGCCTTTGTTTGCTGTTTACAGCAGCAAATGAATGGTCTTTGTATAACAATCTATATGGACGTGAATTGCGTCAGCCTTCAGGCTTGTTGGAGAGCGGGCAGTTTTCCAGTATTACCGGTGCAGATGCGATACAGTCAGAATACCTGTTCTGGAATACTGGTTGGATGATTGCTTTGAGGCTGTTTCTGCTGATTGTGGGGATTGGTCTTTGTGCTGCCGGTTTGACCAGGCTGGTGCATTTGTGTCAACGTAAGCGCTGGATTGCCTATGTGATTATTGCAGTGGTAGGCATTTGTCTGGTGGGCTTCGGCATTTTTGCAGAAGTTTATATGATGGAAAATCCCAACGGAATTGTGCTGCTGGACATGCAGGGCAGCGGAGAACTGGCTTATTATATCGATTTGCATTATAATGAGCATCTGGACTGGGCTTCCACACAGGGAACCATTATTCGGCTGATATACTGGCTATTGTCAGTCTTTACGGCTGCCTGTGGCATTGTCGGCGCGGCACGCAGCCGTTTTCGCAATACCCAAGAGGATGCGGTAGATACCCAAGCCAAGCGTCAGGAAATGCTGAAGTATGCTGCGGGTAATGGAAAAAAGAAAAAATCTTGAAACCTCTTTTTGTATGCTTGACAAAGGGGAAAAACAGTGATACCATTAAGCCAACAAAGTGAAATGCAGAGAAGAGGAAGCTCTTCTCCCGGATTCCTGTAAAAGAGAGCGGGCGTCACCGGCTGAAAGCGCCTGTAGCAGGAGGGAGACGAGACACCGCCTCTGAGCAGCCGCCGAACACGGGAAACCGCCAAAGGATGGCCGGGTGGCGCCGTTATGAGCCGTATGAGGGCTTTTGTTTTTGCAAAAGCTGAATCCGGGTGGAACCGCAGAGCTTTACGCCTGCCCCAGAGTTGGGGCAGGCGTTTTTTGTTTGTGGAACATCGGGAAAACTTCTCTGAAATTTCCAAAACCATTTTTATTTTATAAAGGAGAGATTCAATCATGGTGAAAGTCAGTTTGAAGGGCGAAGTCCGGGAGTTTGAAAACGGAATCACCGTTGCGGATATTGCCAAAAGTATTGGCATGGGCCTGTATAAGGCTGCCTGCGCCGGTAAGATTAACGGTGAAGTGGTAGACCTGCGCACTCCCATCAACGAGGACTGTGAGCTTTCGATCCTGACCTTTGACGACCCCGAAGGTAAAAAAGCCTACTGGCACACCACTTCCCACATTATGGCACAGGCTGTACAGCGTCTGTTCCCCGAAGCCACTTTCGGCGTGGGCCCCGCCGTGGATAATGGTTTCTACTATGATATCGGCGGTGTAAAACCCTTTACTCCCGATGACTTGACGAAAATTGAGGCAGAAATCAAGAAGATTATTAAGGAAAACCTGCCGCTGGAGCGCTTTGAACTCTCTCCCGAAGAGGCCGAGAAATTCATGGCAGAGCACGGCCAGAAGTATAAGGTGGAGCTGATTCAGGAGCATGCTGGAAAAGGTGAGCACATCTCTCTGTACCGACAGGGCGATTTTACCGATCTGTGCGCCGGCCCGCACCTGATGAGCACCGGTTGTGTGAAGGCAGTAAAGCTAACGGCTGCTACGGCTGCTTATTGGCGCGGCGATGCAAAGAACGATATGCTCCAGCGTGTGTACGGTATTTCTTTCCCCAAGGCTTCCCAGCTGGAAGAGCATCTGAAAGCTATGGAAGAAGCCAAGAAGCGCGACCATAATGTTTTGGGCCGTCAGCTGGAATACTTCACCACTTGTGATTTGATTGGCCAGGGCTTGCCGATTCTGCTGCCCAACGGCGCAAGAGTCATTCAGCTGCTGCAGCGCTTTGTAGAAGATGAGGAGCAGAAGAGAGGCTGGTTGCTGACGAAGACCCCCTTGATGGCAAAGAGCGACCTGTATAAGCTCAGCGGCCACTGGGACCACTATAAGGACGGCATGTTTGTGCTGGGCGACGAGGAGAAAGACGATGAAGTTTTTGCTCTGCGCCCCATGACCTGCCCCTTCCAGTATCAGGCATATCTGAACCGTCAGCGCTCTTACCGTGACCTGCCCCTGCGGTACAATGAAACGTCCACCCTGTTCCGTAACGAGGCTTCCGGTGAAATGCACGGCCTGATTCGTGTGCGTCAGTTCACCATTTCTGAAGGCCACCTGATGTGTCGTCCTGATCAGTTGGAAAGTGAGTTTAAATCCTGTTTGGAGCTGGTCATCTTCATGCTGAAAACTTTGGGCTTGTATGAGGATGTTTCCTACCGCTTCTCCATGTGGGACCCGGATGATCGTGAGAAGTATATTGGTACTGAAGAGCAGTGGAACGAGGCCCAGAACACCATGCGCCGGATTCTGAATCACCTGGAAATCCCCTATGTGGAGGGCGTGGGCGAAGCGGCCTTCTATGGTCCTAAGCTGGATATTCAGATTAAGAACGTATATGGTAAAGAGGATACACTGATTACCATTCAGATTGACCAGATGCTGGCTGAAAAGTTTGGTATGGAGTATGTGGATTCCGACGGAAAGCGCAAGAATCCCTATATCATCCATCGTACCTCCATTGGCTGCTATGAGCGCACGCTGGCTCTGCTGATTGAAAAGTATGCAGGTGCTCTCCCCATGTGGCTGATGCCCGAACAGGTTCGTGTATTGCCTATCAGCGAGCGTTTCCACGACAAGGCACAGGAAGTTACGGAGGCTCTGAAAAATGCTGGATTGCGCGCTTCCTGCGATATGCGCAGCGAGAAGATTGGCTATAAGATTCGGGAAGCCCAGCTGCAAAAGATTCCTTATATGCTGATTGTTGGCGAGAAGGAAGCCGAGAGCAATACCGTTTCTGTGCGTCACCGCAAGGAAGGCGATTTGGGTGCTATGTCCGTGGAGGAATTCCTCAACAAGGCACTTATGCAGGTTGCTACCAAAGCAATAGACTAATTTATAAAATAAATATAAAAACCCCCTTCCGGCTTAGTCGGAAGGGGGTTTTTTAACCAGCGTAATAGATTTCGGAAAATGATGGGGGGATTACTTCCCTTTTTGTTTGAATTTCAGCAGCAGCTTTCCCTGTTCCAAAAACAGCTCCCGGTCCTTTTCAGAAAGAGCGCGATAGATATGCAGAAGCTCATTTTCTCCTGGAACCGAATCAGATTTTTGCGGAAAGTCCAGCAAATAGTCCATGGATACTTGAAAATAAGCAGCAATTCGCTTTAAGGTGGCAACGTCCGGCTCGCTGGTCCCCTGTACATATCCGCCCAATGTAGATGGGGCAACGTTGAGAGCAAGAGCCAGCTGTTTTTGAGTGATTTCATGTTCTTCCAGCAATGTACGCATGGTTTCACCGATAGTCATGGTCTCAACTCCTTTGGCTATCATTGTAAATAGCTTTTGCGAACTTCTCATATATAAAATGAGATAATAATGATTAAACGAGGAAATCATTTAATAATATATCACATAAAAAAAGAATTTGAGTAGATATGGGGATTCGTTTCGAATTTAAACAATCTTTCATGGATAAATGTAAAATACACTTGACAAAAAATGTAAAGCAAGCTATACTTTCCTCGTAAGATTCCAAAGGGGGTGACCGGGTGAAAACCAGTATTGCCCAACTGCGAAAGGAGAGAAAACTAACTCAGGAAGAGCTGGCCAAGGCGGTGGGGGTTAGCCGGCAAACTATCATTTCGATAGAGAATGAAAGATATACGGCCTCCCTGGTACTCGCTTATAGAATTGCCCACTATTTCGGGAAAACGATTGAAGAGGTCTTTGATTTCAGCGAAGAGGAGTAGGACTGCCATGAATCAAAAACGATATCGGAAATACCTGAAGACCCAGACATTATTGATGGCCCTGCTGATTATTGGGCTGACGATTTTGATATTTTTGCTGGAACAGCCGGGAGTAGTAGGGCTTTTGCCACCAGTGTCCGCAGATGCAGCGGAGCATTTAGCCGCCAGCCGGTATGGAATGCTGTTTGGCGCGGGAATGGTTGGCATCATTTTTATTATCCGCAACCTGCTGGCATTGCGTAAACCGGAATGGTTGGAAAAGCTGTATATCAAATACACCGACGAGAGAGGATGTTCTATTCGGGAAAAATCTGCATTGGGGGCACTGTATGCCTGTATGGTACTTTATCTGTTTGCGCTGCCGGTTTCTGGATTTTACAGCCTGACGATTTATTGGACTTTGTACTGTGTGTTTGTTGTCATGGCGGTAGCTTATGGAATGGCAAATCTGATTAACCGCCTTCGCAAAATATAAAAATTTGAAAAAGGTGCTTGGGTGAAAGCCCATAAGAAAGGGTGAATTCGATGCAATTTGCAGTAGAAAACCTTCACAAGAGCTTTGGGGCAAAACAGGTCTTGAAGGACGTGAGTTTTTCCACAGAGAGCGGGAAAGCCTTCGGACTGCTGGGGAGAAATGGAGCCGGTAAGACCACCACCATCCGTATTATTATGGATGTGTTTCCTCCAGACAGCGGAAGGGTACTGCTGGATGGTTCTCCTATGGTAAGGGAAAAAGTAAACATTGGCTATCTTCCGGAAGAGCGGGGATTATACCCCAAAGTCAACATTCTGGAACAGCTGGTATATTTGGGAAAACTTCGGGGCATGACCGCCCATGATGCTAAAGAAAACAGCCTAAAATGGCTGCGGCGGTTGAGTATGGACGAATATGCCAACAAAAAGCTGGACACCCTTTCCAAGGGCAACCAGCAGAAAATTCAGTTGACGGCAGCGCTGGTATCGGACCCCGATTTTGTGATTCTGGATGAGCCTTTTTCCGGCCTTGACCCGGTGAATGCCATGCTGCTCAAGGACGTGGTGCGGGAACTGATTGAGTCCGGCAAGATTGTGCTGTTTTCCAGCCACCAGATGAATTATGTAGAGGAATTCTGCGATGCCATTGCCATTTTACATCATGGAGAAATCGTGCTTTCGGGAAGTATCCGGGAACTGCGCCAGGCAAAGGGCCGCAGCTGCTGGATGATTCAAACGGAGGAGACAGAGAAAGCAGTCCGTTTTTGCCGGGATACCCTTTCCGGTTTGGTGAAACATGTTCATGCCGTCAAAGAAGGTGTGGCGGTCGAACTGCTGCGAGAGGGCGGAGAGTATGAGCTATTGTCAGCAGTGGCTTCCTCGGGCCTGAAGATGGACGGTGTACAGCTGGTTACCCCCACATTGAATGATATTTTTGTGGAAGCAACTACTGGGGACGATGAAATAGAAGGGAGCGAGAGCAAATGAAGCAGTTTTTGGCTGTGTTCGAATATGAGCTGGGAACTTATTTGAAAAAGAAGCCCTTTCAGATTGTAACAATTTTGCTGATGGTGCTCATTGCAGTGGGACTGACCATTCCCCGTTTTCTCACTTCTTCCGAAGAGGGACCTTCTACTGGTCTGGAGGGGCAGAATATTGCCGTCATAGCCTCCGCTGATATGGGAATGTCCTCGGAACAGCTGGCAGAGATGCTGAACCGGTCGCTGGGGGAAGGGGAGGACGTTTTTCAGCCTTATTCCGGCACAGAGGAAGCACTGATGCAGGATGTGGAACGTGAGACTTATACCGATGGTTTGGTGTTTGATTCCCTGTTGCGGTATACCCGCATTACCGGGACTGTTAGTCTGTATGATCAGTTTTCTTCTGTTTTGCAACAGGTTCTGCTGCAAACCTATCGGGCACAGGCTATGACAGAGGGCGGCATGGATCAGCAGCAGGTGCAGCAGGTCCTTTCCGCACAGGTACAGGAGACACTGGAACAGACAGAGGCCGGAAAAAATCAGGCTAACAGTTATTTGTTTACGTATGTGCTCATTATGCTGCTGTATATGGCGATTATTTTTTACGGTCAGATGGTGGCTTCCAGTGTGGCCACCGAAAAGAGCTCCCGTGCGATGGAACTACTCATTACCTCTGCCAGACCCTCCAGCCTGATGTTTGGAAAAGTGTTCGGAGCGGGGTGTGCCGGACTGCTGCAATTTGTGTTGATTTTGGGTACGGCTTATGGGGCTTATCAGGTGAATGAGCCTTATTATACCGGTGCCATGTCGGTGATGAAAACACTGTTTAATTTACCGGTGGAAACGCTGCTGTATGCGCTTTTGTTCTTTATCATGGGATTCTTTATTTATGCATTTATGTTTGCGGCGCTGGCTTCTTTGGTCAGCCGCCTGGAAGATTTGAGCAATGTGATTACACCGGCTACCATGCTGTTTGTAGTGGTGTTTATTGTGGTAATCGTGGCGCTGAATACCGGTGAGGTGGATACGCCCTTGATGATTGCCTGCTCTTATATCCCTCTGACTTCACCAATGGCCATGTTTGTGCGAATTACAATGGGCAATGTGGCAGGATGGCAAATTATGATTTCCGTGGTACTGATGGCAGTGGGAGCCGTGGCCCTGGGATATTTGGGAGCCGCCATTTATCGCGTTGGCGTTTTAATGTATGGCAAGCCGCCGAAGCTTTCAGGTCTTGTCTCTATGCTCAAAAATAAACAGAATTAAAAGGAAAGGCACTCTGCTGAAATGTTTAGCAGAGTGCCTTCTGTTTTGTTTTGACGGAGAAAAGTCCCTATTTCGACAACATTTGTTTTGTCATCGTGATATGCTGCATGAGAAGGAAAGTTTGGACAATTAACCAGAAAATTCGAGATAAAAATCGGCTCCTTTCCCGGCCTGCACAATAATTATCATCGTGTGTTGTTTATATATGACAAATTCCGAAAAATGCGAATGATTTCCTTATAAAAAATCGACGAAAACACTTGCTATTTTCCAGTTTTATGTTATGATAATAATAACGGAAATTGAAATGGGAGGAAGATGATTACCATGCAATCTCCACAAAAGAATGAAAACGGCAATTTACCCCTCTATTTGTTCCACCAGGGGACGAATTACCAGGCCTATGAGTATATGGGAATGCACAAAGTCGAAAAGGATGGCAAAACCTGTATGGTGTGCCGTGTCTGGGCGCCCAATGCACAGGCTGTGTCTGTGGTCGGTGAATTTAATAACTGGGATGATTCCGTGAATCCTATGGAAAAAATCAGCGACGGCGTCTGGGAAGCCTATATCGATGAGCTTGCTCCCTTTGCTCTTTATCGCTTCTGTGTCACAACGGCTCAGGGCGATAAGGTGATGAAAAGCGATCCTTACGCAACCCATTTTGAAACCCGTCCTGGTAACAGTTCCCGATACTATGACATCAGCGGCTATCACTGGACGGATGATGCTTGGTATCGTCAAAAAGCAAAAAAACCACATTATGACCAACCGGTCAATATTTATGAAATCCATGCCGGTTCCTGGAGAAAATACAGCGATGGCAGTGTGTTCTCCTATGATAAACTGGCGGATGAATTGATCCCTTATGTAAAGGAAATGGGGTATACCCATATTGAAGTGATGCCTCTGACCGAATATCCCTTTGACGGAAGTTGGGGATATCAGGTTATGGGGTATTTTGCCCCGACTTCCCGCTATGGCGAACCGAAAGACTTTATGTCTTTTGTGAATAAATGCCATGAGGCAGGAATTGGAATTATCATGGACTGGGTGCCTGCCCATTTTCCGAGAGACGCCGAAGGACTTGCGAAGTTTGACGGCACGGCCTGCTATGAATATGCGGACCCGAGAAAGGGCGAACATAAAGACTGGGGTACTCTGGTTTTTGACTATGGGCGCAATGAAGTGATCAGTTTCCTGGTATCCAGTGCAGTGTTCTGGGTGAAGGAATACCATATTGACGGAATCCGCGTGGATGCAGTAGCATCGATGCTGTATCTTGACTATAGCCGAAACGACGGCGAGTGGGTTCCCAATAAAGATGGCGGCCGTGAAAATCTGGAAGCGGTGGCATTTTTGCAGCGTCTGAATGAGGCTGTTTTTGAAGTGGCACCGGAAGTGATGATGATTGCGGAAGAATCTACTGCATGGCCTATGGTCTCTAAGCCAACGTATTGCGGTGGCCTTGGATTTAACTATAAGTGGAATATGGGTTGGATGAATGACATGCTTCATTATATGTCTCTGGACCCGTTGTTCCGTAAATTTAACCATGACAATATTACTTTCTCGTTCTTTTATGCGTTTTCCGAGAACTTTATCCTGCCTATCTCTCATGACGAGGTAGTGTATGGCAAGTGTTCTCTCTTCAATAAGATGCCCGGCGACGAGCAGATGAAATATGCAGGTGTGCGTGCTTTTATGTGCTATATGATGGCCCACCCCGGCAAAAAACTGCTGTTTATGGGTACTGAATTCTGTCAGGCGAATGAATGGAATGTGGAAAAAGAGCTGGAGTGGGGACTGCTGCAGTATCCCGAACACCAGCAGGCACAGAAGTTCTTTAAAGCCTTGAATCATTTCTATCTGGAGACCCCCGCATTGTGGCAGGTGGATTTCTCCTGGGAAGGTTTCTCCTGGATTTCCAATGACGACTATAATCAAAGCGTTATTGCTTTCCGTCGTATTGACAAAGATGGTAACGATTTGATTGCAGTGTGCAATTTTGTTCCGGTCCAGAGGGAAAATTACTGTATCGGCGTCCCCACAGCGGGTATTTATACAGAACTGTTTAATTCCGATGATGTAGAGTTCGGTGGCGGCGGCGTCACTAACGGTGATACCATCAAGTCTGTTCCCGAACCTATGCATGGGTTTGAAGACAGTATCAGCCTGACACTGCCGGCTATGTCGGTTCTTTATCTCAAGTGCCGCAGGCGTATACCTCATAAGAAGAAAACGGTTGTGAAGCCTGTGAAGGCCGCCGAGAAGGAAAAGAAGGCAGAGAAAGAGCCTGCCGCTATAAAAGCGGAAGCAAAACCCAAAACCAAGAAAACAAGTCCTCGAAAAAATAAGACGGAGAAATCATAATCTTCAAGAGGGGGAATCCAAATGTTACCAAAACAAGAAGTAGTGGCCATGCTGTTGGCAGGCGGACAAGGCAGCCGTCTCGGCGTCCTCACCCGTAATCTGGCAAAACCGGCTGTGCCCTATGGCGGAAAGTATCGGATTATCGACTTCCCGCTGTCCAACTGCGTGAATTCCGGCATCGAGACCGTTGGCGTTCTGACTCAGTACCAGCCGCTGGAACTGAATGAGTATATCGGCAACGGCCAGCCTTGGGATTTGGACAGCATGTATGGCGGTGTCCATGTGCTGCCGCCTTACCAGAGAGCCAAACAGTCTGACTGGTATAAAGGCACTGCAAACTCCATTTATCAGAATATACGTTTTATTGACCGTTATAATCCTGAGTATGTTGTAGTCCTCTCCGGCGACCATATCTATAAAATGGACTATGCGAAGATGATTTCGTATCATAAGGAGAAAAAAGCGGACTGCACCATCGCCGTTATCGAGGTTCCCATGTCCGAAGCTTCCCGTTTCGGCATTATGAATACCTATGAGGACGGTACCATTTATGAGTTCGATGAAAAGCCGAAGGTTCCCAAGAGCAACAAGGCTTCCATGGGTATTTACGTATTTACCTGGAGCAAGCTGCGCAAATATCTGGAAGCAGACGAGGCTGATCCTAACTCTTCCAATGACTTCGGTAAAAATGTCCTTCCTGCTATGCTGAATGCCGGCGAAAAAATGATGGCATATCAGTTCTCCGGCTATTGGAAAGATGTGGGAACCATTGATAGCTTGTGGGAATCCAACATGGATTTGCTGGACCCCAACGTGCCGCTGGACTTGAGCGACGAGAGCTGGAAGATTTATTCCCGCAACCCGGCCCTGCCGCCTCACTATATTGCCAGCACCGCAAAAGTGCAGAATTCTCTGATTTCTGAGGGCTGCAATGTTTATGGTGAAGTGGACTTCTCCGTGCTGTTTGCAGGAGTGTATATCGCTCCCGGCGCTGTGGTGAAGGATTCCATTATCATGCCTGGCGCACGCATTGAAGAGGGCGCTGTGGTACAGTATGCTATTGTGGCTGAAAACTGTGTGGTGAGCGCTGACTGCAAAATTGGCGCCCGTCCTGAAGAAATTGAAAATAAAGACGAATGGGGCATTGCCGTTTTGGGCGCCGGCTGTGTATTGGAGCCCGGCACCGTCGTGCCCCCCAAGGCTATGATCGACGCTGAGGAGGTGGCGAAGAAATGATGATCGGCAATAATGTTCTTGGAATTCTGTTCGCCAATGTTCACGATGAACGGGTACGCGAATTGACGGAGCACCGCACACTGGCATCTGTTCCGGTGGGCGGAAGATACCGTCTGATTGACTTCCCCCTGTCCAATATGGTAAACGCAGGCATCAACAAAGTAGGCGTTATTACCGGAAATAACTATCAGTCCCTGATGGATCATCTGGGTTCCGGTAAATCTTGGGACTTGTCCCGTAAGCGCGAGGGTCTGTACATTTTGCCTCCCTTTGGTACCGACGGCAGCCAGTTGCCCAACCGTATTGGTTCTCTGGCTTCCATCAGCCGCTTCCTGCGCAATTCCAAAGAGGAATATGTGCTGATTAGCGACTGCGATTTCCTGTGCAATATCAACTATGCAGATGTCATTGCTGCTCATTTGGAGAAAAAAGCGGACATCACCATGATTTATAAGTATGGCAAGGTTCCTTCCTACAGTACTAACGCCAATGTCATCACCACCTCCCCTGACGGACGCGTGGTAGAGATGCTGATTGGCCCCAGCGTGGAAGGCGAATGCAACTATGGCATGAATATGTATGTCATGCGCCGCGAGCTGCTGATGAAGCTGGTGAGCGAGTGTGTCAGCCGTAACCGCTATGACTTTGGCCGCGAGATTATCCAGCAGAACCTGAACAACCTGCGGATTTTCGGCTATGAGTTTACCGGTTATTCCACCATCGTTGGCTCCATTAACTCTTATTTTGAGGCCAATATGGCTTTGATGCTGCCGAAGGTTCGGGAGCAGCTGTTCGATGTCAATCGTCCCATTTATACCAAAGTGCGTGACGATATGCCTGCCCGTTATGGCTTGGGCTCTCAGGTTTCCAACTCCCTGATTGCTGACGGCTGTGTCATTGAAGGCGAAGTGGAAAATTGTGTGATTTTCCGTGGCGTACATGTAGGCAAGGGTGCAAAACTGAAGAACTGCGTGATTATGCAGGATTCCGTTATTGGCGCCGGCAGCAACCTGAATTATGTGATTACGGATAAAGACGTCGTCATTCAGGAAGATCGTACCCTGATGGGCTTCCAGTCTTATCCTGTATTTATCAGCAAGGGAAGCCTGGTATAAGGCCCCTGTGTTGTTGCAAAAATTTCGGCACAGGGGGAGCCTCGACGATGAGTCCGGGCTCCCCCAAGTGCTTTCAAAATGGGGCGGATGCCCCCGGTCTGCCGGAAGGCGGGCGATTTAATGACTTTGAAAGGTGTGAGAGCCATGAAGGTTTTGTTTTGTACCAGTGAAGCCCTTCCTTTTGCTGCTTCCGGCGGATTGGGTGATGTGGCGGGTTCCCTGCCGCAGGCATTGCGGGCCCGTTTGATTGGCTGCCGTATTGTGATGCCTCTGTATGAGGATATTCCTCAGGAACTGCGCGAGAGTATGCATTTCGTTACCAGCTTGTCGGTTCCCGTGGCATGGCGCAGACAGTATTGCGGCGTGTTCGAGGCTAAGGTGGGCGGCGTGATTTACTATCTGATTGATAATCAGTATTATTTCAAGCGTCCCGGGCTGTATGGACATTATGATGATGCAGAGCGTTTTGCTTTTCTGTCCCGTGCAGCTCTGGAAATGTTGCCTTACCTGGACTTCAAGCCGGATTTGATTCATGCCAATGACTGGCAGACTGCCTTAGTTCCGGTGTATTACCGCCTGTTCTATGCTAACAATGATTGGTATAAAGGAATCAAAACCCTGATTACCATTCACAATATCCAGTATCAGGGAAAATATGGCATGGAGCTTCTCAATGATGTGTTGGGAATTCCTGCTTCCGAAGCCCATTTGATGGAATACGACAATTGTGTGAATATTATGAAGGGCGCTATTGAGTGTGCCGACTGGGTGTCTACTGTAAGCCCCACCTATGCGCAGGAAATTTTGAACCCCTGGTATTCTCATCGGTTGGATGGAATTCTGAATGAGCGTTCCTGGAAGCTTTCCGGTATCCTCAACGGTATTGATGTGGTTAATTATAACCCGGAGACGGATAAAAACGTTTATGCCAATTACAGTGTCAATGATATGTCCGGTAAAGCGGTAAACAAGCAGAAATTGCAGGAGCGTCTCAGCTTGGTACAGGACCCCAACGTCCCCATGATTGGTATGGTGACCCGTCTGGTTTCCCACAAGGGCTTGGATTTGGTAAAAGAAGTTGCCGACAAGCTGATGAACGAAACCAACGTACAGTTTGTGGTGTTAGGCTCCGGTGACTGGGAGTATGAGAGCTTCTTCCGTGAGATGCAGAATAAGTATCCCGGCCGCTTCTGTGCTTGCATTGGATTTATCCCCGAGCTTTCCAGAAAGATTTATGCCGGTGCTGATATTTTCCTCATGCCCAGCAAGAGCGAACCCTGCGGCCTGTCCCAAATGATTGCTCTGCGGTATGGCACCATTCCGGTGGTTCGTGCTACCGGCGGCCTGAAGGACTCTATCCGTGACAGCGGAGACGGCGAAGGCAATGGCTTCACTTTCCAGACCTACGACAGCGGCGATATGTATCATGCCATTGAGCGTGCTTTGGAAGGCTATGCCAATAAAGATGGATGGAAAATTTTGGTGGACCGCGCCATGCGGTGTGATAACAGCTGGGGCCGTTCTGCTAATGACTACATTGCTTTGTACCGTCATATCCTCAAATCTTAAGATTTTTTCCGGTGAATCCCCCTTCACCATCTGAGAAATACCCGGATACAGGAATTGGACTGTATCCGGGTATTTTTTATCAGAAGCCCTTTTTGCTTGCTTTTATAATACTCTGGGCGTATAATCAGAGCAGACCGAAACATGGCTGAGATAAAAAAGCATGTTGACAAGGAGGCTTTTGAATTGGGAAAACTTTCTTCGGTGATTGACCAGAAATTACTGAAATTTATTGTAGTTGGCATTATCAACACACTGGTGGGAATGGCCATTATGTTTGGGCTTTATAATCTGGCACACTGCTCTTATTGGTTATCATCGGCAGCAAATTATGTGCTTACCAGTATTTTAAGTTACTTTTTAAACAAGTATTTTACGTTTCAGAATCGTGAGAAGTCAGCGGCACAAATTGTACGCTTTGTGGTAAATATCGCCGTATGCTATCTGGTTGCTTATGGAATTGCCAAGCCCCTTACTTTTGCAGTACTGGCAGGGCTCGGAGAGAAGATTCAGACTAATGCAGCTATGCTGGTAGGGATGTGTTTCTTTACAGGCCTCAATTATTTTGGACAGCGCTTTTTTGCCTTTAAGTCTGAGAAAAAGTCGGAGCCCAAAGCACCATAAAAGAACTTTTTCTTTTTGTAGGCGCGCATAGTGACAAAGACAGTAAAGTGTTGTATAATAAAATAATACCGAAAGCTGCACTATAGCAGCCTGTAAGCCGGCGTCGCCGGGGACCTTTGAGATTAAAGAACATGGAGTGATACAGTTGGATTTTAAGGCCTTTGACCTGATTGTGGAAAAATTGACACCGGCCCTGTTGGCACAGGATTTTACACCACCAGAGGATTATGAGGTGGAAAACGGAAAGGCCGTTGTCTATACCACCGGAAATTTAAAATATGGTGTGTTCTATAGCTTTGCCACTAAACGTTTTGATTTGAAAAGTGCGGTAGTGGAAGAAGGAAAAGATCTTTCCTGGCGCAGCCTTTCTACGTGGATGTTTGACCCCGAAACTGACGCAACTGGCGAGGCAGAGTCCATTGCCAATGACTTTTTGGAGACTGTGGAAGGTCCCAAAAGAGTAGAGCTGGTTCGGCAGAACAAGAAAAAGCGCAATAAAAAAGAGGACGGTACACTGGATGCAGACCCGCAGTTTCTGTTTAACCGGTTGATGGCGGTGTTTCCCGAGTTGCGCGGCGAAATGGCAGAGGAGCGGATTCATTATGGAAAGATTCGCTATTTTACCTTTGCACGGGAGAAAATTGCTCCCAAAGTGGAAAATCTGGCGAAAAACTATCCTGGAAGCGACCCCTTTGAGAAGATGTGCTCGATTCTCAACGACATGTATGCCAATGCCGATATGGATGCCCGTTCTGTGATTACCATTGCCATCTTGAACGAAGTTGATGATGCGGCTTATGGCAATATTCGGGAAAAACTCAGCGACGACTTGGCCAAAGTATATCGCTTTAGCCGCGGCTTAAAGGGTAAGAAAATTAAGCCTGAAAAGAAGAAAAAAGAGAAAAAGAAAATCGTGGCCCCCAGCCTTAACGAAAGATAACAAAAACCGGCGTCCCAAAAGGACGTCGGTTTTTTGTTGTTTTATTTTATAATTGTTTTTTGGACAATACAGGCTGCAAGTTCCAATATTTGCGGAACAGAAAACAAATCAAGCAGGCAATAATGCATCCCAAGCAGCTTCCCGCCAGCACATCGCTGGGATAGTGAACGAAGAGAAACAGACGGGAGAATGCAATCAATCCGGCTAAAATAAAAGCGGGAATTCCAAAGGATTTACGGCAATGGAATAAGACAGTTGCCGCAGCAAAAGAGGAGGCACTGTGGCCAGAAGGGAACGAGAATGAATCTGGAGCAGAAATCAGCAGTTCAAGTTCAGAAAACTGGGTGAACGGGCGAGGTCGTTCCACCAGGTTTTTGAGAATGATTTCTCCAGTTAGTGCTGTAACTGCCAAGGCACATAAAATGGTGATGCCCCATTTACGATAGGACGGAAAAAAGAGCATAATTCCGGCGGTCAATAGCCATATCAGCCCTTTGTCTCCTAAGAACGTAACGGCAGAAAAAAACCATTCTGAAAATTCACAACGAAGATTCTCCTGTATCCAAAGAAGAATAGCAGTATCCAAATTCAAAAACCTCCTTTGCCTATTTTCATCAGTATAACAGATTTTATGTTGAGTTTTATTTCCGATTCTTTAATTTTTCCCAATTGTCACGTCATACCCCTTCTTCTCCCGGCATAAGCTGGTATTGTGATTGTAACGGGAAGGAAAGGCGTGGTGAAAATTGGTACAGTGGCATTGTATCGAAAAAGAAGAAGTGATAGAGCGTTTGCATAGTAGCAGCAGTCAGGGCATTACCGAGGAACAGGCCAGAAAAAGAAGAGAAAAGTATGGAAAAAACCAGTTAGCCTCTCCAAAAAGGAAGGGGATTCTCTATCGTTTTTTGCAGCAGTTTCAGGACTTTATGGTTCTGGTATTATTGGCGGCAGCAGCGGTTTCCTTTGTGACGTCTCGCATGAAAGGGGACAGCGATTATATCGATTCGATTATTATCCTGGCTATTGTCCTGGTGAATGCGATAACCGGAATGATTCAGGAAAGCAGAGCGGAAAAGGCCATTGAAGCCTTAAAGAAGCTTTCAGCTCCGAAAGCCCGGGTAATTCGAGAGGGACGAGAGCGGGAAATTCCCAGCGAGGACTTAGTACCCGGAGATTTGGTGCTGCTGGAAACCGGGGATATGGTTCCGGCAGACATTCGATTGGTAAAAGCGGAGAGCTGTAAAGCAGAGGAATCTGCATTAACGGGGGAATCGGTACCGGCGTTGAAAGATGATGGGATGGTTTGTGCACAGCAGGCTGCGTTAGGCGACCGAAAAAATATGCTGTTTAGCGGAACTAGCATTGCCCAGGGGCAGGCTTTAGGAATCGTGACTGCGATAGGAATGTACACCCAAATGGGCAGGGTAGCCGGTATGATTGACAGAGAAACGGCGCCGGATACCCCCTTGCAAAAAAAATTGGCCCGTACAGGAAAGGTTTTGGGAATTGCCGCCTTGCTGATTTGTGCGGTTATTTTTATTTTGGGGCTGATTCAGAAAATTGAGCCGCTGGAAATGTTTATGATTTCTGTCAGCTTAGCGGTAGCGGCTATTCCAGAAGGGCTGCCGGCTGTCGTGACCATTGTGTTGGCCATGGGGGTTCGCAGAATGGCAGGGAAAAAGGCCATTATTCGCCGTCTTCCCGCCGTGGAAACACTGGGCAGTGCCAGTGTTATTTGTTCGGATAAGACGGGTACACTGACCTGTAACCGAATGACCGTCACTAAAGTCAGTGATGGAAAAGGATATTTGTCCCTATCCGGCCCTCAGGCACAGGAGATGCTGGGATTGGCCGCTTTGTGTACCAATTGCCGGATAGAAGGACAGAAAATTTTGGGAGAGCCCACAGAGGCGGCTTTGGTAGCGGCCTGCCGGGAATCTAAAAAAATATTGGATGCCCGTTTTCCACGTGCCGGAGAGATTCCTTTTTCTTCCGAGAGAAAACGGATGGCTACCTATCACCGCCTTGCTCCGGGAAAATATCGGATTATTGTAAAAGGCGCCCCGGATTTGCTGGTTTCCCGATGCAGCTATATCCGGGAAGCATCCGGAAATCGTCCGATGACCGTTCAGGACCGAAAGCAGATTCAGAAAATGAATGAAGAAATGGCTGGAGAAGCGCTTAGAGTATTGGGGGTGGCTTATCGGGATGCTGATGTGCTGCCAGAGAATGGGACAGAAGCGGAGAAAGGGCTGGTATTCTGCGGACTGGTGGGGATGATGGACCCGCCCAGGCCGGAAGCTGGGAAAGCAGTCGCGTTGTGCCGCCGTGCAGGAATCCGCCCAATTATGATTACCGGAGACCACAAAGGAACGGCTCAAGCCATTGCCAAGCAACTGGGAATTTTGCGCCCTGAGGGAAGAGTCGTCACGGGGGTCGAGTTGGATGCCATGAGCAATAAGCAGTTGAGAGAGGAAGTCCCAAAATGTGATGTTTTTGCGCGGGTGTCTCCGGAGCATAAAATGAGAATTGTCCGTGCGCTTCAGGCTCGGGGAGAAGTTGTGGCTATGACCGGGGATGGCGTCAATGATGCACCGGCTCTTCGGGCTGCTGATATTGGATGTGCCATGGGAAAAGGGGGGACGGATGTTGCCCGTGCAGCAGCGGATATGGTATTGACGGACGATAATTTTTCTACGATTGTATCGGCTGTAAGGGAAGGAAGAGGAATATATGGCAATATCCGCCGAACTATTCACTTTTTACTGTCCTGCAATATCGGGGAAATCCTTTTGGTGTTATCAGCGTTTTTGCTTCATCTACCGGTCCCTCTTCTGGCTATTCAGCTTTTGTGGGTCAATTTGGTGACGGATTCACTTCCGGCCTTGGCGTTGGGGGTGGAGCCTGTACGGGGAGATGTAATGGAGGAAAAACCCGTTGCCAGGGAATCAGGTGTTTTTTCCGGTGGAATGGGTCTTGCCATAGCGGTGGAGGGGTGCCTGATTGGAGCACTGGCTTTGCTGGCATTTACGATTGGCAGAGTGTTTTTTGATGCCATTTCCCTAGTACCGGATATTGGGCGCACGATGGCTTTTGCCGTATTAAGTCTTTCTCAGGTAGTCCATACATTTAATATGCGTTCGCGACGGTCGGTATTTTCTATTGGAATTTTTTCCAATCACCGGCTGAATTGGGCGGCGACCATTTGTATCGGGCTTCAAGTGGGGGTAATTGCCATTCCTTCAGCAGCCCAAATTTTTCATACAGTTCCCTTATCTGGATTGCAATGGGCCGTTGTTGCCGGACTCAGTCTGATTCCGCTAATTTGTGTGGAGTTGGAAAAACGTATTTTTTCTAAAAGGTAGACAACATAACGAGATATAAAAGAATTTAAAATTATATATAACTGTTTTTTAAATCCATAGTGTTACTTAAAAATACGTAAATGTGAATAAATTTTTCTAAAAAGTTTATACAATAAATTCTTACTGAAATCCTTGATTATTTTTATAGAGAAGTGTATGATAAATATGGAATGTGAAAAATATTCACGAAGGCAGGTGCAATTATCATTGGGGAAAATGTTGGTCATTATAAAAACAGCTTGTTGCAGAAAATGCTACCGTGTTTACGGAAATTGCAAACAGGGCTTTGGTGTTGAAGTCAGATGGGACTATTCAACTGGAGAGGGAGAAAAAGCCAAGTCACCGCCCCTTTTTCTAAGCTTTGAACAAGCCGAAAGAGTGGCCAAAAAGCTGGCTTTGGAAGATGTCCATCCCGTTCACCTGCTGGATGTGATACATGATTTATTCGTGAAAGAAATCTATCAGTGGCGAAGTCGGGATTATAAATGCAGTGATAGGCATTATTTTGTAATTGACAAAAAGTATAGGGACTGCTATACTAATAACACAACATCTTGTGTTATTACAGGATGAGAAACAAAATTTTTTAAGAATTCAAAGGAGGCTTTTCCATGGACAGATATGTTTGTGATGCCTGCGGCTATGTATATGACCCGGCAGTCGGTGATCCCGACAACGGAATCGAACCCGGCACTGCGTTTGAGGCACTTCCTGATGATTGGGTATGCCCTCTGTGCGGCCTTGGCAAAGATTCTTTCAGCAAGGAATAAAAAACGAATCGCTATCAAAACGCCCGGCAGTAAGCAATTGCTTATGCCGGGCATTTTTTTGTATTAGGCTAAAAAATAAAGCAGAGCAAAAGGAAGCGAAAACAATAAGCCTATTGTTACGTCTCGGACAAAATGAACTCCGCCAATAACCCGCGAAACGGCAACAGCCAATGCAAGAATGCTGAAAAAGAGCCCGGCCCAAGGGGAAAGATACAAAAACGCCAGAGCGATTGCAGCGGCACTGGTGGTGTGACGGCTGGGCAGGCTTTTTCCTTTTCCCGGAGTGGCCGGCAGAAATGGCGTGTAAGATAGACAGTCATAAGGCCGAGGCGCATTGAGCACTTTGCGAAACAGTGTTACTGCCAGAAAGGTTAGAGCGGGCACGCCCAGAAAGAAAGGCCATTCGGGACTTTGACACCAGAATAAATATCCCAATGTTCCCAAATAACACAGGGCAGAGAGGATGGGAAGCCATCGAAATAAACGGTGAAACAAGCGGGCGCGCCTTGAAGTACGATTTAACCAATCTGTACAGGCCTGATAATGTGCTGCGGTCACAGTGAAAAGTCCTCCGGGTCAAATTTTGGAAGAGGTGGCGAAGTTTTGGGGGTGCGTTTAAGAGGGTCATAGGAAAACCGGCTGCACCCGGCAGAATCCTCACAGATACATCCCAAGGAGCATTCCGCTGACTCATCTTCTGCTGCATTATTATAAGAGCAATAGCGACAATCCGGCTCAATGGTACCGCCAAAGAGCCGGTTCTTTTTATTTTTCCGACCAAACAAGAAAATCATCCCCTTTTGACAAGCAATCCATGATTGTTTTACCGGTTTTCCCAAGGCGTAACAGCCCATTTTAAACAGCCGTCCAGCTGTTGGGAGAAAACACGGTAGCCTTCTAAAATCTCGTTAAGAGGAGCCTTGTGGGTAATTAAAAAATCGGTGTTCAGCTTTCCGGTTTCCATCAAATGCAGCAGCATATCGCAATGGACTGCATCGACACCACCGGTTTTAAAAATCAGATTCTTTCCATACATATCGGGCAACGGAAGTACTTGAGGAGACTCATACATAGCCACCAAGGCAACCACGCTGTTGGGACGGGCAATCTTCCAAGCCAGTTCAAAAGTATTCTCTCCGCCGGCAGCTTCTATCACACCGTCTGCTCCCCGGCCATGGGTCAAAGAAAGCACGCAGGTTTCGGCATTTTCCTGGGGAACACAGACAATTTCATCTGCCAATCCCAGCTTTTTAGCAAGCTCCAATCGCTCTTGGTTTTTATCAATAGCAATTATGCTGCCTACCCCAAACAGCCGGGCACATTCCATCGCGCACAGCCCAACCGGTCCGGCGCCAATAACCGCTACCGTATCCCCGGGAGACAATTCGCACAGTTCTGCACCAAAATAACCACTGGAAAGAATATCCCCGGTAAACAGAGCGTTTTCATCGGTAACACTGTCTGGAATTTTGGAAAGCCCACTATCCGCATAGGGAACCCTTACGTATTCGGCCTGACAGCCATCAATACGGCATCCCAGTTCCCAACCGCCATTTTCACAATTGTTGATATATCCCTGACGGCAAAACCAGCAATCCCCGCAAAAAGTAATACAGTTGGCAGCTACCCGGTCTCCTGCTTTCAGATGCTTAACAGCAGAACCGGTTTTCACTACTTCACCGACAAACTCATGCCCCAGTACAATATCATCTTTTGCCCGTGGGACAGCTCCATGAAGGATATGTAAGTCACTGGTGCAAATGGTAGAAAGCGTGACGCGGACAATGGCGTCGGTATCTTTTTGCAGTGATGGCAGCGGGCGGTGGGTTAGCACAGCCCTTCCGTTTTGACAAACCAGTGCGTTCATGGTTCCCATTTCAACTCCCCCTTCACAAGCTGGCATACCATGATACAATCATATCAATATTATACCATGAAACAAGAGCAGGGGGAAGTAAGCAGGAAAAAAACTCAGGCGGTTCCCCAGCGCTTTAACTGACGCATAATGTAGAAATAAGCGGGGACCAAAAACAGGTCTGCCATAATCCAGGCAATGGGGCTTGCAAAACATGCCGCTGTAAAACCAAAAGCAGGAACCAGCCATACACCGGTGATTCCTCGAGCGACCATTTCGCAAACACCGGCAAAAACAGCCATCTTGCTATACCCCATGCCCTGAATTAAAAGCCGGAATACGTTGACGCCGGCCAGAGGGATAAAGAATGCCACGGAAATCATCATAAACTCATAAGCATTGTTGATAATAGCAGTCTCCGAGCCATCTACAAACAAGGTGAGCAGAGGTTTTCCGAACAGCCAGATAACCAACAAGGAGAAAATAGAATAGATACTGCCAATGGCCATAGAGGACCACAGGCCGGGAGTCAGACGCTCAATTTTCCGGGCGCCGATATTCTGGCCTCCATAAGTCGAGATTGCAACTGCCAAGGCGTCAAAGGCGCAGGCCAGCAGGGAATACAGACGTCCTGCGGCAGTAACAGCCGCCACAATGGCAGAGCCCAAAGCATTTACCGAGGTTTGCAGAATAATACTGCCAATGGCTGTAATAGAAGATTGCAGCCCCATAGGGACGCCGATGGAGCAAAGTTTGGACAGGTATTCCTTTTCCAGCCGCAGGTCTTCTTTGCTAATATGCAGGGCAGGGAATTTTTTGGCAATATACCAAAAACAGGCAACACCGGAAATCAATTGTGCCAACACAGTAGCGATAGCGGCACCGGCTACCCCCATGGGGATGACCAGTACCAACAATAGGTCAAATCCAATATTCAGGAACGAAGCGATTACCAGAAAAATAACAGGAGTACGGCTGTCTCCCAAAGCACGCAAAAGAGCGGCCAATATATTATATAGAAAAATAGCCGGAATGCCTGCGAAGATAATGACGATGTACCAGTAAGCTTCTTCAATAATATCAGAAGGTGTGTTCATCCATTCCAGCATGGGATAGCACAGCACAACTGTCAATACGGTAAAAATCACGCTGGCCCATATGGTTAGCCAAACAGTATTACCGATATACTTTCTCATGGCCGGGAAATTTTTAGCGCCAAACTGCTGCGAAACTGGGATTGCAAAACCGCTGCATAATCCCAAACAGAATCCAATAATTAAAAAGTTAATGGAACCGGTGGAACCAACAGCTGCCAGAGAGTTCTTTCCTAAAAATCGGCCTACAATAATAGTATCCACCATGGAATAGAATTGCTGGAACAGATTTCCGAACACCAGGGGGATGGTAAACCGTAAAATCAGATGGGTGGGCGACCCTTGGGTCATGTCCTTTGTCATACGTAACTCCTTCTTTTCCTACAGGCGATAAAGCCCAAAATTGTTTTCTATCATAGCACAGATGTTTTAAAAGGACAATTCCTGAATCCTCCCACAAATAGAAGAAATTTCTACCGGATTCTTGGTACTTATTACAGAGAAAGGTAGGAGATAAAACGAAAAAAGCAAAGATGCCGATTTTACATGGATTTTACATTACCCGGCTTTTTGACTTTACACAGCCACGATATACTGTTGCCAGACCTTGAAAAACAAACAAAACCAATCGAGTGATTGAAAGGAAGAAGTAAACATGAAAATCAAAAGAGTTCTCACTGCATTCTTGGCTTTGGCTATGACCGCAGCTGTGATGACCGGTTGCCAGAGCACCACGGAAACCAGCTCCACCGGCACTGATTCTGCTACTACCAGCACCAGCACCGAGAGCAAAACGGAGTTGAGCGGCTCTGTTGCTACCAACGGCTCCACCTCCATGAGCGACGTGATTGGCGCTCTGAGCGAGCAGTTTATGAACGATAACAGCGGTGTGACTGTTACTTATGATGCTACCGGTTCCGGTACCGGCATTGAGGCTGCTAAGAACGGTACCTGCGACATCGGACTTTCCTCCCGTGCGCTGAAGGATGAAGAGACTGCTGCTGGCCTGAAGGGCACTACCATTGCGCTGGACGGTATCGCAATTATCGTAAACGAGAACAGCAAAGTTGAAAACCTGACCGTTGACCAGATCGCTAAGATCTTTACTGGTGAAGTAACCGACTGGAGCGAGGTTGGCGGCGACGCTGGCACCATCGCTTGCATCGGCCGTGAGGCTGGTTCCGGTACCCGCGATGGCTTCGAGTCCATTACTGAGACGGAAGACAAATGTAAGCTGAGCCAGGAACTGACTTCTACTGGCGCTGTTATCGAGGCTGTTAAGGGCAATGCCGGTGCTATCGGTTATGCTTCCCTCTCCGCTGTTGCCAATGCAGAAGGCGTAAAAGCTATTACGGTTGAAGGCGTTGCCTGCACCGAGGAAACTGTGAAAAACGGTTCCTACAAGATTCAGCGTCCCTTCGTTCTGGTAACTAAGGAAGGCACCGAGCTCAGCGAAGCTGCTCAGGCATTCTTCGACTTCGCTACCTCTGCTGATGCTGCTGACCTGATCACCAAGGCTGGCGCTGTGCCCACCGCTGAATAATTCTTCGCAAACTGAGTTTTCGGGTTTCAGCCTCCGCTGCCTTCCAGCGGAGGCTATTCCCATGATGATAAGGAGCTGCATTATGGAACAAAATATCCCTGTTGATTTTAATGCAACCAGTGAAAGGGAAGAGAATGAAATGAAGGACCTCTCCAAACAGGCTGAACAGGCAAAACTGTCAACAGAGGCAGAGGCAACGACTCCGAAGGCTAAACGCCGGGGAGCCAAAGATGTGATGGAATTTGTGATGCATCTCGTTTTCCTGTTGTGCGGCATTGTGGCCGTGGCCTTTGTACTGTTCATCAGCATCTACCTGATTATTTCCGGCCTGCCCGCAATCCAGAAAATTGGCCTGTGGGATTTTCTCTTTGGCCAAACCTGGGCCCCCACGAACTCCCAGAATCCCCAGTATGGTATCCTGCCCTTTATCCTCACATCTATTTATGGTACTGCTGGTGCCTTGATCATCGGTGTTCCGGTGGGTCTGCTGACTGCTATTTATCTGGCCAAGATTGCACCGCCTAAAGTTGCAACGGTTATACAAACGGCTGTTGAATTGTTGGCCGGTATTCCTTCCGTAGTATACGGTTTAGTAGGTATGATTGTGTTGGTACCTATGATACAGAATATTTTCAGTCTTTCTTCCGGCGCAACGTTGCTGGCTGCTATTATTGTATTGGCCATCATGATTTTGCCTTCCATTGTCAATGTTTCTACAACGGCACTGAAAGCCGTTCCTAAAGAGTACGAAGAGGCTTCTTTGGCACTGGGAGCGACAAAAATCGAGACCATTTTCAGAGTCAGCCTGCCTGCTGCCAAAAGTGGCGTGGCTACCGCTATTGTGCTGGGTGTAGGCCGTGCTATTGGTGAGGCTATGGCTATCATTATGGTTTCCGGCAACGTAGCCAACATGCCCAGTCTGTTTGGCTCGGTGCGTTTTCTTACCACAGCCATTGCGTCTGAAATGTCTTATGCTTCGGTAGGCTCTCTCCAGCGTGATGCATTGTTCTCCATTGGCTTGGTGTTGTTCCTGTTTATCATGCTTATCAATGTATTCCTGAATCTCGTGATTAAAAGAAAGAAGGAGGGAGAATAAGCCATGGAAAAATTATCTTTCCGTCGCCGCTTTTATGACAAAGGCCTGCGAGCTCTGCTGTATATTTGTGCGGGGCTTACCTGTGCTTTGCTCCTGTTCCTCATTGGGTATATTTTCTATCGGGGGCTGGGCAACATTACCTGGGAACTTCTTACCAGTGAGACCAGTTACCTAAACGATACGATTGGTATTCTTCCTAATATTCTAAACACTCTGTATATAATTCTTTTGGCAATGATTATTGTTCTGCCGCTGGGCGTAGGTGCCGCTATTTATCTGACGGAATATGCCGGAAGCCGTAAAATGGTAGCGGTTATTGAATTTGCTTCCGAAACACTGACCGGTATTCCTTCCATTATCTTTGGTTTGGTCGGCATGCTGTTCTTTATCCAGCTGATGGGTCTGAAAGCTGGTATTCTTGCTGGCGGTCTGACGCTGGTGATTATGATTTTGCCCACCATTATCCGCACCACCCAGGAATCTCTGAAAACCGTGCCCAATTCCTACCGGGAAGGCGCCTTGGCACTGGGCGCTGGCAAGTGGCATATGGTGCGCACAGTAGTGCTGCCCAATGCAATTGACGGTATTGTTACCGGCTGCATCCTGGCAATTGGCCGTATTGTGGGTGAGTCGGCTGCTTTGTTGTTCACCGCTGGTTTTGGCTTGGCTCTCAATGGAATTTGGGAGGCCATGCAGTCTTCTTCTGCAACCCTGACCGTTGCTCTGTATGTGTACGCCAGCGAGCGGGGCGAAGTGGATGTAGCTTTTGCAATTGCTGCTATCCTCATGGTGCTGACGCTGATTATCAACCTGTCTGCCAACCTGGTAGGCAAGAAACTTAAAAAATAATGGGAGAGTTTTTATGTCTGCGATTATTGAAGCGAAAAACCTGAATCTCTGGTATGGCAACCATCAGGCTCTGTTTGATGTAAACGTAGCCATCCCCGCAAATAAAATTACCGCTTTGATTGGACCTTCCGGTTGCGGTAAGTCCACCTTTTTGAAGACCCTCAACCGTATGAATGATTTGGTTCCCGGATGCCGGATCGAAGGTGAAGTCAATTATGGCGGTCAGAATATCTATGACCCCACCATTGATACCACCTGGCTGCGGAAGGAAATCGGTATGGTGTTCCAGAAGGCCAATCCCTTCCCCATGTCTATTTATGATAATATCGCTTATGGTCCCCGTACCCATGGTATCCGTTCCCGTGCCCGTCTGGATGAGATTGTCGAAAAGTCCCTTCGGGATGCAGCTATTTGGGATGAAGTGAAGGACCGCTTGAAGAAAAGCGCTTTGGGTCTTTCCGGTGGTCAGCAGCAGCGTCTGTGCATCGCTCGCGCTCTGGCAGTGGAGCCCCGCGTATTGCTGATGGATGAATCTACCTCCGCTTTGGACCCTATCTCTACTTCTAAAATCGAAGACCTTGCAATAGAACTGAAAAACAAGTATACTGTCATTATGGTTACCCATAATATGCAGCAGGCCGCCCGTGTTTCCGATATGACCGCTTTCTTCCTTCTTGGCAAACTGATTGAGTTTGGCGAGACGGAGCAGGTATTCTCCATGCCCAAGGAGAAACAGACGGAAGACTATATTACCGGACGATTCGGTTAATTTGGAAGGATGTGTTTGTATTGAGAAACAGGTTTGACCGGGAGCTGGAGCTTCTGAATACAGAATTGACAGAAATGGGTGGCCTGATTGAAACTGCCATTGACCATGCAGTAAATGCGCTGTTCCAGCGCGGTGGTGATATGGCAAAAGCAACTTTGGAATATGATTCGGAAGTTGACCATATGGAGCAGACCATTGAAACTCGCTGCCTGCGGCTTTTGCTGCATCAGCAGCCAGTGGCACGGGATCTGCGGGTGGTATCCGCTGCCTTGAAAATGATTACGGATATGGAGCGTATCGGAGACCAGGCAGGTGATATTGCCGAGCTTTCCATGCGCCTGCCAGAAACCGTGGATTTCCGCCGTTTGGAACATATTCGTACTATGGCGAAGGCCGCCTCTAAAATGGTTACCAATGCGATTGATGCCTTTGTGGGCCGGAATCTGGAGCTGGCCGAAAGCATTTCTGATGCAGACGACGAGGTGGATGCCTTATTTGACGAAGTCCGGGATGATTTGATTGAGATTGTCCGTCAGGAGTCCGGCGATGTGGCAGCTGCCATTGATTTGCTGATGGTGGCCAAGTACTTCGAGCGGATTGGAGACCATGCAGTAAATATTTCCGAATGGGTGGTATATTCCATTACCGGAGAACATAAATCCGATGAAGCAAAAGGGAAACATGAATAATTGCCAATAACGCATCCCTCGCTTCACCGCAGACAGAGAAAGGAAACCATACATGAGCCTGATTGCAGTGGTGGAGGATGACGCCAGCATCCGCAAATTGATTTTATATGCGCTGAAAAATAACGGGTATGAAACCTGTGGCTTCGAATGTGGTGCGGATTTTTTTGAAGCCATTTCTTCCCGGGTCCCCGATTTGGTGCTTTTGGACATTATGCTGCCTGATATGGACGGCGTGGAAATTCTGCGCCGGCTGCGGAAAGGCAGTGCGACTGAGCAGATTCCGGTGATGATGATTACCGCTATGGGAACGGAATTTGATAAAGTCAATGCGCTGGACTCCGGTGCGGATGATTATATGACGAAGCCTTTTGGCGTAATGGAAATGTTGTCCCGGGTGCGGGCACTTTTGCGTCGGACTTCTTCGGTAAAAACAGACGCTCATGAAGATGCGGTGCTTTCAGAAGGCGGCGTGGAAATGGATACCCGGCGTCATCTGGTGCGAGTGGATGGACAGGAAGTCACGCTGGCCTATAAAGAGTTTGAATTGCTGCACTATTTTTTGCAAAACAAGGGAATTGTCCTTAGCCGTGAGCAGCTGATGCAGACAGTGTGGGGATTTGACTATGAAGGTGAAAGCCGCACGGTAGATATGCACATCAAAACCCTGCGCCAAAAACTGGGACGAGGTGGCGAACTGATTCAAACCGTCCGGGGTGTGGGATATAAACTGGAAAGCAGGGAGAAAACCGTATGAAACGCCGAATTTATTGGAGCCTTTGCCTGATTTCCCTGGCCGCATTGCTTCTCAGCACTGCGGCTTCTCTTTCTCTGTATTACCATTTTTATCAAGAACAGAGCCAGACTGATTTGATGCGGCAATGTGTGGCCCTTTCTGCGGGCGCACAGTCTTCTGGTGATGCAGTGGCGTTTTTGGAAGCTTATGAGCCTAATGATGAAGAAATCCGAATTACCCTTTTGAATGAAAAAGGGGAAGTGTTGTTCGATTCACAAGCGGATTCCAGCCATATGGAGAATCATCAAAATCGCCCTGAATTTCAGCAGGCTTTGAAAAACGGAAAAGGGCAAGATTCCCGAATTTCGAATACTGTGGGAATTTCTACCTATTACTATGCTGTGCGCTGTGGTTCTGATATGGTATTGCGTTTAGGACGGGATAACCGAAATATTTTTGGCGTATTCCTTCAGATTTTCCCCTTGGATTTGCTTTCCTGTGGAATTCTGTTTATTGCCAGCGTGTTTATTGCCAGAATGGTAACCAAGCGGATTGTTACGCCCCTTACCAAAGCAGCCGATAATTTGGAAGCCTTGCCGGAAACGGGAAGTTATGACGAGCTGGAGCCTTTCCTCATTAAAATTCGCCATCAAAACCGGACAATTCGCCGCCAGCTTCGGGAAATCCAAGAGGATCGGGATACCATTACCATGATTCTGGAAAATATGCAGGAAGGTATGGTCATTCTCAATGGGGAAAAGAAAATTCTTTCGGTGAACCGCAGTGCGATGAATTTTCTCCAGCCGGCCGAGCATAATCCTGTTGGGAAGCCAATGGTATCCTTGTCGCGGAATATGGAACTACTGGATGCAGTGGAAAAAGCCCATGAAGGGACAGCAGGTTCTGGTATTTTGGAGCACGGTTCTCAAAAGCTCCGCTATTTTGTCAATCCGGTGTTGGCGGGGCAGGCTGTAGGCGGTGTGATTGTACTGGTGATGGATGTAACGGAACAGTACAAAGCCCAGAAAGAACGGGAAGATTTCTCCGCCAATGTTTCCCATGAATTAAAGACGCCGCTGACTACCATTTCAGGCTTTGCAGAAATGATGAAGAGCGGAATGGTGCGGGAAGAGGAAGAGGTAAAAGACTTCTCCTCGATGATTTATATTGAAGCCAGAAGACTGCTCAGCCTGATTGACGATATTATGCGGTTGTCTAAAATTGAGGAAGGTCGCGAAACATTCAGTGAACCGGTGGCACTTCTGCAATTGGCAAAAGAAGCGGCTTCTCTGCTGGAAACAGAAGCAGAAAAACGCAATATTGAAATTGTGGTGCAGGGAGACAATGTGACGGTTCCGGGAAATGCCACTATGCTGTATGAGATGATACGCAATCTTTGCGAAAACGCCGTAAAGTATAATGTGGATGGCGGAAAAGTCTGGATAACCGTAAAAACCCAGCCTGATGCCCATATTTCGCTGTGTGTGAAGGATACGGGAATCGGAATTCCCAGAAAGGACCACGAGCGAATTTTTGAGCGTTTTTATCGTGTGGATAAGAGCCGTTCCAAGCAGACGGGAGGCACCGGTCTGGGGTTGTCCATTGTGAAACATATTGTCGAGAGGCACCATGGAAAAATCCGTTTGCAAAGCCAGGAAGGAAAAGGGACCACTATGGAAATTATTCTTCCTGAAAAAGTTGGCATGTAAAAGACATTTTGAATAATAAAAAACAGCCTTAGGCCATTTGTTTACCTAAGGCTGTTTTTATTTAGTTTAAGATGGAAGTATTAGGAAATGCGTCCAGTTTCCAAAATAATCGGAATATTGGGAAGAGTATTTTCCATGTAAGAGTCGTATTCTTTCTTCCAGCGGGCATTTTTAACAACGCTCCCTAAATAACCTCTCAAGCTCTGTAGATTTTTCAAATTATCCTGGTCAGAAATAGAAGGGTCAGGCTGCCAAGAGCAAGTGCAGTTTCGGCAGTTAGCCATTTTTATCAGCCGACGGGTACTTTCTGGGGTATCCGTCAAGGTACCAGGCAAACATAGAACCTGTATTTCCATATCAAAAATATTGGCCATGTCGCAGATAGTACGCAATTCCTGAGCAGCGGTATTGAAAATGGAATAAGTTCCCTCGGCAGAAGGAATAGGTGTTGGCAAAATCCGAACAAATTGTGCATGCAGTGCAAAGGCACAGTCCATTACCGGCATAAATAATTCCTGAATATCACGTTTACTTCCCAATGCATAGTGGGAAAGCAGAGAGACGGGGGTTAAATTAGCCCGCACAGCATCCCAATAAGCACTGGTAGCCTCCTGGGTATGTCCTGCATGAAGATGGTCCACATCGTCCCATTCAATTCCAGCGGCACCAGCTTCACCAGCCAAGGCCAGCAAATCTTTAGTCGGGATATTGGGATATTGTATCATGGAAAAAACAACCATTTTGAATCGTCCGCTCCTTTACGTATAGAATTGCAACCATATCTATAACGATTATATACATTATTTATGGCTATTATATCACAACGACCATTCATATTCAAGCAAAACACCTATAATTTTATATTTTTCATAGCGGAAAGCAGATAGTTTTTACAGATATTTTATGAGGAAGCAGTTGCCATTCTTTTGAGAATAGGATATGATAAAAAAAACGCTGTTTACAGAAAAAACGGTCGAAGGAAAGAGGAGAAGAATGTATGAGCGGGAAATGGATGGGAATTTTGCTGGCATCGGTTCTTTTTATAAGTGGCTGTGGAATGGAAGATCACAATGGAGATATATCGGATGTATCAGAAACAGAAAGCGAACTTTCTTCTCAGATTAGGGTATATGATTGTACCGGTGAATGGGAAATGACAGGTGCCAGCCTTAATGGGCTGGGAATTACACTGGAAAAGGCCCAAGAAGAACTGGGAGGCAGTATGTCTTTTACATTGAAAAAGGATGGCTCTTTTTATGCACAAATTGATAATGCGTCTGTAGATGGATTGTGGTATCAGGATGAAAATAAAATTCAACTGATTATGAGCAATGGCGAAAGCAAAGAAATGAAAGCCGGGGATGACACCATTACTATGGAATGGGAAAATATGACTTTGATATTTGAAAGAGAATCGGATAAAGAAGGATAATGAAGAACTTTTCTTAAAAAAACCGCTCTGTATTTTTTTACAGAGCGGTTTTTTCATTTTCTATCAGTAACCGGAACATCATATTTCAATTTTGGCCAAATGGTCAGCAGCATTGTAATGAAGCATGCCCCGCCTCCTATAAAATTGGAAATGGGTTCTGCGAGGAAAACGCCATTGACCCCCAAATTTCCCATCATGGGTAATAAGAGTGTAAGCGGAATAACAATAATAGCCTTTCGGAAAAGGGAGAAAAATACAGCTTGCCGCGAACATCCCAATGCAAGATAGGTAGATTGCCCAGAGAATTGCAGAGACATCATGAAAAAGCCAAAAAAGTATATATGCATGGCAGGAATTCCCTTTTCAATCAAGGTGGGGTCGCTGTTAAAAAGATGGATGAATTGAGCGGGCAGAATTAGAATTAACAGCCAGGCAACCAATGTATAAAGGATACAGATGATAGCAGTAAAACGGATTCCCTGTCGCACCCGGGTGTATTTTCCGGCACCATAGTTGAAGCCCATAACTGGTTGTGCGCCATTGGTAATTCCGTTTACCGGTAAGGTCAAAATTTCCCGAACCGAATTGATAACGGTCATAATACCAATGTACAAATCACCGCCATAAATAGAAAGAGTAAAATTACACACCATTTGGACAGAACCATTGGTAACCGCCATAATAAAACCGGAAAGGCCTAAGCTGGTAATTTCCCGAATAATACGGAAATTGAGGCGCATAGAAGGAACGGATAAACGGTAAATCGTTCGCTTTCCGGTGAGAAATACAAGAACCCACAATGCAGAAAGTCCTTGAGAAATGACGGTGGCTAAAGCAGCTCCGGATACGCCCATATTGAATACGAATATAAATATGGGGTCGAGAATCAGGTTGACAATGGCGCCTACCAAGACTGTCAACATTCCGGTGCGGCCAAAGCCTTGGGAATTGATAAAGCTGTTCATGCCAAGGCTTATCATGACAAATACAGTGCCGATTAAATAAATTTCCAGATAACTGTTCGCATAGGGAAAAGTATCTTCACTGGCGCCGAAAGCATATAAAATAGGCTCCTTAAAAAGAAAACAAACAACCGTCAAAACAATACCGGAAATGAGTAATGTGGAAAAGGAGTTGCCCATAATTTTAATGGCTCGTTCATGTTCCCCCTTCCCGCGGGCGATGGAGCACAGTGGAGCGCCTCCCATACCAAACAAGTTGGCAAAAGCTGAAATCATGGAAATAATGGGAAAAGTAAGTCCCAGTCCCGTCAAGGCAGTTGTGGAGGCGTCAGGTAGATGTCCAATATAGATACGGTCTACAACGTTATATAGGACGTTAATAATTTGTGCTAATGTCATGGGAAGAGCAAGGCTCATAATATTTTTAGCAACACTGCCTTGAGAAAAATCGTTTTTCAAAGTTTTTCAGCTCCGATTTTAAAACTTTTTCTTTTATTATACTTCTTTCTACAAAAATGTACAAGCAACGCTTTGAGAAGCTCGCTTTATCTCGTTTCGAAACGACAAAATGGTAGTTAATTGGAAAAATATAATGAAATATTTAGAAATATATAATACAAACATTAGCTTTTGAGTTTTGTTTTTTTATCCCTTATCATGTATAGTATCAAAAATAATTACAGATTATATAAAAAATATTAGGTTTTTTAGAAATAAAATTGTTGATTTCTCCCAAATAAAAGGTTATAATAAAAGTGAGTTAATGCTGGATAAAATTGTTAGACAGAAAGCAGGTGATAAAAAGGAGATTTTAAAATTGTAAAAAGGAGTTTTCAGCGTAAGGAGGAAAGATTTTGAAGAAATTGTTTAAGCGTGTTATGGGCGCTGTTTTGTCGGTGTGTATTGCTGCCGCAAGCTTTACCACACTGGGCGTCCAGCCTGTTACTGTGCAGGCCGCAATGACAAACTTGGCGTTAAACAAAACGGCAACGGCCAGTGATGTAGAGTCCGGAACCAGTTTTACAGCCGATTTGGCAGTGGACGGAAATACTGGTACCCGCTGGGCGACCAATGCCGACAATGCCGGTACCAGTCCCAAGTGGCTGCAAATTGATTTTGGCAAGTCTATCACTTTTGATATGGTAGATATTTCCTGGGAGCAGAAGAATATCGTTCAGTATAAGCTGGAAGTTTCTGACAATGCCAGCGACTGGACAACCGTATTCGAGCGTAATTCCACGCCGGCCACTACAGACGAGAGTGTAACTCTGTCGGCTCCGGCCGTTGGCCGTTATCTGCGGGTATATGTCACTCGTTATGACAAGGCTGATTGGAAATCTGTTTCCATTTATGAAATTGCAGTGTACAATTCCAAGGACGAAGGCCCTGTGGAATCTACTGGCAACTACACCATTTATCCTACCCCCCAAAAGGTTACAGATGAAGAGGGAACCATTACCCTTACTGACACCGTGAATGTCATTAAGGGCGACGGAATCGATGCCGTTACCAAAAACCGCATTGATGAAGTTCTGACCGACAATGGCCTGACTCCTTCCTACAGCGATGCATCTGCAGAGGATAAGACCAACCTGTATGTTGGTGTGAACAATTCCGGTGATGCTGCCGATACTTATGAAGGCGTACCGAAAGAGGTCTTTACCGAAGGCGCCAACAAGTATGATATGCATGTGGTCAAAGTATTTGCCGATGGCGATATCGTTATTTTGGGCAAAGACAGCGATGCAGCTTATTATGGCCTGGCTACCCTGAACCTGATGCTGGAACAGACCACCGACCGGAAAATGAAGATTTCTACTTTTGAAGATTACTCTTTCCAAAAGTACCGCGGCTGCGTGGAAGGCTATTATGGATATCCTTGGAGCGTCGAAGGAACCATGAGCTGGTTCGACTTTGCAAAGCGGTATAAGATGAACATTTTCCTCTATGGCCCCAAGACCGATCCCTATCATTTGGGACAGTGGGACGAGGATTATCCTGAGACCGTTACCGAAGAGGAAGCGGCCATTGGTATCCGTACTCGTGGCGAAATGCAGCAGTTTGCAAAAAAAGCCGCAGAGTGCAATGTGGACTTCGTGTGGGTAGCACATCCCGCCATGAAGAAGCCCATCGATTTCAGCAATGAACAGACTGTTGACGAAGGCGTCACACGCCTGATGAACAAGTTTGCCGATATGTACGAGCTGGGTGTCCGTCAGTTTGGTATTTTCGTGGACGATATTTCCAGTTCTCAGGCTGCCAGCACCTGCGACATGCAGATTTATATGCTGAATCAGGTACAGAATAAGTTGTATGAGACATATAACGGCGACGGCGCTGCCGAAGAAGACAAGGTAAAGCCCTTGTTCTTTACTCCTGCCTGGTACACTACCAGCACCAGCGGCGCTTCCAGCTATATGCCCAGATTTAAGAATGTACATAAGGACATTGAAATTTGCTTTACCGGCAATGACGTGTTCTCCAGCATCAGCAATTCTTCTGCATCTACCTTTAAAAACTGGATTGGTCGCGACCCGGTCCTGTGGTGGAATTATCCTGTAAACGACAATGTGGATAATGTGTACTATACCAATCCTATTAACTATTATTATGGCTTGGATTCCAACCCCACCAGTTTGAAGGGCGTTTTGTCCAACCCTATGAACTATTCCGAATCTTCCAAAGTCGCATTCTTCGGTATTGCTGACTATACTTGGAACCCTCGGGCCTTTAATGCCACGGAGAACTGGGAAAACTGCTTTGACGGTATCTTCCCGGATGACCCCGAAATGGCCCATGCACTGAAGGTGGCTTATGGAAGCCTGAACAATAAGTATGAACCTTCCGATTTGACCAGACTGTATGCCCAGTATGGCAGCGGAAATAAAACTGCAGCAGCCAGCTTGATGGATAAAATGTATGAAATCGTGGCTTCCATCGAAAAGCTGGAAACTTTGAAGAATAGTGATGATCCCGTTGATCGCCTGCTGGTCAAAGAAGCACAGCCGGCTTTCAACAAGTTGTATGATATGGCAGCTGCTATCGGTGGTGCTATGGCAGTCATTTCTTCCGATGACCCGTTGGTACAAACTCATGGTTATTATCTGGCAAAGGCTGCTTATGAGCGCCTGAGTGTATACCGCAACCCCCGTTATCAGATTATTGCATTGGAAGGCTCCGGTGCAGATATCTATTACAGCACTTGGCAGGCAGAACCTTCTAACGGAAAGATGAAGGATTTCGTGGAAACTGCCATGAATGCCATTAAGGACTTTGATGTAGCTTCTCTGGATACCAGCGCAGCAAGCGTCCAGAAAGTAGAAATTGTTCCCAGTGAGGGTGTGGAAGTCCGTCAGGGAACCACTTATCAGTTTACTGCAAATGTTACGGCCGACGGTGAGAACCTGAACGATGTGATTTGGTCTGTAGAAGATAATACCGGCGAAGGCACTTTCATGTCCTATAACGGTGTTCTGACAATGGATACCAATGAGCTTTCTCCCACTGTAACGGTCAAGGCTGTTTCCGCTTATGACAACACGGTTTCTGCTACTGTCCAAGTAAAAGTAACCGACCGCGTATATGTTGATCCCACCATCCCGACCAACCAGGCTTATGGCGCAACCGTTCTGGGTGCTTCCGGTAATCCCGGCGTTGGCGGCGAACCCGAAAACCTGTTTGATGAAAGTGAAGACGGCTCCAAGTGGTGCCCCGGCGATAACACCCGGTATAATCATTGGGTAGCCTTTGATCTGGGCAAAGAGAAGACCATCTCTACCTGGCAGCTGGTTAATGCAGGTGTAGAGGATCCGCTGGATATTTCTTCTCATTACTCCCTGCAGGTCTTGAAAGACCCCAATGCTACTGAGGCACAGCTGAAGGATCAGTCTTATCTGAGCAATTCTTCCAACTGGACTATCGTGGCAGAGTATACCAATAACAAGGAAAACATCACCAACTACAAGTTTGAAGAGCCTATTACCGCTCGTTATTTCCGTCTGTATATCAACGACGGATGCCAGCCTAACGTGATGTATGCGGCAACCCGTATTTATGAGTGCCGTCTGTTCGGTGTTGACACTGCAACGGTGGCTCGCACGCACAAACTGACCATTGCTTCCGATATCGCCAACGGCTCCATTACTACCGACGCTTCCAATTATGAAGAAGGCGCAAAGGTCAATGTGTATGTGGAACCTGCCGAGGGATATCGCCTGAAGGCCGGCTCTCTGAAGTACAATGACACTGCTATGGAGGGTACCAGCTTCTTGATGCCCGCCGAGGATGTAGTGATTTCCGCAGAGTTCGAACTGGATTCCGGCGTGGAACCCACCCCTGTTGACAAGACTGCTCTGGAAAAGGCCATTGCAGATGCTGCAAATTACAGTGAAGCCGATTACACCGAAGCCAGCTGGGCAGTATTTGCAGAAGCTTTGGCGAAGGCAAATGAAGTAAACGGCAATGACGAAGCCACTCAGGACGATGTGAATGCAGCTGTTAAGGCTTTGAATGATGCGATTGCCGCTCTGGAAAAGGTAGTCGTACCTTCCGTTGATAAGACCGATTTGGCCGCCGCAATTGCTGATGCCGCTCAGTACGAGGAATCTAAGTACACCCAGGACAGTTGGGCAGTATTTGCAGAAGCTCTGGCAAAGGCTAACGATGTGAATGGCAACGCAGAAGCTACTCAGGACGATGTGAATGCAGCTGTTAAGGCCCTGAAGGATGCGATTGCAGGCTTGGCCCTTGCTGAGCAGCCGGAAGAAGCCAACAAGACTTTGCTGAAAGCGACTTATCAGTATGCTATGACTTTGAGCACCGAAGGCGTGACCGAAAGTGCAAAGAAGTACTTTATGGATGCAGTCGCTGCAGCAGAAGCTGTTTTGAACAACGAAAAGGCAACGCAGGAAGAAGTTAATACTGCTTGGAACAACCTGCTGGAAGGCATTTGGGCACTGGGCCTCACTCAGGGCGACAAGACCATGCTGGAACAGTTGATTATCAAGGCAGACAATATGGTAGAAAATTCCGGCAAGTATGTGGAAACCAACTGGGATCAGCTGGTAGAAGCACTGGAAGCTGCTAAGGGTGTTTACAACGATGGCGATGCCATGGATGAGGACATCCAGCCGGTAGCCGATGACCTGCTGAAGGCAATCCTGGCACAGCGGTTTAAGGCTAACAAGTCTATTCTGGAAGAACTGGTAGCCAAGGCCAAAGCAATGGATGTGAGCGGATATACCACAGCCAGCGTTACCGTATTCAAGGCAGCCCTGTATAACGCCAACATGGTGCTGGCTGACATGAGCCTGAGCGAAGAGGATCAGGATGTAGTGGATGCAGCAGTGGACGAGCTGAATAAGGCCATCGAGAATCTGAGTGCAGATGTGGATACCGACAGCAAGCCTACTGATGATAATAAGGGTGATACTGACACCAGCAAGCCTGATGACACTACTACCTCGAATGATAAAAATACTTCTTCCAACAATAATAGTTCCACCAACAAAAACAATAGCAATACCCAGGTGCCTGCCACCGGTGATAACAGCATAACTTATCTGTGGATTATCGTTGCTGTACTGTGCGTAGCCGGTGTTGTGATTGTGGTTTTGAAGAAGAAGCAGAACCATATGGCTTAATGCTTTGAAAGTGGCAGAAAGGAAAATGTAAAGTAATCTGACTGCCTCCCTCGGAGCGAAAGGAGATTCCGGAACCAACACCCCTGCCGTCTTTGCGGCGGCAGGGCTGTGGTTGGTTTTGTCGATACGGAAAGGATATGAAAAAATGAAAAAAGAGATGAGGAAAGCCAAAAGGTTTGCAGCTTTGGCACTGGCATCGGCTCTACTATTTAGTTCAACGATTTCTTTTAGTGCACAAGGGGTACAAGCCGCTCCCAATACTAATGCGGCGGTATCATTGAATGCTATGACTGGCGACGAGCTGGCTGTGCTGGTAAATCCCATTGTCCAGCAATATACCGTGGATGATTCTCAGCAGACATGGGTTATGACAGAAGACAGCCGTCTGGCTGTTATGGCAACTCAGGAAAATTTGGAGAATGAACGGTTGGCCGAAGTGGTGGAATTGGTTAACTCCGAATTTATGGAGAAACAAGTTGTTTCTGCAAATCCCTTTGCTATGGTATACGCCAACGCAGAGGATGTAGGCCCCGCTGATGTGTTTATTAAGCTGGATAAGAAAAATCCAATTTGTGAGGATTCCAGCAGTGAAGAAGCCTACCGGATTGATATTGGAGAAAACGGTGTAACAGTTACAGCGGCCAGCGAAAATGCCGTTATGTATGCATTGCGCACCATCCAAAACTACATGGTTGCCAACAAGGGACTTCCCTATGGCACCATCATTGACTATCCCGACGTAGCCGAACGCCGTCTGCATGTAGACTGCGCCAGAAAATACATTTCTAAAGACTGGTTCATTCGCCAGATTCGCGAAATGTCTTTCCTCAAGATGAACACCATTCAAATGCACTTCTCCGAGAATTTGGGCTTCCGTATTGAGTGTGAAACTGATCCCAGCATCGTTTCCGATCAGTATTTGACCAAAGCCGAAGTTCGTGAGATTCTGGAAGAAGCCAGAAAGTATGGCATCAAGGTCATCCCTTCCTTCGATAGCCCCGGCCATGTGGATCAGATTCTGAAGGCTCATCCCGAATATGGCCAGATCAGCAACAAGGGCACTCACTATAAGTCCGGTTTGGACGTGACCAATCCGGAAGCTGTTGCCTATATTCGTAGCCTGTATGACGAGTATATGGAGCTGTTCGAAGGTTGCACCGATTTCCATATTGGTGGCGACGAGTATATGGAATTTGACCGTCCTCCCTTTACCACCGAATATAAAAGCGTACTGAACGATTACGCCAAAAAGACCATTGGCCCCGACGCACAGTGGAAGGATGTTCTCGCCAACTATATCAACGAGCTGGCCGAATATGTCTATTCTAAGGGCTTTAAGCCGAGAGTGTGGAACGATGGTCTGTATTATGGTGAAAACTCCTATTATGAAAAGCCCCAGATTATCGATATGCACAAATATATTGGTATTGACTTCTGGTCCCAGATGAGCTGGAACAGAGACATTGCCAAGCTGAAGACTTTTGTAGATAAGGGCCATGAGGACATTTACAATGTGAATGCCAGCTTCTTCTATTATGTGCTGCGTAACGATAAGCCTACTGACGGCCGTGAACAGCATTCCTTCGATGTGTTGAATCAGGATAAAAATATTTTTGAAAACTGGACGCCCGGTAACTTCCAGCTCAACACTTTGCCGGATAACCATCCCTATATCAAGGGCGTTTCCATGGCAATTTGGTGCGATAATGCCAGCGTGTGTGATGAAGATACTATCACCTCTGACATCGCCGACGAACTTCGCGCTCTGGCTTCCAAGTCTTGGAATGTAGAGAGCAACAAGACGATTAGCTTCGAGCAGTTCCAGAAGAACTATCAGGTTCTGGGCAATGTTGCCGGTTTTGCAAAGGGTTCTGAGCTGCCCGATTCCGGCAAATTCCAGAGTGCCGAAAGCCTTGGCAAGGTTACGCTGAAGTATGTTAGCGATACCGGCAAGGTTTTGAAAAATGACGTTGTTAAGTATGGTACGGTTGGCGGTGAGTATTCCTTTACTGCTGATGAAATCTATGGTTATCAGCTGGTTTCCGAAGGAACCGTCAGCGGTGTCTATTCCAAGGAAGGCGACGAGTATACCTTTACGTATACCCTGCATTGCGACAAAACCGCACTGGGCGATGAACTGGCTGCCAAATTGGATGAAGCTCAGTACATCCCTGCAACCTTTACCGAGTACAAAGCTGCTTTGGAAGCTGCACAGACCGTTTATGACAAGGCTGATAGCGAACAGCTGGAAGTAGACAATGCATTGAAGGCTCTGACAGAAGCCAAAGCCAAGGCCGTTCTGCTGAAAAACTTCCCCCTGTATGTAGAGACCCAGTATCCTCTCAGTGACATTGGTTACCAGTCCGGTTATGCTGCTTACAAAACCGCCGTTGCAGATGCTGAGAAAGTTCTCTTCTCTCAGGGCAACGATGCAGAAGCCATTAAGGCCGCTATGGATTCCATCAATACAGCCAAAGAGGCTCTGATGCTGCCCGATGGCAACAAACCCACTGTCACTGCTACGGACACCTATTATCAGTCTTACTCCTATGATAAGATGCTGGATGGCAATGTAAATACCAAGTGCTGGTTTGAAAAAGATCAGGAAGCTGGTAAGGAATTTGTATTTGCTTTCCCGCAGGCTGTGAATATGTCTCAAATTCGTATTGTACAGCCCAGCGATGTGAGTGCTGACGTCATCGAAGGCGCTGACGTCCAGATTTCCACCGATAAGGCAGAGTGGACCACCGTTGGCCAGCTGGACAATACCAAACTGGATGCAACCTTTACATTTGAGCAGACTCCCGTTAAGTATGTCCGTGTATTGCTCACAGCTACCAAGAAGAACTGGTATCAGATTTCTGAGGTGTACTTTACCTACGAGCAGATTCCGGAAGACACCACTGTGAAAGACATCATTGCTGAAGCAGAGGCGATTGATGTAACGGATAAGGATACAGCTGCTGTGAATACCATGATTGATGCCCTGATTGAGGTGCAGAAACTGTATGCAGCTGACAGCAAAGACACAGACGAAGCTGTTGCTGCACTGCGCAGCGCGATTGATGCACTGAACGGTATGGTTCCCGTTGAAAAGGCTGCATTGGAGCAGGCCATTGCAGATTCTGCTCAATATAATGAAGCTGACTATACCAAGGCCAGCTGGACTGCATTTGCTGACGCACTGGCCAAGGCTAATGAAGTGAATAAGAACGCAGAGGCTACTCAGGATGACGTCGATGCAGCCGTGAAGGCCCTGAACGACGCTATCGCAGGCTTGGAAAAATATGTGGCTCCTAACAAGACTTTGCTGAAGGCAACTTATGAGTATGCTATGAGTTTGAGCACCGAAGGCGTGACTGACAGTGCCAAGAAGTACTTTATGGATGCAGTCGCCGCAGCAGATACCGTTTTGAACGATGCTAAGGCAACGCAGGAAGAAGTCAACACTGCTTGGAACAACCTGCTGGAAGGCATTTGGGCACTGGGCCTCACCCAGGGCGATAAGACCATGCTGGAACAGCTGATTGCTAAGGCAGACAACATGGTAGAAAATTCCGGCAAGTATGTGGAAACCAACTGGGATCAGCTGGTAGAAGCACTGGAAGCTGCTAAGGGTGTTTACAACGATGGCGATGCCATGGATGAGGACATCCAGCCGGTAGCCGATGACCTGCTGAAGGCAATCCTGGCACAGCGGTTTAAGGCTAACAAGTCTATTCTGGAAGAACTGGTGGCCAAGGCCAAAGCAATGGATGTGAGCGGATATACCACAGCCAGCGTTTCCGTATTTAAGGCAGCCCTGTATAACGCTAACATGGTGCTGGCTGACATGAGCCTGAGCGAAGAGGATCAAGATGTAGTGGATGCAGCAGTGGACGAGCTGAATAAGGCCATCGAGAATTTGAGTGCAGATGTGGATACCGACAGCAAGCCTACTGATGATAACAAGGGCGACACTGGCACCAGCAAGCCTGACAGCACCACATCCGATAAAGATACATCTTCCAAGGATGATACTACTTCTAAGGGAGATTCCTCTAAGAATAATGGCAAGACCGAAACGCCTGCTACCGGTGATAATAGCAACACGTCTTTGTGGCTGGCAGCCGCTCTGGCTTCTATTATCGGTGCAGCCTATTTGGTGTGCCAAAGAAAGAAAATTGAACAGAAGTAAAAAACGCTGAAAAGTAAATTCCATTTCTCCTGAAAAAGGGCAGAAGGCCAAAAGGCTTTCTGCCCTTTTTGCACCGCAAAACGCTGACAAGCATATGATGATACGGGGCCAGTCCCTTGAATTTGCATTTGAAAGGAGATATGTATGATGGATGAATACCGTCCTGATGAAACCTGTCTGGCCAATGGCAGTATTTCCCCACTTCCGGCAGACCCACAGGTAGCAATGGCTTATATTCCGTTTCAGCAGTTGGGGAGTGTTTATACCGCCGAAAAAGCACTGGACGCTGGAACACTATTTCCGGAATTAGACAAGCCTTTTTATGGAAGAAGAGGTGAACCGAGATGAGCCAACAGCAGAGAATGATGCGTCAGCTTTCCTCTATGAAATTTGCAGCGTGGGAACTTCATGTCTTTTTGGATACCCATCCGGGAAACTGTGAAGCAGCGAAAAAGCTGGAAGAATACCGGAAAAAAATTGATGAGCTTACCCGTCAGTATGAAGATGCTTTTGGACCCATCCATGAATCCAGTAACCAGACCAGCCGTTGGGCTTGGATAAGCGGTCCATGGCCTTGGGAAACCGGAGAGGAGGAAGATGACTAATGTTTGTGTATGAAAAACGGTTACAGTACCCCATTAAAATTAAAAACCCCAATCCGGCGCTTGCCAAATTGATTATTAGCCAGTATGGCGGCCCTCATGGAGAAATAGGGGCTTCTCTGCGGTACTTGAGTCAACGATATACCATGCCTTCCCCGGAACTGAAAGCGATTCTCACCGATATTGGTATAGAAGGGTCACAATGATACAGGTAGGTGGATATCAGTATTATAAAGCTGGAAGATGGAGGGATTCATCGGGATATTACCGGGTAAGTAATGAAACAAATTATATTTTTATTATTTGTTTAATAAAAATGTGACTAAATCACAGAAATAAATTCTTTCATCAGATATACTAATAAAAAAAGGGGGCGAGACCATCCATGAAACAGTATGTTTGTTCCGTTTGTTCCTACACCTATGATGAAAGCAAAGGAATCCCAGAAGCCGGTATAGCACCGGGGACCCGTTGGGAAGACCTTCCGGATGATTGGAAATGTCCTTGGTGTGGTGCAGGGAAAAAATCTTTCATCGAAAAAAAGTCATCGGTAGAACCATCCGTACCACAAACGCCAGAAAAGCCAAATGTAGAAAAGGAACTTTCTCCTATGGAAATGAGCATTATCTGTTCCAACTTGGCAAGAGGTTGTGAAAAGCAGTATCTTATGCAGCAGTCTGAAGCTTTTTGTCGCCTTGCGGAATTTTTCCGTGGAAAAGCGGAGCCGGTAAAGCAGCCGAGCATGGACAAGCTTCTGCAAGTAGTGAATAGGGATTTATCGGTAGGGTATCCCTATGGTTATTCAGTTTCCAGCGCTGATCGGGGAGCGCTTCGCTGCCAAGTTTGGAGTGAAAAAGTTACCCGGATGCTCCAATCATTGCTGGATAGGTATCAGCAGGAAGGGGAAAAGATGCTGGAGAATACCGGCGTTTATGTGTGTACGGTATGCGGTTTTGTGTATGTCGGCGATCATGCTCCGGATATTTGTCCAGTCTGTAAGGTTCCAGCCTGGAAATTTGAAAAAGTAGAAGGGAGGAAGGAATAATGGCAGATAAATATGCAGTGCGCAATTTACGCCTTTGTACCAAAGATTGCTTGTGCTTGTATGTGTGTCCTACAGGAGCTACTGATACCGAAAACAGTATTATCGACGTGACGAAATGTATTGGTTGTGGTGCCTGTGCCGATGCCTGCCCTTCCGCTGCAATTTCTATGGTTCCTAAAGAATATCCACCGCAGCAGCCAAAGTCCGATGACGTTGTTGAGGCCTTGCGCAGTTTGCTTCAAAGTAAAGCCGAAGCGGAAAATATCGCGGCCCAATTGTCGGATGTTTTGAGTGTGGCAGTGGAAAAATCATCCCGACTGATGGCGGAAGATTTGTGCCGGGAAGCAGGTTTTATGTTGCCTCAAAGTGGGAATACGAAACGTTTTCTCGAGAGCCTCCGAGATTATCCGGGTATTCCACAGGATGTGGTGGAAGAATTGTTACAGACGATTTCTTTTAACGAAAGCGAAAAGAAAAACGAAGAGGAGCAATGGAAGTGTTCTGTGTGTGGGTATATACATAAAGGACCTTTGCCGGAGGAATTTACGTGTCCTGTCTGCGGGCATCCTGCTTCTGTGTTTGTAAAAATTTGATAGTCAGCAGGACTCTTGAAAGAAAATGAAACATGATAAGGCCCTGTGCATGGTAGAAATCCTCTTTTTGCACAGGGCCTTGATATGATTGTCTGTTGAGATAGAAAGCCATCAATCTCAGGTGCTTTTGCTGGGCGCAGAAAGTTCGGCTGAATTTTTTAGGGTATAGATCCATATAGTGGATAATAGCTTTAGATGAACCTCTATGTGTCGGTCCGGGTAGGCAGTCATGTAGTCTAAAAAACTCCCATAAAAGTTTTCAGAAGTAAATTCCCCGCTGATTAGGGCTGTGACTTTAGTATGAATTTCATTTTCCAGAATGGAAAGGTAGTTGGGTAGGCTTTTCCTTTGCTCTGCAATCAAAATTTTTTGGGTAAGTTCGGTTATACAGCGGTTATATTCCTCGTTCATTAGCTTCATGTCATTTTCCGAAATGGTTTTTGCAAAAAAAGCGTCCAGCATGCTTTTTTTCTTTTCCTCGATTTGATTTCGTTCCTTTTTCAAATGTTCAATATTTAGCTGGAGGCTGTTCTGAGAAAAACGGACGGCTTCCATCACAATGTGGGTGATATCCCGAATGACAGCCTGAGTATCCGGTTTGAGCATATTTACCGATTGCCTCACCATCTCCAGTCCCACTTGGTCCCGAATCAAATAGCCGACATTACAACCGATTTCATGGCCCAATGGGTCGGTATGACGTTTGCCCTCAGCTGTTGCAGTGCCGCACCGCCAGACCTTGTAGCAGCTTCCATCTTTATGCTTGCGGCTGCGGGAAACAAAACTTTTGCCGCATACACTGCATGTAATTTTCCCCGAAAGCGGATAGCGGTTCCCGTGGCCGGAGCTACGTTTTCCATGGATATTCCGTCTGGAAATTTCCCGCTGTGCCTGCTCCCACAATGTCCGGTCAATAATTGGCTCGTGATGGTCTTTTATAAAAATAAATTTCTCTTCCCCATGATTGTATTTTTTTTGATGGGTGAGATAGTCGGGGGTAAATGTTTTTTTCTGTTTCAGATCTCCGCAGTACTTCTCATTGCGCAAAATTTTAAGAATTCCGGTATTTCGCCAGTTTGTACCGCCGGTAAGAGTTTTATAGCCTGCTTCCCGCAGTTCCCGCGCAATGACCGTGGTACCCTTGTGCTCATGGACATATTTATGAAAAATAATCCGGACAATTTCGGCACCGTTAGGATTGATTGTCAATTTTCCATTCTCCACATCATATCCCAGCATGGAACGTCCAAATACAACGCCTTGTTCCATCCGGCGGGTCTGTCCCCATTTGACTCGGGAAGAGGTTTTTCGGCTTTCTTCCTGGGCGATACTGCCCATAAGGGAAAGGCGAAGCTCAGCATCCGGGTCCAATGTGTTGATGCCATCATTCATAAATAATACGCCGATTCCCCAATACCGTAAATCGCGGGTATAGGAGATGGTGTCCAGAATATTTCGGGAAAAACGGCTGACCTCCTTCGTAAGAATGAAATCGAACCGGTGGAGCTGGGCATCATGAATCATACGCTGAAAGGCTGCGCGCTTTTTGGTGCTGGTTCCGGTAATGCCCTCATCGGCATATACCTCATATAGTTCCCACCCCGGGTAACGGTCAATATATTCATAAAAATACCGCTTCTGGTTTTCAAAGGAATTCGCTTGGTCTTCTTTATCAGTAGACACGCGGCAATAGGCGGCAATTTTTATTTTTTATCCCCCCAAACAACCTGATGATGGAGTATGTCTAAGCTATCCTGTGTCTGTATATCATTCAAAACGCCTTGTTCTTTCAAAAAAAGCAAAATGGCTTGCAGATAGAATCGGTAAAATTCCGGTGTAGTGGTTTTACTAATGGTGACCTCTTGGATACATTGTAAAAATACCGCTGGATTTTCCATGAGTCATCCCCCCTCCACCATGTTTATGAGGGAGGGGGAACCATTTTGCCTGTCCGTTATCTATTTGATGGGGAAACATTGGGCAGAATAAAATCCTATATCAAAAGCCGCCGCTATGAAATCAATCATAAACGGCGGCAGATAGAGGCTCCATTATTCGGCAAGTGAAAAGGTCACATTCACATCTCCAGAACCAAGCACATCCAACAGGCTCTCTTTTGTTGCATTTTCAATGACAGCCAGTTTGGTAAAGCTCCAGGTGTTGGTCCCATAATAAATGGTAATTTGGTTCCCCTGATATAAAATCACGTCACCTGCATCGACGCTGATATGGGTATCATTTCTTGGCAGGCTGGTGCCCAGCGGCCCAACTTTTTCCATTCCTGCATAGTCGGACATATGTATAGTAATCGGTTGTTTTTGCAGAAGAGAAATAAACGCTTTTGCAGAAGAATTTTTTTCTGGTGTAGCAGTTAAGGTGGTATCGCCAACCGTTATTTGGATTTTCACAGATTCATCCTCCTTCGATTGAGTTTCTGATTCTTGTGTCTGCGCAGCCTGGACAGAAGAGGATTCTGTCAAGAGGGGGCTTTCTGATACGATATGATCCCCTGTCCCACAAGCGGCAAGTATCGATAATAATAATAGCAGCGACATAAGAAATACAGCTCGTTTCATGGGGATACCCTCCTGTTTTGTTCATTTTTTTGCAGCTTGTACATCAGAATATGGAATCGTAAACTGTTGACATGGGACAGATTACAGGATGGATTTTCCCGCATCAAAAGCTTTTTTCATGGCCGGACTGTCATGAATGGCCCCAGCATCGGCAGCATTCCCTCCAAAGATAATACCGGAGAGATGGGCTTTGGGAAAACAGGCAATCCATCCCTCCAAACCACTGGCAGCACGGGTCCAAACCTCATCTCCGTCCTCCGCGGCTGCTGCAATGAGATATACGTCCCGGAAAGCATAATCGGAAGGATACAGAGGATTGGCCCGGTCCAACAGGGTTTTCATCTGACCGGACATTTCATAATAATAGATGGGAGTGGCAAAAACCAACATATCAGCATGTAGCATCTTTTCCTGGACAATTTTGTCTGCATCATCGTGAATCACACAGCGTTTGGTTTTCTGGCAGGCCAAGCAGCCGCGGCAGAACTGGATTTCCTTTCCAATGAGGCTAATTTTCTCGACTTCATGCCCGGACTCCCGCGCACCTTTGGCGAATTCCTCGGCCAATGTGTCGGAGTTGCTGTTTTTGCGGGGGCTGGTGGAGAGAATCAAAATTTTTTTACTCATGATAGATCCCTCTTTATTGGATAAGATTTTTTTGAATGAGTGAGAAGGCTCGATGTATAATTAGCCTATGTATTGCTTAAAGAAAGCTTCTATTTTGTCAAATGGGATGATGTCCACTTGGTCATACAGGTCGGTATGGACTGCGCCGGGAATCATAAGAAGTTCCTTATTTTCCGTATAAGGATTATTTTTCATCATGTTTGCAAAAGCATCCTTTGAGAAGTAACAGGAGTGGGCCTTTTCTCCGTGAATGATTAGCACAGCGCTGCGGATCTCATTGCTGTATTGCAAAATGGGCTGGTTGATGAAAGACATGGTGCCGATGGTATTCCAGCCGTCGTTAGAATTCAGCGAGCGGGCATGATAACCGCGCTCCGTCTTATAATAAGCGCTGTAATCCTTTACGAAGAAGGGAGCCTCTTCCGGTGCGGGATAGAGGAGACACCCTCCGGCACGGGAATATGCCCCTTTTTTGTATGCCTCGGTGCGAGCAGCGTTTAATGATTTCTTCGTTTCATAGCGAGCATCCGCGCTGTCAGCCGCATCAAAATAGCCATTGGCGTTTACTCGGCTCATATCATACATAGTGGAGGTTACAGTGGCTTTGATTCGGGTGTCTAGTGCCGCCGCATTGAGCGCCATACCGCCCCATCCACAAATGCCGATAATGCCAATTTTCTCCGGGTCTACGTTTTCCTGTACCGAGAGAAAATCCACAGCAGCCTGAAAATCTTCGGTGTTGATGTCGGGGGAAGCCATGTATCGGGGTTGGCCGCCGCTTTCACCGGTAAACGATGGGTCAAAGGCAATAGTCAAAAATCCACGTTCAGCCATGATCTGTGCGTATAGACCGGACGCTTGCTCTTTTACCGCGCCGAAAGGCCCACAGACAGCGATTGCCGCCAATTTTCCATCTGTCGTCTGTTTTGGGGTGTACATATCTGCTGCTAAGGTGATACCATAGCGGTTGACAAATGTCACTTTTTGGTGATTTACTTTATCACTCTTGGGGAAAGTCTTATCCCATTCCTGCGTCAATACTAATTCTTCCGTCTTCATCATCATTCATTCCTCCTGGATTTTTTTAATCAATTTGGCAGGGACACCGCCAAATACACTGTTTTTCGGAACATCGGTGGTTACGACGGCTCCTGCCGCAATTACCGCCCCATCGCCAATGGTAACGCCTTTGCAGATGGTTGCATTAGCGCCTATCCATACGTTTTTGCCAATATGAATCGGGGCCGGAATCATGTTTCCTCTGTGATTGGGATTAAGGCTATGGTCCAACGTAGCAATCACAACATTATGCCCAATTAGTGCGCCGTCCTCAATGGTTACACCGCCTTGGTCCTGGATTTTGACCCCGGAGTTAAAAAACACATTTTTACCGATTTTCAGGTTTTTTCCGCAGTCTGTATAGAATGGAGGAAATAGCGAAAAGCTGTCATCAACCTGCCGTCCCGTGATTTTCCGCATCAGTTCCACAATTTCTTCGGAAGTATGGTAGCGGCTATTTAATTCCGAGGTTACCCGAATGGCCTCTTGAGATAGCCTGTGCATACACTGGTGAACCGATGAGCCTGCCACTACTTCTTTTCCGCTGTCCATATAACTCAAAAATTCATCTAATTCCATTTTGGTTTCACCTCTTGTTTCCATTATAAAATCCTTGCAGCAGAATAGCAAATTGTTATAAATTATGCTTAGACATTCTTGAAAAGAATATCTAAGCGGGGTATAATACAACTATCACGAGAGGGGGAAGAAATATGGAGTTACGAGTACTTCGATATTTTGTGGAAGCTGCCAAGGAAGAGAGCATGACAAACGCCGCTGTCAAGCTTCATGTGACACAGCCTACCTTATCCAAACAAATTAAGGAATTGGAAGAGGAATTGGGGCAAAAGCTGTTTGTCCGCGGAAACTATCATATTCGTCTAACAGCAGAGGGAGAGATCCTTTATAAAAGGGCTTTGGACATTTTGGATATGGTGGATTTGACAATATCGGAATTTGCTTCTATGAAGGAATTTAATGGAGGGAATCTGTATCTGGGTTGTGCGGAATCAGATGGAATCACCTTGCTTGCCAAAGCGGCTAAACAGCTTCAGGAAAAATATCATAATGTACACTTTCATCTGTACAGCGGAAATTCGGAAACGGTTGGAGAGAGGCTGGACAAAGGTTTGTTGGATTTTGCGGTAGTGGTACAGAACATTGACCTGTCCAAGTATGCATATTTGGATTTGCCAGTCAAAGATACCTGGGGGGTGATTATGAGAAAAGACAGTCCCATGGTATCCAAGACAGCGATTGCCATAGAAGAGCTGATCAAGCTGCCTCTGATTGTATCCAGGCAAGGAGCAACCAATGAAATGCCGGGATGGCTGCAAAAAAATTATGACCGTCTCAATATTGTTGCTACCTATGATTTAATCTTTAATGCCTCTATTCTGGTGAAAGAAGGGATGGGGTATGCATTGGGCTTTGACAAGCTGGTGAATACGGGGGCTGAAAGTATTCTGTGCTTCCGGCCTATTGTGCCAGCTATCACCTCTCCTATGCGCTTAATTTGGCGGAAAGAACAGCGATTTTCGAAAATTGCAGAGTTGTTTTTGAAAGAAGTAAAGGGTATCTGCGAAACATAAATAAAAGGGGCCAATCTCTTGATTGTTTGATTGTTGTTTGGTGATATTCCAAATTCCCATGTATGAAGAGGAAGGAAAAAGCCGCCGGCTTTGGCTTTTGCCGACGACTTTCCCATCCTAATAAAGTTTTTGAACGGATAGGAGTTTAGAAAATTTCCTTTTCTCGAAAAATTTTTTTGAAAAGCCAGTGGGTAAAAGGAGCGGCAGCAAACATATTCCAGAAAAAGGCCATAGGAAAGTTTTTCAATAAGGTTCCAATCCAAATAGCCGGAAGTTGGGTAATAGATGCTCCTGCTAAAATTATGTTGAATAAAATGGATGCTACCAGACTCATGGTAGGACACATAATGGCAACAGTTCCTGCTTGGCGCAAAATTCTGCATAGATATGGGTTATCCGTTTGGAGATTACAGTGGCGGGAAGCAAAAGCGGCACCGAGTCGATTTCCCCATAGATTCGAAAATAACAGGACAAATAGTCCCATATAACAAGTTTCTTTAAGAGCATCCCCAAAAACGAGATTCGTCATATTACTGAATCCGCCTACAGATAAATGGATTCCCTCCTTAATTGCTACGTTATACACTTCCATTCCATAAGCCATGGCATAAGACATGATAAGCCCGAAAATAAAACCCTGAAATTTGTTTTTTGGCATATTTTTTCCTCCTTACATTACCTTTTCCGAAAAACAAAAACGTGCAGCACTCAACTGGATTTACGCAGTGAATGCTACACGTTCCTATTTATTATAAGATGTTCCATTATAAAATGACAAAGGGCTTTTTTAACGAATTTAGAGAGCTTTTTTGTCATGTTTGACTATCGTGCTATTATATGTGTCACGATGACCCTTCCGTAGGGACAGAAGAACTGGGACATCTGGAAATGGTGGGCGCTATCGTCTATCAGCTTACCCGGAATGTCAGCCCGGAAGATATTAAAAAAGCCGGTTGGGACGCCTATTTTGTAGACCATACCACCGGCGTATATCCTGTTGCAGCCAGCGGTACTCCTTTCAGTGCAGATGGTATTGCGGTAACGGGAGACCCCATTGCCGATTTGAACGAAAACCTGGCGGCAGAACAAAAAGCACGGTTGACGTATGACAATATCCTTCGGTATGCAGATGACCCGGATGTGCGGGACCCCATTAAATTCCTTCGGGAAAGAGAAATTGTCCACTATCAGCGGTTTGGAGAAGGACTTCGGATTTTAACTGACAAGCTGGATAGCAGGAATTTTTATGCTTTTAACCCCTCTTTTGATAAGAAAAAGAAAAAGTAAAATAGTGGGGCCGTGGAACGGCTCCACTACATAAAATTGTCATGCCTTTTGTCTATGGATGAGGATATGTGATAGATATTAGACACAAAAGGAAAGTTGGAGTATAATAAGAAAAAGGAGATTTTCCAGCGGCTGTAATGAGGGAAGCTCCGGCTGATTTTTATTGATTCCATTGGAGGCATTGTACATGAAAACCTATCGGAATGATACCTTTGACCAGGAACGCGCTTTATATGGCATCCATGACGCTCAAGTTATTGGGTGTGTTTTTGATGGACCAGCTGATGGAGAGTCGGCGCTGAAGGAGTGTGGAAATATCCGGGTGGAAAATTGCGATTTTCGGCTTCGGTATCCACTATGGCACGTAACGGACGGTGTGGTTGAAAATTCCCGGATGACCGAAGGGTGCCGTGCAGCCCTCTGGTATGATAAAAACATCATTTTACGCAATTGCCGGATGGAAGGTATCAAGGCGCTGCGGGAATGTGATGATACAACGGTGGAAAACTGTGATATTTCGTCGCAGGAATTTGGCTGGATTTGTCGGGGAATGAAGATTCGAGACACCAAGCTGGTTTCGGAGTATCCCTTTTTCCAAAGCCGGAACTTGGAAATTGATGGACTGACCATGCAGGGAAAATATTCTTTTCAGTACGTAGAAAATATGACGATCCGTAATTCCAATTTGGACACGAAGGACGCTTTCTGGCATAGTAAAAATGTGACGGTGGAGGACAGCGTGGTAAAGGGTGAGTATCTTGGATGGTATTGTGAAAACCTGACCCTGCGCCGCTGCCGGATTATCGGGACACAGCCGTTGTGCTATGCTAAGGGCTTGGTGTTGGAAGACTGTGAAATGGAAAACTGCGATTTGTCCTTTGAATACAGCGATGTACAAGCTGAGGTAAAAGGAGAAATTGAGAGCGTCAAAAATCCGCGCAGCGGCCATATTGTGGCTGACTCCATTGGTGAGATTATTCTGGATGAGCATCGTCCTACTGAAACATCATGCAGCATTGAAACACGGGCATAAATGGAGAAAATTGATAAGGGACTCTGTCATTTTGGCAGAGCCCTTTTTCTATCCAAGGGACTAAAGGACAAATCACGGCACGAAAAATCGTATTTGCCAGAAAAAAAAGGGCTGCTTTATGGGATTTTGCTATTCTGTCAGTTGCGCCGGAGCCGTTGGTGTGGTATGATTAAATTTCAGAAAAGCGACCATTTTGAAATAAGGAAAGGTTGTGGTTTCTTCTATGAAAAAGAACGTTGCCGTGCTTTTTGGAGGATGTTCTTCCGAGCATGAGGTTTCCCTGATGTCTGCCAGCTATATTCTGCGACAGCTGGATGAGGAAAAATATAATGTGATTGCACTGGGCATCACCAAAGATGGGCGATGGCTGCTGTATCCAGGTCCCGTGGATGCGCTGCCGGATGGAAGCTGGGAAAAAGATCCTGGCTGTAAGCCCGCATTTCTTAGTCCTGACCGCGTTACCCGTGGAATTGTAGTTCTGGGCGGTGACGGCGTGCAGGTAATCCCGGTGGATGTAATCGTGCCGGTACTCCATGGCAAAAACGGTGAAGATGGTACGATGCAAGGACTGTTTGCCTTGGCAGGCATTCCCTATGTGGGATGCGATACGCTTTCCTCTGCCGTTTGCATGGATAAGGCGGTGGCTCATTCCCTTTTGACCAATGTGGGAATTGAGCAGGCACATTATCTGTGGTTCTTCGCCTATCGCTATGAGGCAGCAGCAGAGACGATTAAAAATAAAATTGCTCAGCGTCTGGATTTCCCGGTATTTGTCAAACCTGCCAATGCCGGCTCTTCCGTTGGCGTCAGCAAGGTGAATTCCATTGAAGAGTTGGACGAAGCCGTGGCAAAAGCTGCCCGGGAAGACAGTAAAATCGTGGTGGAAGAGGGAATTGTTGGCCAGGAAGTGGAGTGTGCTGTTTTGGGCAATGAATACCCCGAGGCCTCTATTGTCGGTGAAATCGGCGCTTCCGCTGAGTTCTACGATTATGACGATAAATATAAAAACGGCACTTCCCAGCTGTATATCCCGGCGCGGCTTTCTGAAGAAACCGTCGAAGAAATCCGTAAAACAGCAGTTCGTGCTTATCGGATGCTGGGCTGTAAGGGACTTGCTCGAGTGGATTTCTTTGTTCGCAAGTCTGACGGCAAGGTGCTGCTCAATGAACTGAATACACTTCCGGGCTTTACCTCTATCAGTATGTATCCGAAGCTCTGGGAGGCCTGTGGTGTTTCTGGCAAAGAACTGATGGATAAACTCATCGACTATGCTATGAAGGCAGCCGGTGTAGAGGGATAAGCTTTGGCTTTTGTGATAGAAAGGATTGGTTGCAAACATGGATAACCGCCCTATCGGCGTTTTTGATTCCGGGCTGGGAGGGTTGACTGCTTTTAAAGCCCTTTCCGCTTTGCTGCCCCATGAAGATATTGTCTATTTTGGAGACACCGGGCGAGTTCCTTATGGTACCCGCAGCCGGGAGACCATTGTAAAATATGCCCGGCAGGATATGGCGTTTCTTCAATCCCAAAATGTCAAAATGATTTTGGCAGCCTGTGGTACTGTTAGTTCTGTGGCAGGTCCGAAAGGGGAACTGCTCAGCGACACGCTCAATGTTCCGTTTGTAGGCGTATTGCGTCCCACTGCCCGCGAAGCGGCCACAGCCACCAGAAATGGGAAAATTGGGGTGCTGGGAACCACCGCAACCATTCGGAGCGGTTCTTATCAAAAAGAGCTTGCGGCTATCAATCCGGATTTCCAGGTGATTGGACAGGATTGCCCCTTGTTTGTCCCGTTGGTGGAAAATGGATTTGTGCAGCCGGAAGATCCCATTACCCGATTAACGGTGGAGCGGTATCTGGCACCGGTGAAAGAGGCTGGTGTGGATACCCTGATTTTGGGTTGCACCCACTATCCCATTATTGCACCGGTCATCTCTCAGGTGATGGGGGAAGGGGTAACCCTGATTAACAGCGGAAGAGAAGCTGCACGTCATTGTGTAGCGCTGTTGGAGCAGATGAACCTGCTTACTGGGCATCGTGGAGCGGGACGGCATCATTTTTATGTCAGTGACCGTACCGAGGGGTTTTCCGGTGTGGCAGGAATCTTTTTGGAACAGGATGTACAGGGAGAAGTTTCTCACATTGATATTGACCGCTATTGAAAAGAAGAAAAGGATTACCATATGAAGGAAGATTATATGATTTCCATCGTGGGAAAACAGCAGGTGGATGGTGAAACCGGAGAAATCCGTATTGATACGCTGGGTTCCTATGTGCGAAAGGGCGACCATTGGTACATCGCCTATAAAGAATATGATGAAGAAGACCCGAACCGTTATCAAACTTCCATTTTGAAGGTAGAAAGAAACGATAAAATGACGCTGATGCGGGACAATTCCGCAACCCGCCTGATTTTGGAAAAAGGGAAGCGCCATTTGTGCCAATATAATACAGGGTATGGACAGTTGATGGTTGGGGTCTTTACCAGCAGTTTTGTTTCTACACTGGGAGAAAGTGGAGGCACACTGCAGGTGCGCTATACGCTGGATATCAATTCCAATCTTTCCAGCAACAATGAAATTTCCATTACGGTGAAGGAGGCCGCAACATAAATGTCTAAACTGGTACAGCAGGCGACGGAGGAACTCCGGAGCGCCATTGTCAACAGCATAGAAAAAGCAATCGAAGCCGGAGATCTGCCTCAGGCCGAGGTTCCCGCATTTAATCTGGAAATTCCCGCAGACCGCAGTCACGGTGACTGGTCTTGTAATGCCGCTATGGTGGGGGCACGGGCATTTCATGCCGCACCCCGCAAAATTGCAGAAGCCATTGCTTCTCACTTGGATTTGTCCCATACTTATTTTGAAAAAGTGGAAATTGCCGGACCTGGCTTTTTGAATTTCTTTTTCAGCCCTCGTTTTCAGAGCGATGTACTGCGGGATATTCTGGCCAAGGGAGCAGAGTATGGACGCAGTGATTATGGCCAGGGTAAAAAGGTAATGGTGGAGTTTGTATCTGCCAACCCCACCGGTCCCATGCACATGGGTAATGCCCGCGGCGGCGCACTGGGTGACTGCCTGGCCGCTGTGCTGGACGCTGCCGGATACAATGTGTGGCGTGAGTTCTATGTAAATGATGCCGGAAATCAGATTGAGAAATTTGGTTTGTCTTTGAGCATTCGCTATCAGCAGTTGTTTGCCGGGGAAAATGCTCCGGAGCTGCCTGAAGACAGCTATCACGGCGAGTACATCACGGATTTTGCCAAGGCTTATGCAGATATTCACGGTGACGAGCTGATGAGCAAAACCGAGGAGGAGCGGCGTCATGCGCTGGTTTCCTTTGCACTGCCTCAGAACATTGCCAAAATGAAGGCGGACATGAAGAAGTACCGCATTGAATACGATGAGTGGTTCCTGGAAAGCCGGCTGCACGAAGACGGCGAAGTGCAGGCTGTGGTGGATTTGCTGACAGAAAAGGGCCTGACCTATGAGCAAGACGGCGCTATCTGGTATAAAGGCGCAGATTTCACAGCCAAATATGCCAAAGTAAAGACCAAGGATGATGAGCAGCCCAAGGATGAAGTGTTGGTGCGTCAGAACGGTAACCCCACTTATATGACGGCTGACATCGCTTATCATAAGAATAAATTTGACCGCGGCTTTGAGCGCTGCATTGACGTTTGGGGTGCTGACCATCACGGCCATGTGGCCCGGATGAAGGGTGCCATGGACGCAATCGGCCTGGACGGCGAAAAGCTGGACGTGGTACTGATGCAGCTGGTGCGGCTGATGAAAGACGGCGTGCCGATCCGTATGAGCAAGCGTACCGGTAAGGCTATTCAGCTTTCCGATTTGCTGGATGAGGTTCCGGTGGATGCTGCTCGTTTCTTCTTCAATATGCGGGAAGCCAATTCGGCAGTGGACTTCGATCTGGATCTGGCTATCCAGCAGGATTCCCAGAACCCGGTTTACTATGTCCAGTATGCTCATGCCCGGATTTGCAGCATTCTGAAATCTCTGGCTGCCGAGGGGATCTCTCCCAGAGAGTGCAGCGATGAGGAGTTGGCATTGCTGACGGCTCCGGAAGAAGTGGAGTTGATTCGGCACCTGTCCGCTTATACCGATGAAATTATTGCTGCCGCACGGGATTATGACCCGGCGCGGATTACCCGTTATGTGATTACCGCTGCCACTCTGTTCCATAAGTTTTATAACGCCTGCCGCGTAAAAGGTGTGGATGAAAGCCTGAGTGCTGCCCGGTTGACATTGTGTCTGGCTGCGAAAACCGTGATTTGCAATGTGCTGAATCTGATGAAGATTACCGTACCGGAAAGCATGTAATCAGGGTGTTGTAAGAAAGGATCGTGCCATGAGCTTCCCGTTTTCTCTTCCGGCTATTATTGCTACCCCATCGGCTTCGATGGCTCGGATAGTGCCTCCCGGGGAATGCCCTGAACAGTGGTATTACCGGCATCCGGAAGTGATTTCTCAAATGTTTACCCAAGCCAAGAATAGCGGCGCTTCGCTGCTGCTTGCCCCCACTGCAGGAGGTAATGGAGCAGCTTTAGCAGAATTTGGCCTGAAGGACTCTATGAAAGAGTTGAATTTTGAGCTGATGCGTCTGTCGAAAAAAGCCGCTGAGCCGCTTGGACTGCCGGTGGGAGGTATGCTTGGACCTACTGGGCTTTTTGTACCGCCCCTGGGAGAAGAGGACTTTGATGATATTTACGAATTGTACCGGGCACAGGTTCACGAATTGGTAAAAGCCGGAGCCGATTTCCTGTTTTTGTCGGGGCATCAGTGCCTTTCCGATTTGCGAGCCGCTATGCTGGCTGCGAAGCGGAAGAAGTTACCGGTACTTGCCACTCTAACGGTGGATTCTTCGGGAAAAACCTTATCAGGCGGTACACTTTTGCCGGCGGTGATTGTGCTGCAGGCTATGGGCGCCGATGCTGTGGGGCTGGAAGGCAATCTGACCCCTGGGCAAATGCTGGAAATGCTGAAGGATGTGCTTCCTCATGCCAGTATTCCTTTGATTGCTTTGCCGGAGGCTGAAGATGAGGATGGCGTGCCCCTTCCGCCAGATGTATTTGCCAAGCAGTGTATGGCTTTCCTGGATGCAGGGATTCCTCTGTTGGGCGGGGCTTATTTGACAAACAAACAGTTGGCGGCCTTGGGAGCCTGTGACTTTTCAAGGAAGATTCCCAGCGACCTTTATGAGGATGCCGATAACTACGCAGCTGCCATTGAATCGGAAGCGTTTTTCTTGGGAGATGATATCATTCTCAGCGAGCCGTTTGACTGTAACGGAGGGCTGGCAGAGGATTTGATAGATATTGATGATGAGGTAGCCAATGCTACTTTGGTCCGTATTGAAACGCCGGATGACGCCCAGTGGCTGGCAAAAGAAGCTGCCATGACCAGGCAGCCAATTGCTGTACAAACCGACAGTTTGCCGGTTTTGGAAGCAGCACTGCGATATTTTCCCGGCCGTTTGATTATTGACAGCGACTGTGAGTTGGAGGAAGAGGTTGTTTCTCCGTTGGCGGCTAAATATGGAGCTATTTTATATTGATTTGAATTGAAAAACAGGATGTGCCTTTGCGGTTGTTTCGCATCAGCACATCCTGTTTTTGTTCTCTTAAAGTGTTGTCTCCTTTTGGTCCTCCACTTTTCACATTCCCTCTTCTGATATTCTTGACAAACTTCTCAAATAGTGGCAAAATTCGGTAAAAAAATCTGAATGGATATTCGTTTTTTTGATTGAAAAATTCATTTTTGGTGGTTATAATAATAAAAATTTCCAATGAGATTCCGCATATAATATGGGAAATTCCTACTGAAGGGGGCTGTATATAAAGATATGAAATTTAAATCTACAACATCCAAAATCAATATTTTATTGGTAGAAATTGTCAATCGTAATTTTGGTGATACTGTTATTGCCGATAATACTGCTTACCTGCTGCAGCGAGCCCTTCCGATGACCTCACGCTCCCGATTTGCCATCCAGCACTATAATATTTTTACAGAAGATTATGAAATGGTTTCCCGGGCAGATTTGATTATTTTTGACGGCGGCGGAATCATCAAATATAAATGGGAAAAATTCTACTATTATACTTCACGAATTCTTGAGTGCGCTCAGGAACACAAAATCCCAGTCTATTTTTGTGGAGTGGGTGTGGAAGGTTATGATGAAATGGATGAACGTTGCCAGATGCTTAAAAAAGCACTTCGCTATTCCTGTGTCAAAGGAATTGCTGTCCGAGATGACTTGAAGACTCTGCAAACCTGTTATCTGGAAGGACTAAACACGCCTTGTTATCAGGTCTGGGACCCGGCTGTATATAGCAAAAAAGTTTATGGGATTACAAAATCTGATAATTCCAATACCATTGGGCTTGGTATTGTCAGATCTCGAATTTTTGAAGATTACGGACTTTTAGGAATCACCAAAGAATTCCAGCTGGAAATGTGGCGCTCGCTGATTGTGGAGTTGGAAAAGAGAGGATATTCCTGGAAGCTGTTTGTCAATGGACTGAAGTCGGATTTTGAATTTGCACAGGAAGTACTGGAATATGTGGGGAAATCCGAGGAAAAGCAGCAATATCTGGTTCCTCGCCCCACAGAAAGCCGAGAACTAGTGGAAACGATTGCTTCTTTTAAGGGAATCGTAGCCTGCCGGATGCATGCCAATATCATTGCTTATTCATTGGGGATTCCCAGTGTAGGTCTGGTGTGGAACGATAAGCTTACCTTTTGGGGGCGTTCTATCGGTTATCCAGAGCGCTTTTTAACGTCGGAGCACTTTACCGGAAAAGAAATTGCAGACTGTTTGGAAACCAGTCTGCAATCAGGTGTTCATCAAAAGGGAGTGGCTTTTCATAATAGCGTATATCGGTCACTGAAACGCTTTGTCCATCAGTATGGGAAAATTGCCCTGAAAAATAAACCCTCTTCCCATTCCGCCCATCACTGGGAAAAAATGTTGGTAGCGCCAGCACTGGGGGGATACCGTCTTCAATACTCAGGAATGAATTCCCCCATATCCCTGAAAAATACACTGGATGGTGGTTTTCAGTATTTGGAAGCGGATGTGCGTTTGACCTCTGATGGAAAGCTGGTATGTGTCAATGGATGGTCGGATAAAACATATGAAAAGCTGGGAATCCCTGTGGGACAATACGACAAAACGGGTATGACGTATGATGATTTTATGAAATGCCGGTATTATGATGGCCATTATCCGGTGATGGATTTTGAACAGCTGTTAAACAGTCTGGAGCTTTTTCCAAACTGGAAGCTGATTGTGGATATTGGAAAACCGGCAAAAGACAAAATTGAAACGTATGCGAAATTGATAAACGAACTGTTTGAAAAAGACGCCAGCCGCTATCAAAAGTGTATGATACGGCTGCAATCCCGATATGATGTAGAAGTTTTTGGAAAAAGCAAGAAGAAAATTCCCCTGATGTTTTATTATCCTCAAAAAGAAGTGCGGGAGAAATCCGGCCTTACGGCAGAGTCCATTATAGCATACTGTGAGAAAAAGAAGATTACATGGATCTCTATGAATAAAGCTGCTTTTGATGAGAATATGGATTTGGAATATCAAAAATGGCCGGTGAAAGTATGTGTATTTTCCTGTAAAACGATGGGAGAAATTCTTGACACAGTACGAAGAGGTGCTGCATTGGTGGGTAGCAATTATATTACAGTCCAGCAAATGGAAGATTTTTTTCCAAATTAAAAATAGCATAATTTGAAAAAGTCCCCCTGTATTCTGGCCTTCTGGACAGCGTACGGGGGGACTTTTCGGTTAAGAATTATGGAGATTGTTTTCCTTTTTTCGGCCACTGAATAGAATGAACAGCAGCGCGCCGATTCCCATTAGGACAGGATAGAAAAGATATGGTAAAAGTTCCATCGGATTGAGGGTGAGTCCCATGGCAGCAGCTCCTGCACAAGCGTATAAAAGCTGTGCGCCATAAGGAATCAGTCCCTGCCATACAGATGTAAAAATATCCAGCAGTGCCGCCGTCCTGCGAGGGGTTACGCCAAACTCTGCGGAAATATCTTTGGCAATCGGACCGGCCATCACAATAGCAATGGTATTATTCGCTGTAGAAATGTCCACCAGAGAACTCAAAGCTGCAATTCCCAGCTGTGCCCCTCTTTGGGTATGTACATGGCGTTTAATGGCAGAAAGAATATAATCAATTCCACCATTGGCCTTTACCAGCCCGATAACCCCGGCCACCACAATGGAAATGACCGTAATGTCGTACATGTTTTTAATTCCGCCGTTCCCGTCCGGACCCTGAAATACTACCGTAAACATTTGCTCCCAGGCAATGGCACCACTGGCTATCCCTACAATCAGAGAAAGGATAATTCCAGCCACCAGTACAATAAACACATTGATTCCAGCCAATGCGCCCACTAATACCACCAGATACGGTACAATTTTCCAAAAGTCATAGGAAAGATCCCCCTCGACCTGATACGCACCACCACTTGCCAGTATCAAAAAGAGAATCAGGGTAATAATAGCGGCCGGCAGGACAATTTTCAAGTTTTCCCGGAATTTGTCTTTCATGTCGCAACCCTGCGTCCGGGTAGCGGCAATCGTGGTATCCGAAATCATAGAGAGATTATCCCCAAACATAGCGCCGGATACAACAGCTCCGATACAAAGAGCACCGGGAATCCCTGTTTTTTCACTGATGCCTACGGCAATGGGGACCAATGCCGTAATCGTGCCCACCGAGGTGCCCATGGCTGTGGAAATAAAACAGCCAATCACAAACACGCCCACCACAGCCACCGAAGGGGGAAGGATGGAGAGGCCAAAATTAACAGTACTGTCTACACCGCCTGCTGCTTGCACAGCACCGGAAAATCCACCGGCCAATACAAACACCAGGCACATAACCATCACGTTTTCATCCCCCATATTACGGGTTACATCACGGAGCTTATCATGAAAAGTACGCTTGGGGTTTTGCAAAAAAGCCACTATCAGGGCAATTAGGAATCCGACAACTGCCGGCATGGCGTAAAAGTCCTGAAAGAGGATGCCGCTTCCGATAAAAACCACGAGAAAAACTGCAATCGGAAGCAGTGCCCAGGGATTTCCCTTTTTTTCCTGTGCAAGATGATTCATTTTGTCATTTCATTCCTTCGCTGATAAGATCCCTTCCTGTTTGAAGAAGAGTATACGATTACCGTACCGAAAAACGATATACGGTTTTGGTGCAGAGGGGCTTTCCGGGTTTCAGATTTTCATAGGGGAAGTTTTCATGACGAACGGAATCCGGATAGAACTGGGTTTCCAGACAGAATGCATTGTGATCCTGCATGGGGATACCGCCTTTGGTCATTTCATCGGATGGCATATGATTGGCTGTATATAGCTGCATACCCGGCAAGTCTGTAAAACATTCGATTACCCGACCGCTGCCGGGTTCCCATGCTTCCGCCACTTTCCGCATACCGCTGCCGCTGAGAACGTAGTTGTGGTCATAGCCGCCGCACAGCTGCATCAAATGGTCCTGCGCGCGAATATCCTGACCAATGGTCTTGGGAGTACGGAAATCCAGCGGAGAGCCGGTTACATCGGTCAACTCGCCGGTGGGGATTAAATCATCGCTGACAGCCGTTACTTTGTCGGCATTGATTTGCAGGGCAGTGTCCAGCACCGTTCTGGTGGGGTCACCGCTCAGGTTAAAGTAGGAATGGTTGGTCAGGTTCACAGGGGTTTCCTTGTCTGTCTCTGCGTAGTATTTGATTAACAGGGCGTTATCTCCGGTTACCAAATACGTGACCTTCACATGCATGGTGCCCGGAAATCCACTTTCTCCGTCACAGCTGGTATAGGAGAAAGTAATGGAGGGTTCTTCTTCTTCCAAAACGGATTCTACTTTCCATAGAACGTTGGCAAATCCAACGGCGCCACCGTGGAGACAGTTTTCTCCATCATTTTTCAGCAGCGGGTATTCTGTCCCATCAATGGTAAAGGAAGCGCCGCCAATACGGTTGGCAAAACGACCGATAACGGCTCCATGATAATCGTGGAAGTATTCCGGCAGGGTATCATGGCCCAAAATCACGTCACCCAGTTTACCGCTGCGGTCAGGGGTCATCAGGCGAACAATGCGGCAGCCATAAGGGATTACTTCCAGCGTCATGCCGGAACGATTCTGCATAGTGTATAAGTCTACAGTCTGTCCGTCCGGTAATGTACCGAAAGGCTTTTTCTCAATATGCACGATAGATACCTTCCTCTCCTGAAATGCTTGTTTTTCCTGAAAAAAGCGGGCCTGCCGGGGACGTCCGCCGGAGGGCCCGCTTGAGATATTTTACTACGGTTTTATGAAATTATCTGCCAAGCAGTGCAGCGCCGATAATACCGGCATCGTTGCCCAGTTCAGCACGGCATACAACTGTTTTCTTGGAAGAATTCATGGAGTACTGTTCTGCGTCCACATAAGCGCGCAGAGGAACCAACAGAGTGTCGCCCTCGTTGCAGATACCGCCGCCGATGCACAGAATATCAGGCTGGAAGGTATTGATTACGTTGACGATACCGCAGCCCAGATAAGCGATGTATTCATCGACTACCGCTTTGCCCACAGGGTCACCGGCACGCATGGCATCAAAAGCAGTACGGCCACTGACACGGTTAATGTCGCCATCTACCAGTTTCCAGATGGGGGAGTCTTTGTCAGCTTTCTCCATAGCTTCCTTGGTGGTGATAATCAGGCCGGTAGCAGAAGCATAACGCTCCCAGCATCCTTTCCGTCCACAGTTGCACTGACGGCCATTGAATACGATAACATGATGGCCCATTTCGCCGCCGGCAAAGTTGCTGCCGGAATAAATTTTTCCATCGATAATAATGCCGCTGCCGACACCAGTACCTAACGTGATGGCAACTGCATTGACGGCACCCTTCAAGGCACCAGCCTGAAACTCGCCGTAAGCAGCAGCGTTGGCATCGTTCTCGATGATGACCTCTTTACCGTGGAAGCGCTCTTCCAGCATCTTTTTTACCGGAAAGTTGGAGAAGCCCAGGTTGTTGGAAAATTCTACAATACCGGTTGCACGGTTAATGGTGCCGGGGCAGCCCAAGCCAATCCAGGGCAGTTCTTCCAGAGTAATGCCGGCCTTTTCCATTGCTTCAAAAGAAGTCTTGGCGACACAGTCGCAAAATACTTCTTCGCTGCATCCGGAAGGGGTCTTGTTGGAGACTTTCGCAACAATTTTGTCGTTTTCGTCCACAATACCCACAGCAATGTTGGTGCCGCCCACATCAATTCCTAAATACTTCATACGAACTACTCCTTTGTGATTACAAAATCAAGCCATCCGCCCACCCCAAAATCAGGGTATCACAGAGGCTTATAATCATGCTGAATTCAGTATACCATAAACGACAAAAAAATGTAAATCTATTTATGGTTTCTTCCAGTTTTTTGTGAGTTTCTTCAAAAAACAGCTGTGAATTTCTATGGTTTGGAGAGTGTGTTCCCGTTTTTACAGGGAGCGGTATTGAAGGAGAAAATACCATCGTGTATAATGGAAGAAAATCAGAAATTACAGGCCGGAGATGAAATTGCCATGAAATTGTTTCCTCTTTGCCGTGCGGACCTTTCCGAAGTCATGGAGCTGTTTGTCCGGTGTTTTTCAAATGACCATTATTACACCCAATTGATTCCCGACCCGCAAAAACGGAAAGAAACCATGAGGACCAGATTCTCACAGGATATCGGATATTGTTTGGAGCAGGGGTTTTCCTGGGGAGAGCGGGATGCATCGGGAAAACTGGCAGCATTTATCATTGTGCTGGATTATAAAAAGACGAAAGCCAATGATGCACAGGTATTTGCCCGGATTTTTGGCGGAGAGGTTGTGGAAGGGGAAATCCAGCTTCCCTATGGAGAAAGGTTTCATAATAAGGTAAACAAAATCAGCGAAAGGGTATTATTCCTTTTATCCGTGGCGGTGCGTCCAGACTGCCGCAGGCAGGGAATGGCGTCTAAGCTGGTAGATTGGATTATCAATACATACCCCGACTATTCCCTGGCAGGGGACGTATCCAACGAAGAGTCCCTGCCCATTTATCAAAAACGTGGGTTTCGGATACAACCCATTGATGATGGGTATTTTCTGGTCATCCGCCGGCGGATACAAAAAATCACCCAGTTTGATTTTTCCGGCGACATTTCTCTGGTTATACCGGACACACAAGTCCTGGATTTCTTAAAACTATCCTATTATGTCAAAAAAGAAAATTTTCCTATACAGGGATATAACATTCGGGAAGGGAAGAGCTGCCGCAGCTTTGTGCGGGAACACGGCGGCCAATGTATGGGGATGATGGTCACCCTTTCTTATGACAATCTTTTGGCATATCAGAGATATCTGAATTTATCCCTGTATGTAGAAGAGGTATATGAGGATGGGCTGATTTATGTGCAGGATTTTCCCTATGAAGGGGAGGGGCTGTTTAATGATACCCTCTGTGAAATGTTGTCTAACCGTCAAAAAGAGTGGGCAGTTATACCGGATATTTTCGTTGCCATCCCAGTTCAATATACGGAAAAATCCATGCTGGCAGGAGCCAATGCCCCTTATGATTTAGTTTCTGACAGCCTTTTGCGGGATTTGGATTTCCGCACCCATTTCGAAGCGGGGGTACCTTCTGATTTGGACGAAGTGGATGAGTTATCAGGCTTTAAAAAGCGGATATGCCGGTACTATTTGGGCAAATTTCAGATAAAGATTACACAGGAAATGACTGTGGACTGCTATGACGAAGCAGGGCTTTCAATTGGGCAGCCTGCGTGGGTGGATGTTATCATTGCGGTTGATAACAACAGCCGGTGCGGTGTGCTTACCCTGTATTCTCTATCCGCTCCTTTTCTTATCAGCCATTTGATGGATAACGTTATTCGGAACCAGCTTTTTTTACGGGATGGGCAGGAGTGGAAAAATCTCTTCGACTATTTAAAAAAGCGGTTTGGACTGGTAAAGCGTGGGTCGGCAAAAATGTTCGTTACCATCCCCAAAGACCGCAGCTGTCTGTCAAATAGTCAGATTGCTTCGCTGCTGGCTGCCGAAACCATTTATCCTGACGGAGAAGAGCTTGGCGGGATTATTGACGAAGAAATCCTTGCCCCCATCCGCAGCAGTGTGGGAATGGGGCAGTATGACAGAGCTTTTGTATGTGCATATACCAATGTGCTATTGCAGTTTTGTCCAGACTTTTGCGCTTGTATTCGGGACCGGCTGTGCGAAGAAGCAATCACTTTGTTTTATATTGAACTGATTCTCTTTGAGGAAGCGGCCATTCATGTTGCCGACAGCGAGATTATCGCGACTTTCAATATGCATGAGGATTTTTCACCGGTGGAATTCCTGCAGCAGGTAGACGCGATTTATGACAGTTATTCCAAAACCATTGATTTTTGGGATATTCAGGTCAATTATCCCACTTCTCAAAAATCTATCCACATGCTCCGAAAGGCCTTTCAAATTCATGAGCAGCTGGAATATATGAAGCGCAACCAGGAACAGCTTCAAACAGTCTTTGATACCAAATGCGATTTGATTGACAGAAAAGAATCCCGTCGCATGGATATGTCTTTGGCTATTCTTTCCATTCTGGCTGTGTTTTCCGCCTGGATTGACGGCTATGATTATTTGGATACCTGGCAGGATACCTTTACACCTGGGACGATTTATATTTTGCAGAAGCTCCTTTTCCTCTTTATCCTCCTAGTAGCCGGCTATGCGGTGACCCATCTTTTCAGCAATCGTATCCACCTGTTTATACGGATCAGAAGGCTTCGCAGCCGCCGGAAAAAACATCGAAAACGCTGAAGTTTTATCACAAAGAAAACGAAAAGCCTCATAGCTGTGGAAAACCTCTTGTTTCTTTTTGGCAGGAGTGGTATACTGAACATATCTAAAAAACTATCTCGATAGGGAGGTTCCATAGTATGCTGATTAAAAACGCCGTGGTCCTGGACGAAAAATTCCAGCTTTCCCGCAAAGATATTCTAATTCATAATGATACCATTGCCGCAACCGGTGTGGGATTTAGCGAAAATGGGGAAGAGGTGCTGGATGCTTCCGGTTTGACCGCTGTTCCCGGATTTGTAGATATACATATCCATGGTTGTGACGGTGAAGATGCCAGTAACGGTACGGTGGAATCCATTCGCACCATGGCACGCTTTTTGCTTAAAAGAGGCGTAACTTCCTTCTGTCCTACGACTATGACGCTTCCAGAAGAAAATATTACCCGTTCTCTGGATGCCGCTCTTTTTTGCATGGAGAACCCTGAATCCGGTGCCCGGGTTCTGGGTGTCCATTTGGAAGGCCCCTATATTGCTATGAGTAAAAAGGGAGCACAAAAAGCCGACTATGTCCGTGCTCCTGATTTTGAGGAGTTCCGTCGTTTGTATGACCATTCCGGCGGAATCATCCGTATGATTGTCATTGCTCCCGAAGTGGAAGGGGCAGACGATTTTATCCGTCAGGCCAGCCAGCTGTGCACGGTTTCCATTGCCCACACCGATTCCAATTATGAGCAGGCAAAGCATGGGTTTGATATGGGAATTACCCACGCTACCCACCTGTATAACGCGATGAGCGGATTGAACCATCGGGCTCCCGGTGTAGTGGGCGCCGTGTTTGACGATGAGCGGGTGTTTGCCGAAATTATTTGCGACGGTTTCCATATTCATCCTTCCGTATTGCGCACCACTTTCCGCCTGCTGGGTGACAGAATTTTGGCCGTAAGCGACTCTATGAGCGCTGCCGGATTGGAAGACGGACAGTATGAGCTGGGCGGACAGCCTGTGTATGTGCGGGACAGCAAGGCCTGCCTGAAAGACGGTACCATTGCTGGCTCTACCACAAACCTCTATCAGGAAATGAAAAATCTGGTTTCTTGGGGAATTCCGTTTGAGCAGGCTGTAAAGAGCGTAACTTTGACCCCGGCCCGTAGTATCAAGGAAGATTATCGGGTAGGCAGCATTGCAGCCGGTAAACTGGCCGATGTGGTGCTTTTGGATTCCGACTTGAATATTGTCAAGGTAATTCAGGGCGGAAAAATCTGCGAATAATCATTGAATCAATAAAAAATGTACCCCCTGTCGGAAATTCTCGACAGGGGGTACGTTTTTTCAAGGATGTTGTAAGATTATGTTATCAGACAGTGGTCAGAATTACGGTGCAGTTACCGGTAACCGTTACGGTGCCATTGCCGGCAGGAACAAATACGCTGTCGCCTTTCTGAACCGGCAGAGTCTGTCCATCGCTCTCCATGGTTCCTTCACCGTCTACAATCATGAAGGACCGGAAGCTGCTGTCATCAATGACAAAGGGCTGCGCGCCGTTTACCACATATTTATCGGTGGTAAAGTATTTGCAGGTAGCCAAACGGGTTTTCACAGCGGCTTCCAGCTGCTCCGGCGCATAGGTATGGGCAGAAGTGTCGGAAGGCACTAATTTGGACACTTCGATAGCCTTGTCCACATGCAGCTCACGCAGGTTGCCGTTTTTGTCCCGGCGGCCATAGTCGTATACACGATAGGTCGTGTTGGAATTCTGCTGGATTTCACAGATAATGATGCCAGCTCCGATAGCATGAATCGTTCCGGATTCAATAAAGAACACATCGCCCTTGTGAACCGGGACTTTGTTCAAAACTTCCAACAGGGTGTTGTCTTCAATTTTTGCGCGGAATTCCTCTTTGGAAATCTCGCGATTGACGCCGAAGTACAGGGAAGCACCTTCCTCGCAGTCCAGAATATACCACATTTCGGTCTTGCCATATTCATGCTCCACCCGCAGGGCATACTCGTCACTGGGATGTACCTGAATGGACAGGGGGTTTTTGGCGTCGATAAATTTAATCAGAACCGGGAAGTTTTCAAAAGCCTCTCCGTTTTTACCCAATACCTGACGGCCGGCTTTTTCGATATACTCGCTCAGGGTCAATCCGTCATACTCACCGCCGCGAACGACGCTCTGGCCAGCAGGATGAGTGGAAAGCTCCCAGCTTTCAGCCACAATATCCAAGTCGCTTTTTTTGTTGTATTCAGTTTTCAGGCGGGTACCGCCCCACAGATAGTCCTTAAATGCGGGTTCCAGTTTTAACATGTTCATTTTCTGATACCTTCCTTTCCGGCGTTTGTGTGATGCTGCGGCTGTATCGCCGCTTTTTTGGCACAGCCGCCGACAATCAATCTATCCTTATGATATACCAGAAACGAAAAAACAGCAAGGAAAATTGTGAAAAAAACCAAAAGTCCTCTCACAAAATTCCTTGCTGTCCAGCTTTTTTCTAAAAAGAATTACTTCTTTTTCTGCCCATAATAGGCATTTGCGCCGTGCTTACGCAGAAAATGTTTATCCAGCAGTTCCTGCTGCATGGGCTGCATTTGTACACCCATGGTATTTTCCGTATGCCATGCCATCATAGCCAGCTCTTCCAAAACGACAGAGTTGTGTACTGCCTCAAAGCAGTCTTTGCCCCAAGTAAACGGGCCGTGGGATTTTACCAGCACAGCCGGGATGTCTTCCGGCTTTTTCCCTTGGAAAGTTTCCACAATGACCTTACCGGTTTCCAGTTCATATTCGCCGCCGATTTCTTCCGGAGTCATTGCCCGGGTGCAGGGGATGGGGCCATAGAAATAGTCGCCGTGGGTAGTGCCATAGGCAGGAATACTGCGGCCGCTCTGAGCCCAGATAGTGGCCCAGCGGGAATGAGTATGAACCACGCCGCCGATGGTGGGGAAATTCCGGTACAGTTCCAGGTGGGTGGGAGTGTCGGAAGAGGGGTTCAGTTCTCCTTCCACTTTATGGCCTTCCAAATCCATGACTACCATGTCTTCCGGACGAAGCTTGTCGTATTCCACGCCGGACGGCTTGATCACAAACAGTCCGGACTCCCGGTCAAGACCCGATACATTGCCCCAGGTGAAGACAACCAGGCCATGAGCAGGCAGCTGCAAATTGGCTTTCCATACTTGTTCTTTCAGTTTTTCCAGCATGTGTAAAATTCCTCCTTGAAAAATATCTTTAGTTTGTAAATGCAGCAGTCATTGAACAGCTGCGAGTTGACAATCGCAATGAATTATGGACAATCCGAAATAATCGAACCTTTTTGGACAAGCTCCATATTCATGACAAGGGGTTCTTCCTTGCTTTTAGACTCTATCATCCTGATAATTTTTCCGGCTGCTTCCCGTCCCATTTGCTCTTTGGGGTGGTTGAAGGAAGTAATTTTAACAGGTGAATATTGCGAAACACTGGAGTTGTCAAACGAAATCACAGAAATTTCTTCAGGAACCTGCCGTCCATGCTGACGCAGCAATTCAATCAGCCGGTAAGCAATCTGGTCATTATAGCACACTACTCCATCGCAGTGGCGGAGGGTACGGAAAATCCGTTCAGCATTATCCCCATCAAACAGAGACTCCTTGTCAACTGTCGAATACCAAATAACAGCATCGTCATTGATTTCCTGACCTGCCTCCATCAAGCCTTCGGCAAACCCAGCATATCGTTCATGCCCTTGCATATCGTCGGATTTAAAAATTCCTCCCAAATGATGGCATCCTGCTTTTAACAATTTTTGAGAAGCATAGGAGCCTGCTTGCCGGTCATTGGTAACTACATAAATACACCCCGGCAGTTCTCGATAATATCCATTGAAAAATACACAGGGAATTCCCATACTTTCCAGCTTTCGATATAACGCAATGTTAGGGTTGGGAAGGGCTGTTTTGGTTCCTTCCACAATCAGACCATCCACCCCGTTTTCCAGCATGGACTGTAAAATCTGTCGTTCGGTTTCCACACGGTTTTTGGTAACGCCCAAAGTTAAACGGTATCCATTGGCCGAAAGTACCTCTTCGATTCCCCGGACGATAACAGGAAAGATATAGTCGGTGATGTAAGTGGTAATCACGCCGATGGTACGGCTTTTTTGTGCCATCGGTGTCCGTTTGGTTATATAAGTTCCGCTGCCCCGACGGCGTACCAGAAACCCTTCCTGTTCCAACACTCCCAGCGCCTGCCGGACTGTTTGACGGCTAAAGCCATATTCCTCCGAAAGTTCGTTTTCAGAGGTGAGCTTATCGCCCATTTTCAGAGAACCATTGAGGATTTGTTCCCGAATAGCGCTGGCCAAAATATTGTACTTGGCTTCCTTTTTTTCCATAATTCAGAGATCACCTCCGACAATATATGTACATACAACTTTATAATATAACACCGTACATGTTTTTGCAAGCCTTTTTCCGCTTTTTTCGTTGAAAATACAAAAGGCTTAGAAAGATTACAAAATTTATACAGTTTTCCATGATTGTTGAAATATAGAAAGAAATACGTTACAATAAAAGCCAGAAGAATATCGCATGTTTTTAGAAAAATGATGTGCGTGAAATTTTGTTTTTATTCTATATGCTTTTAAAAATAATCCGAAAATATTTAATGGATAGTTGAATTTTTGTAATGACGGAAAAGAAACAGGAGGAAAAATCTGTGCAGAAGGCCATTGAAATTATGAGAGAAGTACAGAAAGTTGTGGTGGGCAAAGAAAGAACCATCGCGGCTGCAATGTGCGCCATGCTGGCCGGCGGCCATATTTTGTTAGAAGATATTCCCGGAGTGGGAAAAACAACCATGGCACTGGCATTTGCCAGAGCTATGGACCTTTCTTTTAAGCGAATGCAATTTACTCCGGATGTAATGCCTACGGATGTGACAGGCTACTCCCTTTATAACCGGGAAACCGGGAAAAGTGAATATGTTCCCGGAGCCGCCATGTGTAATTTGTTTTTGGCGGACGAAATTAACCGTACTTCCAGCAAGACCCAATCTGCCTTGTTGGAAGTGATGGAAGAAGGAAAAATTACCGTAGACGGGGTTACCCGTCCCGTTCCCCAGCCGTTTTGGGTAATCGCTACACAAAACCCTGTAGGGTCTGCCGGTACGCAACTGCTGCCAGAGTCTCAAATGGATAGATTTATGGTGTGCCTGAGTATGGGATATCCCAGCGTACAGGAAGAAGTGGCCATTCTGCAGAGCCGGCAAACGGAGAACCCGTTGGAGGCGGTGCGGCGAGTTGCCGGTCCAGAAGAGATTTTGAGAATGGAGCAGGAAGTCAGCCAGGTATATGCTTCTGATATTGTTTGCCAGTATGCAGCCGAATTGGCCGCTTGGACCCGTACAGCCGAAACACTGCGTCTGGGAATCAGTCCCCGCGGCACATTGGCATTGATTCGTATGGCCAAAGCAACAGCATATTTAAGCGGCAAGGATTATATTGTCCCGGAGAATATCCAATCTGTCTTTTTGGATGTGTGCGCGCATCGTGTCCTGCTTAATCCCAAAGGACGGGTAGCCGGGCTAACTACCAGAGATGTATTGAGCGAAGGGCTGAAGCAGGTAAAGGCCCCCGGAATAGCGGGATAAGGTGAAAAAATGGCAAAGAGCAGAATAATATATCTGACGGCGCTGGTAGGGTGCGTACTGTTCTTTATATTTTATAAGGGATATTTGTCTCACCTTACGCTGATACTGGTATTGATACTCCCGGTTGTTTCACTGCTGGCAGGGATACTTTCCTGTTTGATGATACGGGTTCAGCTTCAGGTGGAAAAACATACTGTGGCAAAAGAAGAAGATATCCCTTTGGTTGTGAAAGTGGAGAACCGGGGATTTTTGCCCTGCCCGGAAGTAGAGGTACAATTACAATGTGAAAATCTTTTGGGAGAAAGCGATGGCAAGCCTGTGTTTTCTCCTATGCGGTTTTCTGTCAACACAGCCGTTTCCCCGCGTACTGTTGTGCAAGTAAACCAAAGCCTTTCCAGCCTGTGGTGCGGAGAGGTAAAGTTGTCTGTTGCCAGAATACGTCTGATAGATGTCCTGAGGCTGTTTTGTCTGCCGGCAGGCGGAAAGATTCCGGAATTTTCTATCAGTGTTCTTCCCGATATTCAGCCAGCCTTTCTTTATTTGGACCCGGAGCCGGCAATGCCGGGCGGTTCTGAAAAATATTCCCCCTGGAAGCCCGGAGATGACCCGTCGGAAGTGTTTCAAATCCGGGAGTTTCGGGAAGGGGACAGCTTGCGGAGAGTACATCAAAAGCTGACCCAGCGTATGGGACAGCTGATGGTGCGGGACTTCTCCTTGCCGGTGGACCATGCCCTCTATTTTTTGACGGAACCGGCTGTGGGAGCCGAGCCAAAAGAACTGGACAGAATGATGACCAATTTTCTTTCCATTTCTGCGGCACTGCTGGAAGAGGGGAACTCTGTTTGGTGCGGTTGGATGGAAGACGGTGTATGCCGGTGGGAAGAACTTAAGGATGAAGGGGAACTTTCTGCGGTATTGGGGCGGATGCTGGCTTTGAAAATCAATCCGGGACGCCCCGCTATCAATGGACTGCCAGAACAGGGAAAACTCCCAATAGGCGCTCACTTGTTGTATTTTACGACCCCTGGCGAGGAAGAGGCAGCTGAAAAAGGGGTGGAAATGTTGCAAGGAGAGAGTGGATGCCGAAAGGTGACAGTTTTGGTTGCCGGAAATATTGATGGATTTTCCATGTCTGAAGATACGGTTACGGTTGTTTCGTCAGACAGCGGAGAACTGGACTTGGAGGAGCTGGTACTGTGAAAGGAAGAAAAATGTTTGTCCGGAAGCAGCAGGAAGGAACTCCGGCTTTTGCACTGGTTTCCGCCAAGGTGTTAAAAAACAGAGAAAATCCTGCGATGCGGTACTTGGTGCAGGCGTTGATTTTAGGAATGGGAATCTTTGGATGCTCCTATTCGTTTTTGTCTGCCTTTGGAATTACCCTTTATACCAGTGCGCTTCCGGTATGGATGGTATTGTTTGTAGCAATAACGGTAGGAATCTATACTTTTTCCAGCTGGCCTTTTCTGCTATTGATTCCAGGAGTCCCCTTGGCGTTATGGGCGTTTCTGGATTTTGATGGGATTCGGAATGGGTTTGTGCTGGTCCTTAACCGGGTCTTACTGGTTATGAGTCAGAATTCTCCGTGGACCTTTACCCAATTTCAATTGGACTTGGGTCGTTATTATCATCAGGCTGTGTGGCTGGAAACCCGATTTTTGGTGCTCCTTTTTTGCATTTTGATTTTAATAACCGGATTTTTTGTGGTACGCCGGCCTACGATGATTGGGTTGATCATTTGTACGGCTCCATTTTTGGCGTATCCATTATTTTTTACATTGATGCCGGATTTGCCCCCGTTTTTTGCCCTTCTGGCTTCTTGGATGATGCAGTATACGTATATTGGCCGGTATCAAGTAAAAACCTTGCGCCATAGCCGGCCGAAAAAACAGGGGGTCCTGTTTCAAGGGAATGTCCGCAGGCAATCGGCGCTGCTGATGATGGGTTGTATGTTGATTTCTGCCGTTACCTCCATTGCGATACTTCCCCAGCAGGATTATCAACGGCCTGCTAATATTGATGCGTTGCAGGAGCAGCTTTTCAATTTTCCACAGAGTCTGGTTCATCTGTTTGGCGGTGGGGCAGATAAAGATTTGCATAATTTGGGGCAGCTTCGGTTTTCCGGAGAAACTGCAATCGAAGTACTTTCTACAGCAGATGAGCCTAAGACACTGTATCTGCGTGGATATGCGGCCAATTTTTACGATGGAAATGGTTGGAGTATTGCCGATGACAGCGCTTATCAGCAGGCTTCCCAGCAGTTTACCCAGTGGCAGGGGGAAACGGTCAGTCCTATGAATTATTATGGTTTATTAGGCCTACAGACCGCTTCTTATACTTTGCAAGTGCGCAATATTGTGCCTAATCATGATTCCATTTTTGTTCCTGCTTATCTAAAAGATAATGTATCTGAGATATCCGGTGCGAATTTCCGTCAGGATTTATTTGTTCAGAGAGGATGGAATTCTCCCACAGAATATACTTTAGAAACATTTATTCAGCCGGATAGCTGGAGTTGTCTGCTCCATGTGCCAATGGAAGGCAATAGGCCCGGTGTACCGGAGGAATTCCAGGTGCAGAGCGGGGATGCCCTGCAAAGCTTGACCACTTCCTATGCCACTTATATTTATGAGCCTTATACCCGGCTGCCGGAAAATACCCGCCAAGCAGCTCTTCAATGGTGTGAAGAGCATAACATTGAGTCTTTTACGAATATACCGGATTACGAAATCAGTTATGATAGCAGGACGGTAGCGGTGGAAACTTTGTGTCAGCAGATTCAGAGCGTTTTCCGAGGGGAATACACTTATACCTATAGCCCGCCATCTTTCCCTCAGGGCCGTGAGTTTATCCAGTGGTTTTCAGAAACCAAGACTGGCTATTGCGTTCATTTTGCCACTGCCGGTGTGCTATTGCTTCGGGCATTGGGAATACCGGCCCGGTATGCGGAAGGGTATATTATTACCACCGATGACTGGGAAAATGGCCAGCGGACAGAGGATGGTTATTTACAGGTGCCGGACAGTCATTCCCATGCGTGGGTAGAAGTCTACGATACGGATGACGGTGTATGGGTGCCGGTAGAGATGACGCCCGGTTTCCACGAAGATGATTTTTGGGAATCACCCAGTCAGTCGGGCAGCCCGTCTCCAGAGCCAACCCCCACACCGGAGCAGACGGCAGAACCTACCGAAACTCCGGAAGCAACTCAGACGCCTGTTCCGTCAGAAACGCCGGAGAATACCCTGTCTCCCACACTTGCACCGGACGATGTTGGTGAGGGGATAGGGACGGGCTGGTTATATTCTATTCTGGCTTGGCTGGGTATCTTCCTGCTTTTGGCAGCGGTCGTTATCTTCCGAAGAAAATGGCATCTTTTCTGTTGGAGAAAACAGTGGAAACAGCAGGATGTGCGGGAAGGAATCCGGGCATATTGGCGATGGACATTTGAAATTCTCGGCTGTGCTGGACTGACGGGATGGAATCAGAAAGAACCTGAGAAATCGCTGCACACACTGAAAGAGTCCTGTTCGTGGATAGACGAGTCCCTTTTCCGGAAAGCCTACGAGATTGGAAAGCAGGCTCGCTTTGGAAAAGATATTCCCAAAGAGGAAGATAGATACACCATGGAAATGTGGGCAGCGTATTTGCGGAAAAACCTGGTTTCTCGTATGTCAACGGCACGCAAATTCAAATGCCGCTGGCTGAAATGCCTGCTATAATTGCCTCTTTTTCCCTGCAAATCTGTCAGAATCCCCTATGGGGTTTCGCCCTTTTGTGCAATCTGCTGGGGCTAACAAGGAAGTTTTTTTCTGCGACGTATTTTCATTGAATTACACGAAAGACTGTGATATAATAAGAAAAAAATTCAGCACTTTATAACTTGTGCGAGTATTTTTGCATCTTTCGGCATTTGGTGAACTGGTGTCGCTGCCCGGAAGAAATCTAACAGAACAAGGAAGTGTGAGCTGTGATTAACGGAATCACTTTGCGAGACGCCATTCTGTCCGGCGCCAATAATATTTGCAAACACAAAAAAATGGTGGATGAGCTGAACATTTTCCCGGTTCCCGATGGTGATACCGGAACCAATATGTCTATGACCATGACAGCTGCTATCCGCGAACTGGAAAAAAATGAAGACGCAGTTGCCGGACATGTTGCCCATCGTGCTGCTTCGGCAATGCTTCGGGGTGCCAGAGGAAATTCCGGTGTGATTCTGTCTTTGCTGTTCCGCGGCTTTTCCAAGGGGCTGGAAGATATGGCTACCGCTTCCGGAGAAGATTTGGCCAATGCATTGGGGTTGGGCGTGGATGCTGCTTATAAAGCTGTTATGACGCCTACAGAGGGTACTATTTTGACTGTGGCGCGGGTTGCCTATGAAAAAGCTCGTGCCGCTGCTGCCATTGACAGCGACCCGGTGTATGTGTGGTCTGCTGTATGCATGGGGGCTGCTTCCGCTTTGGAGGAAACCCCGGAGCTGCTGCCGGTTTTGAAAAAGGCCGGTGTAGTGGATGCAGGCGGACAGGGTTTGTGCTTGATTTTTGACGGCATGATGAGCGTTTTCCGTGACGGCGTTAAGATTGAAATGGAAAAAACCGAAGAGGAAAAGGCAGATGAAACGGCAGAATTCTTCCGCAATGCTGCCGCTGAGTTTGATCAGGAAATTCATTTTACCTATTGCACCGAATTTATCGTGGGACGTGACCCCGAAGTAACCCGTGACCCTCAGGAATTGCGGGCTTATCTGGAAACCATTGGCGATTGTGTTGTGGTGGTGGATGATGAGGAAATCATTAAGGTGCATGTCCATACCGAGAATCCCGGTAATGCTTTGCAGGAGGCGTTGACCTTTGGCCAGCTGCTGACCGTAAAGGTGGAAAATATGAAAGAGCAGCATCGCCGGGCTGCAGAGGAAAATGAAGCTGCCAAAGCGGCCGCCGAAGAGGCACCTGCACCAAAGGCTGCGCTGGAGCCAGTTGAGCCTACAGAGGAGCTGGGTTTTGTGGCAGTAGCAGCCGGAGAGGGCCTGCATACTCTGTTTACCGATTTGGGATGCAGCCAGGTGGTCAGCGGAGGGCAGACTATGAACCCCAGCACCGAGGATATTTTGGCCGCTGTTCTGGCTACACCTGCCAAGCGGGTGTTTGTACTTCCCAATAATAAAAATATCATTATGGCAGCCGAGCAGACGATTCCGCTGGTCACGGATCGTGAAGTGGTCGTTTTGCCCACTCGTACCATTCCCCAGGGACTTTCCGCTATGCTGGCAGTTGACCCGGACGCTGCGCCGGAGGAAAACCGTCAGCTGATGATGGATGCTGCCGGTGCGGTTGCTACCGGTCTGGTAACATTTGCTGCCCGCGATTCTGAATTTGGCGGACATCGTATCCATCAGGGAGATATTATGGGCCTGCGCAACGGAAAACTGGATTATATCGAGAAAGACCCGGTCCATACCTGCAGCAAGCTCACCCGCTCTATGGTCAACCGGAATACTTCCTTTATCACCCTGATTTACGGCAGCGATATTACTGAGGCACAGGCGGAAGATGCCTGCCGTCGGATTCGGAATAAAATCAGCGACGATATTGAAGTAACGCTGGTGAATGGCGGTCAGCCTATCTATTACTTTATTATTTCTGTTGAATAATTTTCTGTGTATTTCAGAAGAGCAGGGACTGTTGCCGGACATGGATTCCGGCAAGGGTCCCTGCCTTTATCTTATAACAAAGGAGGAAGAGGTTTGGCTTCCCTGTTTACCATGGATATTCAGTTTTTGAAGGGGGTAGGCGAAAAAAAAGCAGCCCTGTTTCGAAAATTGGGAGCGCCTACCGTGGGGGATTTGCTGCGGTTATATCCCCGTACTTATGAGGACTGGAGCACCATCCTTCAGATTGGGGAGGCGCCTATGAATGAAATATCCGTTATCAGGGCTTTTGTACGTACAGCCCCCAAACGGCAGTATGTGCGAAAGGGAATGACACTTTTTAAAGCAGAGGTGACGGATGGTATTCAAAGAATGACCCTGACATACTTTAATAACCCCTATGTGCAGACCATGCTGAAAGTGGGGGAAGAATACCTGTTTCGGGGAAAAGTACAGGGGACATTTCTCCATCGGGAGATGACAGCGCCCGATTTTGTCCCGGTGGAAGAGGCCCTTCCCGTTGTGCCTATTTATCCACAGACAGAGGGGTTGTCTTCCAGGCAAATCAGCCATGCAGTCAAAGCTGCTATCGACTTGCTGCCTGATATTGTTCGGGATCCGATTCCTACGGAAATACGGATGCGTTATCAATTGTGCCAGCTTGGGTTTGCCTTACAGAATATTCATTTCCCTATGGGATTGGAGATGCTTCGGGTAGCCAGAAACAGGCTGGTGTTTGAAGAACTGCTGGTTTTGCAGCTTGGACTTTTCTCCATGAAAAGTCATACTCGGGTGGAAAACCATTTACAGGTGAAAAACGATGTTACCGGCGAGTTTTGGAAACTGTTGCCCTTTTCGCTCACTTCTGCACAAAAACGGGCGGTTGCCCAGGCAGTAGAGGACATGATGGGGAGTACCCCCATGAGCCGCTTGATTCAGGGAGATGTGGGAAGTGGAAAAACGGCGGTCGCTGCGGCCCTATGCTATTGTGTCATCAAAAACGGTATGCAGGCAGCGCTGATGGCTCCTACGGAAGTATTGGCGCGGCAGCACGAAAAAAGCTTGTCGGCTCTTTTGGAGCCAGCAGGTATCCGCATTGCATTGCTTACCGGGTCTGTAAAAGCAGCCGAAAAGCGGCGGATACAGGGAGAACTGGCCAGCGGGGAAATCCAGTTGGTCATTGGAACCCATGCGCTTTTGACAGAGGGTGTGACGTTTCAAAAGTTGGGCTTGGTTGTCACCGATGAACAGCACCGGTTTGGAGTGGCGCAGAGAGCCGCGCTGGCCCAGAAGGGGGAGAATCCCCACATGCTGGTGATGAGTGCGACCCCGATTCCCCGCACACTGGCGCTGATGATTTTCGGTGACTTGGACATTTCGGTTTTGGATGAGCTGCCGCCGGGAAGGCAGAAAATAGAAACATTTGCCATTACCAGCGACAAAAGAGAACGGGCTTTCGGCTATGTAAAAAAGCACTTGGACCGGGGGCTGCAAGGATACATTATTTGTCCGTTGGTGGAAGAGGGACAAAGCGATATGGCCAGCGTGGTGCAATATCGCGATATGCTGGAAAAAGAAGCTTTTGCCGGATACCGTATCGGTATGCTTCACGGACGGATGAAGCCAAAAGAAAAAGATGCGGTTATGGCGGCGTTCTCTGCCGGAGAACTGGACTTGTTGGTTTCTACCACAGTCGTGGAGGTCGGCGTGGATGTTCCCAACGCTGTGATTATCCTGATTGAAAATGCGGAACGATACGGGCTTTCTCAGCTTCACCAGCTGCGGGGAAGAGTAGGCAGAGGAAAGGAAAAGTCCACTTGTATCCTGATTTCGGATGCACAAAATGAAGAAGCTTTGGCCCGGCTGCGGATTATGTGCAGTACTACGGACGGGTTTCGGATTGCCGATGAAGACTTAAAACTTCGGGGACCAGGAGACTTTTTCGGTTCCCGGCAGCACGGCCTGCCTCAGCTTACCATTGCCGATATGGTACAGGATGTGGAATTTTTAAAGGCTGCCAGTCAGGAAGCCCGGGAAATTCTTCATGAGGACCCAACACTGTCCAAGGAGGAACATCGCGGACTGCGGGGAGAAATGCGGCAGCTTTTTGAAAAAGCTGGAGAGGGTGCTTTTACTTAAAATCTGTTGTATTATATACAAAAAACAATGGCTATGTGTAAACTAATATTGACTTTGTATAAAAATTGCGGTATGATACCTATAGTGATTGGTATTATGATACCGGCAAACCGGCCGGTATCAAACTGTTTCTCATAAAGAAAGGGTGAACGAAATGAGCAGCCGTACAGTCATTACCATCGCCCGCCAATATGGCAGCGGCGGAAGAGAAATTGGCGAGATGTTGGCCCAAAAATTGGGAGTCCCTTATTATGACAAAGAGTTGATTGCTTTAGCCGCGAAAAAAAGCGGATTGAGTGAAGAAGTTTTCCGTCAGGCCGATGAACGGGCCACCAGTAGTCTGCTGTATTCTCTGGTGATGGGAACTTACGGATTTGGCGGCGGCGTTGCCGGAATGAATGATATGCCTATAAACGATAAGCTGTTCCTCATTCAGGCAGATATCATTCGTAAAGCGGCTGAAAAAGGCGCTTGTGTCATTGTGGGAAGATGTGCCGATTATGTGTTGCGGGAAAGAAAAGACTGCCTGAAAGTGTTTATCCATGCAGACAGGGATAGCCGGCTGCGTCGTGCGGTGGAAAAATACGGAATAGACCCAGCTAAGGTTTCCGACTTTTTGACCAAAAAGGATAAGCAGCGTGCTAACTACTATAATTTCTACACCAACAAAAAATGGGATTCCATGCAGAATTATGATTTAACTATCGACAGTTCTGTCTTTACATCGGAACAGGCTGTGGAATTGATTATCAAGGCAGCGGAATTCCTCGGATAAGAGATAAAGTACCATGTATAGGGACCCTCCTTCCTCAAAAGAAGGAGGCCCTTTTTTGTGTCTGATTTTGGTGGAATGGAGGGAATGGCTATGGATGACAAAAAGGAGAAAGGAGGACGCTCTATGTGGGTAGTCTTTGCACTTTTATCGGCTGTTTTTGCTGCACTGACTTCTATTCTGGCTAAGGTGGGGATGGAAGGAATCAATTCCAATTTGGCAACGGCAATTCGAACCGGCGTAGTTTTAATCATGGCTTGGGGAATCGTCTTGCTGACGGGAAGTATTGGTGGGATTTCTTCGATTCAAACAAAAGGCTGGATTTTTTTGGTACTTTCTGGACTGGCAACTGGCGCCTCCTGGCTGTGTTATTACCGTGCACTGCAAATTGGTCAAGCCAGCCGGGTGGTTTCGGTTGATAAATTCAGCGTGGTGATCAGTATGGTGCTGGCATTTTTGTTCCTTCACGAAGCCATAGACTGGAAAACCATTGTGGGCGGCGTTTTGATTACAGCGGGAACTCTTGTGTTGGTTTTGTGAGATTTTTGGGGAAATGTTTTTTTAGAGAGTGTGCCGGAAAGGGATTTCCTTTTCCGGCATATTGCTTTATAATGGAGATATTATAGCTCTTTTGCGGTGAATCAAGCTTTGGATATAAAAGAATGGAGAATTCGTTTATGAATATATTGGCAATCGGAGATGTGGTGGGAAGCGTTGGATGTGCCTTTTTGCGGGAGCGGCTTCCGGTTATTAAGAAACAGTATGGCGTGGATGTAGTAATCGCCAATGGGGAAAACTCTGCCGACGGAAATGGAATTTTACCTGCTTCGGCCAGACATCTGTATGACAGCGGCGTACATATCATCACAACGGGGAATCATAGCTTTCGCAGAAGGGAAAGCTATGAATTATATGACCGGGATGAAACACTGCTGCGTCCGGCCAACTATCCTGCAAACGCTGCGCCAGGAAGAGGAATGTGTATCTATGACATGGGGCGCAGACAAATTGCCGTGATCAATTTGCAGGGAACCGCCTATATGGACAACCTGCGCTGCCCATTTGAGACTGTGGATGAGCTTCTGAAAAATGAGGACCTTCCCAAGGTGGTGCTGGTGGATTTTCATGCGGAAGCGACGGGAGAAAAAAAGGCCATGGGTTTCTATTTGGATGGCCGTGTAACGGCGGTTTTTGGAACCCATACCCATGTGCCCACTGCGGATGAATGTATTCTGCCTAATGGAACGGGATATATCACCGATTTGGGTATGACAGGACCGGTACATTCGGTGTTGGGAGTAAAACCGGAAATTATCATTGAGAAGCTTCGCACCAGAATGCCGGTGAGACATGAGCTTGCCGGGGGAGAATGCCGGATGGACTGCTGCTTGTTTGAAATTGACGATAAATCCGGCAAAACCGTTGGAATTCAAAGACTCCAGATTTTGTGAGAATCGTGATAAGAATAAAGGAGGAACACTGTGAAATATTTAAAAATCCGTCTGGTATGCTTGTGCGCTGGTATTTGCCTTTTGATGACTGCCTGTTCTCAAAATACCTTTGACGCTGCCGCTTATGTGGAATCTGCGGTAGAATCCGTATATCTTGGCGAGCACGACAGTTATGAGGAGTTTGTGGGAATTTCACAGGAGGAAGCCGAAAAAACTTATCAGGAACATTTGCGCTCGGAATCCATGTATTTTGCAGAAGTATTTGGTTTTACCCAAACGGATGCGACGCTGTATCGCACGATGGCGTTTTACAGACAGCTGTACAATCACAGTAAATTTGAGGCTGTTTCCTCAAAGAAAATGAAAAATGGCGGCTATCAGGTAACCATGGAAATCTCGCCGGTCAGCTTGTTTCCCGATCATGCCGCTGAAATCGAAAAAAGGGTTTTGGATTTTTCACAGATGGTGAGTGATGGGGACTTTGAGGGGAAATCGCAGAAAGAAATCGACAGTGCTTATTGTAACTATCTTCTGAGCTTTTTGGAGCTGCAATTGGAAAATACAGGTTGGGAGTCGCCCAAAACCATAACCATTGAACTTTCAGCCGATAACAACACGTATGCGATCAGTGAGAAGGAGCTTATGAAAATAGATGAAGCTCTGGTACTGTATGAATCGGGCGAAGAATCATGAGAACGGAATTAAAAACAAAGACGGAGGAGTCGGGGCTTTTTTGGCCGGTTGGATGTTATGAATACCATGAGCAGGAAATTGGCTGCCATTGGCATGATGAGATAGAAATTTTGTGCGTGGAGCGGGGAAAACTGCAAATTCAGGCGGGCAATCAGGTGTTAGAGGGAAACGCGGGTGAATTGTTTGTGTTTGGCCCTGGAGAGCTTCATGCTGCAACGCCAGTGGGAGAAAAGAGTGAATTTCGTGTGATGATCTTCTCCCCAGAAATTCTCTGCGGCCCGGAAAGAGACAGCATCCGCCTTGCATATATGGGACCAATGGTTGCCGGAACTTTGATTCTGCCCAGAAAAATTGCCATCGCTGAACCGGACGGCGCGGAAATCCACGAATGTTTTGAAGAAGTTTTTGGCTTTATGCAGGAGCGGAAGACTTATTATCAACTGATGGTAAAATCCAGATTGCTTGAATTGTTTGCTTACCTGCTGCCCAAAGCGCAACATCTGCCTTCTTCTCCTGGAAAAAAGGAATCGATTGCCGGAGAAATCAAAAAAGTTATCAGCTATATCCGAGAGCAATATGCCTCGCCCATTACCCTAAAAGAACTTGCGGATATTTGCGATATGAGTGAAGGGCACTTTTGCCGAATCTTTAAACAATATACCATGAAGACGCCGATACAGTATATTAATGGAGTACGACTTTCCCAGGCAATGGAGCTTTTGCTGAAAACAGATAGAAAGATTGCAGAAATCGCAGCAGATACGGGGTTTCGTTCTCAAAGCTATTTTATTGCAGTTTTTCGAGAATCCGTAGGAGTTACCCCTTCTGCGTATCGTGCCTATGCTGGAGCTGTAATGGCAGTCAAAATATAATATTCAATCATACTATAAAAGCCTGTTTCCTGTGTGGAGACAGGCTTTTTATAATTTGCATCCAGAAGCGCATGAACACAAACAGGCAGCATATACATAAAGAGACGCTCCGATATTCAAACGGGGAGGAAACGTTGATGAAATGGAGAAAGCCCAAAAGGAATTTAAAAATATGGACAATGACCATACTGATGGCGGTGTGTCTGAGCGGATGCGGCCAAAGCCAACCGGAATCACAGCCACCTCAGTGGACGGTAGAAGCGGAATGCTGCGCGATGATGGAAGGTGTGGAGGTTTCGGGTACCCTCAGCCACACATTAGAAGGAATCAGTTCTTTTACGGTGACGGCTCCGGAAGAAATGAGCGGCATGTTGGTCCAGTATCGTAGCGGAACATATACGGTTTCTTTTCAAGGGTTAACAGAGCCAGAGATGGGAAATATACTGGATGAAAGTATTTTTGGACGGCTTTTTTCCGCTTTAGATGGTGGAGCACAGGCAGATTTGCAGTGGGAAAACCAGCAATGGAGCGGGGAACTCTCTGGTGGGGAAGAAATCACTGTGAAAACGGATGAAACAGGAGAAATCAGCAATTTGCAAGTACCGGTGTGGCAATTATCCGTCAGCTTTATGCAGCAGGAGATGTCCAATATTCCATGAACCCCTTGGACCGATTCCTAATATTATGGAGTGGGAAGCACAGCCGCGATGAATTTTCGTTGGGTTTTTCCAGGCGGATTGTTTAAAATCCAATGAAACCGGCAACAATACAAACAGCTTCCCACTACAAAAGGATTCGGAGTGTGAAAATGGATGATTCATCGGGGCGATATTTATTATGCTGACCTGAGCCCGGTGGTTGGCTCGGAGCAGGGTGGTGTCCGTCCGGTTCTTATTGTACAGAACGATGTAGGCAACCGATTTAGTCCAACAGTGATTGCGGCGGCTATTACCAGCCAGCGCTCCAAGGCCAACCTGCCAACGCATATCCTGCTCTCTGCCAAAAATACCGGGCTCTCCAAGGATTCCATTGTCCTGTTAGAACAGGTTCGGACATTGGATAAGCATCGATTAAAAGAAAAAATGGGCCGGCTGGATTCCCAAGCCATGTCGATGGTAGACAGGGCGCTTTCTGTCAGTTTTGGGCTGGCCGACCGTACCGGGCCTACATAACCGGTACGGCAAGAAACGGGAAAAGGAGTTAGAGATCGTATGGATTTGACGGAAAAAGAATTGTTTTTATTGGAGGAGCAGCTTTGCTTGGAGCGGCTGATGGAAGAAAAATGTCTGACAGGGGCGCAGAATTGCACAGATCCACAATTGCGTATGAAACTGGAAAGCCTGGCAGGAAGACACAGGATCCTTCGGGAACAGCTATTGGAAACGTTGGATGGTGAGACATGATGAATGGGGGAGACAATGGACGATAAATTGATTTTCAGTGATATTATGGCAGTGCAGAATCAGTTGGCTTTTCACTGCGGAAGACTGGCTGCGGGGTGCACGACGCCGCAATTTCGGGATACCGTTTGGAATGTGCTGAATGAAGAGTTTCAGATACAGGGAGAACTTGTGGATGAAAGTAAGAAAAGGGCCTGGATTCGTCCGGTTCCGGCATCCACAGAAGCAGTCAGAAGAATTCGACAGCGGGCAGAAAATGAATAATTAGATACGAAGCGGGGCTGAATTTCCTAATTATAGGGGGTTCAGTCTTGTTTTTTTGTTTTATAAGCATAATAAACATGCAATATTTGTCTGGTTTTTGCAATAAATGTCTACAAATATTTTAAAATATTTAGAAAATATATTGTGTTTTTACGGGAATATAATGTTTTTGTATATAAAACTAATGTTTTTGGTGTGGTTACGAGACTGTGTATTTTTTATAATCGAATTGTAAACAATTGACCGGTTTTCTGGAGTACGTGTCAAAAGTTTTTAGTATCGTAAGGAGGAAAAGCAATGAAGAAAACAGCCAAAAAAGTTCTCGCGGCGTTTTTGGCACTGGCAATCACGGCGAGCTCCATGCCGTTTGCACTGGCCAGTGATACGCTTCCCTATTTGGGAGAAAGCGCCCGCGGAGAAAACCAGCCCTATCAGCATGGCTATCGTGCTGAGGATTTCCTGGACTGGAGCCCTGAGACGGACCCGTACAGTGAGTATCTGAGAGCCCGGATTCCCCTGCAGGACCGTAATGCAGCTTTGGCAGCAACCCAGGCAAACCCGGAGCTGAGTCCTGAAACCCAGTGGTTTACCCTGGCAGGCGACTATGGAAATGCATTCTTTGACAGCTATCCTTATACCAACGAGTTCAGCCAGTATCTGTTCAATTTCTGGCAGTATACCGACTACTATGGCTCCTGGCATGGAATGCCGACCGAAGAAGTGCCGGAAGAAATGTATGAGGACGAGCGCGGCGTTAATGACGCTTGGCAGTACCGGAAGTTTGAGTTTGGTCTGGTGAATATGCCGAACCCCGGCTACACCAATGCAGCCCATAAGAACGGCGTATTGTCTATCGGATGTATCTTCCTGCCCCGTACCGGTTTGAAGCACACGGTGTTTTTGACCCAGGATGAGGACGGAAACTTCCCCTATGCAGAAAAGCTTATCGAGCTGTGTGAGTATTATGGTTTCGATGGCTGGTTCATCAACCAGGAAGAGACTATCCCCGCAGGCGATGTGGATTTGTACAAGGGCTTTATGAAGCAGATGCGCGATGCAGGCCTGTACATCCAGTGGTATGATTCTGTTGTAGATCCCAGTGGACGTGTCAGTTATCAGAACGAGTTTAACAGCTCCAACTCCCCCTTTGTAGTAGAGGACGGTGTCCAGTATTCCGACTCCATCTTCCTGAACTACTGGTGGAATCACAGTATGCTGTCCAGCTCTGCTGACCATGCTGTCTCTTTGGGCGTTGATCCTCTGGACGTAGTATTTGCAGGCATCGAGGCCGGCGGCGACCGCTGGAGCCAGGGATATGATCTGCGTGATAATATTGGCGAAGATGGCCAGCCCATGAACTCCATCGCATCTCTGGGTTCTGAGTTTGTCCATGACGGACTGGACGAAGACCTGGACAACGGCACCAATGATAACGTGGCAATGCGCCGTGAGAAGGACGAATTCCAGTGGATGACCTTCGAACGTGAACGCAGATGGTGGTCCGGACCCTTCCAGGATCCTTCTGAGGCCAGCTACACTGCCGACCGCTCCACTTATCCACAGGACGAAACCATTGGCGTTGGTACCCGTGAGAATCAGAACTTCGACGGTGTTGCAGCCTACATCACCGAACGTTCCGTCATCAACGGCGACACCTTTGTGACCAGCTTTAACACCGGTCACGGTTTGGAATACCGCATCGGCGGCGAAGTATCCAACAGCGACGAATGGTCCAACATTATTATTCAGGACATCCTGCCGACCTGGCAGTGGTGGTTTGAGACCGACGGCACCAAGCTGAATGCAGATTTCGACTATGGTCCTGAGTACAAGAAGAACTATGACAACGGTAAGGAAGACGTACTGGGCAACGAAGGCAGCTTCGATTTTGACCTGGTAGGCGCATATCAGGGCGGTTCCTCTCTGGTAGTCTATGGCGCAGTAGATGCAGAGAACTTCCTGCACCTGTACAAGACCGACCTGGATGTAGCAGAGGATACGCAGGTAGCTTTGACCTTTAAGAAGAGCTCCGAAGATGACGTAGCTATGAAGCTGGGCCTGATCTTCGAGGATGACACCGATACCGTTGTAAAGCTGGATGTTGCAGATTCCGCAGCAAAGAGCGACGAGTGGGTAACCTCCACAGTGGACCTGTCCGCTTATGCTGGCAGAAAGGTAGCAGCAATGGGTCTGGTATTCGATGGCACCGCTGAAGATTATCAGATGAACATTGGCAAACTGGCCTACACCACTGGCGCAGCAGAGAAGCCTGCAACTCCCACCGGATTCACCATTGACAAGGCATACGATACGGATGAAATGTATGTATCCTGGGATATGGCTGATTATGATGAAGTAAAGCAGTACAACCTGTACGCTATGAAGGACGGCAAGGAAATTTACCTTGGCGGTACTTATGACGAAGTATTCTACATCAAGGATCTGGAAGATGCTATTGCTGACAGCACTGGCACTGTGATTTCTGATGTAACTGTAACCCCCAGCAACCTGAAGGCTGAGGCTGGCAGCACGGTATCCTTTGACGCAGTGGTTTCTGGCGCTACGCAGACCGCCGGCGAAGTGACTCTGGTTCTGAAGGCAGTGTCCGAAGACGGAACTGAAAGTGACGGAGCAGTTGTAACCCACAACTACAATGAGGGAGTCAGCAACATCGAAGTCACCGCAGAGGATGGAAAGCTGAATGTGACTTGGGAAGGCGGCCAGGCAGATGTGGCAGTCACCAAGGAATACAGCACAGACGATCGCACATGGACGGCATCTGGCAACAATGGCTGCACCGTGGAAGTTCCCACCGGAGCAGATGCTGACTATGCTCGTTACACCATGACCATTACCACACCTTCCGGAGTTGTGACTACTTATGACGGCCGGATGGACGACAGCTACTGCAAGCCGTATACCGGAAAGGTAGCCGCTAACGGTACTTTGGAAGTTCCGCTGGCAAAAGACTGGTATCAGATGGTCTATAAGACTGTAACCAATGGCGAAGAAAGTGCAGAATCCACTATCACTCGCTATAGTGACAATATGCCTTCTATTCGGAGTTCTGTTGATTCCGTAATGATTAAGCTGATTGACTACCGTGGAAACGAGTCCGAATGGGTTACCATTCCCAATTTGATTTCCGTAAGTGTTGCTGCAGATGGAGAATCTGTGGAAGCCGGTCAGTCTATTCAAATGAAGGCTACTGTGAAGAATTATGCCGAAACTGATGCTGTTACTTGGAGTGTCAGCGGCGCTAAGGATCCCACAACTGCTATTGATGAAAATGGCGTGTTGTATATTGGCGAAGAAGAATGTGCTTCCAGTGTTTCGGTTACTGCTACTTCTGTAGAGAATACTACAGTATCTGGCAGCACCAATGTTGCAGTGGTTGCAATTACTAAGATTCGTCCCGAGGGCGGAGAGCTTTACTGTGGCGAAAGCCAGCAGTATATCGTAGAGAAGTCTGGAAAGCCTATGCCCATTAATAACTATACATGGGATATTGTTGGCGCTGATTCCTTGAAAGAAGGAACCTCTATTACAGAAAATGGATATTTAACAATTGGAATGTCCGAAACAGCTGCCAGTGTCACCATTCGTGCCACCAAGAAGGATACGGATTTAATTTACACGACAAAGATTAATATTCTTCCTGTATATGAACTGAGTGCAGAAAGTACTTCCGCTTATCCCGGAGATACAGTTGCAGTATCGGTAGAAAAGATGGGCGAAGTGGTTCCGGCCGAACAGTACACATGGACTGTGGAAGGCGCTGAGAATGAGGGAACGGTTGTTGAAAATGGCGTTCTGACCATTGCAGAAGGTGAAACTTCCAAAGCAGTAGAAGTAAAAGCAATGGATGCTGATGGTAATAGCTTTAGCACCACGATTTCCATTAATGATTTGTATGCTTTGACCCCGTCTTATGCTTCCATGTCTCCCGGAGGACAGCAGCAATTTGCCGTTCATAACCAAAAACTGGATGCAGATGTAGATGCGACCCTGTTTGATTGGAGTGTAGAGAGCGCTTATCCCGATTGGTACGGGGAGATTTCCTCCGCAGATACAAAGATTGATGAGAATGGTCTCCTTGTGCTTGGAGAGGATGAGGAGTGCATGGCCATCAATGTGATTTGCACCAATAAGGAAACAGGTGCTTCCTACAGCGTTACCGTATATAACTTCAGCTGGTACTCCATTCAGAGCGAAGATGAGGCTCTGACAATGGCCGAGATGCCGCAGGCAAATGCAGCACCGAAGGCAGACGAAATTTCTCAGGAAGTCACTTGGACAGTGGAAGGCGCAACGAGCAAGAACACCACCATTGATCAGGATGGTAACCTGACTATCGCAGACGGCGAGAAGGCAGCAGTCTTGGTTGTGAGAGCAACCTCTGTAGCCGACCCGAGCAAGAGCGGTGTGTCTTATGTGACCGTAACCCCCAGCAAGAGCATTCTGCGTACCACCTATGAGTATGCGCTGACCCTGAGCACTGAAGGCGTTGTAGACAGCGCAGTGAAGTACTTTGAAGACGCCAAGACAGCAGCCAAGGCAGTTCTGGACAATCCTGATGCAACAGCAGAAGAGATTGACACTGCATGGGACAACCTGCTGGATGGCATTTGGGGTCTGGGACTCACCAAGGGCGACAAGACCGTGCTGGAGCAGCTGATTGCCAAGGCAGACGAGATGGTAGAAAACGTCAATATGTACGTGGAAACCAATTGGAGCCAGCTGGAAGAAGCTCTGGCAGCAGCCAAGGAAGTTTACAACGATGGCGATGCTATGGATGATGACATCGAGCCTGCAGCAGAAGCCTTGCTGAACGCCATTATGGCCCAGAGATATAAGGCCGACAAGAGCATCCTGAATGACTTGGTGAACAAGGCTAATGAGATGGATGTGAGCGGCTATACCGCAGAGAGCGTGGCTGTATTCAAGGCAGCATTGTATAACGCAAATCTGGTACTGGCAGACGAGAGCCTGAGCGAAGATGACCAGGCAGTAGTAGATGAGGCAGTAGCAGAGCTGAATGAGGCAATCGAGAATCTGAGCGCTGACACCAGTGAGCCTTCCACCGATGATGGCAAGGATGACGGCAGCAGCACAGAAGATAATAGCAGCAATACCGATGACACCAGCAAGCCGGACAGCACAACTTCTGATACGGATACTTCCAAGGGCGACAGCACAACAAGCACCACGTCCAAAGATGATTCCGCAGCTGAGACAGCTCCGACAACTGGCGACAACAGCGTACTGCCTTTGTTCGCAGTGGCAGCAGTGGTAACCGCTGGTCTGGGTTTGGTAGTGCTGAAGAAAAAAGAAAATGCCTGATTGCTGTAAGTAGTATTGATGATACTTTACAGAGTTAAATAGGTATCCTTGAGAGGGGTCCCATTGTAAAATTATTTACAGTGGGACCCTTTTTATATCAAAATCAGTATAGGATTATTTGTAGAGATAGTGAAATAGTACAAATTTATAGGGGAATCTTTGACCAATGTGCAACATCCAACAAACGCAAAAAATGTCTTGTTTTTGCAATGTACGTCTATAAAACAGATGATAAAAATCATAAAAATAGTGATTTTGCAATAAAACATAATATTTTTAGGAATAAAACTAATGTTTTTGATATGGTTAGCTGTCTATGTATTTTTTATAATCGAATTGTAAACAATTGACCGGTTTTCTGGAGTACGTGTCAAAAGTTTTTAGTATCGTAAGGAGGAAAAGCAATGAAGAAAACAGCCAAAAAAGTTCTCGCGGCGTTTTTGGCACTGGCAATCACGGCGAGCTCCATGCCGTTTGCACTGGCCAGTGATACGCTTCCCTATTTGGGAGAAAGCGCCCGCGGAGAAAACCAGCCCTATCAGCATGGCTATCGTGCTGAGGATTTCCTGGACTGGAGCCCTGAGACGGACCCGTACAGTGAGTATCTGAGAGCCCGGATTCCCCTGCAGGACCGTAATGCAGCTTTGGCAGCAACCCAGGCAAACCCGGAGCTGAGTCCTGAAACCCAGTGGTTTACCCTGGCAGGCGACTATGGAAATGCATTCTTTGACAGCTATCCTTATACCAACGAGTTCAGCCAGTATCTGTTCAATTTCTGGCAGTATACCGACTACTATGGCTCCTGGCATGGAATGCCGACCGAAGAAGTGCCGGAAGAAATGTATGAGGACGAGCGCGGCGTTAATGACGCTTGGCAGTACCGGAAGTTTGAGTTTGGTCTGGTGAATATGCCGAACCCCGGCTACACCAATGCAGCCCATAAGAACGGCGTATTGTCTATCGGATGTATCTTCCTGCCCCGTACCGGTTTGAAGCACACGGTGTTTTTGACCCAGGATGAGGACGGAAACTTCCCCTATGCAGAAAAGCTTATCGAGCTGTGTGAGTATTATGGTTTCGACGGCTGGTTCATCAACCAGGAAGAGACCATCCCTGCAGGCGATGTGGAGCTGTACAAGGGCTTTATGAAGCAGATGCGCGATGCAGGTCTGTACATTCAGTGGTATGATTCCATAAACAATGCTACTGGCGGCCTGACCTATCAGAATGAATTCAACAGCGTAAACGCACCTTTTATTGCAGAAGGTGATACTCAGTATTCTGATTCTATCTTCTTGAACTACTGGTGGAATAACAACAAACTGACATCTTCCGCCAACTATGCGGAGTCTCTGAACCTGAATCCCCTGGAAGTTGTATTTGCAGGTATTGAGGCTGGTGGCGACCGCTGGGGACAGCAGTATGATCTGCGTAATAACATTGGCGAAGATGGCCAGCCCATGAACTCCATCGCATCTCTGGGTTCCGAGTTTGTCCATGACGGACTGGACGAAGACCTGGACAACGGCACCAATGATAACGTGGCAATGCGCCGTGAGAAGGACGAATTCCAGTGGATGACCTTCGAACGTGAACGCAGATGGTGGTCCGGACCCTTCCAGGATCCTTCTGAGGCCAGCTACACTGCCGACCGCTCCACTTATCCACAGGACGAAACCATTGGCGTTGGTACCCGTGAGAATCAGAACTTCGACGGTGTTGCAGCCTACATCACCGAACGTTCCGTCATCAACGGCGACACCTTTGTGACCAGCTTTAACACCGGTCACGGTTTGGAATACCGCATCGGCGGCGAAGTATCCAACAGCGACGAATGGTCCAACATTATTATTCAGGACATCCTGCCGACCTGGCAGTGGTGGTTTGAGACCGACGGCACCAAGCTGAATGCAGATTTCGACTATGGTCCTGAGTACAAGAAGAACTATGACAACGGTAAGGAAGACGTACTGGGCAACGAAGGCAGCTTCGATTTTGACCTGGTAGGCGCATATCAGGGCGGTTCCTCTCTGGTAGTCTATGGCGCAGTAGATGCAGAGAACTTCCTGCACCTGTACAAGACCGACCTGGATGTAGCAGAGGATACGCAGGTAGCTTTGACCTTTAAGAAGAGCTCCGAAGATGACGTAGCTATGAAGCTGGGCCTGATCTTCGAGGATGACACCGATACCGTTGTAAAGCTGGATGTTGCAGATTCCGCAGCAAAGAGCGACGAGTGGGTAACCTCCACAGTGGACCTGTCCGCTTATGCTGGCAGAAAGGTAGCAGCAATGGGTCTGGTATTCGATGGCACCGCTGAAGATTATCAGATGAACATTGGCAAACTGGCCTACACCACTGGCGCAGCAGAGAAGCCTGCAACTCCCACCGGATTCACCATTGACAAGGCATACGATACGGATGAAATGTATGTATCCTGGGATATGGCTGATTATGATGAAGTAAAGCAGTACAACCTGTACGCTATGAAGGACGGCAAGGAAATTTACCTTGGCGGTACTTATGACGAAGTATTCTACATCAAGGACTTGGAAGATGCTATCGAAAATAGCACTGGCACTGCGGTTTCTGGTGTAACCGTAACCCCCGGTAACCTGAAGGCCGAGGCTGGCAGCACGGTATCCTTTGACGCAGTGGTTTCTGGTGCTACGCAGACCGCCGGCGAAGTGACTCTGGTATTGAAGGCCGTGTCCGAAGATGGAACCGAGAGTGACGGAGCAGTTGTGAACCACAACTACAATGAGGGCGTCAGCAACATCGAAGTCACCGCAGAAGACGGAAAGCTGAATGTGACTTGGGAAGGCGGCCAGGCAGATGTGGCAGTCACCAAGGAATACAGCACAGACGACCGCACATGGACGGCATCTGGCAACAATGGCTGCACAGTGGAAGTTCCCACCGGAGCAGACGCTGACTATGCTCGTTATACCATGACCATTACCACACCTTCCGGAGTTGTGACCACTTATGACGGTCGGATGGATGACAGCTACTGCAAGCCGTATACCGGAAAGGTATCTGCAAACGGTACGCTGGAGGTTCCGCTGGCAAAAGACTGGTACCAGATGGTCTATAAGACTGTGACCAATGGTGTTGAAAGCGCAGAAAAGACCATTACACGCTATAACAGCAATATGCCCAATGTAAGCGGTGCTGATGCCGTTATGGTTAAATTGATTGACTATCGTGGAAATGAGTCCGAATGGACAGTAACCGGAGATGGTTTGGCGATTACTACAGCGGATTCTTCTGTTTATAATGGAGATTCCGTATCCTTTGAAGCAAGTTATATGGGTCAGGCAGTGGATGCAGCCGATTGTAAGTGGAGTGTTTCTTCCACTGATGATACAGAGCTGAATGAAGCTACCAGTGTCGAGAACGGTGTTCTTACGGTTGCTGCGGATGAGCAGGCTACTTCTATTCGCGTTACTGCTTCTTATGAAGATGAAACCGCTTCTGTTGTAGTGAATGTAAAATATCCTCTCTCTATTTCGGCTTCTTCCGCTACCGTACTGCAGGGCGGCACAGTAGACCTTACTGCATCTTATAAAACAGATACAGTCGACAATGGCGAAATCACCTGGTCTATGGAAGGTGCTGCATCTGCTGAAACAACCTTGGAAAATGGAGTTTTGACCGTTGCCCGTGATGAATCGGCTTCCACTATTACGGTGAATGCTTCTTATGAGGCAGATGGAAATGTTTGGACCGATTCTTACAATGTGATGATTCAGGAAAATATGGGTGACCATTTGGCTGCTGTGGTAGTAGGAGCTTCTGGTTCCCCCGCTTCCGCCAATGAGACTCCCGACAAGGCTGTTGATGGTGAAGACAGCACAAAGTGGTGTGTTGACAAAGCTGAAAACGGCTGGATTGTTCTGGATTTGCAGAATGTATACACCATTTCCGGATGGCGTACAGTCCATGGAGAATATTCCGATAAGGATGCCGGTTTCAATACTGTAAAATTTGCTTTGGAAGTTTTGAAGGACGCTGACGCCACTGCCGAGCAGCTGGCAGATAGCGACTATTTGGCCAATAACGATAATTGGGTAGAAGTTGACCTGGTGGACAACTCCAACGGAGATCAAATTGCACCCTATACTGCAGAAAATGCAGGCGAGTGTGTACGGAGTCTGTCTGAAAATGTAACTGGCAGATATTTCCGTGTCCGTATTGACGATTCCACCGCTAACCAGTGGACCGCCATTCGCCTCCATGAAATTCAGTTGTTTGAGGCTGATTCCACCGAGGCTCTGACGATGGCCGAGATGCCGCAGGCAAATGCAGCACCGAAGGCAGACGAGATTTCTCAGGAAGTCACCTGGACAGTGGAAGGCGCAACGAGCAAGAACACCACCATTGATCAGGATGGTAACCTGACTATCGCAGACGGCGAGAAGGCAGCAGTCTTGGTTGTGAGAGCAACCTCTGTAGCCGACCCGAGCAAGAGCGGTGTGTCTTATGTGACCGTAACCCCCAGCAAGAGCATTCTGCGTACCACCTATGAGTATGCGCTGACCCTGAGCACTGAAGGCGTTGTAGACAGCGCAGTGAAGTACTTTGAAGACGCCAAGACAGCAGCCAAGGCAGTTCTGGACAATCCTGATGCAACAGCAGAAGAGATTGACACTGCATGGGACAACCTGCTGGATGGCATTTGGGGTCTGGGACTCACCAAGGGCGACAAGACCGTGCTGGAGCAGCTGATTGCCAAGGCAGACGAGATGGTAGAAAACGTCAATATGTACGTGGAAACCAATTGGAGCCAGCTGGAAGAAGCTCTGGCAGCAGCCAAGGAAGTTTACAACGATGGCGATGCTATGGATGATGACATCGAGCCTGCAGCAGAAGCCTTGCTGAACGCCATTATGGCCCAGAGATATAAGGCCGACAAGAGCATCCTGAATGACTTGGTGAACAAGGCTAATGAGATGGATGTGAGCGGCTATACCGCAGAGAGCGTGGCTGTATTCAAGGCAGCATTGTATAACGCAAATCTGGTACTGGCAGACGAGAGCCTGAGCGAAGATGACCAGGCAGTAGTAGATGAGGCAGTAGCAGAGCTGAATGAGGCAATCGAGAATCTGAGCGCTGACACCAGCAAGCCTTCCACCGATGATGGCAAGGATGATGATACAACTTCTGATGCGGATACTTCTAAGGGCGACAGCACAACAGGTACCACGTCCAAAGATGATACCGCAACAGAGAGCACTCCGACCACTGGCGATAACAGTGTACTGCCCTTGTTTGCAGTGGCAGCAGTGGTAACCGCCGGCTTGGGTTTGGTAGTGTTGAAGAAAAAAGAAAATGCCTGATTGCTGTAAGCGATATTGATGATACTTTGCAGAATTAAATAGGCATCTATAAGAGGGCCCTCACTGTAAAATTTTGCAGTGAGGGCCATTTTTATCGGAATTTGGAAAATGTAGCACATCAAACAGCTGCCATAGTTGTCTTTTTAACCGCAATATATGCCTATAAAATTGAAGATGAAAAGAAAAAAATAGCAATTTTGTAGTAAAATATAACGTTTTTAGGAATAAAACTAACGTTTTTGATATGGTTACGAGACTGTGTATTTTTTATAATCAATTTGTAAACATTGACCGGTTTCCTGGAGTACGTGTCAAAAGTTTAACATCATAAGGAGGCAAAGCAATGAAAAAGACGGCAAGAAAAGTAATCGCGGCATTTCTGGCCTTGGCGGTCACAGCAGGAGCTCTGCCCATGGCACTGGCCAGCGATACGCTTCCCTATTTGGGAGAAAGCGCACGCGGCGAGAATCAGCCCTTCCAGCACGGTTATCGTGCGGAGGATTTCCTGGATTGGAGTCCCGAGACAGACCCCTATGCAGAATATCTGCGGGCACAAGTTCCCCTTCAGGATCGCAACGCAGCCCTAACAGCAACCCAGGCTAATCCGGAGTTGAGCCCGGAGACCCAGTGGTTTACCCTGGCAGGTGACTATGGCAATGCATTCTTTGATAGCTACCCCTATACCAATGAGTTCAGCCAGTATCTGTTCAATTTCTGGCAGTATACTGACTACTATGGTTCTTGGCATGGCATGCCCACCGAAGAAGTACCGGAAGAAATGTATCAGGACGAACGCGGCGTCAATGACGCTTGGCAGTACCGGAAGTTTGAGTTTGGCCTGATCAATATGCCGAACCCCGGCTACACCAATGCAGCCCATAAGAACGGCGTATTGTCCATTGGCTGTATCTTCCTGCCCCGTACGGGCCTGAAGCATACGGTGCTTTTGACCCAGGACGAGAATGGTAACTACCCCTATGCAGACAAACTTATTGAGATGTGCGAATACTATGGATTTGACGGCTACTTCATCAACCAGGAAGAGACCATTCCTGCCGGCGATGTGGAGCTGTACAAGGGCTTTATGAAGCAGATGCGCGATGCAGGCCTGTACATCCAGTGGTATGATTCCATCAATAACAACGACGGTACTCTGATTTATGAGAACGAGTTTACCGACATCAACTCCCCCTTCGTAGCAGAGGACGGCGTCCAGTATTCTGACTCCATCTTCCTGAACTACTGGTGGAATCATGATATGCTGACTAGTTCCGCTGAACATGCCCAGTCTTTGAATTTGAACCCTCTGGACGTAGTATTTACAGGTATCGAGGCTGGCGGCGATCGCTGGAGCCAGCGGTATGACCTGCGCGACAACATTGACAACAATCCTGACAACAACCTTCCAGATGGCCAGCCTATGAACTCCATCGCTTCTCTGGGCTCCGAGTTTGTCCATGACGGACTGGATGAGGACCTGGACAACGGCACCAACAACAATGTTGCTATGCGCCGTGAAAAGGACGAGTTCCAGTGGATGACCTTCGAGCGTGAGCGCAGATGGTGGTCCGGACCCTTCCAGGATCCTTCCGAGGCCAGCTATGAAGCCGACCGTTCCACTTATCCGCAGGACGAAGCCATTGGCGTTGGCACCCGTGAGGATCAGGACTTCGACGGTGTTGCAGCCTATATCACCGAGCGTTCTGTCATCAACGGCGACACCTTTGTCACCAGCTTCAACACCGGCCATGGCCTGGAGTATGCTATTAATGGCGAGATCTCCAACAGCCACGAATGGTCCAACATCAACATTCAGGACATCCTGCCTACCTGGCAGTGGTGGATTGATACTGAAGGCCAAAAGCTGGATGTAGACTTTGACTATGGCACCCAGTACAAGAAGAACTATGACAATGGACAGGAAGATGTCCTGGGCAACGAAGGCAGCTTTGACTTTGACTTGGTAGGCGCTTACAACGGCGGCTCCTCTCTGGTTGTCTATGGCGCAATCGACGCTGAGAACTTCCTGCACCTGTATAAGACCGACCTGGATGTTGCCGATGGCACAAAGGTTGACCTGACCTTTAAGAAGACCTCTGAAGATGACGTCGCTATGAAGCTGGGCCTGATCTTCGAGGATGACACCGATACCGTTGTAAAGCTGGATGTTGCTGATTCCGCTGCTAAGAGCGACGAGTGGGTAACCTCCACTGTGGATCTGTCTGCTTATGCCGGCAAGAAGGTCGCTGCTATGGGTCTGGTATTCGATGGCACCGCTGAAGATTATCAGATCAATATTGGCAAGCTGGCCTATACCACTGGCGCAGCTCAGAAGCCCGCTGCTCCCACCGGCCTGACCATCGACAAGGCTTATGATACCGGCGAAATGTACATCTCCTGGGATCTGGCTTCCTATGACAACGTGAAGCAGTACAATGTTTATGCTGTGATCAACGGCGAAGAAATGTACATGGGCGGCATTTATGACAATGTGTACTACATTAAGGACATGTATGACGCCAAGGGCGTTGTCACCATTAAGGTGAAGGCTGTTGCCGAAGACGGAACTGAGAGCGACGCTGCTACAGTCGATTATGACTACAGCAAGGCTGTTTCTGATGTAGAAGTAAAGGCAATTGACGGCAGCTTGCTCATTAACTGGGATGCCGCTGCTGGCCTTAACGGTGAGACCGTTATCAACGTAACCAAGGAATACACCGGCGAAGCTGAGCCCGAGGTTTATTCCGTAACCGCAGCTGCTGGAAAGAACGCTGTTGTTCTTGATGTTCCCTCCGGCGCTGACGCTGACTATGCACGCTATACCATGACCATTACTACTGCCGGCGGCGAAACCGTCACCTATGACGGACGCTTGGACGACAGCTATGCAAAGCACTATAATCCTGGTATCTATGGCGGCAGACTGGCTGTGCCGCTGGCCAAGGATTGGTACAAGATGACTTACACCATTGACGGTGGCGAAGCCCAGACGGTGGTACGTTACAGCAACAATATGCCTACAGTCGCTTCGGATGCTTCCGGCATCTATGCAGTAACGCTGGAAGACTATCGCGGCAATGTTTCTGAGACAGTCGTGTTCTCCGTGAAGGATGGCGCTATCGAGGAATTCGATAAGACCGAGCTGCAGGCTGCTATTGCAGAGGCAGAAAAAGTGGATACCGGTCTGTATACCGAGGAGACAGTAGCAGTCTTTACGGAAGCACTGGCAAACGCCAAGGAAGTGGCCGACACCTTCTACGCAATGCCCGAAGATATCAAGGCTGCCTGCGATGCTTTGAACGCTGCCATTGAAGGTCTGGAGCTGCTGTCTGAGGAACCCGGCTCTTCTGAGGAACCCGGTTCTTCTGAGGAACCCGGCTCTTCCGAGGAACCCGGCTCTTCTCAGGAACCCGGCTCTTCCGAGGAACCCGGCTCTTCTCAGGAGCCCGGCGGAAATGCCCAGACTGGCGACAACAGCGTCTTGCCGTGGATTGCAGCTGCTGCAGTCGTGACTGCTGGTTTGGCGTTGGTAGTCGTTAAGAAAAAAGAGAATGCCTGATTACTGTGACAACAACTTTGTTTGATGCTCCACAGAATCAAATAGGTATGCAGTAGAGGAACCCCACTGTAAAATTATTTACGGTGGGGTTCTTTTTCTGTTTAAAACTATTATAAAACGTTTTCAGAAAATAAAATCGGTTATAATTGATTTAGAAAAATAGCGAGAAAGTATGTATAGAATGTATTATATCAAACTGTCGCAACATATGTCTTTTATTTACAATCTTTGTCCATAAAATTACGAATAAAAACTAAAAAAATAGCTATTTTATGGAAAAATATAACGTTTTTATCATAAAAACAAAGATTTTTGATATAGTTCGTGGTTTGTTAATTTTCTATAATCAAATTGTAAACAGTTGACCGGTTTTATGGAGCATGTGTCAAACGTTTAATTACAATAAGGAGGCTAAATGATGAAAAAGACAGCCAAAAAAGTTCTTGCGGCATTCTTGGCATTAGCAATTACGGCGAGCTCCATGCCTGTTGCTCTTGCTGGTGACACGTATCCTTATGTAGGCGAATCCGCAAAAGGCGATAATCAGCCTTATCAGCATGGATACCGTGTAGAAGACATTATGGATTGGTCCCCGGAAACGGACCCGTATGGAGAATTGCTTCGTGCGCAGGTTCCTCTGCAGGACCGCAACGCAGCATTTGCTGCAACACAGGCAAACCCGGAGCTTCTTCCCGAAGCGCAATACCTCACTTTGACTGGTGACTACGGAAATGCATTTTTCAACAGCTATTCCTACACCAACGAGTTCAGTACACATGTTTTCAATTTCTGGCAATATGTGGACCAGTATGCTTCCTGGCACGGAATGCCCTCTGTTGGTACTCCGGAAGAACTGAATGATATTGAGGACGAGCGTAATGCAACTGACGGAAACGCTTGGACCCGTCGTTATTTTGAATTCGGCCTTGTGAACCTGCCGAACCCCGCATATACCAATGCGGCTCACAAAAACGGCGTATTGTCTCTGGGATGTATGTTCCAGCCCAGAGCTTATCAGAACTTTGAAGTGATGCTGTATCAGGATGAGAATGGTCGGTATCCCGTTGCTGATAAGCTGACCGAAATGGCCGAATATTATGGATTTGACGGCTATTTCTTTAACATGGAAGGCCGTTCCTATGGCACCGATGTCAGAGCAAAGTTGAAGGAATTCCTGGCTCAGATGCGTGCCAGCGGTATGTATGTTCAGTGGTATAATGCTGGCAGCTTCAGCACCGATATGCTGACGACCGCCACTGCCGGTAATACCGAAGATGCAACTTTGATTGCTAACTCTGTTTTCATTGAATATGGCCATGCTGTACCTGGTGACAGCAATACACAGCCTTATGGATTGGATAAGTTTGAAGTAGCTTTCAACGGTTTTGAAGCTGGTGCAAACCGCTGGAATAACGACTTCAGCCGTCTGATGTCTAACGGCGTTATGAATGGCTCCATTGCTTCTCTGGGTACTGACTTTGTACAGACCGGTTTGGAGCAGGTAGCTGGAACCGACCCTGAAACTGGTTACCGCTTGTTTACTCGTGAGATGGACGAATATCAGTGGATGGCTTTCCAGCGCGAGCGTCTGTGGTGGACTGGCAACAACAATAAAAATACCACCGTCCTCGATCCGGATTTGACGGATGGAACCTCTCAGATTGAAGCCAGAGATTTCACCGGTATTGCTGACTACATTGCAGAACGCTCTGTAGTAAACGGCGATACCTTCTACACCAACTTCAATACCGGTCACGGTTTGGAATACATGGTGAACGGCGAAACCTCTAATGAGCATGAATGGTCCAACATCAATATTCAGGACATCCTGCCCACCTGGCAGTGGTGGTTTGACAGCGAAGGCAGCAAGCTGAGCGCTGATTTTGACTATGGCACCAAGTACCGCAAAGTTTATAACGGCGGCGAAGAAGGAAGCTTCGATTTCGATTTGGTCGGCGCTTATAACGGCGGCAGCTCTTTGGTCGTGTATGGCGGCCTGGATGCAGAAAACTTCCTGCACCTGTACAAGTCCGATTTGGATGTAAACGAAAACTCTCAGATGAACATTACCTTCAAAAAGACCTCTTCTGACGATGCCGTTATGAAGCTGGGCGTGATTTTTGAAGATGATGCCGATACCGTTGTGAAGATGGATATCGCAAATACCGAGAGCGCCAGCGACAACTGGGTGACCAGTACTGTTGACCTGTCTGCTTATGCAGGAAAGAAAATTGCTGCTTTTGGCCTGGTATTTGAGGGCGAAGCTCCTGAGTATCAGATGAACATTGGCGCTATGCAGTATGTTTCCGGCGAATCCAAAAAGCCTGCTGCTCCTACGGGCCTGACCATTGACAAGGCTTATGGCAACAGCAACGAAATGGTAGTTTCTTGGGATCTGGCCGATTATGACACCGTAAAGCAGTATAATGTTTACGCTGTGATTAACGGACAGGAAATGTACATGGGCGGCATTTATGACGACATTTACTACATCAAAGACCTGTATGATGCAGAAGGCGATGTCACCATTAAGGTAAAGGCTGTTGGCGCAGATGGTACCGAAAGTGATGCAGCCGAAGCAGTATACAGCTATGATGCTGCTGTATCCAATATTCAGGTAGATAACTCTGTAGACGGCCAGCTGTCTGTTACTTGGGAAGGCGGCCAGGCTGATGTTACCGTTACCACTTCTTATGAAGCTGAACCCCGCATCTGGACTGCTTCCGGCGACGGCAGCGCTGTGGTAAAGGTTCCCACCGGTGCAGATGCCAATGGTGCTGAATACACCATGACCATCAAGACCGCAGATGGTGGATTTGCTACTTATGATGGTACACTTCCCGATACCTATTGCGCTCCCTATGACGGAAAACTGTGGACTGACGGACGCTTTACCCAGCCTTCTTCCAGCGAATGGCATGAGCTCCACTATCAGGTCGTCACCAACGGCGAGCGTGGAAAAGAAGATTCCTATACCAGAGGCGTAAAATCCCATGGCGAGCTGAACAATGACTGGTCCATGTTCCAGCCGATTGACGACTCCGCTGATGGCGTGTATGTGTGGCTGGTAGACTATAACGGAAATGTTTCCGACGAAGTTTATGTCAAGGGAAAGATGTCCGTAACAGTCAATACGGATGCCACGATGATTCAGGCTGGCGGTGATCCTGTACAGTTTACAGGCACTGTTAAGAACTATAACGAAGATGACGGCGTGATTTGGAGTATTAAGGGCAACAATTCCCCTGATACTGTCATCAGCGAAGATGGTGTTCTGACAGTTGCAGCCGATGAAACGGCAAAGTCTCTGACAGTTACCGCTGCTGCTAAGGAAGATGTACGCTTTACCGGCAGCAAGACGGTCACCATTACACCCGCAATGGTTTTGAATCCTGAAACGGGGAATGCCTATAAGGGCGAAACCTTGCAGATTAAAGCCGAAAACCTGGGCGTGGATATGGGTGCTGAAAACTTTGATTGGAGCATTACCTCCAATGTGGCAGAAGGCACTTCCATTGACCAGACTGGCCTGCTGACCATTGCTGGAAATGAAACCGCTAATACAATTTCTGTGAAGGCACAGAGCAAGACTAACGAGAATCTGACCCTTACCGGAAACTATACCGTGAAGAACGCGGTTTCCGTAACCAAAGAGGAGTCCGGTCCTGTATTTACCGGAACAACAGCATCCTATATCGCTTCCTATAAGGGAGAGGCAGCAGATGCTTCTGAATTCAACTGGAGTGTCAGCGGAAATGCTTCTGACGGCACAACGATTGAAAACGGCGTTTTGACCGTTGCACAGGATGAGACTGCTACTTCTGTGACCGTGACCGTAACCCGGAAAGCTAACGAAAGCCAGACGGCTTCTGTTGCAACGACCGTTAAGGAAACCCTGATTGGCGATGTAGCACAGGGAGCCACCATTTTGGGCAGCTCTCATAGCGGAGACTTGAGTTCTATTTTTGATGGGGATGAAGATACCGGCTGGAACTGCGGCTGGAATGGTTCTTCTAATGGCTGGGTAGCCATTGATTTGGGCGATACCTATACCATTAACCGTTGGAAGATGGTCAGTGTAGGCGAAGGCTCCAATGCCAACAAGAAGTTTGCACTGGAAGTTCTGAAGGATGCCGATGCAACAGAAGAGCAGCTGGCAGACAGCGAATATCTGGCTGATGACAACAACTGGATTGAAGTAGAATCCTATGATAACAGCGAGTCTCTCCAGAAGGTAGTTAACCGTCCTCTGGCTGAGTTGGTAACCGGCAGATATTTCCGTCTGCGTGTGGATGACGGTTATATGCTGTGGGGATATTATAACTGCTGGGGCGCTAACGAGCTGGAAATTTTTGAAGGCGACACCATCATTGAAATTGAAGTAAACGATGTTACCATTACAGGTGCAGATGAAGTCTATTATGGTATGAATTCTCAGTTTAGTGCAGTGGTTTCTACTTCTAACGGCAACGAAAAGAATGTTACCTGGAGTGTTTCCGGCAATACTTCTGACGAAACTACCATTGATGAAAACGGTGTACTGTCTGTAGCTGAAGATGAAAAGGCTGAGACTCTGACCGTGACAGCTACTTCGGTACGTGACCCTGAAAAGTCCGCCTCCAAGACCGTATCTGTGACCAAGTATGTTGGTCCTCTGCCGCTGACCTTTGTGGAAGCTTCCGCCAATGGTTCTACCTATGAGCATAAGACCATGGTAGCTGACGGTGATCCCTCCACCAAGTGGTGCGCTACCAATGCTACCGGTTGGGCAGTTGTCCGTACCGATAAGCCTGTTACCATTGACAAGTGGGGCGTGATTTTGGGCGAATATGCCGACGATATTCCCGATAATGCAGCTAAGTTTGCACTGGAAGTTCTGAAGAATCCCGATGCAACAGAAGAAGAACTCTCTGATCCGAATTATCTGGCTAACAATGATAACTGGACAGAAGTCGAATTTGTAGATAACTCCGCTGCTGACAAGGTTCCCTCTTATAATGAGCCGAACCGCGGCGAGTATTACAGCAACCTGGACGAAGCCGTTACTGGACAGTATTTCCGCCTGCGGATTGATGATAACTGTGTTGCCGACAGCAACCGTGCAATCCGTGTGCATGAGATTTACCTCTATGAGCAGCAGCAGGAAGAAACTACGGTTGACAAGGCCGCTCTGGAAGCTGCCATCGCTGACGCCGCTCAGTACAATGAGGCTGATTATACCGAGGCCAGCTGGACTGTATTTGCAGAGGCTCTGGCTAAGGCTAACGAAGTGAACGAGAATGCAGAAGCCACTCAGGACGACGTCAATGCAGCTGTGGAAGCGCTGAACAACGCTATCGCAGGTCTGGAAGAGTATGTAGCTCCCAACAAGACCCTGCTGCAGAAGACCTATGATTATGCATTGACTCTGAGCACCGAAGGTGTGACTGACAGTGCGAAGAAGTACTTTATGGATGCAGTTGCCGCGGCAGAAGCTGTTCTGAACGATGCTAAGGCAACGCAAGAAGAAGTGAATACTGCTTGGGATAATCTGCTGGAAGGCATTTGGGCACTGGGCCTGACCCAGGGCGACAAGACCATGCTGGAACAGCTGATTGCTAAGGCAGACAACATGGTAGAAAATTCCGGCAAGTATGTGGAAACCAACTGGGATCAGCTGGTAGAAGCACTGGAAGCTGCTAAGGGTGTTTACAACGATGGCGATGCCATGGATGAGGACATCCAGCCGGTAGCCGATGACCTGCTGAAGGCAATCCTGGCACAGCGGTTTAAGGCTAACAAGTCTATCTTGGAAGAACTGGTAGCTAAGGCCGAAGCAATGGATGTGAGCGGATATACCACAGTCAGTGTTTCCGTATTCAAGGCAGCCCTGTATAACGCCAACATGGTACTGGCTGACATGAGCCTGAGCGAAGACGATCAGGATGTCGTGGATGCAGCAGTCAATGAGCTGAACGAGGCAATCGAGAATCTGAGCGCAGATGTGGATACCGACAACAAGCCTACTGATGACAATAAGGGCGATACTGACACCAGCAAGCCTGATGATACCAGTAAGCCTGACGACACCACCACTTCTGGCAATGATACCACCTCTAATGGTTCTTCCAACAACGATGCCACTACTTCCACCGACAATACTGCTTCGGAAGCTCCTGCTACCGGAGACAGCACCTTCCCGCTGTGGATGGCTGCTGCAACCATTGCTGTGGCTGGCTTGGCATTGATGATGCTGAAGAAAAAGGCAAACGCATAAAAGGGTTCTTTTGCTGGGACCAGAAAATAGAATAGCTCTATAAGGAATCGCGCTGTACATCTTGTGCAGCGCGATTTCCTTATGTTTTTTGTCGAGTAGGCTGAAAAGTTCTTTTTTCCGCGCCTGTTTTCTGACAGAAAAGGACAGGGGAAAAGGAGTATACTGAACAGGCAGGCGGAAAGGGAAGGGGGCGGTATATGAGGCCAACCATCTACATAGATATCCTAATTCTCATCAATCTGCTGATTAACTATTTATTGCTGCTGACAGTCCGAGGGTTTCTGCATGTTCGGGTAGGAAGGGGGCGCATCTTTTTAGGAGCCCTTTCGGGTGCGTTAGGGTCTTTGGTCATCCTTTTGCCGCAGCCTCACTGGGCGGTGGGGCTTCTCTATCGGCTGGCGTTATCAGTGGTGATGGTACTGGCATGTTTTTTTCCGGTATCTCTTCGTCTTTTTTGGAAGCTTTTGGGGCTGCTTTACCTTGCCAGTTTTGGCTTTGCCGGGTTTATCCTGGCGTTGTGGGCAATGGGGCAAGCTTCAGGGCTGATGATGAACAACGGGGTTTTGTACCTGCCGGTTTCTCCTGTACTGTTGCTGATTTTGGCAGTGGCGGCGTATGTGGTTATGCGAATTTTACGCCGAATCACAGGACCAGGAGAGCCCAAAAGTCATTTTTGCACGGTGCTGGTGGAAAACCGTGGCAAGCGGGTAACACTTGCCGGGAAAATCGATACAGGCAGTACTCTGACAGAACCTTTTTCCCATAAGCCAGCTATTGTGGTGGAAAAATCAGCAGTTTGTACGGTGCTGCCTGTTTGCCTGCTGCAAGGCGATGAGGCGGAAAGCTGGACGGAAGGGGTAAGGATGATTCCCTGTCAGGGGGTGATGGGGAAGGTAATCCTGCCTGGCTTTATACCGGAAAAACTGGTGGTGAAAGCAGAGGGGGAGAAAAAGGAGCTGGATGGATGCTGGATAGCAGTCAGCGGCCAAAAGATGGGCGGCGGACAGTTTGAGGCATTGGTTCCGCCTGCAATATTTGATTGAAAGGGGCAGATGGAAATGAAGCATATGGGCTTCCCCTGGGGAAGGGGGTTATGGGAGAGGCTTCTCCGGAGGCTAATACGTTCCGGTCTGGTATCGGGGGAGGAGGTCTATTATATCAACGGGGCAGACCCCCTTCCGCCGCCATTGACGCGGGAAGAGGAGGGAGCCATTCTGGATGCCATTCAACGAGGAGAAAATCCTTCTCGGGAAAAACTGATTACCCATAACCTGCGCTTGGTGGTCTACATTGCCAGAAAATTTGAATCACCGGGAGCCGGGATAGAGGATTTAATCTCCATCGGAACGATAGGGCTTATCAAAGCGGTCAATACATTCCGCCCGGAAAAGGGGATTAAGCTGGCCACATATGCTTCCCGATGTATTGAGAACGAAATTTTAATGTATCTTCGCAAAAGTTCCCAGCTGAAAAACGAGGTTTCTATCGATGACCCTCTGAACGTGGACTGGGATGGAAACGAGCTGCTGCTTTCGGATATTCTTGGGAGTGAACAAGATACAGTCAACCGGGGAATTGAGCAGGAAGCGGAATCTTTTCTGCTTTTAGAGGCGGTTTCCCGGCTGACTCCCCGGGAGCAGACCATTATGGAACTGCGGTTTGGCCTGCGGGCTCACAAGGAGCATACCCAAAAGGAGGTGGCGGACTGTCTGGGCATTTCCCAATCCTACATATCCAGGCTGGAAAAGAGGATTATCCAGCGCCTGCGCCGGGATTTGGAAAAAGCAGCCGGATAGCATAAAAAATTCCCTGAGGAAGATTTTTTCTTTCTCAGGGAATTTTCTTTATTATATAGCAAGAATGGAGAAGAAAGGCTTGTTTTCACAAGACGTTATGATTTTGTTTCAGTTTCGGTTTCTGTTTTGGTTGGCTTATCGCTACTCTCGGAGTCTTCCTTTTTTCCATAAGCCCGGTTGGCAGCCTCTCGCGCCAAATCAATCACGGTATGGTCAACCGGTGCAGGCTTATCACCGCTTCTGGGCAGAGTTTCAAACACTTCCGCTACCATCCCACGCATCCACAAACCGGGGGTAATGCGCAGGGAATACCCGCAGCCCGGTTCACACATCCAGTCATAAAACGGCGCTTTCGGCAGGCCATAAGCGCTGAGAATGGTCATCATGACGCCACCGGGGATGACCAGTACAGAAGTATAGGTGTGGCTGCGGATTAAGTCCTCCACCAGTTTCTCAAAGGCTGCGCATACCCGGTGCATAAACACCGCTCCGTCCTCACCGTTTGGCGGTGAGACTTGCGGCCCACCTGCCACCCAGCTGGCAAAAGCAGGGTCACTTTTTTCCAGTTCAGAAGCCGTTTTATCTTCCCAGTCTCCAAAGTCGCATTCTTCCATTCCAGGCACGTCGGTTTGCGGTTTTCCCGGATAGAGAATCGTCAGGGTGTCCCGACAGCGGGTGCTGGGGCTGCAATAAAAAGCATCCGCCTCGGGATATTCATATTTATTTTTTAGTTCTGCCAGCGCTTTGACGGTAGCCATGGCCAAAGGGGAATCCGTACGTCCAATATACTTTCCCTGCAAGTTTCCCGCAGAGGCTCCATGACGAATTAAATGAATGACATATGACTTCATAAAATGTGCTCCCTTTTTAAAAATATACTATATATAGCGCTTTACAAAATGTTGTAATTGCGGTATACTTTACTGTACGTTATTCGATTTTGTTCGACGGGGAAATCGGTTTATCGAGTTGGTTCCAGGCAGTTTTTGTGTCCGATATGCGAGAAAAAGAGAAGATGAATGGGAAAAAGTAAGTAAGGCGGAGGAAAGTATGAATCAACATTTTCCGAGAATATTGACGCTTTTGCGGAAAGAGCGGGGACTCAGCCAAAAAAAGGCGGCAGAGGATTTGGGGGTATCTCAAGCTCTGCTCTCCCACTATGAAAAAGGAATTCGGGAATGTGGCCTGGATTTTGTAGTACGGGCAGCGGATTATTATCAGGTTTCCTGCGACTATCTGCTGGGACGTTCTCCTGACAAAACCGGTGCAACCATTACACTGGAAGATATCCCTGAACCGGATGCTGCGGGAAAAGAAAACCGGCGTCGGGGCAGTCTGCTGCCGGTTTTAAATAAGAAGTTGCTGGCCAATTCTCTCAATGTGATTTTCGGAGAATTGCAGAAATGCAATAATAAATATCTTACGAGCGAAGTATCGGCCTATTTGAATGTGTCTGTCTACAAGGCATTCCGGCTTTTATATTCAGCCAACCCCAAAAACCCCCAGGGAATGTTTGCCGCACCGGAAAAGCTATATCATGGTTTGGCGGATGCTGCCCAGAGTATTGCACAGGCGAATGCAGCCTGTCTGGCAGAAGGGGAAAAGGCTGGGGAGATGGAAGGGCTGGAAAAGGGGACGGCTCCTGCCATGACGCCGGAATCCCTTTCGGAAGATTATCCGCTGTTTGCCGCCTCTCTGATGAACCTGATTCAAAATGCAGAAACCCGGATGGGTGTGAAGAAAAAGCCCTGAAGACAAACTCTATTATACGATGTTTCAAGCGCCTGCGCAAGCGTTCTGCCTGCGGGGCGCTTTTTGTTGTTATATCTGTTTTCCTGTTAGTTCCCGGATGACCTCACCAGCCAGCACCAGCCCTGCAGCAGAGGGGACAAATGCAATGCTTCCGGGAATATGCCGGCCGTTTTCCTTTTGGGTTTCAATTTTTTGGGGCTCTTCCTGAGAATAAACCACCTTCATTTTGCGGATGCCCCTGGCTTTCAGTTCCCGTCGCATGACCCGGGCCAGAGGGCAGACGCTGGTTTTATAAATATCGCTTACCATAAAAGCCGAGGGGTTCAGTTTGTTACCGGCGCCCATACTGCTGATAATGGGGACCCCGGCCTCCTGTGCCTGCACTGCCAGCTGAATTTTTGCTGTGACCATATCAATGGCATCGACAATATAGTCGTACTGGGTAAAGTCAAATTCTCCGGAGTTGTCGGGGGTGAAAAAACAGGTGTGCAGTGTAAGCTTGATTTCCGGGTCAATGTCCCGGATACGCTCTGCCATGACTTCCGTTTTGGGACGGCCTACCGTACTTCGCAGAGCAATAATCTGCCGGTTCAGGTTGGAAACCGATACCGTATCCCCATCAATCAAATCCAGCGCGCCAATACCGCTGCGGGCCAGGGCTTCCGCCACATAGCCGCCCACACCGCCAATCCCGAATACTGCCACCCGAGCCTTAGAGAGCCGCTCCATGGCGGGTTCTCCCAGCAGAAGGGCGGTGCGGGAAAGCTGTTCTTTTCTTGTCTCAGTCATAAATTTCTCCTTTTTTATTTAGTATGGAAAAAGCGCCCGTATCCCATACGGGCGCTTGATTGATCAGCTCATTTTTTTTGATTTTTCTCATACAAAATCCGAAGGCCGTGGAGCAGTAAGTCCGGCTCTACATGGAGCTTTTTCCGGCACAGAGGCGCCACCATAGAGATATTCCCTCCGGTAGCTACGACCGTTACGGCTTCTCCCAGTTCCCGCTCGACTCTGGCAATCAATCCGTCCAGCATGGCGGCGCTGCCATAGACCGAACCGGATTTCATACAGTCCAGCGTATTGGTGCCGATCATTTTTTCCGGTGGTTCCAGGCTGATATTTTGGGGCAGCTGGGAAGCCCTTGCGGAAAGAGCATCCACTGCCAGCCGCAGGCCGGGGATAATCATACCACCCAGAAAGTTCTTTTTCCTATCAATGACGGAAATCGTGCTGGAAGTGCCCATATCCACAATCATGATGGGAAGGGGATATTTCGCACAGGCTGCCACTGCGTCTACAATGCGGTCGCTGCCCACCTGTGAAGGGATATCGGTTTTAATATTAAGGCCGGTTTTTACCCCAGCTCCCACCACTAAGGGGCGCTTGCCGGTAATGCGCTCCATAGCGTCCCGAAATACCGGACGAAGCACTGGAACTACCGAGGATACAATACCGCCGTCGATGTTTTCGGCAGAAATACCCCGCATGGCAAAAATACCGGAAAGGAGCAGGGTGTACTCCTCCGCTGTGCGGGAACGGTCGGTTGCCAGCCGGAAAGAGGAAATCAGTTTTTCCCCTTCCAGACAGCCCACGACAATTTGTGTATTTCCAATATCCACTGCTAAAATCACAGGTTCACCCCCCGGGAAGCCGATTCGGAAGGTTTCCGGCAATTCTTTTCATAGAGTAGGCCCAATCCCCGCAATAACAGGTTTGGCTCTTCGTGAATGATCCTTTCACAATAAGGCGTTACCAAAGATACCAGATTTCCGGTAGCCACTGCTGTGACCGGTGCGCCCAGCTCCTCTTCCACCCGGTCAATGATTCCGTCAATCATAGCGGCGTTGCCATAAATAGCCCCGGAACGCATACAGTCGATAGTATTGGTACCGATGAGATGGTCAGGTGCTTCCAGGCTGATATTCAGGGGCAGCTGAGAGGCCCGGGCGGAAAGGGCGTCTACCGCCACCCGCAGACCGGGGATAATCATACCGCCCAGATAACTTCCGTTCTGGTCGATGACAGAGGCTGTGGTAGCGGTCCCCATATCAAAAATCACAATGGGACGGGGATATTTTGCACAGGCTGCCACGGCTGCCACTACCAGATCGCCGCCTAATTGGGCAGGATTGTCGATTTTGATATTCAAACCGGTTTTGACCCCAGCGCCAACCAAAAGAGGCTTTTTTCCGGTAAGTACCTGTACCGCATCCCGAAGTACCGGGCGCAGCATAGGCACCACAGAGGAAATAATCCCACCCTCCAACGTTTTGGGGTCGATGTGGTTCATTTCAAAAATGCCCTTAAACAGGAAGGCATATTCATCTACGGTTTTGGAGCGGTCTGTGCTGAGATGGGAAGTGAAAACCAGTTTTTCCCCTTCCATGCAGCCGATCACCGCGTTGGTGTTGCCCATATCAATGGCGACGATCATAGTATTGACACCTCGGTATCACTTATTTTCTGGGAGCGCCGGTTTTCAGCGGGTCGCGCTTCATGAGTTTCTGCATGGGCAGGCAAACGGCACCGGTAAGTACGGCGGCAGCAATAGCTTCCGGTACGCCATTGGTGGCCACCACGCCCATAATCAGGCCCAACACTGCATCAACGCCTACTCCCTTCATAGAGGCGTAAGCATCTCGGAACAGCACATAAATCAGGCTCATCACAAATCCTGTATTGACAAAAGCACCCACCGCGCCGGTAATCACCAGCTGAATGGTGCGCAGCTGATAGTTCTCCTTTTTAAAGGGAAGGCGGAGAAGCTGGAACACAAACCAGGGCAGCACACCCACCAGGATACGGGGGATAAAGCAGATCACCAAGGCCAGCCAGCTGCCGCTGTCGGTTCCCGGAGCGGGAATCAGGGGAGAGAAGGCAAAGGACAGGGCTGTAGGGGTAAAGGTGTTGCTGACAAAGCTGCACAGGCCAAACAGGAAGCCCAGTACCGCGCCTTTTTTCGGCCCAAACAAAACCGAACCGATGATAACGGGGACATGGAGAATCGTGGCCTTGATCAGGGGCAGTTGGATCATGCCCAGGGGCGTAAAGGCCAGCACCAGGATAATGGCGATGAAGAGACAAAGCAGAATGGTATCCCGCATGTTGTCCTTGTGGAACAGGCCACGGCTTTTGGTGGATGATTTGTTATTCATAAGTATTCCTCCTGCTGCTGCTCCATTGGGATGCAGCGCGTTATTTTGAGAGAAGCACATCGCAATTTTCCACAGGTGCGTTACCGTTCTGAAATCAGTTCCGGGGCACGGAAAATATAGCAGAGGCTTCCGGGTATATTATAAGAGATTCCTACAGGAATTGCAAGAAGGGGCGCAGATTGTTTCAAACCGGAAAATGTGCTATACTTGGCCCGGAGCGTTTCGCAGAAGGCAGAGGGAGTGAGACTCTTTGCAAGCTGCTTTTGCTTCACTTATCACTTTTACCCTGCTATTTTTGATAAAGGGGTCTTTTTATTGAATTATCATGAGTTACTCAACCTTTCCGCCGATATTGGCCGCCTTCTTTTGCAAAACGGTGCCGAGATTTACCGGGTGGAAGAATCTATGGAGCGTATTTTTGCCGCTTATGGAGTAAACGGCCAGGTTTATTGTGTTCCTACCACGATTATTGCAACCATCGTTACCCCGGAAGGGGAAAATATCTCCAAAGGGGTCCGGGTGCGTTCCCGGGGGACGGATTTTGATAAAGTCATGGCAGTCAACGACCTGTGCCGCCGGGTGTGCCGGGAAAAACCGGAACTGTCGGCTATCCAGGAAGAGCTTTCAAAAATTCCCAGTCGGCCGGTGTATTCCCTGCCCCTCACCTGTTTAGGATGGGCGCTGGTGGGCGCTGCTTTTGCTCTGATTTTCGGCGGGGATTTTTTTGACGCTGCCTGTGCCTTTCCCATTGGAGTGCTGGTGTGTTTGCTGCAATTCCTTCTTAATAAGCTGGAAGCCAACCAGTTTTTCTCCCTGATGGTGGAGAGCTTCCTCATCGGCACTTTGGCAATCCTTTCGGTAAAGCTGGGGCTGGCAAACAATGCGGATAAAGTCATCATCGGCGTACTGATGAACCTGGTGCCGGGAATTGCCCTTACAAATTGTATCCGGGACATTCTGGCAGGGGATTTGATGTCCGGGGTATCCAAGATTGCAGAGGTATTCCTCATCGCCGTGTTTATTGCGCTGGGGGCTGTGATGGCAGTCTATGGCGCAAGGCTGATTCCCGGATTATAAGGAGGGGCGGCTATGGATTGGATTGCTGTTTTGAAAGACGGGCTGCTGCCCTGCCTATATAGTTTTATCGGCTGTATTGGATATTCTATTATCTTTAATATTCAGGGAAAACGCCTGATTCCGGTAGGACTGGGAGGCGGCATTTCCTGGGGTGTTTATCTGTTATGCGCCGCCTTTTTGCCAAGCGTGGCTTCCTATTTTCTGGCAGCCGTGGCGCTCTCTTTGTACTGCGAGGTGATGGCCCGGGTGACCAAAACGCCGGTAACGGTATTTTTGCTGATTGCCCTGTTCCCTCTGGTGCCGGGAGGGGGCATTTACTACACCATGGAATACGGCATTAACGGGGAAACGGAGCTGTTTTTGGAAAGCCTGCTGTCCACTTTGGGAGTGGCCGGTTCTCTGGCGCTTGGAATTTTGCTGGTATCCTCTGCCATGCGGCTGGGAGCCAAAGCACGGGAATTGAGAAAGAAATCATCGATATAGAGATATAGAAAGGAAAGCCCATGATCGTTTTAACACTGGAACAGATTACCAAAAATTATGGAATTAAGCCGCTGATGGACCACGTAGACCTGACCATCGAAACCGGCGACCGCATCGGTGTGATTGGCGTCAACGGCACCGGCAAGTCCACCTTTCTGCGGGTGTGCGCCGGTATCGAAGAAGCCGACAGCGGCAAACGAATCACCGCTTCAGGGATGCGGGTAGGATATTTGCCCCAGAATCCCGACTTTACACCCGGCACCACCGTTTGGCAGGAGGTGCTCCGCCATGCTGCCCAAAATCAAAAGGAATCGGCGGAATTTGAGTGCCGTGCCATGCTGACCCGGCTGGGCATCACCGATTTTGACCAGGACGTTTCCACCCTTTCCGGCGGACAGAAAAAGCGGGTGGCCATGGCGGCAGCGCTGGCCGGACAGGTGGAGCTGCTGATTTTGGACGAGCCCACCAACCATATCGACAGCGCCACCGTGGAATGGCTGGAAACCTATCTATCCGGCTATCGGGGCGCGCTGCTCATGGTCACCCATGACCGGTACTTTTTGGAGCGGGTGTGCAACCGCATGGTGGAGCTGGATGGCGGCATTTTGACCCCTTATCCCGCCAACTACAGCAAATACCTGGAACTGAAAGCGGAAAGGGAGGCTATGGAGGCCGCCTCTCTTCGGAAGAAAAAGGCCCTGTACCGTAAGGAACTGGAATGGATTCACCGGGGCGCACGGGCCAGAACTACCAAAGCCCAGTTCCGGGTCAACCGGTTTGAAGAACTGAAAGATGTGGCCAAAACTCCCATCCCGGAGCAGGAGCTGGAGCTTTCCTCTTTGCAGACGCGGCTGGGGAAAAAGATCGTGGAAATCGACAACGTTTCCAAATCTTATGGGGACAAGGTGCTGTTTCACGATTTTTCCTATAACCTTCTGCGTCGGGACCGGCTGGGGATTATCGGCCCCAACGGCTGCGGTAAGACTACTCTTCTGCGGGTGATGCAGGGCATCGTTCCCCCGGACAGCGGCGAGGTGCGTATCGGGGAAACGGTAAAGATCGGCTATTTCTCCCAGGAGTGCGAGGGGCTGGACGACAACAAAACGGTACTGGACACCATTCGGGACATTGCCTGGCAGACGGAGACCCCCGAAGGTACCCTGACCGCTTCCCAGATGCTGGAAAAATTCCTGTTCCCCGGGGCCATGCAGCACGCGCCGGTGGGCAGGCTGTCCGGTGGGGAGAAGCGGCGGCTATACTTGTTGTGCATCCTGATGACCGCCCCCAATATCCTGCTGCTGGACGAACCCACCAACGATTTGGACATCCAGACTTTGACGATCCTGGAAGATTATCTGGACAGCTTTTCCGGGGCGGTGGTGTCGGTATCCCACGACCGGTATTTTCTCGACCGGACGGCGGAGCATGTGTTTGTGTTCGAGCCGGACGGGACCCTGACCCCCTATCTGGGCGGCTATACTGATTATCGGGCTGCTGCGCCTCAGCCGGAAGCAGAAGCAAAAGAAACTCCTAAGAAAAAGGAAAAGCCCAAGCGGGAACCCAAGCTGAAATTCTCTTTCAAAGAACAGCGGGAGTTCGAGACCATCGACGACGATATTGCCGCACTGGAAGAGGCCATCGCCCAAAAGGAGCGGGAGATACAGGAAAACGCCACCCGTTTTGATTTGCTTCCCGGCCTGCTTGCAGAAAAGGAAGAGCTGGAAGCCAAATTGGAGGAGAAAACCGAGCGCTGGGTGTATCTCAACGAGCTGGCAGAAAAAATAAATTCCGCTCACCCCCTTACATAAAGGAAAAAGATGTGCTATAATCAATACCAATGAATGGTAGTCACCGTGGAAGAAACGGCAGCGAGACGAAAGTTCCGCTGCCGTTTCTTTTTTTGCGTGCGCCAAATCAATAAGGAAATGAGAAAAGGAGTATCTGCTATGCCCAAGACCAAATTTCAAAACGTTGTATTCACCATCATCATGGCCTGTATCATGGTGTATGGAATGATTGTCTATAATGTGGCCTTGAATACCGGCGGCGTTACCAACGAGACCTTCTTGCTGGCCCTCCATGAAATGCCCATTATGGTGCCCATTGCCTTTGTGCTGGAATTTTTTGTGGTGGAAAAGCTGGCGGCTCGTTTGGCATTCTCTTTTATGCGTCCCACCGACCGTCCCCAGTTTATCACCTATGCTATTTCTACTATGATTGTCTGCATTATGTGCCCCACCATGAGCCTGATTGCTACCTTGCTGTTTAAAGAGCCCAGCTTTGGCACCTGGATTCAAACCTTTGGCTGTAACTTCCCCATGGCTTTGTTCTGGCAGCTTTTGTACTGCGGCCCTCTGACCCGCTTTTTATTCCGCCTGATTTTTGCCAAACAGCTGAAAAAAGACTCCAGCGAACAGGCAGCCGAGAAATCCAACGCTTGAGAGAGAAAAAGCAGGTTTTTTGTCTGTGAAAACATGGCGTTTCTGTGGGAAATCTGCCCCTGCCCTTGATTTTCCTGTATAAATAGGATATAATGATTTCGGTTTGATTTGTTAGTTTATTGCCCTTTTGGCTGGAAGGCCAGAAAGGCAAATAATAAAAAATGGAGGACTGAAAATGTTAGTATCTGCAAAAGAAATGCTGACCAAGGCCAAGGCTGGCCACTATGCTGTAGGACAGTTCAACATCAACAACCTGGAGTGGACCAAGGCAATCCTGCAAACTGCACAGGAACTGAATTCCCCTGTGATTCTGGGTGTCTCCGAGGGCGCCGGTAAGTATATGTGCGGCTATACCACGGTTGTGGGTATGGTAAAGGGTATGCTCGATGAGCTGAAGATCACCGTTCCCGTAGCGCTGCATCTGGACCACGGCAGCTATGAGGGCGCAAAGGCTTGCATCGCAGCCGGCTTCTCCTCCATTATGTTCGACGGCTCCCACTATCCCATCGAAGAGAACATCGAAAAGACCAAAGAGCTGGTTGCCATTGCCGAGTCCAAGGGCATGTCCATTGAGGCTGAGGTTGGCGCTATCGGCGGCGAAGAAGATGGCGTTATCGGCGGCGGCGAAGTGGCCGATCCCGACGAGTGCAAGATGATTGCTGATTTGGGCGTTACCATGCTGGCTGCCGGCATCGGCAACATCCATGGCAAGTATCCCGAGAACTGGCCCGGCCTGCGTTTTGACGCACTGGCAGCCATTCAGGAAAAGACCGGCACCATGCCTCTGGTTCTCCATGGCGGCACGGGCATCCCGGCTGACATGATCAAAAAGGCTATTGACCTGGGCGTTTCCAAGATCAACGTGAATACCGAGTGCCAGCTGGCATTTGCCGCAGCTGTACGGAAGTACATCGAAGAAGGCAAAGACCTGCAGGGCAAGGGCTTCGACCCCCGTAAGCTGCTGGCTCCTGGCGTAGAGGCTATCAAGGCTACCGTGAAGGAGAAGATGGAGCTGTTCGGTTCTATCGGCAAAGCCTGATTGCGATAAAACCCCATAAAAACAGGCCGCTGTACCCAAAAGGTATGGCGGCCTTATTTTTTTGCTGACAGAACTGCAAATCCTTTTATAAATATAAAAAAAAACCTTTCCGGGAAAAACCGGAAAGGTTTTTTTGTCCCCTTGCGGGGAGTGGGGTGCAGCGACGGACTCTGCTTCAATGAAGACGGGACTCAAATGTTACCGACCCCTTGCGGGGAGTGGATTGCAGCTGATCGATTGTGGTCAACAGAAGGATGGCTGTATTCGTTACCGACCCCTCACGGGGAGTGGATTGCAGCTGTGCAAGGCAACTCAGTAATAAAACCTCTGTTGTGTTACCCCCCCCCTTGCGGGGAGTGGGGGCAGCCGAAGTGCTCGACTTGATCGTAAAAGACCCCAGTTACCGACCCCTTACGGGGAGTGGGGGGCAGATGCTGGTGAACGCACGGGCCCTTTGGTTATCAAGTTACCGACCCCTTACGGGGAAAAGTTGAACCTCACCAAAATGACCTGATGAATTATGAACTTGGGTTACCGACCCCTTGCGGGGTGTGGACTGTTTCCAACTGTCCTTATCGCAAATAGTTGCCGACCCCTTACGGAGTGTGGATTACAACAAGTGATGGAAATTACTCCGAATAGTGGTATGTTGTTACTGACCCCTTGCGGGGTGTGGACTGTTTCCAACTGTCTTTATCGCAAATAGTTGCCGACCCCTTACGGAGTGTGGATTACAACAAGTGATAGAAATTACTCCGAATAGTGGTATGTTGTTACTGACCCCTTGCGGGGTGTGGATTGCAGCGGCAAAATTGACGGGAAAAGCCCTGAAAATCTTGCCCCTTTTTTACAGAATACCAGACTTTTTGTCAAAATGCAAGGGGAAAGGGAGGGCTTTGGCAAAAAAATGGCCGCAGCCCCTGCTTTTTGGGGTGCGAACCTCCTTTAAAACAGGGAAAACGCCGCCCCTTTTTAGACGGTTCGCACCCAAAGCCAACAGCAGAGGGATATTACAGCGCCAAAATGCCGTTGTCGCTTTCAATCAGCTCATAAATCCGTTCTTCCATGCCGGTTTCCCCGTTGATATACACCAGGATATCCTCGCCGTCCTCGCCCTTGCACACAAATTCCCAGCACAGGACTTCATCCAGCCCCGGTGTGGGGATGAGGGCCAGGGAAGGCTCCTTTTGAATCTCCAGCCGGGAACTGACCGATTCACGGGCCTTTTCCGCCGAAACAGAAGGGGCCTGCAGGCTGCGCTCATGATGGTTCATCAAATAGCCCGAGGCGTTGTAGGATACGATTTCGCCGGTGTCCAGAGCAACGCCTACCTTGATAAGGTCCGGGTAACAGGTCACGGGGCTTCCGTCAAAGGCCTCCTGCCAGGCAAAGTTAAAGGTACACACACCGTCGGCGGTGACATAATAGCTTTCCTTTACGCTGGAAATCCCCACGGTTTCCAGGAACCCTCGGGCTTTTGTCAGGGCTTCCTTTTGGGAGAGCTTGTTTTCCTCCACGGTCCTCGAATTGGAAAGGGAGCACAAAAGCCCTCCGTCCTTGGTAACGGAAACCCGCAAGGCATCGGATTCAAAATTATAGCAGGGCAGGCCGCCTCCGGTATCGGTGACGGCTGTCAGTTTGGATGCTTCCATATCCACAAAACCGGCGGCTGCTTCACAGGCTTTTTCCTCTGTCAGCCGCTCCATTCCTTCGGTGGCCTTGGCGGTCCTCTGGGCAATGTGGTCGCTAAAGGGGCCGTCATAAATCAGCGTGGGATATTCCCCAAAGGCTGACGCGCTCTTTTCCAGCTCGCCGCCATAGTCCGGCAGAACCTCAATCACGTTTTTCAGGGTGTCTTCCGCCTCGTCCATGGTCACCCGGCCATACCGGAACCGCTCTTCCAGCTTTTGCAGCTCGGTGCTCAGGGTTTCGGCGTAGTCGTGCAGGGTGGAAAGGTTGTCAAATTCTTCCTCGCTCAGCTGCTGCCCCGCTGCCAGCCTTCGGGAAAGATAGGACGCATAGTCCCCGGCCTGGGACAAAAACCGGTTGATGTTGTTCGAGTTTTCTCCGGCAGCCGGCAAAGCGGCCAAAGCGGCTTTGGCCCCGGAAGATTCCTCCAAAAGCTGAGCCGCAAGGCCGGTTTGCGCCGTGGCGGTATTGGCATAGCGGGACTTTTCCAACGCGGTCTCCATGCCGGAAACATAGCCCGAAAGGTCGCTGACTGCCCGCTGGTACACATAGGAAAGGGTGGTTTCCGCTTCGGCGGCCTGCATGCTGCGCACGGAAAGACCAATGCCCAGCACGGCTACCGCCGCCAGCAAAAAGGTTCCCGAACGGATTTTTCCTCTGCGAGTCACAGCAAATCCTCCTTTTCTGTCATCATTACAAAAGGAGTATGCGCCGTAGGGGGAAAAACTATGCATCGATATTTTTTAAAAAAGCCGAAGCTGCTGTGGGGCGGCTTTGGGGCGAAGCTTTGGCGTTTCCCGGATGACCTGCCCGGGCAGCTCCGAAAGGAAAACCGAAGGCTCCCCGCCGCAGGTGAGAATGAGTTCTTCCCGGGCGCGGGTCATGCCCACAAAGAATAGCCGCCGCTCTTCTTCCAGGTTTATGCTTTCGTCTGCCCGTTCCAAAGGCAGCGTTTTTTTCTGTATCCCCGCAAGGAGCACCGCCGGGAATTCCAGCCCTTTGGCAGCGTGAAGGGTCATCAGGTGTACGCCGCCGCCGTGATACTTTTTCTTTCCCCGGCGGATGTCCACATCCTCCCCCAAGGAGAGGGCTTCCAGCATTTCCTCCATGGAGTCGTAATAAACGGCAGTGCGGCACAGCTGCTCCATAGCGTCGCTGTCCCCGTGACGTTCCCGCCAGCCGTCCAATAGCTTTCGGGGCGTATCCTTCCGGTGGGCGCTTTCCTGCCGGTATTCTTCAAGCCACATGGACAAAAATCCCGAGTCCTCCGCTTCCTGCTGCAAGCGCTCGTTCGAGGGCAATTCTTCCTGAGAAAATAGTTTTGCCGCCCGCTCGCACAGATGGGCTGGGCAGTCCCACACCAACCGCAGGCAATCCTGCAAAGCAGCGGCGTCCCGGGGATTGAAAAGGAATCGGTAAAAAGCCAGCGCCCCTTGTACCTCGTCCTTTTCCAACAGCTGTCCCCGGCCATATACGATACAGGGGATGTCCTCCCGGTTTAAAATTTTTTCCAGGGAATCCAGCTGATGGCGGGTGCGGCACAATACGGCAATGTCCGAAAACGGCAGCGCCGGCTCCCGGGCGCCCCCCATAGACTGGGCTTCCAGCATATCCAGCCCGCCGGTCAAACGACGGATTTCCCTCGCTATCCAAATGCCTTCCTGTAAGGGGGAAGAAAGGCAAACGGCCCGCACCGGGATTCCGCCGGCCGCATGGGGGGAAAGGACACGGGTTTCGCCGGGGTTGTGGGAAATCATATGGACGGCAGCCTGTAGGATTTCCGGCGCGGAGCGGTAGTTTTGGGATAAGTGCAGGATTTTCGCCTGGGGAAACGCCTGTGTAAGCGCCGCAAAACAGCCGGCATCTGCGCCCCGGAAGCCATAGATGGACTGGTCCGCGTCGCCGATGACAAACAGGCTTTTGGAATATTGGTTCCAGTGCCGGACGAGCCGGTGCTGCAAGGGGTTCATATCCTGAAATTCATCCACCAGCAAATGGGTGAACTTCCGGCAGCTGTGGGGTGTCAGCTCCAGCGCATCCAGCAGCAAATCGTCCAAGTCCCGAAGCCCCTGCTCTTTCAGGCTTTGCCTGTAGGATTCATACAGGCTGTTTTCTTCCCGGCAGCCCCGGTTTTTCCAGTCAGAGACCGCTTGTAAAAAAACGCCGGGCTTTTCCTTGATTCCTGCCTGCTGCAATAGTTGGGAAGCGGTTTTCAGGGCAGTCTCACGGGAAATGAGGGGCTTTTTGTCGAGGAGGGAGAGGCAAATTGCATGGAAGGTGCCTACCGTCAGTCCCCGGACGGCCTTTTTCCCGCCCAGCTCTTTTTCGAGCCTGGCCCGAAGTTCACTGGCCGCCTGCCGGGTAAAGGTCACGGCGGTAATTTCCCCGGGCTTTGCCTGTCCGCTTTCCAGAAGATGGGCAATCCGGGCAATGAGGGTACGGGTTTTTCCGGTGCCCGGCCCGGCAATCACGGCGGTTACCGGCGCTTCCGATTTTGCCGCCTTTTGCTGTTCCTCATTGAGGCCGCCGGAAGCGGGGGAAGGGGAAAGCTCCTCTTGTTTGGGGGCAGGTGCTTTTTTAGCAATGGCAGGCTCCTTTTTTCGTTTTGGGGGAAGCAGCCCGAACAGGGAAGTCTGTCCGGCAAAGCGTTCCCGCTCTTCGGGGGTAAAGACGGAAATCACACCGTATTCCCCGTCATAGCCGGGGTTGCGGTGGACTTCCCCAGCCCGCATCCGGCGAATCCCTTCGGCCACCAGTTCCCCGGCGGATTTGGTAATGATGTCCAGTGGGAGCTCCCGCAAAATGGAAAATTCCGGCCCCAGCTCCCTCAGCAGGCGGAAATACCCTTCCTGCACCCGTTTGCTGGCAGGGGACATGCCGATGGCAGAGGCAATTAGCTCCGGCAGAGGCATCAAACTTTCAAAGGGACGTGCGTTTTCCGGCCGGAATCCGGCGGGACGGTCGGCCAATTCCTCCACCCGATGTTCCACGCCAATGGTCAGTTTTTTTCCGCAGACAGGGCACAGGCCGCCATAGGAAAGGGTTTGTGACGGTTCCAGACAGATATGGCAGTTCCGATGGCCGTCCAAATGGTATTTCCCTTCTTCCGGGAAAAATTCCAGCGTGCCCAAAAAACCTTCCCCGGTTTGGATGGCTTTGGCAAGCCCAGAATAGGAAAGTTCCCCGTCCAGAATGTCCGCCTCCCGTCCCAGCTTTTGGGGGGAATGGGCGTCGGAGTGGGACACCAGCGTCATGCCGTCCAGGGCGGAAACACGCCAGTTCATAGGCGGGTCGGAGGAAAGCCCTGTTTCCACCGCTTTCACATAAGGGGCTAAATCTTCATAACATTCTTCCAGCGTCTGGAACCCGGAAAAAGCGCCGAACAGGGAGAAATGGGGCGTCCAGATGTGAGCGGGAATATAAATGGCTTTTGGACAGGTTTCCAGTACAATTTCCAGCAAGTCCCGGCTGTCCAGCCCCAAAATCGGGCGGCCGTCAGAATGAAGGTTGCCGATAGCTTCCAGCTTTTGGGAAAGCCGCTGGGCGTCCTCCAAACCGGGCAAAAGCAGCAGATGATGGACTTTCCGGGTGCGGCCGTTCTTTTTATAAATCGTGCTGATTTCGCCGCTCACCACAAAACGGGGAGTGGGGCTGTTTTCCGGCCCGCCGGGCAGACAAAAAGACGGATGCAAAGTATACAGCCCTTCTTCAGCGGGAACCAGACACTCAGAAAGCTCCTTTCGCCAGGCCGGATGGGTAAAGTCCCCCGTACCAATTAGGGTAATGCCTTTGTACCTGGCCCACAAGTCCAAATGAGGCGCGTCGCAATCCCGGCTGGTGGCCCGGGAAAATCGGGAATGAATATGTAAATCGGCAATGTACATGGAATCATGTCCTTCCATTTTGATAAAATCGACTGCTCTGTTTTGAAAAGCTGTCAAAACAACAAAATGGGATTCCGTACCCACGGAACCCCATTTTTAGAAAGGCCGTAAAAAATTACTGAATGGAGCAGTCCAGATAGTGCTCCAGCTCTTCCTCGTCCTTCTTCTTCTTATCGAAGAACAGCACCACTGCCGTGACGATTGCCGCAACTGCTGCCGCGACGGAGACGATGCCGATAATCAGACCAATCTTGCTGTACTTTTTCATATTTGAGCACCTCCAAAGAGAATATGGATGTCACCGCATAAGCGGGGCGTCATAAATCACGAAGATTCTATAGGACTATGATACCCAAATTTTGTGAAAATGTCAAATAAATTTGCAGTTTTGGGCAAAATAAAAAGCAGAGTGAAACACTCTGCTTCTTCAATGCATTTTCCGGCTTTCCTGCTTTTGTTGCAAAACAGGAAAACCAATGAATCAGGAAAGATGAACCATCGGCCGAAACAGCCCATGATGCATTAGGCGTTAGCGTTCAGCTTGCGAGCCAGAGCGGACTTCTTTCTGGCAGCAGTATTCTTGTGCAGAATGCCCTTAGCGGCAGCCTGATCAATCTTCTTGATCGCAACGCGCACAGCCTCTGCTTTATCAGCAGAATTGCTCTCGATGGCAGCGTTAGCCTTCTTCATATCCGTCTTCAGTGCGGAATTGATAGCCTTGTTCCGCATGGTCTTGGTAGCGATTACCTTAACACGCTTCTTGGCAGATTTAATATTCGGCATGGTTACACCTCCTTCTACACTTTTTCGCGTACAAGTAATGATAGCACGAATGCAAATAAAATGCAAGATTTTTTTGAAAATTCCTGTTTTTACAGCCACCAGAAATCTATAATCAAAAGGGGAGATTTTTAGCAATGATGTATCGAACGGATTTGGCAGTGGAGGCAGCGGCCGGGGAAAGAGGGGAAAACAGCGGGATTTTGGTGTCGGAACAAAAGCAGGGACGCTACACCATCACCATAGTAGACATTTTGACAAAGGAAGCTTCCGCCCGTCTGCAAAAGCCATTGGGAAAATATTGCACCATTTCGTTTCCGGCTTTTTCGGACCATGTTGATTCTACCGGAGAGGGGACAAGCCTTGTTTCCCAAACCCTGCAAGAGATGCTTCCCAAGGAAGGGAATGTGCTGATTATGGGGCTTGGAAACCGAAGCCTTACTGCCGACGCCCTTGGGCCCCTTACCGCCGACAAAATCTTAGCTACCCGGCATATTCAAAAAGAGCTGGGACGGGTTGCGGGCCTTACCAATATCCGACCGGTCTCGGTGTGTTCCCCGGGAGTTTTGGGGATGACGGGCATGGAGACCCGTGAAATTCTGACGGCGCTGGTGAGGCAGCTACACCCGGCGGCGGTGATTGCCGTAGACGCGCTGGCAGCCTCGGAACTGGGGCGGATGGGGTGTACGGTACAGATAACAGACAGCGGCATTGCGCCCGGCTCCGGTGTGGGGAACCATCGGCCCCAGCTGAACCGGGAGACGGTTGGGGTTCCTGTCATCGGCCTTGGGGTGCCCACCGTGATGGACGGAAGCCTTTTGGCACGGGACCTGTTAGGCGAAGAGGGAAACAGGGCGCCTCAAATCCCGGAGATTCCCCTGACCATAACCGTCCGGGAAATTGATTTGCTGGTAAGCCGGGCAGCCGCTTTGCTGGCTATGGCCATTAACCGGGCGCTGAACCCCTCTGTGGAAGAGCAGTGGTTTCGGGAATTGACGGAATAGGGAAGCCTGCCATTTAACTTTCTGCGATTTCCCCTACGATATCCTGTACAATTTTCAGGTTCCGCGCATACCGGGGGACGTCCGGGCATTGCCGGGATAGCTGGGACCAAATGCGGATGCTTTCTTCCAGATAGGAAACCCTGTCGCGAACCGGAAGTAAGCCCAGCTTATACCAGGAAACCGCCTCTTTGTCCCAGTCATCCGGCGCATGGCTTTTCTCATGAAGCTTTTGGGCAGCCGTCAGCATTTTGATAAACCAGGATACGGCCCCTTGCAGATCCCCTTCGTCCAGACACAGGTTGCCCATTTCCTGATAGGCAATGCACAGCTCCCGCAGGAACGGCAGGGTTTCGGTTTTTTCTGCATCCTGCTGCAAAACAGCCAGTGATTTTTCAAACCAGCTTTTGGCGGCTGCAAAATCATGTTCCAGCCGGCAAATTTTTCCTAAACGGGTGAGGCATAGGGCGAAATGTTTCCCTACGGATTCGGCTTTTGTTTTCTGGGATAAGGGCTCCAAAACGGACAGCGCTTCTAAAAGCCATTGTTTGACCTGGGCGGGCGTGCCGGTTTGCTGTGCAATTTCTGAAAGCTTAATATCCACCACGGCCAAATCCAGGGACGCTTCCACTGTATCCGAGCGGCAGGCCCGCTCCCGCAGAAGCTCATACCCCCTTTCAAACCGGATTTTAGCATCCGGCAAGTCTCCCATGGCCAGAGAAACTTCTCCCACCTTGAGTAAACTTACGGCTAAATCCCGCTGGGTTCCTGCTGTGTGGCTTTGGGAATCCAGTTCCTGAGAAATGGCCAGCCCTTTTTCAAACCAGCCTTTGGCATCAGAAAGTTCTCCTTTTTCCTGCGCAAGCTGCCCCATTTTTTCATAACAGACAGACAGGTCCCGAAGGTCGCTGTGCATATGGGTCTCCTCGGCCAGCTTTTGCGAAACTGCCTGCTTTTTTTGCAGCCATTTTTCCGCTTCGGGGAAGTCCCCCTGTGCTTGGCAAATCCCCGCCATCTTTTCATATCCAATGGAAACATCCCGGTGGGCGCTGATGGTATCGGTTTCGGCAAGGAGCTGCTGTGAAATTTCCAGGGACTTTTTAAACCACCCTTTTGCCTCAGACAGGTTTGCTTCCTCCTGACAAACTTCCCCCAATTTTTCATAGCCTACCTCTAACGCCCTGGGGGACTCGGCACAGTCCGGTTCCCCGGCGAGCCGTTCCATAACGGCCAGCATTTTCGTAAACCATTGTTTTGCCCCGGGAAGATCCGCTTGTGCCTGGCAGATTTCCCCCAGCTTTTCATAGCTCACCGCCAAATCCTCCCAATGGCCGGCAGTGGGGGCCTGTGCTGTCACCTGTTCGGATATTTCCAGCGCCTTTTCAAACCAGCTCTTGGCCTGAGATACCTTTCCCTCTGCCAGAAGAATGTTTCCCATCCGGCTGCAGCTCACCAGGTGCCATTCTTCCACCGGCCAGTTTTGTTTCGCCATCACTTGCCTGCATAGCGGCAAAACCTTTTTTTCCCAAACCTCTTTGGCTTCTTTGGTATGTCCCATCTCCCACTCGTAGTCGCCCAAGTCCCGCAGGGCGGCGCACAGCATGGCAAAATTGCTTTCGGCAGGGGAGTTTTGCCACCGTGTCATGCGTTTGTCGATCAGCTTTTGCTGCCAGCCTATGGCCTGCTGATAGTCCCGAGGGACGCCTTCGCCGTTTTGATACATAGAAACCAGTTTTTCCATAGCCGGTTCATAGCCGTCCTCACCGGAGGCGGTAATCAGTGACACAGCCCGGCGGTGGTTAACCTCCACGTCGATGCCGCTCAAATAGGCCAGCCCAATACAGTACTGATGCCGGGGGTCGGTATCGTTCTGCTGCAGGGCCAGCTGTTTGACGGTTTTTAAAAGCTCCGCAGACAGCACCGGCGCATTGTTCCCATCCGTACACGAGGGCAGCTGAGGGAAGCTGTTTTGCAGGGATTCCCCGTTAGTGGCCACCATTTCCACCGGCAAAATGGGTTTTCCGGCCTGCTGGGCCATGGGATATTCGGTGGTCATGACATAGTTTTCTTTTTCCAGCAGGCTGGGGGTGACGACCAGGGTGAACAGCTTGCTTTTTTGCAGGGCTTCGGCAATGGCGTCGTTGAAATTTTCGCCGGGGGTCAAAAATTCGTCATACCAGATGGCGATATCCCGGCAGAAGTCGTTTTCATGAATCAGGCGCATCAGCTCCCGGGCCTGGCGGCGGTCCTTTTTGCGGTAGCTTAAAAAAATATAGGCGTCAAAGGCATCCCGGATTTGCTGTGCCAGCTCGCTGCCGATGCAAACCGAATCCAAAAATTTTTTCAGCTTTTCCTCATAGGGCAAAGCGGTGCTGTCCTGGGCGTTGGCATCCAGAAACTGAATGTCCCCGCACTTTTCATTGAATATTTTTTCCAGCCCCGGCTCCTGCATCAGGGGGAGGATGGGGATGTGATGCTCCACGGCAAACGGGAATTCTTTTTCCATGGCATGGCAGGGGTCGGTGAGCAGCCGGAACGTGACCGGCAGGACAAACAGCTGCATTTGGGATAAATCATCCTGACGTTCCTCCCAATTTCCCGGCGAAAAAGGCTCGCTGTTATACCAGACGGCGCAGTTTTGCAGACGCAGCAATTCTTGTGCCACCGGCTGCAAAAATATACACTGGTCTTTTGGGTGGCAGCAGAAATAGACCCGGGGTTTTCCCTGGGGAGAGGAGTTTCCGCGGGTAATATAGGCAAGTGACATAGAATCAGCCTCCTCTTCGGTTGCATATCAGCGGGTGTGATTGTATTAAATTATAACATTTCATAGCGCCGATTGACAATCCTAATATCATCAATTATAATGCAGTTGGGATTGTATAGGTGGACTTTTAAAACCATATGGCTTCTACGATGGGAAGATAGGAGGAGGAGCAAAAAGCCGATTTGCGATGGTTGAAACACGGAAGAAAACAGATTGCAGACCGACGAACGGTAGGAGGAACGTATGATTGAAGTCAAAGGAAAGTATAATACAGCCAAGGTTTTCACCGATGTGGTGGACAGCGCTTCCATTGCACAGGTGATGGAATTATGCAATCAGGAATTTACCCAGGGAAGCCGGATTCGGCTGATGCCCGATATTCACGCGGGGGCCGGCTGTACCATTGGGACGACTATGACCATTACCGACAAGGTGGTGCCCAACCTGGTGGGGGTGGACATTGGATGCGGCATGGAAACGGTGCGTATCCGGGAATCCCATTTGGAGCTGCAGAAGCTGGATAAGCTGATTTATGAAAAGATTCCATCCGGCTTTGCCATCCGCAGCAAGCCGCACCCCTATTTGGCGCAGATTGACATCAGCCAGCTTTGCTGCGCCAAACATGTGAGCCTGCTGCGGGCGGAAAAGAGCATCGGGACACTGGGCGGCGGAAACCATTTTATCGAAGTGGACAAGGATGATGAGGGCCACCTGTATTTGGTCGTCCATTCCGGCAGCCGCCATTTGGGCGTGGAGGTAGCCAGGTATTATCAGGAAGAGGGCTATAAGGCCCTGAACGGCACCGACGACGCGGCGATTCAGGCACTCATTGACCAAATGAAGCGCGAGGGCCGTCAAAAGGAAATCCAGAAGGAAATCAAACGGCTCAAGAATACCAAGCAGACCGCCATTCCAAAGCCGCTGGCCTATGTAGCAGGGGAACTGTTTGAACAATACATCCACGACATGAAAATCGTCCAGCGATTTGCCGCCCTAAACCGGCAGGCCATGATGGACGAAATGCTCAAAGGCATGAAGCTGCACGTGGAGGAACAGTTTACCACCATCCACAATTATATTGATACGGAAACCATGATTCTCCGAAAAGGCTCTGTGTCGGCCCAGGCCGGGGAGCAGCTGTTAATCCCCATCAATATGCGGGACGGAAGCCTTTTGTGTGTGGGCAAGGGCAACGAGGACTGGAATTTTTCGGCGCCCCACGGTGCAGGCCGTTTGATGAGCCGGGGAGACGCCAAACAGTCGTTTACGGTTTCGGAGTTTAAAAAGCAGATGGCGCAGGTTTACACCACCTCGGTGAGCAAGGCGACGTTGGATGAATGTCCCATGGCCTATAAGGGGATGCAGGAGATTCTGGACAATATCGGCCCCACGGCACAGGTGGTGAAGATACTGAGGCCTGTCTATAATTTTAAGGCTGGGGACGGAGACTAACCCTTTTCCTTACCCCACAAAAAAACCTCTCATACCGGTAGGGCCGGTGTGGGAGGTTTTGCTTTGATAAGGCTGTGAGAGATTATGCAAAGGGGAAAGTCCGGTATATGTTGACGATGTTCTCGGGTTTTATGTAGGGCAAGTGCGCCTGCATGACCGGGCTGGGAAATTCGGAAATGGTAATCTCGCCGTTGTTGATGTCGTGGCAGATTCTGGAAACCGACTGCTGGGTATAGGGAGGCAGCATCATCACAGGAGGCATCATAAACTGAAAATCGTTGATGTCGATAAAAATAGGGTTGAACCGCTCCCGGTATTCCAGTTCCATAATCATGGCGTCGTTTTCAATGAGCTTGTTCCAAAGGGAAAAAATCACCGACTTGTTCTCCTGAATAAAACGGTAAAAGGATTGGCTGTCCTTGATGGAAAAGATTTTTTTCCCGTCGCTTTGGGCAAAGGCAAAAACAACACCGGGTAAATGGGTACCATTATTTTTGTTAAAGCCTGTCAGCAGGCAGTCGTATAAGTCTTGTAAGTCCGGGTTCCACTCCAAATAGCGGCTTTTGTGGAAGTCCGGCTGAAAAATCCCCTCTTCTTCAATAATGTCCAATACGTTTTTTGTTTGCACAGTCCAGAATTTCATATGGATTCCCTCCAAAACACTTTCCAACGTCAAAATCTGGGAAATTTTTCCAGAAATCTTCCAGATTCAGCATGTATTCTACTCATTATACCACAAAACGAGCAAAATACTACACAGTCGCCCAATATTTTGACGGGCGCCATAGAAAGAATCCTTGGGCGGCTATTTTAGGAATGTGCAGGGAGCATTTGATATAACAGGCGCTGTTCCCGCACGACCAGGATGATGGAAAGAACCAGTGCCAGGGCATCGCTCACCGGCTGTGCCATGAAAATGCCGCCGATGTCCCAGAATAGGGGGAAAATATAAATAAAGGGGATTAAAAACAGGATTTGTCTCAGGAAGGTAATCAAAATGGAGGGGATGGGTTTGGCAATGGACTGGAAAAATGTGGTGGCCAGCATGACAAATCCCAAAATCGGGGTGATGCAGAAATTCATCCGCAAGCCGCTGACGCCCACTTCCATCATTTCTTCCGAGGCGCCGAAAGCCCCCAGAATGGTCTCGGGGAACACCATGACGATAATCCAGATAATACAGGTAATCCCTACCGATAGGGCCGATGCCTGGTACAAGGTGGACATGACCCGCTTAAAGTTCCCGGCGCCATAGTTGTTTCCCACAATGGGCTGGATTCCCTGGCTGATGCCGCTGGCGGGCATAATGACAAAGGTCATGATACTGGCCACCACAGCATACACACTGATGGCCGTATCCCCGCCGTATTTTCCCAGCTGGCCGTTATACACCAGGCTAATCAGGCCCATTGCCATTTGTGCAATCCAAAAGGCAAAGCCGCAGGAGATGATTCGTTTGGAAAGACCCAAGTCCAGCCGGAAGGTTTCCTTTTTCATTTCCACTTTGGTATAGCCCTTCCCAATCAGGAAAGCCCCCAGCAGGGTGGAGCAGATTTGCCCGATGACGGTTGCCCAGGCTGCGCCGACAACGCCCCAATCCAGTACGGCCACAAACAAGGCGTCTAGGATGATATTGACCACTGCGCCAATGCCGGTAACGCACATTCCCAAAACCGGCCGTCCCGAAACACGCACGAAGTCACAGAAAACCTGGGTAAGGCCCTGGAACAGGCATCCCAGGGACACGATTCTGTAATAAGCCGAGGCGTACACATAGGAGGTCTCCGTGACGCCGAACACGGTGAGGATGGGTTTTTCAAAAATCAGCAGCACCACCGTGAGGAAGATTTCAAAAATCACCACGGCTATCAAAGCGTTTCCAAAAGAACGGTTCATGTTGTCCTGCTCTTTTTTCCCTGCAAACAGGCTGAACAGGGAAGAGCCGCCGGCGCTGCAGGTAAGCCCAAAGGCCATCATCATGTAGGATAGGGGGAAACAGATGGACAGCCCTGCCAAGGCCGAGGTACCGTTACAATTTCCCACGAATATACGGTCTACAATGTTGTAAATGGCCGTAATCAGCAGCGAAATAGCGGCCGGGATGGAGTACTTTAAAATCATGGGAAACAGTTTTCCCGTGGCGAAACGATTGCTTTCTGTCATAAACAGAATCCCTCTCTTTCCTTTAAAAAAGCTTAGTTTCCTAAGTATGTACCTAAAAAATAATGGATAACACCTCTGCAAGGTCATTCAGAAAGGTTATCCATCATTTTCTCGATAACTTCAAAAAATATTTGCAGCTTCTCCTCGGGAATCCCCGCTATGAGGGATTCTTCCAAAGCCGTGAGGTTTTCCACCACCTGCTGTTGATAGGTCAAGGCTTTTTCCGTCAGGACAATTTTCTTCAAGCGATTGTCATACGGCACCGGCTGGCGGGTGATAAGCCCCTTTTTTTCCATCTGCTTGAGCAGTTCGGTGGCGGTGGAGGGGCGCAGGCTGTACTCTTCCTCAATATCTTTTTGAAAGACATCTCCGGTTTGTGACAGCAAAAAATACAGGGTCCTCCCTTGGGAGCCGCTGAACTCATTGCGGAAGGTAAACATATCCAGTCTCCGGCGGAGCTTGTTGGAAAGCTTGCTGACATATCGGGTGGCGTTCCGGGTAAAGGAAATCGTACAATCACCTCCATTTCCTTAGGTTCCTAAGTAATTGTAATCCATCCATCACCTGCTGTCAAGCCCATTCCTCACAGGGAACCTGAATCCCCGCTCAAAATGGGCCTGACCAGACCGGTGCTTTAGTCAAACAGTAGGATGATGGATTGCCGGAATCAAAAGAGGGTTATCCCGGGATTTTGGCGGTGGGGTTGACGTGAATCATAATATGCTTAATATCCGGGAATTGCTGTTCAACCCCGGCGTGGACATGTTCGGCGATTTCGTGGGCTTCGCGTAAGGATTTCTCGCCGTCCACCTGGATTTCCAAATCGATATACACCTGATTTCCGAACATTCTGGAGCGGAGCAAATCAATACAGACCACGCCGTTTTGTGAAGAGATATAGTCCCGCAGCTTGTTTTCATAGTCCTCGCCACAGGAAGTATCCAGCAGCTTGGTCACCGCATCCTTCATGATGTCGTAGGACACTTTGACGATAAACAGGCAGATGACAACACTGGCCACCGAGTCCAGCACCGGGAACCCCATCATAGCGCCGGCAATGCCGATGAGGGAGCCGATGGAAGAAAAAGCATCGGAGCGGTGGTGCCAGGCGTCGGCCATAAACGCGCTGGAGTTGATTTGTTTGGCATAGTAGCGGGTGTACCAATACATGGCCTCTTTGCCAACAATGGAGATGACTGCGGCTACCAGGGCGATGGCGCTGGGAATGGCAAGGGTTTCATAGTTTCGGGACAGGATGTTTTCGATACCCACTTTGCCAATCCCGATTCCCGTTATCAGCAGGACAGCCCCGAGAAACAGGGAAGCTATGGATTCCAAACGTTCATGCCCATAGGGATGGGAGGAATCCGAAGCCTTTTTGGAAATCTTCACGCCCACCCAGGCAATGAGGGTGGTCAGCACATCGGAAAATGAGTGGATCGCGTCTGAAATCATGGCGCTGGAGCTGCCCACGACGCCCGCAAACAGTTTAAATCCCGAGAGGACGGCATTCCCGATGACGCTGACCAGGGACAGGTTTCGGATAACGGCCTTTTCGTCAAGATTGGTTTGTCGGGTGATGGATGATGTTTTCTTTTCTTTTGCAGTTGTCATAAAAGAAATCCTCCTGTCAGTACCATATCCAATGGCATTCATTTTTCTCTTATGAGCACCTCATCGAGACAATCTGTTCCCCAAAAAGGTATAAAAAAAAGCATCCGTGGAACATACAACTGTCCCACAGATGCCGTCTGTACATCTGCTGCCGTCAAGCAACGGCCCGGCCCCATACCCTTGACAGGGTATCGCCTGCTCAGTTTGTACTGTTGATCTCGCATCCTTAGAAGGATGTAATGCAGTGCAAAGAGTTTATTTACTGTACCATATAATATGCACGCTGTCAAGAATCAGTTTCAAAATGTAATGGTCCCCTATCAATTTTTCAAATGTGTCCTGATAAAATCGGGAAAGTGTCAGGCTTTTTGACACTTTTCGGGATTTATCAGGACAAACATAAAAATTTGAGAGTGGTGGAAAGGGGCAAAAGCTGGTATAACGAAAGAGGATTCCAGACAAGGGGAAAAATCCTGCTGCAGTTTCTTTTTCCATGTGACAGAGGGAGGAGGAAGATGCCCTATGAATATCAATCAGGAAATGTTCGCCAGTAAGCTTTGTGAAATGGAGCGGCAATATGGGAAGCTCCAAAGCCGGATTCACATTTGCGGACAGGAAAATCAGGAAGAAATACGGCAAGAGCTGGAAAAAGCCAAAGAGGAATACAAGGAACATTCGCTGATTCTGCAAAAAAGCGTGGAGGGCAGCCGCTCACAGGCAGTGGCGGAGCTTGCCCGGGCACAGCTGGAATGCAGTAAAAAAATGGAAGACCTGATGAAGGATGGCAGATTGGAAGAATATCTTCACACAGGGGCGTCCAGCCATCAGGAAGACGAGTCGGAAGCCGCTGCTTTGTACGCGGAATTTGCCATCGATTCTGCGGTGCAGTCCATGCAATACGCATTGATTGCTGCCTTGTCTGCCATGGATTTACAGATGAGTACCGACAAAACGAAAGGAGTGCTTTGAATCATGCAGGAAGTACGAAAACCGAAAAAACCGTTAATTTTCTACTATGGAGTGGTATTGCTCATCCTGCTGCTGTTCAATTTCCTGGCCATGCCGTGGCTTGCCCAGCGCCAGGTACAGCAGGTGGACTATGGGACTTTTATCGAGATGGCCGACAATCAGGAATTGGGCCGGGTAGAGGTTCAGGAGCAGGACAACCAAATCCTCTTTACCAATAAAGACAATACCGCTATCTACAAGACCGGTATGATGCCTGACCCCGACTTGACCCAGCGGCTAAAGGATTCCGGCGCCAAGTTTTCGGGGGAAATTATTGAGCAGGCCAACCCCATTATCAGCTTTTTGGTCAGCTGGGTGCTGCCCATTGTGATTTTCGTTGCCATCGGGCAATATATGTCCAAAAAGATGATGGAGCGTGCCGGAGGGCCGAATGCAATGGCCTTTGGAAAATCCAACGCCAAGGTCTATGTGAAATCTTCCCAGGGCATCAAATTCTCGGATGTGGCTGGTGAGGATGAGGCCAAAGAGAGCCTGTATGAAATTGTAGAGTACCTTCACAATCCCAACAAGTACAAAGAAATCGGCGCATCCATGCCGAAAGGAATCCTGTTGGTGGGCCCTCCCGGCACCGGTAAAACCATGCTGGCAAAAGCCGTTGCCGGTGAAGCAAACGTCCCGTTTTTCTCCATGTCCGGTTCGGAATTTGTAGAGATGTTTGTGGGTATGGGCGCATCCAAAGTCCGCGACCTGTTTAAACAGGCAAAGGAAAAAGCACCCTGTATCGTGTTTATCGATGAAATTGACGCTATCGGCCAAAAACGTGACGGGCGTATCGGCGGCAACGACGAGCGGGAGCAAACCCTGAACCAGCTGCTGACCGAAATGGATGGCTTTGAAGAAAATACCGGCGTGATTATTCTGGCAGCTACCAACCGGCCCGAATCCCTGGACCCGGCTCTGACCCGTCCGGGCCGTTTTGACCGCCGGGTCCCGGTAGAGCTTCCCGATTTGAAGGGGCGCGAGGAAATCCTGAAAGTACACGCCAGAAAAATCAAGCTGGACCAGCAGGTGGACTTCACCAAAATTGCCCGGATGGCTTCCGGCGCTTCCGGCGCAGAGCTGGCCAATATTATCAATGAGGCTGCCCTGCGTGCAGTGAGGGATAACCGCCAGTTTGTCACCCAGGCCGATTTGGAAGAAAGCATAGAAGTGGTCATTGCCGGGTATCAAAAGAAGAACGCCATTTTGACCGACCAGGAGAAGAAAGTCGTCGCCTATCACGAAGTAGGCCACGCACTGGTGGCGGCCAAGCAGTCCAATTCCGCCCCCGTGCAAAAAATTACCATTGTGCCCCGGACTTCCGGCGCCTTGGGCTATACCATGCAGGTGGACGAAGGCAACCATTATCTGGTGAGCCAGCAAGAGCTGGAAAACAAAATTGCAACCCTCACCGGTGGCCGTGCTGCCGAAGAGCTGGTTTTCCATTCTTCCTCCACCGGCGCTTCCAACGACATCGAACAGGCGACCAAGCTGGCCCGTGCCATGATTACCCGATATGGCATGAGCAGTGATTTCGATATGGTGGCGCTGGAAACCGTGAATAACCAATATCTGGGCGGGGACGCCAGCCTGGCCTGTTCCGCAGAAACCCAGACGGAAATTGACAGGCAGGTAGTGGCGCTGGTAAAGAAGCAGCATGAGAAAGCCGCCAAAATCCTGGAAGAAAACCGCCAGAAGCTGGATGAAATCGCCCGGTATCTGTATGAGAAAGAGACCATTACCGGAGAAGAGTTTATGCAGATTCTCAATCGCTGACCAATAACCAATCGGAGCTGTACAGGGAATGAACCTGTCCAGCTCCTTTTTGTTTGTCTAAAGAATCTATCAGGGAAAAAACAGGGGAAGCCCTTGCAATTTTCAGACGGAAACGATATGATGAATGTGCAATATTTTGGGGGCGGGCGAGAGGGCAGTTTTATGGCTTTTGCCCAGGGATTTGTGGAGCTGTCCCCATGGGAAAAAGGAGAGCATGATGAGATTTATCATTGAACATTTGGAAAAGCATTTTGAAAAAAAGGAAGTCCTGCGGGATATTGAGTTTACCTTTGAAGAGGGGAAAATTTATGGCCTGTTAGGGCGCAACGGCGCAGGCAAAACCACGCTGTTTAATTGCCTGAACCGGGACATCAAAGCCGATGGCGGCAGCTTTTATCTGGAGGAGAACGGTGTCCGCCGGGAAGTGGCCGCCGAGGATATTGGCTATGTGCTGTCCACCCCTACGGTCCCCGAATTCCTCACCGGCCGGGAGTTTTTGAAGTTTTTTATAGACATCAATGAAGCCTCCATTGGAACCCCCAAAACCCTGGACGAATATTTTGAGATGATGAGCATTGCACCGGAAGACCGGGACAAGCTGCTCAAGGACTACTCCCACGGCATGAAAAACAAAATGCAGATGCTCATTAACATCATTGCCCAGCCCAATATCCTGCTGTTGGACGAGCCTTTGACCTCTTTGGATGTGGTGGTGGCGGAAGAGATGAAACAGCTGCTGCGCTCCCTGAAACATGGCCGGATTACGATTTTTTCCACCCATATTCTGGATTTGGCGCTGGATTTGTGCGATGAGATTGTGCTGCTGAGCCACGGCGAACTGGAAGCGGTGGAAAAATCCAATTTGGACAATCACGAGTTTAAAGAAAAAATCATTGCGGCATTGCGGGAGGATGGACATGCATAAAACATTGCGCCTTTCATTTTCCTTACAGAACACCTACCGGGTAAACAGCATCCTGTATTCCCTGAAACAGGTGCCGGTGCTCAAAAGGATATTGCCGGACGCGCTGTATCAGGTGCGCGGGCTGAAAATCCTGGCCAACATCCTTTCCGCTATCTGGGAAGTTGTCTCCATTTTTTTGGGAAAGTTCCTGTATTTTGCCGTGATGGTTTACGGTATCGGGGGATGGTATGAAAAGACCCACGCCGGCCCGACCTTCCTGCACATTTTGTTTTTCCTCACCCTGATTGGCTCTTACATGAATACCAGCCTGTTCAACCCCACCCGGGACAAGTATTACGCCATGATTTTGATGCGCATGAATGCCCGGGAATATACGCTGGTCAATTATGGCTATGGGATGATAAAAGTACTCGTGGGGTTCCTGCCGTTTTCCATTCTGTTTGGCCTGCTGCGGGGCGTGCCGCTATGGTTCTGCCTGCTGATTCCCTTTTGTGTGGCGGGGGTAAAGCTGGCGGCGGCTGCCTACTCGTTGTGGGACTATGAAAGAAGCGGCTTTGTCCACAACGAAAATAAAATCAGCAAGCATCTTTGGCTGTTTGTTCTGGTGTTTCTGGCGCTTGCCTATGGGCTGCCCGCAGCGGGAATCGTTTTACCGTCAGCGGCTTCCATGGGTTTGCTGCTGGTATGGATTCCTGTGGGGATATATAGCATCAGGAAAGTGCTCTCTTTCCAGTACTATCGGGAAATCAATCAGGAGCTTCTGTCCCAAATCACCAACCAGATGGACGACATCAAGCTGGCCGCCAAAAAAAGCAGCGAGCGGGCCCTTTCCACCGACACCTCCCTGACCAGCAAGCGCAAAGGATTTGAATATTTAAATGAAATTTTCATCAAACGGCACCGGAAAATCCTTTGGAAATCCGCGTTCCGAATTGCCGGGGTTTGTGCGTTTTTGGCCTGCGGCGCCCTGCTGCTGCTGTACTTTTTCCCCGAGATGCAAAAGGATACCAACGAGCTGATTTTGAACTGGCTTCCCTATTTTGCCTTTATCATGTACCTTATCAACCGGGGGACCGGGTTTACCCAGGCTTTGTTTATGAACTGTGACCACAGCCTGCTGACCTATTCCTTTTATAAGCAGCCCAAATTCGTGCTCAAGCTGTTCCAAATCCGCCTGCGGGAAATTATGAAAATCAACGCCCTTCCGGCTGCGGTCATTGGGGTAGGGCTGGCGCTGATTCTGTACGCTTCGGGAGGGACGGACAACCCGCTGCATTATGTGGTGCTGGTGGTGTCCATTCTGTGCATGAGCCTGTTTTTCTCCACCCACTACCTGACGATTTATTACCTGCTCCAGCCCTATAACGCCGGAACCGAGATGAAAAGCGGGACCTACCGCGTCGTGATGCTGGTGACCTATTTGGTGTGCTATGGCTTTATCTATCTCAAAATGCCGGTGCTGGTGTTTGGAGTGGCCTGTATCGCCTTTTGCCTGTTGTATTCCATTGCAGCATGCATCCTGGTGTATCGCTTTGCGCCCAAGACTTTCCGGCTGCGGAAGTGAGTTCAGAAGCTTTGTAAGGGGTATCCTTATGAAGCTTCTTTTGTTTTTAGAAGGAGAGTCGGAATTTTTCAAACATGACAGACAGTTGTCCGGTTATCATGGTATCATATAGGTGATGGGAAACAGAGGAAAGGAGGTGGGTGTATGAAAATCGACAGGCTTATCGGAATCCTCTCGGTTTTGCTGCAAAAGGAAAAGGTGACGGCGCCGGAGCTTGCGGAAAAGTTTGAGGTTTCCCGCCGTACTATCAATCGTGACATTGAATCCTTGTGTCAGGCGGGGATTCCCATTGTCACTGCCCAGGGGCAAAACGGCGGGATTTCCATTATGGAGGGCTACAAAATAGATGCTACCCTGCTGACCTCTGCCGATATGCGGGAAATCCTGGCAGGGCTTGGCAGCTTGGACAGTGTCAGCGGTACCAATCGGGTGGCGCAGCTCATGGAGAAGCTTTCCGCAGGTGCCTCCACCCTGATGCCGGGCAGCCAAAATATGTTAATTGACCTTTCTTCCTGGTATAAGGCGTCCCTGGCCCCGAAAATTGAATGTATCCGGGAAGCCATGGAACACCATTTTACCCTTTCCTTTCGGTACTACGCCCCCAAAGGGGAGAGCCAGCGGAAAATAGAGCCCTACTATCTGGTTTTTCGGTGGGGGAGCTGGTATGTGTGGGGATATTGCCAAAATCGGGAGGACTACCGACTGTTTAAGCTGAACCGGATGGAAGACCTTGCAAAAGGGGAAGTCTTTGCAGCGCGGCGGGTACCTTTGCCGGACTTGAGCAATGAGCGGATTTTTCCCGGAGGAATTCGGGTGAAAGCCTTGTTTGAAGCGGAGTGCAAGTGGAGGCTGGTAGAGGAGTTTGGAGCCGGGTGTTTTGAGGAATTGGAGGACGGAAGGCTGCTCTTCCATGGGGATTATACGGATTCGGAAAACCTGCTGACATGGCTTTTGACGTTCCGGGACAAGGCGGTTTTGTTAGAACCGCGGGAACTGCGGAATGAATTGATGGAATCCCTTGAAAAAATGAAAAGAAGATATGGGGAGGAATGAGGATGCGCTATCTTTGGATGGACGAATATTTATTGAGTAAGCGCAGTGTTACCAAGGATTTTCAGCCGCTCTGGAATTGGATTCGCTATCACGTTGGCGGAAAAATGTTTGCCGCTGTCTGCCTGGACAGCCAAAGCCAGCCTTACTATATCAATTTGAAAGTGGACCCGGCAGAGGGGGAGTTTCTGCGGGGACAGTATGAAGACATAATTCCCGGCTACTATTCGGATAAACGGAACTGGATTTCCATAAAGCCGGACGGGGCAGTGCCGGACGAGCTGCTGAAAGAACTTTTGGACAAGGCCTATCATCTGATGCTGCAAAGCTTTAGCAAAAAGCGTCAGCGGGAGGTTTTGGGGCTGAGCTGCTGCGGGACAGAATGTACCGATTGTGGGTTTTATCCAACGGAATGTGAGGGCTGCAACGAGTGTCAGGGAAAGGTATTTCATGCACCAAAAGGGAAGGCCTGTCCGATTTACGCCTGCTCGGTACAAAAGCATCGGTATGTCACCTGTGCCGGTTGCCCAGAGCTGCCCTGTGCCATCTGGAAAGCTATCCGGGACCCCCAGCTTTCCGAGAAAGAATTTCAGATGTCTGTCCGGGAAAGGATGCAAAAGTTAAAGGAGGTATAGACATGCCGTTTGATTACAAAAAGGAGGATAAAGAGTTTTATCTGCCCCCAAACAAGCCCCAGATTGTCACCGTCCCCTCTATGAATTTTTTGGCGGTACGGGGGAAAGGCGACCCAAACCGGGAGGGAGGACCTTATCAAGCCTCTATCGGCCTGCTGTATGGTGTTGCCTATACCATTAAAATGAGCAAGCTGGGAAAACACAAAATCGACGGTTATTTCGATTACGTGGTGCCACCATTAGAGGGACTGTGGTGGCAGGAAGCAGCTTATGGCGTGGACTATGCCCATAAGGAAACCTTTTGCTGGATTTCCCTCATCCGGCTGCCGGAATTTGTGACGAAAGAAATTTTTCAATGGGCAGTAGAAGAGGCCTCGGAGAAAAAGCAGGCTGATTTTTCAAAAGTAGAATTTTTCACCTATGAAGAGGGACTCTGTGTCCAGTGTATGCACGTGGGAGCTTATGACGATGAGCCTGAAACCATGAGGAAAATGGAGCAGTTTGTAAAGAAACAGGGATATGTGCTGGATTTTGAAAGTGGACGAAGGCATCATGAGATTTATCTGAGCGATGCCCGAAGGTGTAAGCCCGAAAACCTGAAAACCGTCATTCGCCAGCCCTTGCGATAAGGAGAATGGTGGGGATTCTTTGGCTGCGGAAGTGACAGATATTGTCAATTTCCCGCGGCTATGCTATAATGGCTATGAAAAACGGAATCATTCCATTGGGCAGAGAACGTGAAGGAATGAACATACGCCCGGTTACATCCAAACAGCCAAAATTGCTGTGGCAGCGGTTTTGGCTGTTTTTCTGCGCTGAAAGGGGGATTCTTCGGGCGTGGAGGGAAAACAGGTGATGGATAGGGAGGAGTTATGATGGAAAAAACCAGGAAGCCCATGACCAGCGGCTCCATTTGGAAACAGATGACTTTTTTTGCACTGCCGCTGATGCTGGGCAATTTATTCCAGCAGATGTACAATACGGTGGACTCGCTGATTGTGGGAAACTTTTTGGGAAGCAGTGCTTTGGCGGCGGTAAGCTCGTCGGGCAGCCTGATTTTTATGCTGATTGGCTTTTTGAGCGGCATTTCTTCCGGCGCCGGCGTGATTGTCGCCCGTTTTTTTGGCGCGCAGGATGACGAGAATTTACACCGGACTGTCCACACCACGGTGGCCTTTGGACTGGCGGCGGGGGTACTGATGACGGTGGCCGGTGTGCTTTTGTCGCCGCAGATTTTGATTTGGATGGGCACGCCGGAAAGCGTGATGGACAACTCGGTCGCCTATTTGCAGATTTATTTTTCCGGTTCCCTGGGGTTTGTCATGTACAACATTTTTGTAGGCATTTTGCAGGCCGTGGGGGACAGCCGCCATCCGTTGTATTACCTGATTGTGTCATCGGTCATCAATCTGGTGCTGGATGTGGTGTTTATCGAGTTCTTTCACACGGGAGTCGGCGGGGCGGCACTGGCTACGGTGATTTCCCAGGTGGTCAGCGCCTTGCTGTGCCTGGTGGAATTGATGAAAACCAAGGAAAACTACCGGCTGGAGCTAAAGAAAATCCGGTTTTACCGGGGGTTCCTGGGGCAGATTATCCGAATCGGGCTGCCTTCGGGGGTACAGAACTCGATTATCGCCTTTGCCAATGTGGTGGTCCAGTCCTACATCAACGCTTTTGGCGAAATGGCCATGGCAGGATATGGCGCATACAGCAAGGTGGAGGGCTTTGGCTTTCTGCCGATTAACAGCTTTACCATGGCGCTGACTACCTTTGTGGGCCAGAACCTGGGGGCCAAGCAATATGAGCGTACCCGGAAAGGGGCGCGCTTTGGGGTTTTGGTGACCATTACGCTGGCAGAGCTCATCGGTGTTTTGGTGTTTATCTTTGCGCCCCAGCTGATTGCCGCCTTTGACTCCACCCCGGAGGTCATCCAGTTCGGCATTGACAAGGCCCGTACCGCCGCCTTATTCTATTGCATCCTGGCCTATTCCCATTCCATTGCCGCGGTGCTGCGGGGCGCCGGCAAAGCCATGATTCCCATGATGATTATGATGATTTTCTGGTGTGTGGTGCGGGTGGCTTTCCTGGCGGTGATGATTCCCCTGACCCACAGCATCCAGGCCGTCTATTGGGTGTATCCGCTCACGTGGGCATTGAGCTCGGTGGCGTTTTTCTTCTATTATCAAAAGGCCAACTGGGACGGGGATTCCTAAAAGTATATGCCGCAGGCAGCCTTGACAATGGGAAAATAAGAAGTATATACTAATCAATAAGATACCCAGGGAGCCAAGGCTTTCGGGGAGAACACCCAAAGGGAAGAATCAAGAGAATATTCGCCACCCCGGGAAAGCCTATCGGGGTGGCTTCTTTCTGGGCGGAGGCAGGGAAAACACAAGAAAATTCGGAATCGAGGGATGGTATGGATACATTTTGGACGCTGCTGGAGCAGATTGGCCTGTTTGTGATTTATATTATAGTAGGCGTGATTCTGGTCAAGACGAAGGTGCTCAGCCGGGACACCTTGGAGACGCTTTCCCGGTATGTGTTAAAGCTGGCTATGCCGGTGATGATATTTGTCAACACCATAGACGGGGTGGACCGGCAGTCTTTGATTGAAACTTCGCCCCTGCTGGGGATTACGGTGCTGTTTTACTGCTGCACCTTCCTGCTGGCCAAGGGGCTGGCGATGGTTTTCCGGCTTCGGGACAACAAGGAACAGGTATACCGGGCGCTGTCCATGTTCGGCAACATCGGGTTTATGGGAATCCCCATTATCAGCAGTATTTTCCCCGAGCGGGGGATGCTGTATATTGCGGTGTTCACCATTATTGACCAGCTGGTGCTGTGGACGTTGGGCGTAAAACTGACCACCCCCTCGGGCGGGAAGGGGACGTTTACTCCCAAAAAGCTGGTGAACCCCTGTACCGTGGCCGTTGTACTGGCGGTGGTATTTGTGGTAGCGGGCGTCTCGCTTCCCTCCCTTTTGAACACCGCTTTGGACAAAATCGGCGGGACTGCCACCCCTCTGGCCATGATTTATCTGGGCGGCGTGTTTGCCTGTATGGACATCCGCAAGTACATTCGTTTTAAAGAGTTCTATGGCATCGTCGGGGTGAAGATGGTGATTTTCCCCATCCTGTTTTATTTGCTGGTAGGGCTGTTCCCCATCAGCGAAGAAATCCATCTGACCATTGCGCTGCTGGCCGCTATGCCTGCCATGTCCTCCATTGTGATGATGGCCAAGGCTTCCCACTCCGAAGGGGACTATGCCATGGGGGGCATTTTTGTCACCACGGTTTGTTCCATTATCACCCTGCCGGTGGTATGCTGGATTTTGCAGTCGGTGTTTTCATAATGGAAAGAGAATAGAAAGCAAATGAAAACAGCCTTTCAATAACGGGATTCCGGGATTGGACGGCTGTTTTTTTCTGTATTTTGTTCAGTTTCCGACGGGGCCGTTTTCGTAAGAGTGCGCCCTCTTTCGACATCATAAAGTTACAAAATTTTACATTTGAGCTTTACTTCTTCATATATTATGCTATAATATTTCAAATAGTATTTTTTAAAAATGGTTACAATTTTCAATGTTCGTATTTTTGATAAGGAGGGCCGATTTTGATGAGGGTTTTACTGATTCTCGAGGTTTCCCGAAAACAGGATTATATCTTTTCCACCAAAAGGCTCCGGGAAAACGCCCAGCGTTCTGCAGATATCAGCTATGTTACCAGTAAGGAATTTTTTAAAGAGGAGGCTGCCGGACTGTTTGACGAGGAAAAGAATTTTATCTATGCCGGCGGCGGGCATACGGTCTTGCAGTTTGACGGCCGGGAACAGGCGAAAGCGTTTGCCCAAGCCGTTACCGAAACCGTTTTGCGCAGATGGAAAGGGTTGGAGCTGTTTGTCAAAATCTCCCCCTATGAGGAGGCTATGACCCCCGGGGAAAACCTGAAAGAGCTTTCCAAAGGGCTGGAACGAAAAAAGGCGCTGCGGAAAACCTCCTTCAAACAGGCGGATATGGGAATGGAGCTGCTGGATTCAGAGACCTTCCTGCCCCAGCGGAAGGAGGAGCCAAACAGCCGCGCCTATCATGTTTCCCCGCTGCCCGCGCCGGAAGGATGGGAATACCCTTCCCAGCTGGAGGAACTGGCCGGTGAGGATAACTTTATCGCCGTTATCCACATTGACGGGAACGCCATGGGCAAACGGGTGGAAGAGATTTATCAAAAGCAGGCGGAAAGCTGGGATGATTGCTGCCGGAGTATTTCCCGGTTCAGCGAGGGGATTCAAAAGGATTTCGAAAAAGCTTTCCGGGATACTGAACAGGAAATCATCCAGCGGGGGGATTGGGTACCGTCCAAGATGCCCCTTCGGCCGGTAGTGCTGGCCGGGGATGACGTGTGTCTGGTAACGGCGGGGAACCTGGGGCTGGAATGTGCCCGGATTTTTTTGCAGAAGCTGGCGGCCAGTACCAATGAGGAGGACCAAAAGCCCTATGCCGCCTGTGCCGGTGTTGCCATGGTCCATGTCAAATTCCCCTTCCACCGCGCTTATGCCCTTTCGGAAAGCCTGTGCTCCCAAGCGAAAAAGTATGTGGCCCAAATTGACCCCCAAAGCCGGATTTCCGCCATGGACTGGCATATTGAGTTCGGCCAGATGCGGGACAGCCTTTCCAAAATCCGGGCGGAATATGAAACGGAGGACGGCAGGCGGATGGAATTGCGGCCGGTCGTGGTGTCGGCGCCCCAAGAGATTTCCCTTCCTCCGCAGAAAACGTACCGGTTTTTCAAGGCCCTTTGCGGCTCCATGCAGAAAAACAGCAGGCAGATAGCCCGCAGCAAGCTCAAGGAGCTTCGCAATGCTTTGCGGCAGGGAGAGGTGGAAAGCCGGTTTTTCCTCCAGGACAAACAAATCAGCGATTTGCTGTATGACGGAATCGAAGCCCAGTTCCACACTTGGGAAGAACGCCGGGAGCAATATGAGAATATGATTTTCCGGAATGCGCGCCTGCAAAAAGAGGCCTTTGCGGAAACGGACGGCCAGGTGCGGTGCCTGTTTTTTGACGCTTTGGAAATGATGGACCACTGTGTATTTTTGGAGGAGGGGGAAACGCCATGAGCGGACAAGTCATTCTGAAAATTACCATGCGCCTTCTGTCAGACGCCATTTTCGGCTCGGGGTTCAGCACTCCCGGCGGCGACGATATCGGCGTTTATCAGGATTCGGACGGGTATCCTTATCTAAAGGGAAGCACGCTCAAGGGGCTTTTGCTGGAAAGTATGGAGAACCTGTCTGCTTGGGAAGGCAGAGCGAAGTCCGATGTAAAAACCATAATGGGCGTGGAAGGCTGGGAAGGGGAAAGCAGCGAGCGCAGGCTTCATGTGTCCTCCCTCCGGCTGGAAAACCGTCCCCGGATTCCGGAAGACTGCTATACTTCCCGGGTGTTTACGGCCCTGGAAAACGGGGTCGTCAAAGACAAGACCCTGCGCAGCGCTATGTGTATCCGTTCCGGGCTGTGTTTTTCGGGGGAAGTGGAATGTGCCGGGCAGGACGAAACGTTTGTAAAAGAAGCGCTGTGCTGTATCAAATGGGCCGGTACCCTTCGCCACCGGGGGTTCGGACAGGTAAAGGTCACGGCAGAGCCGGTGAAAGAGAAAAACACTTCCTTTGCCGTTGAGCCGTGTACCTGTATTTGGTATAGGATGAAAACCCAGCTGCCGCTGATGCTGGTAAACCTGCAAAAAAGCCGCGGGAACCAAATGGAAACCCGGGGCTATGTCCCCGGCTCCTCCATACGGGGCATGGTGATCGAGAACCTTTCCCGCCAGGAGCCGGAATGGTTTGAGGGGCAAAAAGAACGGCTGCTGTCTGGCAAGGTGCGGTTTTTAAACGCCGTCCCCGTCCCCGCGCCCGACAAAAACCATCAGGACGTTCCACAGGCAGTGATACCGTCCCCCATGGGGTTTTATGAGGATAAGGCCGAAACGGTTTTGACCTCCGTCATCATCAGGGATGTGGATTTTTCCGGCGGGGAAAAGCGGGCAAAGCTGGGAGAGTTCTGTTCCCTCTGCCAAAATGTCATTTCCTATTGGAGCGCAGACGCCGAAAGCCGGCTGCGGATTCAGTGCAGCAAGAAAGGGACTGCGGATACCGAGATGTTCCAAACCCGGTGCCTGGGCGAAGGCCAGTATTTCGAGGGGTACATCCTGCTGGACGACCCGGCTTTGGCGCCTGCCATTGCCCGGGGGCTTTCCAAGACCGTGTGGCTGGGGGCGGACCGGTATGAGGGCTTTGGAAAATGCCTCGTCACCCATTGCCAAGCAGCAGAAGCTCCCGCCTGGGTGCAGTATGGGTATCAGGATGGGGATGAGATTGACAGGGATTTTTATTTGCTGGCCCTCTCCCCCTTTACCATGTCCAACGGCTTAGGCGCCCCCTGCGGCATTGACGAAGCGGCCCTGGCATCCCTGATGGGGGTGCAGGAAGTGAAAATCGAATATGCCAGCACTTCTTTGTGTGAACAGGGCTCCTTTAACCGTACCTGGCACTGCCGCACGCCTGCCGCCGTAATGTATGACAAAGGGAGCGTTTTCCACATCCGGTGCAGCGAAGCGCCAACGTGGGAAAAGCTGCGGCAGCTCCAGCAGCGGGGGATTGGAATTCGCCGGGGTGAAGGCTTTGGGCAAATCCTCTTTTTGCGGAAATCCCTTTTGGAGGGCATCTCACAAAAGCAGGAGCTTTCCCTAGAAAACGCCTCGGAAAAGCAGGCGAAACAGGAATCCAGCTGGAAGCAGGCGCAGATTCGCCGTGCGGCTTATGGCTGGGTGATGGAGACGGAAAAACAGGTGCAGCATTTTGGGCTGTCCAAAAGCCAGCTGGGCACAGTGCAGGCCCTGTGTGAAAAGGCCATCTCCCAAAAGGGCGACACCAAAGAACTGGAAACCTTTTTTGAGAAGAATCTGGAAAAGCGGGGCGTGCGCCATGGGGACAAGTTTACAAGTTTGGATGCGCTGTTGCGGCAGGTGCTGGAAACCCGGTTGACGGATACCTTGCAGACGGACTGTGAGGATTCCATGGAAGCCCGGCTGCGGCTGTTGTGCCTGCTGTTTAATTATAGCCGGAAAACACAGAAGGAGGGGAAAGCATAATGTCGGCAGCATTTTGGTATGCGGTATGTTATGAGGCCGAGGGGGTTTGCGAAACCCCGTTCCGAAGCGGCAATCAGGAGAACGACCCGGAATCCATTTTGAGGACCCGTGACGGGCGGCCGTTTTTACAGGGGACCTCTCTGGCCGGCGCCCTGCGGCAATGGGTGGAGGAAACTCTTCCCGATAAAGCGGTCCCCCTGTTTGGAAGTCAGGAGAATGGAGGCAGCCTTGTGGTGTCGGATTTGGTCTTTGAGCCGGACGCGGCAGAAGGGGTGCGTCCCCGGCTGCGGATTGATTCCAAAATGGGCGCAGCTGACGATGGCGGAAAATTCGATATGGCCTATGTACAGCGGGGGTCCCGGTTCCATTTTGAACTGGTGTGGCTGGGAAACAACGCCGTCAGCCCGGAGCTTTCGGCCATTGAAGCCATGCTTTCGGCTCTCCATTTCGGGCATATCCGCCTGGGCGCCCAAAAAACCAACGGCTTTGGACGGGTATCCCTTTCTGTAACCAAAACCTTGTATGACATGAAAAACCCGGCCCACCGGAAATGCTGGATGGAGAATCGGAGCAGCGGGGAAAAAAATACCCTTTCCCTGTCCGAGCCTGCCGCCTCTGGCCGGGTGACCTTTGTGGTGGAAGGAATGGCCGAGAACCTGCTTGTCAAATCGTCGGTGGCTGAGCATCGGGGGAATAGCAGCGAGATGAAAAACCTGATGGAAGGCAATTCCCCTGTGCTGCCCGGTTCTTCCGTCAAGGGCGCGGTGCGCAGCCGGTGTGAAAAAATCGCCCCCCTGCTGGGAATTTCCAAAGATAGGACGGACAGCCTGTTTGGCCGGGGTGCAGACAGGAATGACGGGAAATCCGATGACAATGGGGTTTCGGGAAACGTGTATTTTGAGGACGTTTATCTGGACAACGCGGTGGAAAGCCCCATTGCCCGTATCCACATCAACCGTTTTACCGGCGGCGTCATGCGCAAGGGCTTGTTTTATGAATCACCTTTGACCCGCAGTATCCGGCTGCAAATCACCGTGCCGGCTGAGCGGAAAGACGGCTGCCTGCTTGTGTTATACGCTCTGCGGGATTTGGGGCTGGGGCTCTATAATCTTGGCAGCGGCGGCTCGGTGGGAAGAGGGTTTTTGCATGTGGATTCCATTACGGTCCAAGGGCCTGATAACCAGAAAAGCTGCCTGCGGTTCCAAAACCGGGAACTTGTAAAGACAGAGGATGAAACCGGCCTGTTGGCAGGATGGCAAAAAGCCGTGGGAGGGATGAATCATGAAATGTAAACCTGTGCAGCCCGAAGAAGCCTTGCAGCAGGGGAAACGGCTTCCCTATCTGCTGTATTATACCTACAGCCAGGCGTATTTGGGGCCTGTCCCCCAAGAGCTGCCGGACATGTCCCAGGTGCTGCGGCTTTCGTTTTTTGGCCCCCGGGAAGAAATCCGGCTGTTCCGGCAGGACGGGGAAACTCTCTGCGGCGTCTCCATGGAGGAAGAAGAGGGGGACTGCCCCGTCCGGGAAACCTTTGTGATTGCCAACCCCCAATTTGGCGGGAGCATTACCGTTGCAAACTATCTAACAGCAGACGAGGATGGGCAAAGCAGCTTTTATGCCTCCCGTTTGACAGACTGGGAAGGGAGTGAACACCGTGCCTGATTACCGCACAAAAAAACCGGTTTCGGATACCGCAAACCGTCCCGAGGAGATTTATGCCCCCTATAATTTCGCCCCGTTTTCCCCAAAAGTGATCACGCGCTATCATGGGGAAGAAGAGCTGCCCGGGCATGACCATATAGACCCTCAGCTGAAAACCGGGGAAATCCATGTGACTTTTATCAGCGAGACCCCGGTGTTTGTCAGCGACGGAAAGGGCATGGACAATATGCAGTCCCCAAACTTCTGCAAAAATGCAGACGGTCGGTTTATCATCCCCGCTTCCAGCGTCCGGGGCTTGGTGCGGGAAAACATGCAGATTTTAGGCTTTGGCCTTGTCCGGCCGGATGAGGATTTGCAGGACCCACAGTTTTATTTCCGGGAAATGGCCGCCGGCAAAAATACGGTGCGCTCGGCCCTGCGCGACCACTATACTGCCATGCTGGGGATTGACCCCCAGGAGAAAAAGAAAGCGGTCCCACACTATGTCATGGGAGGCCATTTGTTCTGCCAAAACGGGAAGTATTATATTCTGCCCACCAAGGAGCCGTTTTTCAGGGTTTCCCGGGAACATCCCGATGTCAGGCAATTTGGAGAAGGCCACGCCCGCACCGTGGAGGTGGCTTATACCGCTTCCGATACTGAGGTAAAGGAAATCTGCCCCCGGGAGCAAGCCCGGGAAGATATGAAAAAGGGTACATTGCTGTATACCGGCCGCCCGGTGGGAAGGACCCCGAACTGCCTGTACCTGTTCCCGGAGGCGGACGATTCCCAATCCCCCATTTCGATTTCCAATGAGGAAAAAACAAATTATATAGAAGACCTGGAAGGGAGAAAAAACTCCCTGAAGCACTATTATGATGTGAGCTTTTGGGAACTGCCCAAAGAGGGGAAGTCAAAGCCGGTATTTTATGTGCACCGGGAAGGGTATACCTACTTTGGCATGACCCGTTATCTGCGTATCGGGTACCGGTATCCCCTTTCCCACGGCCTTCCGCAGCGGCACCGGGACCTTTTTGAACAAAACCCGAACCTTTTGGACTACCCCTCAGCCATGCTGGGCTATGCCCGCGGCAAGAAGGCCTACCGTTCCCGGGTCTCCTTTGGGGATTTTGCAGCGCCTGTCGGGGTGCGCCCCATGGGAAAAGTCACCAATGCTGCCGGGGAGCCTAAAGCCAGCTTTTTCCCCGGCTATGTGAAGGACGGAAAGCATTATTCCGAAGAAGATTTCGAGCTGCGGGGCTATAAGCAGTATTGGCTCAAACCCGCCAAAGCATCTCCGCCGCCCAATGGCAACGAAAGTGTCGGATATTCCATGTACCCCATTCCAGCCAAAACGGAATTTACCGGCGTTATCCGTTTCCAAAACCTGCACGAGGATGAGCTGGGGCTGCTGCTGTGGTGCCTCAGGCTGGAAAAGGGCTGCTTCCAAACGCTTGGCAAGGGCAAGCCCTATGGCTATGGCCGCATGAGCGTGAAAATCACCGGGTTATACGAATACGACATGAAGAAGCTGTATAGCCTTCAAGGGATTTACAGCGGGAAGACCTCCATAGACGCTGCCAAAATTGACCAGTATATCGATGCATATGTGCGCTATGCTTCTGAAAAACTGCATCAGAAAAAGAAACGCACCATCCGCGATTTTTCAGAAATCCAGGATTTCTTTTATCTGAAACAGGACCACAGCCGGGAAAGGAAGAATCCCGAAGAAGTGGCCTATATGAAAATTGAAACCAGCAAAAACGTTCTCAAACCTCTGCCCACCGTGCAGGAAATCCAGGCCCGCCAGGAGACGCCCCCAGAAGAACCGGAGGAGCTCGACCCCTTTGAAGCTTTGGCCAAAAAATGGAACCGGCGCTGAATGGGTTTCCCGGAAAGGAGTATGCCTATGTCGAAAAAGGTGATTTTGTTTCTCAGCGAAAAACACCTCAATGCCAAACCCGCAGAATATGCCTGCCCGAACGGCGGTACCGTTACCGGTGTCCAGACCAACGAAGCGCCGGTTTTCTATTTGCTGCGGGAACATCCCGATATTTCCCAAATCATCTGCATCGTGACAAAAAAGGCCAAGGATTCTTTTAAAAGCTTTGAAACCGTTATTCACGAGCAGTATCCGGCGGCAGAAATCGTCTCCGTGCCGTTTGAAGAGGCAAACGGCTTTGACGAAAGCTTCCTAAAGAAGTTTTTTTCCTATATCCAAACCGGCAGGGACGAAATCCTGCTGGAAACTACCGGCGGCTTCCGCAATGCCGCCATGTATCTTTTGCTGCTGAGCCGGATGCTTTCCTATACCGGCATCAAAACCATCGGCGCCGTATACAGCAACTACTCTACCCACCGGATTGAAGACGTGTCCCATTTGATTAGGATGTTCGATTTGGTGGGCGGTTTGCAGGAGCTCACTTCCTTCGGCAGCGTGCGCACCCTGCGCAGCTATTATGGGGAAACTCCCACCGAACCCGGGATTGCCCGGCTGCTCAGTGCGGTGGAACAGCTGAACCAGACCATTACCCTGTGCCGTACCGGGCTGATTGACGCCAAAATGGAGGAATTCAACACGGCCCTGCAGGAAGCCCAGGCGTGCGGCGACCCGCTGATGCGGCAGCTGCTGCCGGCATTCCAGAAAAAATATGTGTCCAATAAGAAGCATAAAATGACCATCCCCGGCCTTATCCGCTGGTGCTTGGACAGCGACATGATTCAGCAGGCACTGACCGTATATAATGAGCGGATACCCAGCTATCTGATAGAGACAAGCACCCTGCTCAAAGTAGAAAATTGGGTGCTCCCATACCGGATGCGGGATTATGAGGACAAAAGCTATGTGCTGTTCTGCCGGGGTCTGCTGCGCCTTGGCGCACAGGATTCGGAGGACAGGCAGTATCAGGTGCGCAGTATTCGAAATCTGGAATCGCTGCTTACTACAAACTGCGGATTTACGCTTCACTGCCCGGTTGCGCAAATGCAGGACATCCTGCGGGACTACCTGTATATCAAGGCCCTGCGGAATATGACCAACCACGCCCATCACGAAACCTCCCCGGGGCAGCAGGACGTGGAAGAATATCTGTGCGGGGAATGCGGCTATAAGCCCCTAAGCCAAATTACCCTGGAGGACATTCGCAGCGCCATTTATCAGGGGCTGGAGCATATGAAGCCCATCCCGAAAAAAGAGAGAAAATAAACAGGAACCGTCATTTTACAGGGAGCTGATGCTGTGACACAATATCGAATGACCCTGAATCTGCCCGCTTCGGCCCGGCTGCGGCCGGAGTGGGCCTACCGGCTGTATGGGGCGCTGCTGGAGTCGGCGCCGGAAGAATTTGGAAAACAGGTACACCGGCAGGGGGTAACGCCTGTCAGCCAGTTTTTAGAGATTCCCCCTGAGGGCCCGCCCTGCTGGGTGGTGAGCCTGCTTTCCCCAGAGAGCGAAGAAGTCCTTTCGCCGGTGCTGGAAAGCCGGGAGGGTTTTTCCCTGCGCCGGGAGCCGCGGGAGGTTTTGATAGTGGGGCGGGAAAAGCGGCAGCTGCCCTCCCCGGAAGGGCTGCTGCTGGAAGGGGCCGTGCTGGAAAACAGGTTCCGGCTGGAATTTTGCACGGCTACGGCCTTTAAAAGCGCCGGGGAATCTCAAATTCTGCCCACAGTGCGGCTTATACTGCAAAGCCTGATTCTCAAATGGAACGGCTGCTTTCCCCAGTGCCAAATCGAGGACGAAGATGGGGAAGGCTTGGAGGCCTTGAGCGCCGGGCTGGTGTGCCGGGAATTTTCCCTCAGGAGCGCAGAGTACCCGCTAAAGGGGGTCAAGCTGCCGGGATTCGTGGGGGAAATGGTACTGGAAAACCATCTGAAAGGCTTTCACCGGGAGCTGGCCAACGCCCTGCTGCTGTTTTCCGGCTGGTCGGGAATCGGCATGAAAACCACACTGGGCATGGGGGGCGTTCGCTGCCGGCAGCTGTAGGCCACACTGTCACCCCGCAAGGGGACGGCAGCTCAAACCGAATGGGGTTCCCCTTATGAGGCATACCGTCGATTCTTTTCCCCGCAAGGGGTCCAAAAACAAAACAGCCGCCCGGAAACTTCAAACCCGTTGCCGGCGGCTGTTGTCTGTAGTCGGATAGCTGCCTGGATTTCCCGCCCTTGTGGGAATCAGCAGGCTCTATCATGATTTACTTTTTTCAAACAGAAGGAGAGTGTCCTATGAAACAGGTGCTCTGGATTTCCAGACACGAAATGACCCGCCCGCAGCTGGAGGATTTACAGCGGATACTGGGCGGCCCTTTTACCCTTGTCCAGTGGAAGGAAAACGTCACCGATGTGGAGAGCCTGGCGCCGCTGGTGGAGCAGGCCGATGTGATTGCCGCCGTTTTGCCTACCGAGCTTTTGGCTAAGCTGTGGAAGCTTGCCGGGGAAAAGCCCCTGCTGCAGGCCGTCTCCGGCAGAATCCCCACGGGAAAAATACTCCTGCTGCCCGATGGGAGAAGCGAGCCGGAATATATCTTTTCCCACAAGGCATGGCAGCAGATTCTCCGGCTGGAAATCGAAACCCGCATTTTATAATTTCTCGAAAAACAAAAAACAGGGAAGAAAGCTGAAACTTTCTTCCCTGTGGTGAACCGAATTGTTTAATAAACAAAGATTCTTCCCCGATAAGCCTTCTTCAATTTCTGACAGCAAAACATCCGTTATAGTGACTTCTTCATCTCCGGTGTTAAAAGTAATAGTGAATTTATCATCATACAAAAATATTTTATTTACAAACAGCCGAATTAATGATTTTCGATAAGTTTTATCATGAATATCTCCATATGCTAATTTCGTAAGATGAGTGATAACCTGCTGTTCCGTCATTATATAATGTCTTGCTTTTTCAATTTCAAGCTGTTTTTCTAATTCTTTTATCTCTGCTCCTATTTTCCCCAAATCTTCAAATATCATTTCCCGAATCATATCATCTTTACAGGCACGAAGCGAGGCCATCTGATTTGCTTTTTCTTCCTGCGCTTTTTGAATCAGTTCTTCCAAACGTTTTAATTCGGAACGGTCGTCCATTCTTAAAGCAATTTTTACAACCTCTTTTGCTATTTTACGAATATTCTGCGGTGTTAGAATTTTCCGGCATTCATTGACAACAATATCCTCAATATAATCTTTATTTACCATTTTCTTTTTACAGGTCTTACCTTTTCCAGAGTTTTTGCATTTGTAGTAGTTAAAGATCACTCCCTTTTTGCTGATTTGATTGGAACTGTGACCTGTCATCTTTTCTTTACAATAACCGCAAAACAGTTTGCCGAAAAGAATGTATTCCGCTTTGGCTCTCGCACGTGCAGGAGCTTTTTTATTTGCAATCATTTTCTCCTGTACCTTATCGAATAGGTCTTGTTTGATAATCTGCGGCATTTTCCCTGGATATTCTTGACCGTTATAAATATAAATTCCTAAATACTTCCTGTTTTTTAACATGGTGTGAAGAGAATTTTTATTGAAACTTGCTCCCTGCGCTGTCTTGATTTGCCGTTGATTTAAATTATCGCAGATTTGTTTCATGCTCCAACCATTGGCATATTTTGTGAATATCTCCCGAACAATAGGAGCACGCTCTTCATCTACTACATATCGTTTATTTTCAATACGATAACCCAGAGGAGTGGTTCCACCGTTAGACAATCCTTTTTCTGCATTAATATTCATTCCACGGGTTACTTTCTGTGAAAGTTCTACCGAATAATATTCAGCCATACCCTCCAGCATGGATTCTACTAAAATACCACTGGCATCGTCCGTTATGGTTTCCCTTGCGCTGATTATAGAAACACCATTCTTTTTTAAAATGTTTTTATAACGAGCACTGTCATATCTATTTCTTGCAAAGCGATCTAATTGATACACAATAATTGCTTGAAAAAATTTTTTGCCGCTGTCATGAATCATGCGCTGGAATTGTGGCCTATCGTCTGTTTTTGCACTGATGCCCCTGTCTATGTATTTATCAATGATAGTATACCCTTTTTGTTCCGCATAGGCATAACATACTTTTAACTGGCCTTCTATGGATTCTTCTCTTTGCCTGCTATCTGAATACCGAGCATAAATAACAACATTCATTTTTGTTGTCCTCCTTTATCCCGCTATTTTTGTGCAGCAAGTAATTCTTCACGAATATTCATCAGGATTTTTCCTAACCAGTTTTGACCTTCCTTTGTACTACATTTTTCGCAAGTACATTTACCCCAACGGTTATCGTGCCAATGATTTCCTTCTTCCAAATAACTGTCTGCTGTTTCTTTCAATTTTTCAGCCAATTCGGGAACTGCAAATTTTGCATGAAGAATATCATTCATAATGTCATAAGATATTTCATCCCAATTTTTAGGTAAATTCGGCTCTTTTTTACCCATTTGTTTTGCTCTAACAGGATTTTTTTGTGTTGTGTATTTTATTCTTTCTTCATCAGTAGAACATTTTTGAGCTTGAAAAGCCGCTTCTGCATTAGGATAAATCAATCCTTTATATTCAAACGGACATTGATAAAAATTTGAAAGAAAACGGTATTCTCCCCTAAATGATGTTATTTTTTTCATACTAATTACCTCCAATATTCTTTTGTTGTAATTTAAAAAATTCTAGAGCATTGAATATTTTATTAAACACTAACTGATTAGGATAGTACCTATAATCAGAAAATATCCAAATGCCTTTTTTATAAAAATGCTCCTGTATTGCGGCAGCGCAAGCAGCACTCCTACTTTGACCATATTCACATTGACAGATGATATCCATTTTCTTCTTTTTAGATTCATAAATAAAACTTGCCAACTGGTCTGACTCCGGTAAAAATGTATCATAAGTCAAGCCATAATCCTTCAAGATTTCAAAATCAATATCGTGTACAGCTATTTGAAATACATGATCGCATTTTCCTTTATAATCAACTGGGATATTACTTATGGAATTCCTTTTCGATTTCGGATCATAAAAACTAATTACTGCCACATTACGAGGGAAATTGCTTTGTAATAATTTTTGAATATCTTCTCTGGAATAAATTTTCACATTCATAATTTATTTCTCCACTATTTTTATGTATTTGTATATAGTAGGATAAGACAAAGAACACAATCGAGAAAACTCTTTCTTATTAATCTCTCCTTTTTTATATTTAGGATAGTGCTTATAAAAAATAGATGGTATGTTATCTTCGGTAACATTAGGTCTACCAATTCTTTTTCCTTTTGACTTTGCATGTTCCATACCACTTTTAACACGCTGACTAATCATATTTCGCTCTAGCTCAGCAAATACTCCCATCATCTTTAGCATACCCTCTGTCATTGGATCAAGTTCCTGACTGCAATCTACAATAAAAGTCCCTAAAATTAATTTGATATGTTTTTCTTTTGCAATTTCAATTACATCACACAGTTGTTTGGTGCTACGAGTAATTCTACTCACTTCTGTTGTTAAAATAGTGTCCCCCGGTTTTACTATCTCTAGTAATTTTTGAAGTTCTACACGATTTACTTTTGTTCCACTTTCATACTCACGATAAATTGTACTCTCTGTTGCTCCTTGTTGTTTTAATTCCCTAATTTGACGACTAATGTCCTGCAAGGTTTCATCAGTAGAACATCTTGCATATCCATAAATCATACTAAACCCCCTTAACTTTGATTACATATATTATGATATAGATTTTAAATTCTCAATTTGTTAAGAAGTTATTAACGTGATTGTTCAACATATAAGTAAAAAGGGATGAAGAATTTCGTTTATAAAAAACAGCCATAATCTTATAGATCATGGCTGTTTTTCTTATAATTAAAAATATAAATAAAAAGAAATGTTTGTTTTTATTCCATATTCTCCTAAAAAGAGAACCGGATTCAGAAATAAAATTCTTAAATCCGGTTCTCTTGGTGAAACTATATCGAGAATAAACACATTTTATGGTACATGATAGCTTTCACTGCCGCCATTTAAGATTTTTTCACACTTCGCAGATTTTTCACTTTCACTTAGACTATCATCCAAAAGAACATTTAGCAATGTTTCCTTTTTAGCTTGACGTGCTGGTATGATGTTATTTTTTGCTTCATTACATTTCGCAATTTTCTGGTCTAACTCTTTTATCTTTTCATTTTTTATTCGACTCAGGTAAATGAAAAGTGCTATAGATCCAACTAGTAATAAAAAAGCCAAAAGAAATTGTAATAACCCTATAAAAAGAAAAAATCCTAGGAAACAGACACCCACGATTCCCAATCTAATGCCAAAATAGTTTGATTTCCAATCTTTTTTTTGACTTTCCAAATTAGAAAGCTGGTTATCATATGGCTGCATCTCACTTTTTATAGAAGGATCTTCAGGAAGAAATTCTACCTTAATTTCATTTTTTCTGTATCCAGAGACAAAGCATTCATAATTTTGACCCAAGAACTCATAAACAATATGATAAACGGGATAATACAGTATTTGATAATTCGCTTCAAAATCAAAATCCATGCTAAAATCAGTATATTCTTGGCCTGGAATTTTTTCTATACACAGTTTCTTTGCATTTGCCCTTGCTTTAGACAATTCAGAATCAAAAATACTTTTGTTAATAGGATCCACCTGATTTATTACTTTTCCGCCGTTTATTGCTTCATCGGAATAAGGAACTTTTTCATTTTTATCTGTGCGCAAAACAGAAAAGGGGTATTCTTTACCATGATAGTAAACATGTTGATTTTTTATTTCCCCGAACTTTCTTTCTCGCCCGGTTTCTCTTTCATATGGAATGTTTTCTGTAACCGCTACACTCACTTCTTGGGGTTGCCAAGGTCTGGTACCCGCTTCGCCAGAGTAACCCATCATTTTAGATTTAAGGGGGTGAAACGCACCACTTTTCCACTTCCTATCTTTTGTATCCCAATAGTCAAATCCCGGTCTTTCATGTTCCATCCCCCAGCGGTCAAAATAATGTATCTGCGGTTCATAATGAGTTTCTTTCTCTGTCCAACGCTCTATAAAAATGCTGATCGCATTCCATTTAGCTGTGTAGTTAATTTCTAAGTACTCTACAGGATAATATTCCCTATCAATAGAAATAGCATGACTATGATATACTACTTCTACTGGAGTTGTTTTATCTTCACTCAAGTAACAAAGTACCTGTTTCCAAGCAGATGCTTTGTCGAAACTAAACGGAATAACAAAAGCCTCACAGTTATCAAAATTCATTATATTTCCCTCTCCTTGGTTGTCTACTTTGGTTATATGTACATTATTTTATATTCAGACATTGCAGACTTTCTCATATTCGTCTGAGCAGTACAATCATATGTTCCGCAGGTACTTGTCGCAAGCGCAACTCAAAGCTGCGACAGCTTAATATATTTTTTCTTGTTTAGCTAAATATCAAAAATTTCTTTCTCTTCTAACCGACTTGCCTTACTTCAATAAAAACCTCTGGACTAACATTCAGCGCAAAACAAATCGCTCGGAGATCATCGGCATATAATGTACGTTTGCCATTTAATATTGCATTAAAAGTAGTATTTGGAATTCCCGCTTTCTGCGCTACCGCCTTTTGCTTAAAACCATTATCACTTAAAATATGCACGAACTTTTTCGTATACTTTCATAAACACACCCCAAAAAATCAAGAATTTCTGGATTTTATTCTTATTGTATCAAGAATAATGCAAATGTCAAGACGCGCAATACGGATATTCTGGATTTTATATATTGCTATTTCAGATTTTGTCGGTATAATATTTGGTATAAATAATAGAGATAATATTCTTGAAATATGAGATTGGAAAAAGAATCCGTAAATATCGGGAAGATAGAAATTTAACTCAAAAAGAATTGGCCGATAAAATAGGAGTAAGTAACAGCAGAATTTCAAATTGGGAAAAAGGAATTAATCGTCCCGACGCAGATATTCTGTATGATTTGTGTATAGTATTGAAAGTATCTCCAAGCGAACTACTTAACGTCCGATTATCTACAGACGAGTTAACTGATCAAGAAAGAAAGGTTATCCAAGCATATCGTACAAAACCTGAATTACAGCAGGCTGTCAATATATTACTTGGTTTAGAAGAACAATGATCTTACCACGAGCATTTAAGAGATGATACATGGTTCGAGTAGTTCAAAATATAAAATGATACCTAAATTTTTAAAATCTCAAACAAGATCATCCGAGAAACAGGAAAAACCTTTTATATTATTGAAATCCCAAAAGTACCCGCACTTCATTTATCAAAATGTTGTTTGAAACCGTCAATCGACTTTGTTACTCCGAAGTTATCTAACCTAGATAATGGGGAAGTGGATTTCCAATATCAAAACCAAGGATAATCAACTCCAATCTTAGAAAGAGTTTGCGCCTTTGAGAAAGGTAGATGAATGATGATACCTCATGTAACAAGAATACAGCCTATTAAGTCAGGCTTGTAGTATGTGATTCCCAAATTTCTATTACTTGAAAATTAAATCATACATTTGGAAAGCCACTCTTATCAAAAGAGATTGTTAACAATAGCTGATTTATATATAAAGAAACCCATTGAAAACTATTGAAGTTATTGATGTGATCACATATCAATAATTTACAATGGTTTCAATGGGTTTTTAATGGTATTAGAAAACTACATCATCGTAATCTTCATTATCAGCGGTTTCTTCATCAACTTCAAAAGTGATAGGTTCTATTGCATGATTTCTTCTAAAAAAGCAGTGGAGTTTGCCGGCATTACCATTAGAAATAGCCTCGTAGTCAATTCTATCATATTTATACAAGTCATCCTGTAAATTTTTAATTTTATATCCTATCTCCTGAGCAGTTGCTGAAAGATAAATATGTAGTTTTTGAGCCTCTTTTATTAAACTGCTGGCAGTACCCTTCCAACAACCATTTGAGTTGACCAACTCTTTAATCGCTTTTACAATGAGATTGTTTTCATATTCTTTTTTATCCATTTCCTGTTTATCTCCAATAACCTCCCATTGGCAAGTGTCTTTATTAAATTGTATTACTGTATCACTCTGTAAAACATCACGACCTGTTATATGCAGTATGGCCTCCTGATCATTCCGAGATTTTTTGGTAATCATAAAGATAGTATCTAAAGCTCCCATAATTCCATTTGTTCCAGAAATCATATTAAACGGGTCATCATCATCTTTGAGTTTTCGATTATGATGTACAATAAAAATACTTACTTCATGCTTATCAGAAAATTTCTTTATCAATCCCATTTCCCTGTAATCCTGTTGATAGGCACTTTCACGAAGTAGAGCTTGACCTCTTATTTTTTGCAAGGTATCAATGATAATGAATTTTATTTCAGGATAATTTGTTAGAATGGTTTCAAGTTCAGTTAGAAGGCCATTTTCAAGATTAGGAACTTCGGTTAAAAAGTAAAAATTTTCAGGTGCTAGTTTATGATTCAGAACTTTGTTTATTCTATCTTGTAATCTTGTGTGACTATCTTCAAGAGCAAGGTATAAAACACCTGTTGGTTCTGTTTTCTTATTAAAGAAGCTTTTACCAGCAGAAATTTTTAGTCCCATATCTAAAACAAACCAGCTTTTACCAATTTTTGAAGCAGCAGTCAAAATACTTGTTCCATGCGGTAAAATATCTTCTACCAAATACTTAACAGGCGGCAATTTGCTTTCTTGAAGTTTTTGTGCAGAGACAATTTTTAAACCAGAACAATGTTCTTTTTGTGATGAACCATGAATTCCCTTTTGTTGAGCTTGATATTCAGCATTGGATTGTGCGGCAGTTTTAGATGGCATAGCTGCTTGAATAAGTCTTTGAAGGTAATCTGATCTCTGTATCTTTTTTTTATGTGCAGGATCTTTCTGACTGGCATACGGACTGGACAAAAAAGCTTTTATTGCTTCATCGGCATTACCATTGGTCCAATAAAGTAGTTTGGACATCAATCCCATATCGTTTTCGCTTTCACTTTTCAATGGTCGATTTCCATTCCAATAAGCAATTAATTTCTCATCTTTTTTTAGTCCAATTTGTAAATAATCTCTATTAGAAAACATAGAGGACGAAGACGACAATTTACTTTTTAAAGGTAGCGATTGATTTCTATGCATATATTTTTCTAATATCTCCTGTAATGCGGGAGGGTTATCGGCAATATCGTTGTCATTTATGGTGTTACCAGTGATTGTTATAAATTTTTTGGTACTTTCTGAAATATACACCTCTAATCCAATTTTTTGATTATTGATATAATACATCTCTTTATCAAATTGAAAATTACGCACAGTGAAGATAATATGAATCCCAGTACCACTTGGACTAATTTCTGTATAACTATCCATTCTTGTTGTAATATCCTTTGCTATGTCAGATAGTTCTCCTTTTTCATTAATACAGTGGTCTATATCAATAGCACAGAAACCGTTGTAAATTAAGAGACCTAATCCTTCATATTTACTACCATCACTACAGCCCTTTTTCAAGGCGTTACAGGCAGTTTCAAAATCCGAAAAAGTTTCTGGTAAACTGGTTTTAGCATTTTTTCCAGTACGGGGGTTACATGGAATTTTTCCCGATTTCCAAACACACCACAATGTATTTTTCTTTAAAATATCCGGAATTTTTGTAATGTTCATTATTTTCACCCTCCCTTTAAGCACACTGTTGGCAAATTACACTGGTTTCGGTTGTCTTTTGGTCTTCTTGTTTTTCCTCAGCCTTGATATCACGAACAATAACATCGAAACAGTCATACGCGAATTGTCTTAATAGTTCTTGGGATACTTGAATATTTGACATAATTAAAATCCTCCTTAAATTTTGAGCAGAGGATATATAAATTTGTTAATAAATTCACAACCTTTCCTCCCCGTTTTCTCGGCTCGGAAACATTAACTATTGTTAAAAAATTAACAATATAAAACAAAAAAGGACCAGTTAAGCCTTTAAAGCCTAACTGGTCTTTCTAATATGATTTTTTATCTACCTGTATAGGGTTCTGTAAGATATCTCATAATAGCAAAGCCCCCGAGAAAATAATATTCTCGGGGGCTTTGTTTAATATTGGTGTGGTGAACCATCGGGGATTCGAACCCCGGACACCCTGATTAAAAGTCAGGTGCTCTACCGACTGAGCTAATGATTCATATGTCCCTGTCGAGACAGCTTTTATAGTTTACCAGATAATTTTTCATTTGTCAATAGGTGCGGACATGGTTTTTCGAATTTTTTTTGAAAACACGATTTCTTTTCCATTTTATTCTTTTCTGCAAGTTTGAATCCCATGGTATACCTGTGCAAAAATAGTTGGAGCGAGTAACAAAAGAGTAACAATCAATACAAAAGGGTAACAATTCTTATTTTTCTATCGACAAAATTCGAGCCCTGTGATAGGATATAGCTATCCCCTGAGGGGACCATTGTCCCCGATTGAATTTGATTGTATTGTGCAAGGAGCGTTTACCACTATGAAACTACAAAAGTCGCGCCATTCCTTTTCCTCCCGAAGCCGTGCCGCCCGCCGCAGACGTGTGACCATTGTGGGGGCAGGAATTGTTTCTGCTGCTGCCATTATCTCCGCAGCCATTTTTATCGGAAGCCAGTTTTTGACCCATCAGCAAATCCAGACTACCCCGGAAAGCGGCAGCCCTGCCTCGGATGCCTCTTTGCCGGAGACTTCCCCGGATGCTTCTGCTTCTTCCCAAGAGGAGGAGAGCAGCGCACCTTCTTCCCAGGCAGAACCGGTTTCCTCGGAGAAGGAGGAGCCTGCTTCTACCCCAGAAGTGACGATAGACCCCAACGGGCCGGCTTATCAGAAAAAATACCCCGATTTGTATGTGACGGACCGGCCGAAAATGCAGGTGCTGGACGACAGCGACAAAGTGGTGTATCTGACTTTTGACGACGGCCCCAGCGATTTGACCGCTCCCCTTTTGGATGTGCTGAAAAAATACGACGCCAAAGCCACCTTCTTCGATTGCTGCCAGTCTGATTACCAAAAGTCCTTTGCCCCCATGATGAAGCGCTGTGTGGACGAAGGGCATACGGTGGCGGTGCATACCTACACCCACAAAATGAAGGAAGTCTATGCTTCTGTAGACGCCTATCTGGATGATTTCTATAAGATGTACAAGTTGATCGAAGAGACTACCGGCAAAAAGCCCGCCAACTTCTTCCGCTTCCCCGGCGGCAGCCAGAACGGGTATAACCAGAGCGTCAACGAGGCGATTATTAAGGAAATGACCCGCCGGGGCTTTATCTATTACGATTGGGACGGGGATTCCGGCGATGCTTCGGGGAATAACGTGAGCGGCGCCACCATTTATGCCAATACCATGGACGCCATCCACAGGGGCTGCAATGTGATTTTGATGCACAACATTTTCGGCAAGGAAACCACCTTGGAGCAGGTGGGGAAAATCATCTCCACGGCCCAGAAAGAGGGCTATGTGTTTAAGGCCATGGACGGCACTCTGGACCCCACCCACGGATACCTGATGACCAATAAGATGTTTATTCCGGCCGCCCTGGAAAGCCCCTATATCCAGCTTTCCGACTGGCGGATGCAGAAGGAAAAGTATAAGAAATAAAGGCAGGGCGCACCCGGCCTTTGAAACACAAAAGCACAGCTTCCCGTACCGCTGAGGGCAGTAGGGGGGCTGTGCTTTTTTTGAAAAGGGGCCGTTACAGCAGGCCTTCCAGATGCTGCATGAGCAGGCTGGCGCCGGTAATGCCCGCCCAGCAGCAGGCGCCCATGAGGATAGGCTTGCCGCCGGTTTTGACCAGCTTTACCAGGTTGGTGTTGAGGCCGATGGCGGCCATGGCCAGGATGATGAAGAATTTGGACAGCTCTTTAAAGGGCTGGAACACGTCGGGGCTAACGCCGGACATGGTGGCCACGGTGGTGATAATGGACGCCAGGACGAAGAACAGGATAAAGAAGGGGAAAATCTTTTTCAGCTGGAAGGAGCCGTTTGAAATGTTGCTGCCCCGCTTTACCTGCCAGGTGCGCCAGAAGGCCAAGGCCAGGGTGATGGGGATAATGGCCAGGGTACGGGTCAGCTTGACGATGGTGGCGTAATTCAGCACCGTGCCGGCAGTCCCATGGAGGGTGTCCCAGGTGGCGGCGGCGGCGGTGACCGAAGAGGTGTCGTTGATAGCGGTGCCGGCAAACAGCCCGAATCCCTCGTTGCTCATGCCCAGAAGCCCGCCGAAGGTGGGGAAGAACAGGGCCGCCAGAATATTAAACAGGAAAATCACCGAGATGGACTGGGCGATTTCCTCGTCGTCGGCGCCGATGACCGGGGCCGTGGCCGCAATGGCCGACCCGCCGCAGATGGAGGAGCCTACGCCTACCAAAACGGAAATGTTGTTGGGCATGGAAAGGCGCTTGCACAGGATAAAGGAAATCAGCAGGGAGACGGTGATGGTGGTGCAGATAATGGGCAGGGACAGCAGCCCCACCTTTGCGATTTCCGACAGGTTCAGGCCAAAGCCCAGCAGGATGACCGCATATTGCAGGATTTTTTTCGAGGTGAAGGCGATGCCGGCTTGCAAACGTTCCCGGCTTCCCAGAATCAAGGTGGTAATCATCCCCGCCAGAATGGCGAATACCGGGCCGCCGATGACCGGGAACAGGTGTCCCAAAAACCAGCAGGGCACCGCCAGCAGCAGGCAGACCAGCAGGCCGGGAAGTGTTTTTTTGATACGTTCCATTTTCATTCTCCCTTTTCTGAGTAAATTTTTTCTTGACCGGTATTGATTATAACCGAAAACATCGATAAAATAAAATGAAGAATAATAATTCTACCATAAATTGGATTGATAGGTGATGGAGATGTTAGACCCCAAATGGAATACCTTCCTGGTCCTGTGCGAGACCATGAACTATACCCGTGCCGCCCGGCAGCTATGCCTGACCCAGCCGGCGGTGACCCATCAAATCCAGTCGCTGGAATCCCACTATGGATGCCGGCTGTTTGTCTATGAGAAAAAGGTGCTGCGGCTGACGGAATCGGGGGAGCGCCTGCGGGACTATGCCCGCTCCATGGCGTACAACAGCCGGAAAATCGAGGCGGCCATGAGGGAGGAAGCGCCGGGTTCCCTGCGGGTAGGGGCTTCCAAGACCATTGGGGAATATGTGGTGGCCCCGAAGGTGGGGAAGTTTTTGCAGAACCACCCGGAAGCCGGTTTTTCGCTGCTGGTGGACAATACGGAGGTGCTGCTGCGGCTGTTGGAGGAAGGAAAGCTGGACTTTGTGCTGGTGGAGGGCTTTTTTGACAGGGAGCGGTATGACGCCCAGCTTTTCCGGCAGGAGGCGTTTTTTGGCGTGTGCGCCCCCGGCCACCGGCTGGCGGGAAGGAAGGTCCCACTGGGGGAGATTTTGGAAGAAAGGCTGCTTCTCCGGGAGGAAGGCTCGGGCACCCGGGCGATTTTTGAAGAGGCGCTGCACCGGCAAAACTACACCCTGCAAAGCTTTCCCCGGGTGGCCACTGTCAGCGATTTTGCCACCATCAAATCGCTGGTATCGGAGGGGCTGGGCATTTCCTTTTTATACGCGCCGGCGGTGGAGAAAGAGATTTCTGTGGGGACACTGGCCAAGTTTGAGCTGGAGGATGCGCCCATGAGCGGGGCCTTCTATTTTGTGTGCTTAAAGGACAACCTCTTCCGCCGGCTGTGGGAAGAGTGGAGGTAGAAATTGACAGGAAAGGGGAACGGCAAAATGATGGAGACTCCAAAAGAAACCTGTATCGTCTGTTATAAAATACTCGGTGGGAACCGGGAAGGGGTCACGCTGAAACGGAAAGGCGGGACCGTATTTATCAACTTTTTGGAATGTGCGGAAAATTATGCAAGGGAACATTCCCTAAAAGAAAGCAAGTGTGTGGCCGATAGGGACGCGGCTCAGGGAACCTTTATATTTTTTACCAATCCCAAAGTGAAGGTGGTTTTCCCAAAAGGCATTTTGGCATGGCTTTTTACGGGGAAGTCAGCCTACCGGCAGTTTTGCGACCTGCAAAAGCTGATTCTCACCTGCGGGTTTACCAGCTATGACCGGTCGTAAGAAACAGGGTGCAGGAAACGCCTTCTATAGAGCGGGAAAATTCCACCGTTTTGGGGTTTTTGGTGAATAAGCAGGGAGCGAAAAATTTTCCCTTCCGATACAATGAATCTGTCAGGGGCATGACCTCTGGCAGATTTTTTTTAGTTTGGAGGAGTATATATGACTGTATTTCAAGCGGTCAAGGAATCCGTCACCACCCGGCAGGCCGCCGGAAGGTATGGGGTTCGGGTGGGAAGGAGCGGCATGGCCTGCTGCCCGTTTCATCAGGACAAAACCCCCAGTATGAAGGTGGACAGACGGTTCCACTGTTTTGGCTGCGGGGAGGACGGGGACGTGATTGACTTTACGGCCAAGCTTTTTGGGCTTCCCCCCAAGGAGGCCGCCGAAAAGCTGGCGGGGGACTTTGGCGTGCCCTATGATGCAAAGGGGCGGGAAAACTATCGTCCGCCGGAAAAGCCCCTTGTCAGCCGGGAAGAGCGCTGGCGGAGGGTGGAAACCCGGTGTTTTCGGGCCCTGTGCCGGTATTACCATTTGCTTGGGGACTGGGAGCGGGAGTATGCCCCCAAAGCCCCGGAAGAGCCGCTGCACCCGCTGTTTTTGGAAGCGGTGGAAAAGAAAAACGGCCTTGCCTACCGGCTGGACGTGCTCCGGTGCGGGAGCTTGGCGGAAAAGGCCGCTGTGGTGGCGGAGTCGGGAAAGGAGGTGAAGGAGATTGAAAGACGCATTGCAGAATTTGCCGGAAGAGACCCGGCAGGCCCTGGAAGAAGTGGAGATTGACCTGCTGAGTTCCCAGGATGACATGTGGGACGAGCTGTTTTCCCCAGAGGTGCATGAAGTGTGGGGGGAGTTGCAGCTGACCCGCCGGGGATTGCCTGCCAACACCATCGAAAACTGTCGGAAGGTGTTCCAGCTGGACCCGCTGCTGTCGGGGGCCATCCGGCTGAACCTGCTTACCGAGCGGGTGGACATTGTGAAGGATTTGGGCTGGCAGCGCTCCACCAGCGCCATCACCGACACGGACTGGAAGTATCTGCTGTTGTATTTTGAAAAGAACTACTGCCTCACCAACGAGAAAAAGCTCCAGGCGGCCCTGTCCATCACCGCCAACGAAAACAGCTATCACCCCATCCGGGACGCCCTGAACGCCCTGCACTGGGACGGGGAGCCGCGGATTCGCAGCTGTCTGCACCATTTTCTGGGGGCCGAGGAAAGCAGGTATGTGGAGGAAATCCTGCTGCATTTTCTATTGGGGGCCATCCGGCGGGTGTTCGAGCCCGGGTGCAAGTATGAGGAGCTGTTGTGTCTGGTAGGCGGTCAGGGAGCGGGCAAGTCCACGTTTTTCCGGTTTCTGGCCATCCAGGACGAGTGGTTTTCCGATGACCTGAAAAAGCTGGACGACGACAAGGTGTACAACAAATTGCAGGGCCACTGGATTATCGAAATGTCGGAAATGCTGGCTACCAATAGCGCCAAAAGCATCGAGGAAATCCGGTCGTTTATCAGCCGCCAAAAGGAAACCTACCGCACCCCCTACGAAGCCCAGCCCAAAGACCGGCTGCGCCAGTGTGTGTTTGGCGGCTCTTCCAATACCATGGACTTTTTGCCTTTGGACCGTGCCGGAAATCGCCGGTTTTTGCCGGTGCTGGTGGACGCCTCCCGGGCACAGGTACACATTTTACAGGACGAGGCCGCTTCCCGTGCATACCTTTCGCAAGTGTGGGCCGAGGCCATGGTCATTTACCGCAGCGGGGAATACTCCATGAAGTTTTCTTCCGCCATGCAGCAAAAGCTCTCCCAGGTCCAGCGGGATTTTATGCCCGAGGACACCGAAGCCGGACAGATTCAGGGCTTTTTGGACAGCTATCCGGGCACCCAGGTCTGCTCCAAGCAGCTGTTCCGGGAGGCGCTGGGCCATCCCTATGACGAGCCCAAACGCTGGCAGCTCCACAACATCAACGAGATTATGAACAACGCGGTGAAGGGATGGAAACCGTTCTCTTCCCCCAGGCCTTTTGCCCAATATGGCCGCCAGCGGGGCTGGGAGCGTGAAACGAAGGATTGAAACCAACGCAAAATCCCAAAAACGCCAGGACAGCTTCCCTCTGGATAAGGACAGCACAATCCCAAAACGGCCAAAAACCCCCCACTTCGTTTCAGTTGGTTTCCGGTTTATTTCAAATTCGTTTCAAGCAGTAACTCTCCAAAAATCCCATAAGACCGGGCTTTTTTAGGGGTTCCTCCTTCTATTGAAACGAAAACAACAAAGATTTATAAAAAGAAGATAGTAGTATAAAAAGAGGGGGAAAAACAACCTTAAAAGTGTTTCCCCCTTCGTTTCAGTACTTCGTTTCAAGTTCGTTTTAGGGCTTTTCCATTCAAACGCCGGAAAACAAAAATAACGCCGCAAGCCATCTTTCAACGGTTTGCGGCGTTGTTCTTATGGGTTCCTTAGATTTCGTAGCCTGCCATATAGCCCTCCAAAATGGCGTGCAGACCGTTGCGCACCTTCTTGGAGTCGCCAATGACCCGCACCGGGATGCCCAGTTCCTTCACCTGTGCTTCCAGCGTGTTCACCGGCTTGGAGCCTGCTGCTACCACCACGTTGTCCACTTCGTCCAGGACGATTTTCTTGCCCTTGCGTTCCAGCGTGACGGTGTTTTCGCCGATTTCGCACACCTTGGAATCGGTGTATACCTGAATCCCGGCTTCCTTAATTCCCTTGCGGAGCATGAGCATGGTTTCCCGCTCACAGCCGATGAGGATGTCCTCCCGCATTTCCACTACCGTGACTTGGCTGCCAAACCAGGCGATGGTCTCCGCGGTCTCCACGCCCACCGAGCCGCCGCCCAGTACCACCACGTTTTTCCCGCAGCGCACATTCTGCTGCAGCACGTCGTTGGCCTGTACCACATGGGGCAAATCGTGGCCCGGGATATTGGGGATAAACGGCTTGCATCCCGTTGCCACAATCACTTCGTCGGGCTGCTGCTGGGCAATCATTTCCTGGGTCAGTTCGGTGTTCAGCTCCACCTTGACGTTCAGCTTTGCCAATTCGTGCTTCTGCCAGCCCACAAAGGTGAGCAGCTCCGACTTGTACAGGGGCAGCGCCGCAATGAGCCAGGTACCGCCCAGCTTGTCGGCCTTTTCAAACAGGGTCACGTCATGGCCTCTCTTTGCGGCGACAATGGCGGCTTCACAACCGGCCACACCGCCGCCGGCAATCAAGATTTTCTTTTTCTTGGTGACCGGGTTGGGCTTCAATTCAAACTCACGGTCTATCTCCGGGTTCACCAGGCAATGGCAGTTTTCGCCCCGCATATTGCCGCCGATGCACGCCTGCACACAGCCAATGCAATAACGGATGTCCTCGATGCGCCCTTCCTGCACCTTCTTGGGGAAGTCCGGGTCGGCCAGGGAGGCGCGGCCCATGCCCACCATATCCGCCTTGCCGGTGAGAAGCACCGTCTCGGCAAGGCAGGCCTCGTTAATGCGCCCGGCTGTCAGCACCGGGATATTGACGACCTTCTTAATCTCTTCCGAAGCGTCCACAAAGGCGCAGTTTTCCACCTGCATAGGCTCGACGATATTATAGGAAACCGTGAAAATACCCTGGGAGCAGTCGATGGCGTCCACGCTGGCCTGTTCCAGCTTCTTGGCAATCACGCGGGTCTCGCCCATGGAAAGCCCTCCGGGGACAAATTCACGGGTGGACAGGCGCACCAAAATGGGGAAGTCCGGCCCTACTTTTTCCCGGGTATCCCGGATGATTTCCAGCAGGAACCGCATACGGTTTTCCAGACAGCCGCCGTATTCGTCGGTGCGCTTGTTGGAATACTTGGACAGGAAGTTGGAAATCAGGTAGCCATGGGCCGCATAGATTTCCACCGCGTCAAAGCCGGCCTTTTTCAAATTGCGGGCGGTGTCGCCGTACTGGGAGACAATCTCGTGAATTTCCTCCACGGTCAGCTCCCGGGGCTTTTTCTCCCCCGACACGTCCATATAGGGGGAAGGCGCGACCAGGTTCTTGTCGGAAACGGCAATATAGGTCTCGCGGCCGGAGTGGCTGATTTGTGCGGCGATTTTGGCCCCGGCTGCATGGACGCGGCGGGTCAGTTCCTTGTGGCTTTCGATAAGCTCATCATTCCAGATGCCCAGCATACGGGGGAAGAATCCCACATAGGGCGCAACGCCAAAATACTCGGTGATGATAAGCCCCCAGCCGCCCTGGGCTTTTCGTTCATGGTAGGCGATAAACTGTTCGGTAGACGCGCCTTCGGGGGTGGCGGTCAGGGTGGACATGGCCGGGACAAACAGACGGTTTTTCAGTTCCAGAGAGCCGATCTTGATGGGTGTGAATAAAGTTTCGTACATAAGCGACCTCCTACAAAGTTAAATCGTGAACTAAATCGTGATTTAATTTTATCCCTTTGTGAAAGTGTTGTCAATCAGCAATTTTCACATGTTTTCAAAGGAGGATACGTACAGAAAAACGAAAAAACCGCCGCGGCCTATTGGGCTGCAGCGGTATATTCACGGACAAACGCCGTTAAGCATTTGCGGACTTCCTGGGTAATATCCAATTTTCCCTGGCTGATGCACCAGTTAAAGGTGACGCCGTTAAAAATATAGGTGTACCGGTAAATCATATATTCAATATCCACCTGGGGCGGGATGAGCTGCTGGGCCTTGGCCTGTGTCAGATATTCCCGGGCCAAACGCAGCAGGGGGGTGAACGAATATTCCTGCTCGGGACAGGCCGGGTCAGGGAAGAGGCTGTAATTTCTGGGCGAATAGAACGCGCTGACGAATTGCAGCCCCTTTTCCACGTTATAAACCGCGCAGCAGCAAAAAATATCGATGCTTTTTTCCAGCGGGTCCATGGCCTGTATTTCGTCCAAGTGCGCCGCATAATAGCCGTCCATAAATTCCGTAAAGTCGTGGGTGAGATAATAGCACAGGAAGTTTTCTTTGGTCTTGAACAGGTTGTAAAACGAGCCATAGGACACGCCGGACACCTTGCACAGGTTCCGAATGGTGACCGTATCGTAATCATACTTCTCGATAATCTGGTGCATGGCCCGCAGGAGCTTGTCCCGGTTTTCCCGATTGTTTTTATCGCGCTTTGAAAGTTCCAGGTTTTCCATATGTCCCCTCAAAATCAATGGATTGTATGGCGTCAGCCCCCAGCACACGGCGGGAAACAATTCGCCATACCCACTTATTGTACCGGATTCTCCCCCATAAAGCAAGGAGGCTTATTTTAGCCGGGCCGGAAGCATGATTGCAAAACGAAACAAAATCATATTGATAAACAGACTTTTGAATTTTTTATGATTCAAAAGAGAGAGCAAAAGGCTGTTTTTGATTGAATGTAAAATATTTGTATCAAAGTTGCATGATTTTTGCAAGGTTGTTGCATCATCTATTGACAATGAAATTTATACATTATACACTAATTATATAGGAAAGGTTGAAAAAATAGTATTTCAAAAAACGGAAAGGAGGGCTGCCAAATGAAAAAGATGGCGGCATTGATTCTGTCCGCAGTATTGTTATTCGGATTTGCCGGATGCAGCGAGGCGGCTCCCATGGAAACCTCTAAACCGGACTGGTGGGTGGAAGCAACGCCGACGCCGGATGGTTCAAATTTGAAAAAAAAGGGGGAGCCTTTTACTGTTCAGCAAGTCTCCGGTTGGAATGATGAAGGCCCTGCGTATACCACTCTGGAAGTCACTGCTTTGGATTATGAAGTGTTTGACAGTTTTCAGGATACAGGGCTTCCGGAAGAAGATGGTTACTTATTTAACGACCAGACTTTTGTACTGGTGAAAGTGAAGATTAAAAAGCTGGAAGGTCCTAATGAACCGCCAGAGAACAGAGAAAGTTGGCTGCGTGCAGGTAATTTTGGTTTAGTCAGTAAAAAACAGCTGGAAAATCAAAAAAAGGGGATCATAGAGGATATCCTTTCACAAGAATTAAATTATTTCAGCGGGATAGATCACACTCTGGAAAGAGATGATCAATTTTGGGAAAACGCTGATGCCTATTGGCTGGATGTAGGGGAAGAAAAAACATTTGAACTTGGTTTTTGTCTTGATGACGCGGCAGAACTGGGAAAATATAGTGATTATGACCCGGAGAACCTGTTCTGTTCTGTGGAGGACGGCCCCATTCTTGCGTATGACAATGGAACCGGAATGGTACCGTTTGTCGATTTGGACAGTTGAAAGGGATGATAGTATGAAAAAGATGGCGGCATTTTTATTATCCGCAGCCTTGCTGGTTGCTTGTGCCGGGTGCAGCGAGTCAGCCCCGATAGAGGGGGCAGGAGGAGACGGCGGAGGAACGGCAGTGGTGCAGTCTCAAACAAAATCAGAAAACGAAACATCCCAAAAGGAAGACAGCGGTTTGATGGGAAAAACACTGGCATACCGCGCCTATGCATACAAAGGTGATGACATGCTGCCTATTGACTATGAATTCACGGCGGAAAAAGTCCAGATTTTTGACAGTTATCAGGATGCGGGGATTCCCAACGAGGAGTTTATGGAGCAGTATACCACAGACCGGGAATTTGTACTGGTGGATATCAGGATCAAAAAAACAGCAGGTCCCAGCAAGGAAGAAATTTCCGACTATACGGATACCATAGAATATTTGAAGCTGGCAAATCAGGAAATGCGGGAAGCCTCCAAAGATCAAAATCAATCAGTAAGTGATCCGATTCTCTGTTATTTCAGCGGCCATTCCCAGGACCGGTACTATGACTATTGGCTGGAACCGGGAGAAGAGAAAACCTATCAGGTGGGATGGTGCGTGCAGGAAGCATCCAAAGAGCCAGCCGTGGTGGCGATGACCAACACGGAGGGACTGGCTTTGTATCTGGGGATGGAAGCAGGCCTCCAGGGTGACTGTATTGAATTAACGGAATGAGGAGGGATTGTTTTGGGAAGTGTATTGAAAATTGAGCTGAAAAAAGCCTTTTGCAACAAAATATTTTATCTGGTTGTGGGAATCGGATTGGTGATTGCCGCCATCAGTGCCTGGCAGATGATTGACAAATATTATTTAGGACTAGAAATGGAAGCCAACGCCTTGAAGGTAACAGGCCCCGGACGTAACCCGAGTTATGCACTGAATATGCTGTATAATAACTGTTTGGCAACGGGGTTTGACCAGTCTATGACAGCATTGTTCTATACGCTGATGCCGCTGTTGGTGTGTCTGGTCTATGGCTGGTCCTATTTCGGGGAGCGGAAGTCCGGCTATGTGATGAATGTGATGATCCGTACACACAAAAAAAGCCAGTACTTGCTGGCCAAGTACATAGCGGTATTCCTGTCCGGCGGCGCTGCGGCAGTAATTCCTCTGATTGCTAATTTTCTGGCGGTAGCCTGCTTTATTCCGGCCTATCAGCCCGATTTGTTTTATGAAATGTATTATTCCCTGCAGAGCCATTTTCTAAGAAATCTGTTTTATCCCCACCCTCTAATCTTTATATGTATCATATTCGCCATTGACTTTTTCTTTGGCGGGCTGATGGCAGCCTGTTGTGTGGCGCTGACTTTCTTTGTGAAGAATAAATTCGCCGTGATTCTGCTGCCGTTTATGTGCCTGTTTGGCGTTCAGTATTTGCAGGACAATGTGTGGACTTTTTTGTCGGATGTCTATATCTCTCCCATGAATTTTCTGCGGGGATATTCTGTTCAATGTGTTTCCGGCACGGTGATTTTGATGTGGGCAGTGGTGCTGCTGGTGTTCACGCTGGGAACCGTGTGGGGAAAGGGGGCCAGAGACGATGTTTTATAAGCTGCTGCGATATGATTTAAAAAATGGCTTCCGCTCTACATACAGGCGGTATGTGACAGCGGCTGTGGCTTTTATCATTATGTTCGTCTGTTCCATGATTGTGATATATGGCTACAACACGCAGGCCAAGCCTGTAACGCCAGTAGAGGGCAGCTTTGGCAATACTATAATGTACGCCTTTGGGGGGATGGATGAGTTTGTGCCGGACGGGCAATCGGCTTTTAAAATTCCGGCATTCTGGCTGCTCACCTATCTGCTGCTGTCCTATATTACCCTGTACTATCCATTTGACGATTTGGAAGAGTTCGGCCAGAACATTCTGGTTCGTTCCCGGGGCCGGGTGCTGTGGTGGCTGTCCAAATGTGCCTGGAATGTAATTTCGGTAGTCTGTTACTTTTTGCTGGCCTGGGTGATTTTCGCTGTAGGCTGCCTGGTAACGGGAAATTCCCTGAGTATGGAGCTGTCCCCGGAAATCGCCAGAATTTGCATGGTGGTGCAGGACTATCCCCTGCCGCCGACCCTAATTCCCCAAATGCTGGTGCTGCCGCTGCTGACCATGATAGGCCTGAACCTGTTCCAGATGCTGCTGTCGCTGTTTCTCAAGCCTTTCTACAGTTTTATTGTAACGGCGGCGATTCTGCTGCTTTCCACGTATTATCTTTCCCCAATTTGCATCGGGAACTATGCCATGCCGCTGCGGAGCCACATGATTCTGTCCAATGGTGTGGGCCTGAATACCGGGCTGTTGATTTCTGTGATTTTCATAGTGGTCTCGGTTGTGGCAGGGGGTCTGGTGTTCAGAAAACGGGATATTTTGAAAGGAGAAGGCTGACATGAAAACGGCAAATCCGACTGTAATCGAATTGAAAGAGGTCGTAAAGGATATCAAGGGAAAACGGATTATTGACCATGTGACGCTTCATCTGGAATCGGGGAAAATTACCGGGCTGAAAGGGGTAAACGGTTCCGGTAAAACCATGCTCATGCGTCTGATTTCCGGGCTGATTACCCCCACATCAGGCAGTATTACCATTAACGGCAAACGGCTGGGAAAGGACATCACATTCCCGGAGAGCGTGGGCATCCTCATTGAAAACCCGGCGTTTCTGGACACCTATTCCGGGTTTGATAACCTGAAAATGCTGGCGTCGATCCAGAACCGCATTGGGGAAGAGGAGATTCGCGCCATTCTGGCCAAGGTGGGACTGGACCCCCAGGACAAAAAGAAGTATCGGAAATACTCGCTGGGTATGAAACAGCGTCTGGGCATTGCAGCAGCGGTGATGGAAAACCCGGATATCATCATACTGGACGAACCGACCAACGCGCTGGACAGCGACGGCGTGGAAATGCTGAAAGCGATTCTCCATGAGCATCGGGAACGGGGGGCACTGCTGCTCATATCGTGCCATGATCTGGCGACGCTGAAAGAGCTTTCGGATGAAATATATCTGATGGAAAGCGGAGCCCTGCGTCCCTATCAGGAGGAGGAATGAGCGATGAAAAAGCGAGGTCTGGCCATTTGCCTGGCGGTGCTGCTGTGCTTGACGGGAATCGGCGTGCGGATCTGGTATGTGAATAAAGACCGGGAAGAGACAGTGACAAAAATCTATCCCATGGGGGAAATGGTGCCTTTTGGAGAGGATTATTTTCACCGCGATGACGAAATCCGCAGGGATTATTCGGTTCGGGTCAATTCTGCGGTGGTAATGCCGGCAGAGGAATATGCAAAAACCTTGGGATATACCCCCGAAGAAGTCTGGCCAGATGGAACCCTTACAACAGATATTTTTGCGGTGGAAGTGACCATCCGAAATGATTGTAAGGAAGAAGATCAGCAATTTTTTGATTTGTTGAATGTCCATATTTTGAGTGAAGGTGAAGATTATCAATATGAAAGTGATCTGATGGAAAAGATGTATCCTGTTGTTGGTCAAACAGCCGGTTTTAAAGTTGCCGCCGGGACCGAATACACCATGACGATTCCCTATGCGGTGCTGGACTGGCAGCGTACTGACAGCGAAGCCATTAAACACAAGAAGAACTATTTGCTGCTGTCCATGTACCCCACGAAAAAAATGATCGAAGTGATTCCGGAATAAAACAAAATCATATTGATAAACAGCCTTTTAGCTTCTCCCTAATAAACAGGAGAGGATAAAAGGCTGTTTTTGATTGAATGTAAAATATTTGCATCAAAGTTGCATGATTTTTGCAAGGTTGTTGCATCATCTATTGACAATGAAATTTATACATTATACACTAATTATATAGTAAAGGTTGAAAAAATAGTGTTGTGCAAAATAAAAAGGAGGGCTGCCAAAATGAAAAAGATCGCGGCATTGATTCTGTCCGCAGCGTTACTATTGGGCTTCGCCGGATGCAGCGAGTCAGCCCCGATAGAAGTCTCCAGGCCGGACTGGGCAACTGACCCGACCCCTACACCGGATATTTCGTCTGCTGAGCCAGTAAAAATCGGAGAAACTTTCAGTATTGCCGGAACTCGTGTCGGAAGCTGGGATGACGGTAATGGCCCACCGGAACCGGGAAAGCTGGAGGTGACGGTACTGGGATACAAGGTATACGACCACTACAGCGATACGGGGATTCCCAAAGAGGAGTTTTCCTGCGGAGAAAAATTTGATATTGAAGAAACACCGCTGGTGATGGTGGAGATGAAAATCAAAAAGGTTTCCGGTGTTAAAGAAGATACCGGACGGGAAAGCCGGGAGTTAATTACCTGTTTTCAACTTTTCAGCAAAGAACAGCTTCAGTGGTGTGAGGAAAATGAAATGCAGCCAATGGGAGAAATGTGTGACTATTTCAGCGGTCATGGCGATTGGGAAGCGGATTACAAGGGGTATGACTATTACTGGCTGGATATAGGAGAAGAAAAGACCTATCAGCTGGGATTCTTTTTAAATGATCCCAATAGCCGGTGGGGAGGAAAGGACTATTTGACCTCTGTTGACAGCGGATTGATGATGGGAGTCGATACAGGTGGAATGGGACACATTGGTTTATATGTGGATCTGGAAACCTGAGGTGATGGTATGAAAAAGATGGCGGCATTTTTATTATCCGCAGCCTTGCTGGTTTGGTGCTTGCAGGAAGAATCCAACGACCCGGCAATAGTGGAGATGACCAACACGGAGGGTCGGCTTTGTATCTGGGATTGGAAGCAGGCCTCCAGGATGACTGTATTGAATTAACAGAATGAGGAGGGATTGTTTTGGGACGTGTATTGAAAATTGAGCTGAAAAAAGCCTTTTGCAACAAAATATTTTATCTGGTTGTGGGAATCGGATTGGTGATTGCCGCCATCAGTGCCTGGCAGATGATTGACAAATATTATTTAGGACTAGAAATGGAAGCCAACGCCTTGAAGGTAACAGGCCCCGGACGTAACCCGAGTTATGCACTGAATATGCTGTATAATAACTGTTTGGCAACGGGGTTTGACCAGTCTATGACAGCATTGTTCTATACGCTGATGCCGCTGTTGGTGTGTCTGGTCTATGGCTGGTCCTATTTCGGGGAGCGGAAGTCCGGCTATGTGATGAATGTGATGATCCGTACACATAAAAAAAGCCAGTACTTGCTGGCCAAGTACATAGCGGTATTCCTGTCCGGTGGTGCTGCGGCAGTAATTCCTCTAATAGCTAATTTTCTGGTGGTGGCCTGCTTTATTCCGGCCTATCAGCCCGATCTGTTTTATGAAATATATTATTCCCTTCAGAGCCATTTTCTGCGAGAACTGTTTTATCCCCACCCTATAATCTTTATGTGTATTCTATTCGCCATTGACTTTTTCTTTGGCGGGCTGATGGCAACCTGTTGTGTGGCGCTAACTTTCTTTGTGAAGAATAAATTCGCCGTGATTCTGCTGCCGTTTATGTGCCTGTTTGGCGTTCAGTATTTGCAGGACAATGTGTGGACTTTTTTGTCGGATGTCTATATCTCTCCCATGAATTTTCTGCGGGGATATTCTGTTCAATGTGTTTCCGGCACGGTGATTTTGATGTGGGCAGTGGTGCTGCTGGTGTTCACGCTGGGAACCGTGTGGGGAAAGGGGGCCAGAGACGATGTTTTATAAGCTGCTGCGATATGATTTAAAAAATGGCTTCCGCTCTACATACAGGCGGTATGTGACAGCGGCTGTGGCTTTTATCATTATGTTCGTCTGTTCCATGATTGTGATATATGGCTACAACACGCAGGCCAAGCCTGTAACGCCAGTAGAGGGCAGCTTTGGCAATACTATAATGTACGCCTTTGGGGGGATGGATGAGTTTGTGCCGGACGGGCAATCGGCTTTTAAAATTCCGGCATTCTGGCTGCTCACCTATCTGCTGCTGTCCTATATTACCCTGTACTATCCATTTGACGATTTGGAAGAGTTCGGCCAGAACATTCTGGTTCGTTCCCGGGGCCGGGTGCTGTGGTGGCTGTCCAAATGTGCCTGGAATGTAATTTCGGTAGTCTGTTACTTTTTGCTGGCCTGGGTGATTTTCGCTGTAGGCTGCCTGGTAACGGGAAATTCCCTGAGTATGGAGCTGTCCCCGGAAATCGCCAGAATTTGCATGGTGGTGCAGGACTATCCCCTGCCGCCGACCCTAATTCCCCAAATGCTGGTGCTGCCGCTGCTGACCATGATAGGCCTGAACCTGTTCCAGATGCTGCTGTCGCTGTTTCTCAAGCCTTTCTACAGTTTTATTGTAACGGCGGCGATTCTGCTGCTTTCCACGTATTATCTTTCCCCAATTTGCATCGGGAACTATGCCATGCCGCTGCGGAGCCACATGATTCTGTCCAATGGTGTGGGCCTGAATACCGGGCTGTTGATTTCTGTGATTTTCATAGTGGTCTCGGTTGTGGCAGGGGGTCTGGTGTTCAGAAAACGGGATATTTTGAAAGGAGAAGGCTGACATGAAAACGGCAAATCCGACTGTAATCGAATTGAAAGAGGTCGTAAAGGATATCAAGGGAAAACGGATTATTGACCATGTGACGCTTCATCTGGAATCGGGGAAAATTACCGGGCTGAAAGGGGTAAACGGTTCCGGTAAAACCATGCTCATGCGTCTGATTTCCGGGCTGATTACCCCCACATCAGGCAGTATTACCATTAACGGCAAACGGCTGGGAAAGGACATCACATTCCCGGAGAGCGTGGGCATCCTCATTGAAAACCCGGCGTTTCTGGACACCTATTCCGGGTTTGATAACCTGAAAATGCTGGCGTCGATCCAGAACCGCATTGGGGAAGAGGAGATTCGCGCCATTCTGGCCAAGGTGGGACTGGACCCCCAGGACAAAAAGAAGTATCGGAAATACTCGCTGGGTATGAAACAGCGTCTGGGCATTGCAGCAGCGGTGATGGAAAACCCGGATATCATCATACTGGACGAACCGACCAACGCGCTGGACAGCGACGGCGTGGAAATGCTGAAAGCGATTCTCCATGAGCATCGGGAACGGGGGGCACTGCTGCTCATATCGTGCCATGATCTGGCGACGCTGAAAGAGCTTTCGGATGAAATATATCTGATGGAAAGCGGAGCCCTGCGTCCCTATCAGGAGGAGGAATGAGCGATGAAAAAGCGAGGTCTGGC
>JAHZDE010000010.1 GCA_019422525.1 Clostridiales bacterium
CGACCTCCAGCGTGACAGGCTGGCGTTCTAACCAACTGAACTACCGGGCCATCTGTTGTGCTCGCTCCAGCGACTCTGATATAATATCACATTCAAAACCGAATGTCAACAACAAATTTGCATTTTTTAGCATTTATTTTTCCTGATGGTTTCCACCTCAAAAATTTGACAGACAAAAACAAAAATCCCGCTTCCTCAACATCAGAAAAAAGGAAGCGGGATTTGTATTCTATCAGCCAGTAATCATCGGATAGGGGTCAAAGCTGCGTTCGCAAAGTTCGTCCATAGCCTTGTCTCCATCAGTTTCCTCGGTCAGCCACAGAGAATACTGATATTCACAGAAGCCAGACAAATCCATCTTAAAGTTGGTTTCCCATGTATTATTCATTACCCAGGAATATACCGGGCGAGTATTATTCTCTTCTCGGTTATCACACAAAAGGATGGGATGATGGCGCATCTCCCCCATATACACCAGCGGTACATCTCTGGAAGCAATCAAAGCAGTCTGTTTTTCGCCAACAAAAGCCATACCATAATCGGACATATAATACTCCATGCAGGTACCGGGCAGCTGATCCACACCGGGCCGGAACGCTTCGGTTCCTTTCCGCAAATACAGCTTCTGATTTTTCTCCAGCGACAAAGTCATTGGCAGAAACACACTTTCAATGTCGGTAGAAATCGTCTTGCCAATCTCCATACGAAAATCAATCCGGGGCTGTTCCTCGAAGAATTTCAGGAATACGCTGCAATGAATAGTTCCCGGCAAAGTATATTTCAGTTCCAGAAGAGTGAACACCTCTCCCCGCTCTTTGCATACGATTTCTTCCAGATTGGCAGTATACAGTTTTGCGTGCTTACCGCGAATGTTCCGACCAATAATCCGTCTTTCCTGCTCCTCGCGGCAGGGGAATTCCGAATGTTCTATCCGAATGGAAGTACATTCATACAAAGGCGTGAAGAAGGGAGCCACACCTTTACCAAGCATATCCCGACCTGAAGTCTTATTCACAAAGCCAGTAATTCCTTTTCCGGGTGCATAGGTCAAATGGAACCAGCGGTTTTCAAATTCATAGGGCAGCCGGTAAGTGATAGGGTCATAGTCATTAACAATATCCCGAATCCGCTCAGCGCCCACATATGCGTGACGGCTGTTAACGGTCTCTGCCAGTTCGGGCAGTTCCTCGAAAGTATAGCTATGCTGACGGCAGTCCTCGAAGGAATCCATGAATGTAATGCGCCGTCCTCTAGGATGAGGAGAAACCTGGCAGGGAATCACCTTGCCATCCTCACGAGTAATCCGCGCCCGGGGCAGACGAGGGCTTTCAATATAAAACTCGATAGTTTGCAAGCCTTTTACTTGGTTGGGCGCACAGACGGTCAGTTTTCCGTTGGTATTATAATATCGGAGAATATCTCCCTTGTCCTCCGCAATCAGGTTCAGCATCATGGAAGCACTTTCATGCGCTTTGGAAGCATAACTGTTTTTCCGCATATCCAGATTGAGTACCATAGTGTCATAAGGGCAGGTGATGGTAGAGGAATGGCCCCAGGTATGCTCGGCATAGAGCAGAAGGTTGTCTTCAGCGGTACGTACCAAAGACGGATATTTCTCGTCCAGCTTTTCGTCCAGACGGCGGCACAGCTCATAACGATGGCGGGCATCTTCAAAATGCTTGACTGCATAGGGAGTGGAGCCAACACCATTTGCCCACCAGTCCGTCAAATCACCATGATAGACAGGGCTGTCCGCCAGTCTCTCCCGGATTTCTCCATACAGCTCCTGCAAAGAAACCATGCGCAGCTCCACTGTTTCATGGTAGCGCTCGTTAAACTTCTCGATAACCCGCAGAATTTCCGGCTCCGGCGGTGCATTATCGCTGAAAACGCCAGATACGCTGGCGGTAATAAAATCATAGCGATAGCCGTTTTCTTCGCACAAAGTCAAGTAGTCCTCCACATTCTTGTGAAGCACATCGATTTCGTCCATTTGAACTGGAACCTCTCCGAACAAGTCCTTTGTCATAAAGTTTGCGGAGCGGTTGGGCTTGATTCCCAATGCATTACCCAAATTATAATGTTCACCATTCCACACGAGCAGCCGTTTTCCCTGTGCATTCTCCCACCAATAGGCATTCTGATTCTGATAAAGAGGATACATGCCGTGATGGCAATGAATATTGGTATACAGGAATTCAATCCCGTGGTTAATCAGCGCATCACGCTGGCCCATAGAAATACCGTTAATATCCGCAATCATTGCAGTTGCAGGATGAACCCCGTTTTTCTCCAGCAGGTTGCACATTTCGTCCAGCCGATGGCTGAGTACGTGATAGTCTGCCAAATCTGTAAAATTCAGATAAGTAGCGGAAAATCCCATTCGGTTCTCCCGCATCAGACGGAAGAACTCCTCTTTTTCTTGCTCAGAAGCGGTTTTCAAAAATTCTTCCACACAAAACCAGGTTTCACAGTTCCAACGAAATCCTTCGTTTTCCGGCTGCTCCATAATTTTTAGGGCAGAACGGATATAGTTTGCCTGCCCGTGAATAACGTGCTCCTGCAAATCGGTATAGCCGATATCGGTGTGAGAATGATGGATAACATACAGGGTTTTAATTTGGTGTTTCATGGTAAAATTACCTCCGCTGTTTTGCTGTGTCATATAGTTTTCAATTTTTTATAATACCGACAAGCCCTGAAGTGCTTTTCGGGAAGTATCTGCCGTAACATAGAGCTTTGTACCATTTTCCCGACACAAGGCAGTGAGGGGATTCAAAAATAAATCTGCACTTTTGGTGATTTGTCCTCCAATACACAGACAATCTGGCTTAAAAGCATGGATAAACGGTTCTGCTGCCTCTTTCAATCGCTTTCCGAACTGATAAAAACAATCAGCCGCCACAGAATCACCGTTTTTCACACGATGGGCCAACTCCTTCCCATCCAGTGCTTCTCCCAACATTTCCCGGGAAAGGGCCATAAGTCCCCGTTTGGAAATATAATCATCAATACAGCCATCCAAGAACGGTACCGGATACACATATCCATTTGGTGGTACACCCGGCACAGTCTCGTCTGCCAATTGTTTTCCCACTCCAAAAGCACTCCCACAACCGGTGCCTATGCATAGGAACATGGATTTTTGAGTATGGACTGCACATCCAAAATGGATTTCTCCCAACGCAAAAGCGCTGACATCGTTGATAAAACGGATATCTTCTCCCTCTATCTTTGGAAACCGCAGTCTGCGGAGCAGCTCTTGTCGCAGATTGACTCCATAAATCGCATCATATTTATCCAGTCCCTGCATCAGACTGACTCCCCTTTTGTAATCAAAGGGACCCGGAAACGCCAATCGGATGCCAATCACATGAATATTATCCTCACCACAAGCTGTTTGATGGATGACACTGGAGAAATTTTCGAGAAGGTCTTCTGCCGGTGCTCCAGAATTTGCTGGAAAATACCGTATGGGACATAAAATCTCTCCTGTTTCCGATACCGGTGCCGCTTTGATTTCCGTGCCGCCGACATCCAGGCAAATCATTGCGCTTTTCATACTGCCCTGTGCCTCCTTCACAATTACCGGTGGATTTCGATTAAAAAGCTACTGGTTCCTGCCGGATAATAGCTTTCAGTATATTCTATTGGCACCATTGCTTCCGTTCTGCCACTGGATGTGATAAAAATCGTCGGCTCAAAGGGACTGATTTCCAGACGCGCTGCAATTTCCGGAGAAGTTGGTACTACATCCAGCTTTCTGGATGCATGGCGCACATCAAGACTTCGGCTTGCAAGCACTTCATAAAAAGAAGCATCTGTAAAGTCAATCTTTTCCATATCTGGAAACAGTTTATATGGAACATACAGTGTGGTATGGACTACCGGCGCATTATTATTATAGTTTTCCAGATAACGAAGCCGGGTTAATTTCGTTACCTTGGCGTTGATAGGCAGCTCTAAGGCTTCTGCCACATGCTCGCTGGCCTTTTCCACCCGAAGTTCCAACACTTGCGTATGCATAATCCGATTGTTCTTTTTGCTTTCCGCACGGTATCCTGTGATAAAGCTGGTCGACTCATGAACGACTTTGGGCAACGTTACAAAAGTTCCTCTCCCCTTAACACGTATTAAAAAGCCTTCATACGTCAACCTCTCTAACGCTTGTCGCACGGTGGGGCGGCTGACCCCTAATCTGGAAGCCAACTCATTTTCCGTTGGAATCTGACTCCCCACTGCATACTCCCCAGAAACGATTCTGGAACGGATATATTCTGCCACTTGGGTGTGCAGTGCTTTCGACATTTCCTGCAACTCCTTTCTGTTATCCGTACCGTATCATCACAACTCATCGTGTCAATAGTCACGAATAATTTACAAAAAACGCCTGCCCTCCATAGAAATACTTCCCACTTCGGTTACAATCGTCAATTGCAAGGCCAGTATAGCACGGGAATTCTGTTTTGTAAATACATATTTTAAATTTTTTTATTTAATTTCAAATATGTATTGACAAATTTCAAAACCTATACTACTCTTATTGCAGAGAGAGCAACTACACAAACTATAACAGATAAGTGAGAGGTGCCAGTTTATGATTATGAGTAATTATGTTCAATTTCCCAAAACTGTCATAACATCTTCCGGTGAAGCCGTCTGCCAGGGTTTTCAGGAAATTTCGGAGTGTATCGCCCATGCATGCAGCGCAAGACAAAAAACAGTTGTTACGATAGAATGTTATCCCGGCGTTAATCAGAAGGAACTGTTGGAAGGTCTGGACAGCTTGCATGCCGTACAAGTATTCCACAGCGATGACCTGGCATTTGAGCCGGAAAAAATCGACAACCTTTTGGAAAAAGACCTTACCGATGATCCCGTATTTGGTATTATGACTGTTCGCCGTTTGGAAGATTACTTTTATTCGGACAAAATAAAAGCCGCCCGTCAGGAAATCGATGCCATTACGTGCGGAATTGTTTTGATATATGGTGTTGGTGCTTCGCTGGTCCATCCTGGGGACATACAAATTTTGGCCGATATTACCCGTTGGGAAATTCAGCTTCGGTACCGCCGCGGCATGAACAACTGGCGTACCGCCAAAACGGATTTGCCCAAACTGAAAAAATATAAACGTGGATTTTTTGCTGAATGGCGCTGGGCAGACAAGGTAAAAGAACAACTGCTGCCTACCATGGATTTTTATCTGGATATGACCACAGAAGGAAAACCCGCTATGGTAGAAGCTGAATCCTATCGTCAAGGACTGCGAAAAATTTCCGGACAGCCTTTCCGTATGGTCCCCTATTTTGACCCCGGTGTGTGGGGCGGCAATTGGATGAAAACTCATTTTGACTTGCCGGAAAACGGAAGCAACTATGCCTGGAGCTTTGATGGTGTTCCCGAAGAAAACAGCCTGCTGCTGGATTTTGGCGGAAAACTCATCCAAACTCCTGCATTGAACCTGGTTTACGCACAGCCACGCCGTCTTCTTGGAGAGCGGGTTCACGCACGGTTTGGAAAAGAATTTCCTATTCGTTTCGATCTTCTGGATACCATAAACGGGCAAAACTTGTCTTTACAGGTACATCCTCTGACAGAATATATTCAGGAACATTTTAATATGCGTTATACTCAGGACGAAAGCTATTACATCCTCGATGCACAAGGAGAGGACTCTTGTGTATGGTTGGGTGTAAAAACTGGCGTTGACCCTGACGCAATGGCTGAGGATCTTCGCGTTGCCCAAAGAGGTGAAAAAGCATTTCCTGCCGAAAAGTATGTAAACTGTCTGTCCGCCAAAAAGCATGATCATTTTCTCATTCCTGCTGGTACAGTTCACTGCTCCGGTGCCAACACCATGGTGTTGGAGATCAGTGCAACTCCCTATATCTTTACCTTCAAGATGTGGGACTGGGGACGTGTGGATTTGGATGGAAAACCCCGTCCGATTCATGTAGACCGAGGTGTGGCCAATATTCAATGGGACCGCAATACAGAATGGGTCAAAGAAAATCTGGTTAATACCATCACGCCTGTCTATGAAGATGAACATACTCATGTAGAGCGTACCGGCTTACATGAACGGGAGTTTATCGATACGTTCCGAGTAGACACAGACCGGGAAGCTGTTATTTCACGCAACGGCAGCGTACATGTAATGAATCTTGTCGATGGGTGTCAGGCTACACTGGTAAGCATTGACGACTCCTTTGAGCCTTTTGAAATCCACTACGCTGAAACTTGTATTATTCCACAAGCTGCTGGTAATTATAAACTGGTATCTACAGATGGCACTCCTATTAAAGCAATCATCGCTTGCGTACGAAATTGATAGGAATACTGCATACTGAATTTTATAAATCAATAAAACCATATTTATTTCTATAAGTATGCCATAAAGACTGGACCAGCAAAATTATACAAAACGGAAGATAGTTTCTCCAACAAGAAATAAGATTTATAATTAGGAAAGGACTCTCATTTCTCAGGCTACAACAGGCCTGGAAATGAGAGTCATAAATTTTATCAATTATATCTCAAGAATGTGCAGAGGTGACTAAATGTGTTCACCATCACCAACTATCGTTTTCTGATTGATTTGAAGGTTATCTCATTTTTGACAAATGTTCATCGTATCTACTGCTATGTTCCCAATAGTCTTTTCTGCAAAATAAGCAACTAAATCGATTTTACAGGTCAGTTTGTCCTTGATTTTTCGTATTGGTTTATCCATTCTGTGGTTGGCATCTCTTTTTCTCTTTTCAGTTTCAGCCGTCCCCATGTTACCCAGATGACAATGCGGAAAAAGTCATAGTTGTTGTAGTTTTTTATTCGTCGATGTTTTATCTTCGCTTTCTCTTTTAGGAATGATTTTCATGACAACAAATCGTTCTTCTACATTGTCCAGCACTTCACAATTACAGCCTCCTCCATTTTTATACAGCCACTCTACAACCGCCTGCACCGGACAATAATATTCTTCCAAAAACTTCAAGGTAAGCCGTAAACGTCCCTCGCAATCTTCTCCTTTTAGCGTAGAACTAAAATACCCCAATATGCTGCCATTTTTCTTAATTTCGTAACTAAAAAACAATTATAGATTAGAGTTGGGCATATGATCATTGGGGAAAGAATCCACTTTTTTCGTCTCCTGCGTGAGATAACGCAGAAATATCTCGATATGGCGCTGGCGTTACCACTACCCGGAATACGACAGAAACCAGATCCGTGCCAAGATGCCTGGTGTTGCTAAGCAAATCGAGGATAATATCTTTTATAAGTATAAGTATTGTAGTATATCGTGGAGTCTTTATCAATTTGCTATTCAATTACTGTTCGCAGTCCAAATCTTTTTCAAAAAAAGTGGGACTGTCACCTTCAACTGTCCGTCCCAATCCCATGAAAGATCTGTGAGAAGCAAGAAAAAAGCAAGGTTTTTGAAATAAGGTTCCCTTATGATTTTATGATATAATAAGAAATCATAAAACATATCGGGGTGAGGTCCATGCAAAACAGTCCCATTGCCCATCAGCGCGTCCTCAGCTGCGCATATATCGACATAGATACATTGTGTCAAGATTTTCACATCCCGCAGCAAGGATATAATGAAAAACAAGCAGAAGAAAGTCGTATCGAATATGGTAAGAATGTCCTATTAGGCAGAGCGTCAGACACTGCACTCTATCGCTTACGAAGGGCCTTTATCAATCCGTTTACGATTGTCCTGTTTGTATTGGCTGCCGTTTCCTTCTTAACTGATGTGGTGCTGGCATCCAATTTCAGCCGGAACATAACAACCGCAGTCATTATTTTATGTATGCTGCTGTTCAGCGGCATTGTGCGTTTCATCCAGGAGATGCGCGCTAAACGCATTGCCGATCATTTGACTCAAATGGTCTCCTCCAATGTCTTGGTACTCCGTAACGATCAATGGCTAAGGATTTCTTCAGAAGATCTTGTGGTTGGCGACAAGGTACGTCTGTTTGCCGGAGAGCGTGTCCCGGCGGATATTCGATTGACATGGGCAAAGGATTTGTTTGTCTCTCAATCGGTTCTTACGGGTGAAAGTGCGATCCTTGAGAAAAATTCCGATACTCTTGTTTGCGGACAGGCCCGGTCTTATTCGGACTACCATAATATCGCATTTATGGGTTCATCGATTACCGGCGGCACAGGGGAAGGTATCGTGGTTGCTGTCGGAAAAGATACGGTCTATGGTGGTTTTTCAGCGGCAGAATCTCACCCCAAAAACGGGTTTGACCGGGGGGCAAACTCCATTGCATGGGTACTGATTCGGTTTATGGCGGTTTTAATCCCTATCGTATTTGTTGCCTGTGGACTGACCAAAGGCGATTGGCTTTCCGCTTTTTTATTTGCGCTTTCGGTTGCTGTTGGCTTAACTCCTGAAATGCTCCCTATGGTGATCAATGCCTGTCTGGCAAAAGGCAGTGCAGCTATGGGCAAAAAGCAAACGGTGGTCAAAAACATCAATGCCATGCAGGGATTCGGAAGTATGGATGTTTTGTGCGTTGACAAAACCGGGACTCTGACCGGAGACAAAATTACTCTGGAATATTACATGGATGTTTTGGGAAACGAATGTCAATACGCCTTGGATCTCGCCTACTTAAACAGCCTCTACCATACAGGTGTACAAAATCATCTGGATGATGCGATCCTGAGATATCGGGAAATACCGGAACAAAGGATGCATTATGAGGAATTGGAGCGGCAGCATCCAAAGCTGGACGAACTTCCTTTTGACCACGAGCGGAGGTTTGCCAGCGTCCTGGTTCGGCATGGCGAAGAGAATCTGCTGATTATCAAAGGCAGCGTTGAGGAAGTCTACCAAAAATGCAGCTATATTGAGCACAAAAGAGAACGCTACAAGATTGATATTCATGGACGTGACAGCGTTCACGCCATTGTGGATGAGATGCTGGAAGACGGCATGAAGGTTCTGGCAGTCGCCTATAAACCGCTGCGTCAAGAGACCATATCGCCGGAGGACGAAAATGGTTTAACCTTGCTGGGGTATTTGGCATTTTTTGATGCTCCTAAACAGAGTGCCGCTGATGCCATTGAGAAACTGCAGAAGTTGCAGGTTGATGTGCGGGTACTGACCGGGGACAATCAGGATACGGCGGTTTCCATCTGCCGCAGATTGGGGATCGATACGGCGTACACCCTGACCGGCGCCGAGTTGGAACGTCTGACCGACAATGAGATTTCGGTAAGGCTGGAGCGTACAACGGTTTTTTCTCAATTGTCGCCCAAGCAGAAGGTGCAAGTGGTGCAGACACTCCGGGCCAACGGACATACCGTAGGCTTTTTAGGTGACGGCATGAACGATCTGCCGGCTATTGTGGAATCCGACGTAGGGATATCCGTGGACACTGCGGCAGAGACCGTCAAGGAAGCAGCCGATGTCGTCCTGCTGAAAAAAGATCTGAATGTGCTGGAAGAAGGAATTCAGGAAGGGCGCAAAGCCTTTGCCAATGTTTCAAAATATATCAAGATTACGGCATCTTCGAACTTCGGAAACATTTTTTCCATCGTCATTGCCAGCGTTTTTTTACCCTTCTTCCCTATGACTGCATTGCAGCTTCTTCTGCTGAATCTTCTGTACGACATTTTGTGTCTCGTGCTCCCCTGGGATCAGGTAGATGAGGCGGTCTGCTCGAAGCCGTTGGAGTGGTCGGGCAAAACATTGGGGCGTTTTATGCGCTTTTTTGGGCCAATCAGCTCCATTTTTGACATCATCACATTTGCCTACCTGTTTTTTGTGCTGTGTCCTGCCGTCTGCGGCGGTACATTTACTTCCTTGGCAAGCAGCGAAGAGCAGGCCCGCTTTATCGTTTTGTTTCAAACGGGATGGTTTTTGGAATCTATGTGGACACAGATCCTGATCCTGCATCTTCTGCGCACACAAAGAGTCCCCCTGCTGCAAAGCCGGCCATCCAGACCCGTCATGCTGGTCACTTTGCTGGGCACTGCGTTTTTTACTCTCCTCACATTCACCCCGCTGGGAAGGTTGATCGGCCTGACTGCGTTACCGCCTGTCTATTTTATATTTTTAATGGTTACTGTTTTCTTCTATCTGCTGTGGATTACATTAGCCAAACGGTGGTATATTCGGCGGTATCATGAACTGCTTTGAGAAAGGAGGAATCCCCGATGAAAAAGAATATTGGTTTTATCTCTCTGGATTCCTCATTGGTCAAGTGGCTCCGGGAAGCGCTCCGAACCTCTGCGCCGCAGACACCCTCCACACGGGAATTGATGGAAGGCTTTCAGGATTTGATAGATGGCACTGCCGGTTCTCTTATGCTGGAACTGGGAGAGGGCGAATTTTCAACAGCCGGGAGTGACATCATCTGCTGCGGCACCCTTTCCATTGATTTGAGATTGCGCAGAGTAAGCCGGGATGGGAAGGAGATTGCATTAACGCCCAAGGAGTTTGATATTTTATGTTTTTTAGCCCGCAACCGCGGAGAGGTATTTACAAAAGAACAGATTTACCAGGCGGTGTGGGAAAATAATTATTTACTGGATGACAGTAATATTATGGCGTTTATCCGAAAACTGCGCAAAAAAATTGAACCGAACCCGGATTCCCCGGAATATATTCTGACCATTTGGGGCATCGGCTACAAATTCAACGACAAGCTGTAATCTGAAATTCTTACCAAATCGCAAGAAAATCGCAAGGTTTTGACCATGTGATTTTTCTTGCGATTTTTTTATACTGATTGAGGTCGAAAGGAAGGCGGCGTATGAACCGGATTGATTGTATAAAGCGCGAACGCTGCAAGCAATTATAATCCGCTCTGTAGTTTTATGCTGCAGATGACGGTTTTCTATAGATATTTCAAAAAAAGAGAGGTGAACGGCATGGACACCGATGGAAGTCCTCGAAGGCATAGAGCAGTCAGTGCATGGAGACCGGAAGTTCCGTGTCATTCCTATACTCCTGCTTGCCTCTGGTAAACACAAGGAGGTAAGACCAATGAATAAAAAACAAAATCACATTTCTGTTCGTCAGGCTGCGGTAAAGGCAGTAATCCGTGATGAACAAAACCGCCGCATCGAATATGCGGCAACCAATCCGATTAAAGGTGTTTTGACAGATCTGCACACCACACTTTGCGGTCTTGACGCAGAAGCAGTGTCTGCCAGCAGAGCAAAATATGGCAGCAATCAGGTAACCCACGAAAAGAAAAAAACTTTGGCAAGACGATTGGCTGATGCATTTATCAACCCGTTTACCGCCATCCTGTTCTTTTTGGCTCTTGTGTCCACGATGACGGATATGGTTTTTCCCTACTTTTCTCTGTTCGGAAGCGTACCGGAGGATTTCGACTGCCTGACCGTAGTCATTATTCTGACGATGGTGATCATTTCGGGCACACTTCGCTTTGTACAGGAATCCAGAAGCGGCAATGCTGCGGAAAAACTTCTGGCTATGATCACCACCACCTGTACCGTCACCCGCAAGGGACAGAAGAAGGCAGAGATCCCCATGGATGAGCTGGTGGCGGGCGATATTGTGCATCTGTCAGCGGGCGACATGATCCCCGCCGATGTCCGCATTTTGGAGGCAAAGGATCTGTTTATCAGCCAGGCCAGCCTGACCGGTGAGAGCGAGCCGGTGGAGAAAACGCCCTATGTAAGCGACCGGAAAGAAAGCGTAACGGACTATTCCAACATTGCGTTTATGGGGAGCAATGTCGTTTCCGGCAGTGCAGCCGCTGTGGCGGTGTGCGTCGGCGATAATACTCTGTTTGGCTCCATGGCCTCCGCAGTAGCGGGAGAGGCGGCAGAAACAAGCTTTACAAAGGGAGTAAACGCCGTCTCCTGGGTACTCATCCGCTTTATGCTGGTGATGGTTCCCCTGGTCTTCTTCATCAATGGCATCACCAAGGGAGACTGGCTGGACGCCTTTCTCTTCGGTATCTCCATTGCTGTGGGATTGACCCCTGAAATGCTGCCCATGATTGTCACCACCTGCCTTGCCAAGGGTGCGGTATCCATGAGCAAAAAGCAAACCATCGTCAAGAACCTCAACTCCATCCAGAACTTTGGAGCCATTGATATTCTGTGTACCGACAAGACCGGAACCCTGACCCAGGATCAGGTGGTGCTGGAATACCACCTCAATATAAACGGGGAGGACGACACCCGGGTGCTGCGCCACGCCTACCTTAACAGCTACTTCCAGACCGGGTACAAAAACCTGATGGATCTGGCGATCATTCGCAAGACCGAAGAAGAGGAGGCCGAGGACCCCCTGCTGGTGGATTTGTCGGAACACTACACAAAGGTGGACGAGATCCCCTTTGATTTTACCCGCCGCCGCCTGACCACCGTTGTCCAAGATAAGAACGGCAAAACGCAGATGGTGACCAAGGGGGCTGTGGAAGAAATGCTGTCGATTTGTGCTTTCGCAGAGTGTGACGGCAGCGTTCAGCCCTTGACGGACGAGGTGCGCCGGCATATTCTTCAGACGGTGGACGACCTCAATGATAAGGGCTTCCGCGTGCTTGCCATTGCGCAAAAGAGTAATTCCTCTCCAGTGGGTACATTTGGCACAAAAGATGAATGCGACATGGTTTTGATCGGCTATCTGGCGTTCCTGGACCCGCCCAAGGAATCCACTGCGGATGCCATCAAAGCTTTGAAGGATCACGGCGTTACCACCAAAATTCTGACCGGCGATAATGACAAGGTTACCCGCACTATTTGTAAGCAGGTGGGGCTGAAGGTGCGGAATATGCTGCTGGGATCTGATTTGGAACACATGAGCGACGTCGAGTTGGCAAAAGCAGCGGAAACCACGGATGTTTTTGCCAAGCTAACCCCGGATCAGAAAGCTCGGGTCGTGTCGGTACTTCGGGAGAACGGTCACACTGTCGGCTTTATGGGGGACGGCATAAACGATGCCGCTGCCATGAAAGCAGCCGACATCGGCATTTCTGTGGATACCGCAGTGGACGTCGCAAAAGAGTCTGCGGATATTATCCTGCTGGAAAAGGATCTGATGGTGCTGGAGCAGGGTATCATTGAAGGCCGAAAGACCTACGCCAACATGATCAAGTATATCAAGATGACCGCCTCGTCCAACTTCGGCAATATGTTCTCGGTCCTGGCCGCATCGGCGCTGCTGCCCTTCCTGCCTATGATGAGCCTGCATCTGATCCTTCTGAATCTGATTTACGACTTGTCCTGTACGGCAATTCCTTGGGACAATGTGGATGAAGAATTCATTGCGAAGCCACGGAAATGGGATGCCTCCAGCGTAGGCAACTTCATGATCTGGATTGGACCCACCAGCTCCATCTTTGATTTTACCACCTACCTGTTCATGTACTTTGTATTCTGTCCACTCTTTGTTTCGGGCGGCGTACTGTTCAACGATCTGCCTGCCCATTTCAGCGGAGCAGAACTTGCCATGATGCAGGCAAAGTACATCGGGCTGTTCCAAGCCGGCTGGTTCGTGGAGTCCATGTGGAGCCAAACTCTGGTCATTCATATGATCCGTACCCCCAAGCTGCCCTTTATCCAGAGCAGAGCCTCTGCATCGCTGACCCTGCTGACCATGACTGGAATCGCGGTACTTACGATCATCCCGTTTACACCCCTTGGAGCAATGCTTGGTTTTGTAGCCCTGCCTGCCGCCTATTTTGCTTATCTGATTCCGTGCATCCTGCTTTATATGATGTTGGCTACCAGTCTGAAAAAAGCCTATGTGCGGCGCTATGGTGAGCTGCTTTAAAGATTGGAGGTATTTCCTATGAATTGGACAACAATTTGGATGAACCTGTTTGGCGCTGCATCCTTTTTAGAAATTGATATGGGCTTTTGGGTTGGAATGGCTGTTGTTTTACTGATTGTTGTCTTGATAAATGTAGTGTTCTGGAGCATGAAGCCTAAAAAGCCAAATCAGATTCCATAAATTCCATAAGGCAACAAAAAAGGTCTAACTGATCAGCAAAAATCAGTTAGACCTTTTACTTATGAATAAAAAGATGAGGATTTTTAGGCTACTCGCAAGCCATCCGATTTTTCTTTTCAAACTCAATAAATCTGGATTTGGCGAGTGCTATCAATCTGCTATCAAATGGGAAATTTGAAAAGCAAAAAGCTCAGTATTTATGCGGGTTTGAGGGCCCTCATATCCACTTTTTACTTATTCGAACTCGATGGTGGCCGGGGGCTTTCCGGTGCAGTCGTAGAGCACTCGGTTCACATGCTTCACCTCGTTGACGATACGGCTGGTAACCGTCTGCAAAACCGACCACGGGATCTCGGCTGACTCTGCGGTCATAAAGTCCGTCGTGGTCACCGCACGCAGGGCGACTGCATAATCATAGGTGCGTTCGTCCCCCATCACGCCCACACTGCGCATATTGGTCAGTGCAGCGTAGTATTGGCTGATCTGGCCAGCAAGACCTGCTTTGGCGATTTCTTCCCGCCAGATAGCATCGGCATCCTGTACCATCTTCACTTTTTCCGGGGTAACCGCCCCGATGATGCGGATAGCAAGACCGGGACCTGGGAACGGCTGCCGACTAACCAGATATTCCGGCAAACCAAGCTCACGGCCCGCCTGCCGCACTTCGTCTTTAAACAGATCACGGAGCGGCTCGATGATCTCCCTAAAATCTACATAGTCCGGCAAGCCGCCCACATTGTGGTGGGATTTGATGACGGTGCTTTCGCCGCCCAGGCCGCTTTCTACCACATCGGGGTAAATAGTTCCCTGAGCCAGGAAATCCACTGCGCCGATCTTTTTGGCTTCCTCTTCAAAAACGCGGATAAACTCCTCGCCGATGATCTTGCGCTTCTTCTCCGGCTCTTCTACACCGGCCAGCTTGTCATAAAAGCGCTGACGGGCATTGACACAGATGAAATTCAGCTCGAACTGTCCCTTTGCGCCAAAGACCTCGCATACCTCTTCCATCTCGTTTTTGCGCAGCAGACCGTGGTCTACAAACACGCAGGTCAGCTGTTTGCTCACTGCTTTGGCCAGCATAGCAGCCGCCACAGAGGAATCCACACCGCCGGAAAGGGCGCACAGCACCTTGCCGGAACCAATTTTTTCCCGCAGGGCAGCAACGCTGGTCTCCACAAAAGAATCCATCTTCCAGTCGCCTTTACAGCCGCACACATTGTACACAAAGTTGTGCAGCATCTGCTTGCCTTCCTGGGTGTGAAGGACTTCCGGATGGAACTGGACAGCATAAAGGCCCTTTTCCCGATTTTCAGCAGCGGCAACCGGGCAGTTATCGGTATAAGCTGTTACCGTAAAGCCGGGTGCCGGGGTCTCGATGTAATCATTATGGCTCATCCAGCAAATGGTGTCGCGGCTCACATTTTGAAAAATGGGGCTTTCTGCACTGGTGTGAACCAACGTTTTGCCATACTCACGCTCGGGTGCGCGGCACACATGACCACCCAGCAGGTGGCTCATAAGCTGGCTACCATAGCAGATGCCCAGAACCGGGATTCCCAGCTCAAAAAGAGCAGGGTCCATGGTGGGTGCATCCTCCAGATACACGCTGTTAGGGCCGCCGGTGAGGATAATGCCCACCGGATTGGCGGCGCGGATCGCATCCAGACCGGCACGGTAGGAAATGATCTCGCAATAGACATTACATTCGCGGACGCGGCGAGCGATGAGCTGGTTATACTGCCCACCAAAATCCACTACCAGAACTTTTTCATTCTGTGCCATACATTCATCCATCCTGTTCTTTCAATTTATTGTTGTGTTGTTAATAAATAATACTTTTTCAGATTTTACTACACGAGCGGCTTATTCCACTGTCACAGATTTGGCCAAATTCCGCGGTTTATCGATGTCGCAGCCCTTCATAGCAGCTACATAATAGGCAAATAGCTGCAAGGGAACCACCATCAGCGAAGGCTGCATCATAGAATTGGTGGCAGGCAGATAAAATACGAAATCCGTTTCCTTCTCGATTTCCGTTTTCCCCTCTACCGTGAGACCCAGCACATAGGCGCCTCGGGCCTTGACTTCCTTTACATTGCTCATGGTTTTGTCAAATAGTGGCAGGTAGCTGGCCAGTGCCACCACCAGAGTGCCGTCCTCTACCAGAGAAATGGTACCGTGCTTTAACTCACCGGCAGCATAGGCTTCCGAGTGGATATAGGAAATCTCTTTCAGCTTCAAGGAGCCTTCCAGAGAAAGGGCATAATCGATGTTCCGCCCGATAAAGAAAATGTCCTTGGCGTTAAAGTTCCGGGAGGCAAAATACTGGATATGCTCCCGGTTTTGCAGCACCGCTTCAATTTGTTCCGGCAGCTTCTGCAAGTCCGCCAGATAATTTTCGTATTCTTCAGAAGAAATTGTGCCCAACAGGTCAGCCAAGTACAGCGCCAGCAGATACACCACCGCCAGCTGAGTGCTATAGGCCTTGGTAGTAGCTACCGCAATCTCCGGCCCGGCCCAAGTATACAGCACATCGTCGGATTCGTTGGCAATGGAGCTGCCAACCACGTTGACGATAGAGAGAGTTCTTGCTCCCAGCCGCTTAGCCTCTCGCAGGGCAGCAAGCGTATCTGCGGTCTCACCGGACTGGCTGATAATGAGCACCAGTACTTTATCGTCAATTATCGGGTGACGGTACCGGAACTCCGATGCTACATCGACCTCTACAGGAATACGGGTAAGCTGTTCCAGCGCATACTTTGCCACTACCCCTACATGATAGGCGGAACCGCAGGCCACAATCACAATGCGGCGGAAACTCTCCACCTGCTCCCGGGTGAGGGTGATATCATCCAACACGATTTTCCCGTCCCGGATACGGGGAGAAATGGTGTCCCGAATGGCTTTGGGCTGCTCCATAATCTCCTTGAACATGAAGTGCTCATAGCCGCCTTTTTCCGCAGCGGAAACGTCCCAGTCAATGTGCACCGGCTCCTTGGGGACTACGTCTCGGTCGGTGTTGAATACGGTCACGCTGCTTCGGGTTAGTCGCACAATCTCATTATCATTGAGACGGTAAATTTCCCGGGTTTTTGCCAAAATAGCCGGCACATCGGAGGCAATGAAGTTCTCCCTCTCCCCCAGCCCCACAATGAGAGGGCTGTCTTTCCGCACGGCATACAACTCATTTGGGGAATCCTGACAGATGACCCCCAGTGCATAGGAACCTTCTACCTTATGAATGACCCGAATCATGGCTTCCAAAATATCACATTGATATTTTTGATAGTAATATTCCAACAGCTGTGCTATCACTTCGGTATCCGTTTCCGAAACAAAGGTAATGCCGCGGTTTATCAAAAAGGTTTTCAGAGTCAAATAATTTTCGATGATACCATTATGCACCACCGCAAACTTTCCTGAATCACTCACCTGGGGATGTGAGTTAATATCCGATGGTGCGCCGTGGGTGGCCCAACGGGTATGGCCGATACCGATGGTCCCACGCAGACTCTTTCCCCCATCCAGCATATTGCTGAGCACCTTCAGCCTTCCTTTAGCCTTAGCCACTTCCAGCTTTTCTCCAGTATATACCGCTACTCCGGCGGAATCGTACCCTCGGTACTCCAGTTTTTCCAGCCCCTGCAAAAGCAAAGGTGTTGCCTGTTCTTCACCTACATATCCAACAATTCCGCACATGAGTATTCAGCCTCCTTTATCGGGCACAGCACAGCTTTTTATATGGAATCGGAAAAGCGCCGGTTTGCCAGTGCTTTTTATCACCGGACAGCCGGGGCGCTTCTCCTTACAGTTTATGCAGTTTTTCAGCGATAAATGATATCGTCGCGGGAAGGTCCGTTGGAGACAATGGTAATCGGCACACCCAGGTGCTTTTCGACAAACTCCACATAGTTCCGGGCATTCTCCGGCAAATCCTCATATTTCTTAATGCCGCGAATGTCGCACTTCCAGCCGGGCAATACTTCCAGAATAGGCTTGCAGCGCTTGAGCTTAGGGGTCACCGGGAAATGGTCAATGCGCTGGCCATCCAGCTCATAAGCCACACATACGGGAATTTCATCCAGATAGCCCAAAGCGTCCAGAACGGTAAAGGCCACACCGGTAGCGCCCTGCACCTGGCAGCCATAGCGGGAAGCTACCAGATCGAGCCAGCCCATACGACGGGGACGTCCGGTAGTTGCGCCATATTCGCCGCCGTCGCCGCCTCTTCTGCGCAGCTCGTCGGCTTCTTCGCCGAAGATTTCGCTGACGAATTCACCGGCACCTACAGCGCTGGAATAGGCCTTGACCACGGTGATAACTTCTTTGATTTCATAGGGAGGCACACCAGCGCCCACAGCGCCGTAACCGGCCAAAGTGGAGGAGGAAGTCACCATGGGATAGATGCCGAAATCGGGGTCTTTCAGAGAGCCCAACTGGCCTTCCAGCAGAATAGTCTTGCCTTCCTTAACAGCCTTGTGCAGCAGCTCAGCGGTATCGGCCACATAGGGAGCCAGCTGCTCTTTATATTCCATCAGTTTGTTGTAGACATCCTCAGCCTTGAGGGCAGGCTGATGATACAACTGTGTATACAGCACGTTTTTCAGAGCCAGCACATGGTCGATGCGTTCCATGATGCTGTCCTTATCGTCGAACAGCTCGCTGACCTGGAAGCCGATTTTAGCATACTTGTCGGAATAGAAAGGCGCGATACCGGACTTGGTGGAACCAAAGGACTTGGAAGAAAGACGGGCTTCCTCCATGGCATCCAGCTCTTTGTGATAGGGCATTACAATCTGTGCTCTATCAGAAATCAGAATGTTGGGCTTCGGAACACCGCGGCTTTGAAGCTCTGCCATTTCCTTGACAAAGTTCTCCACACTCAAAGCCACACCGTTGCCAATAATATTGGTGATATGGTCATAGAATACACCAGAAGGCAACTGATGCAGGGCAAATTTGCCGTAATTATTGATGATGGTATGTCCTGCGTTGCTGCCGCCTTGAAAACGAATCACGATGTCCGACTGTGCAGCCATAACATCTGTAATTTTACCTTTACCTTCGTCGCCCCAGCAGGCGCCGACGATTGCCTTTACCATATAATTCACGCCTTTCTGTTGAATGGTGTTGCCGCAGACGCAAAACACGCCACGGCAAATATTTATTTCATTTATGGATAAACAATTTTATACGTTGATTTCCGCAGTCTCTTCGGGAATATCCTCATACTTCTTCAAAATGGGACGCACGGTCTCAGCGAGGAATTCCTCCGTTTGACGGGGTGCACGGCCCACATATTTTTCAGGACGCACAATGTGCTCCAGCTCTTCCAGCGTCACACCGAAAATCGGGTCGTTGGCAATGCGGGCCAACAGGTCGTTTTCGCCGCCCTCTTCCTTGACCACCTTGGAAGCAGCCATGGAGTGAACACGGATGCGCTCGTGAAGCTCCTGACGGGAGGCGCCCCGCTTTGCTGCGTCCATCATGATATTCTCGGTAGCCATAAAGGGCAGCTCTCGGCGCAGATGCTGCTCGATAACCTTGGGATACACCACCAGGCCGTCGGCCACGTTCATATACAGGTTGAGGATACCGTCTACTGCCAAGAAGGCTTCCGGCACGCTGATGCGCTTGTTGGCGGAATCGTCCAAGGTGCGCTCGAACCACTGGGTGGAGCTGGTCATAGCCGGGTTCAGGCTATCGGCGATGACGTAACGGGCCAGAGAAGCTATGCGCTCGCTACGCATGGGGTTGCGCTTGTAGGCCATGGCGGAAGAACCGATCTGATTCTTCTCAAAGGGCTCCTCCACTTCCTTCAGGTGCTGCAGCAGGCGGATGTCGTTGGAGAACTTGGCCGCACTCTGGGCAATGCCGCTGAGCACAGAAAGCATCTGGCTATCCAGCTTGCGGGAATAGGTCTGGCCGGACACGGGGAAACAGGCCTTGTAGCCCATCTTTTCCGCAATCTTATGGTCAATGGCCTTACACTTCTCATGGTCTCCGTCAAACAGCTCCAGGAAGCTTGCCTGGGTACCGGTGGTGCCCTTAGAGCCCAGCAGTTTTGCCTTGCTCAGCTGATACTCCACATCTTCCAAATCCATCAAAAGCTCCTGAATCCACAGGGTAGCACGCTTACCAACAGTGGTAGGCTGGGCAGGCTGGAAATGGGTAAATGCCAAGGTCGGCAAATCTTTGTATTTTTCGGCAAAATCTGCCAGCACGCGGATAACGCCCACCAGCTTGCGACGGACGATCTTCATAGCTTCCGTCATGATGATAATGTCGGTGTTATCGCCCACATAGCAGGAGGTAGCGCCCAGATGAATGATGCCCGCGGCTTTGGGGCACTGCTGGCCATATGCATACACATGGCTCATCACGTCGTGGCGAACCACCTTTTCCCGGGCCTCTGCCACTTCATAGTTAATGTCATCGGCGTGGGCTTTCAGTTCATCCACCTGCTCCTGTGTTACCGGCAGACCCAACTCCATTTCGGATTCCGCCAAGGCAATCCAGAGCTTTCGCCAGGTGCGGAACTTCATGTCCGGGGAAAACAGGTATTTCATTTCCTTATCCGCATATCGAGCGGAAAGAGGGGATTCGTAGGTATCTCTGCTCATGTAGGATACACACCTTTCTTTTATATTCATCCAAAAACTTGGGGGCCATCATTGCCAAAAAACAGAAAAGCGGACACAAAGGGCTGCGATGGATTCTGTTTTCCAGAAATCAATCAACACCTCCGCATCTGCTTTTGTGTTTCGTCGTATCCACATACGACAATATATTATATCAGATTTTGACTTCTCCGTCAAAAACAAATTCCGCTGGGCCGGTCATCTCTACCTCATTTGTTTGTTTGTTCCAAAAAATTTCCAAATCTCCCCCTCGAAGATGTACCAAAACACGGCGTCCGGTACGTCCAGTAAGGTTACAAGCGACTGCTACAGCACAGGCACCGGTACCACATGCCCAGGTTTCCCCGGAACCGCGCTCCCACACCCGCATTTCTACTTCGTTTTCGCCGCAAATACGCACGAATTCGATATTGGCACGCTCCGGAAAAACTGGATGGTGTTCCAATGCCGGACCCACGGTTTCCAAGGGAAAATGCTCCACATCATCCACAAAAATGACGCAGTGAGGATTGCCCATGGAAACACAGGTACAATTCCAGTCTTGACCCGTAGCAGTAATGGTCTGATTTTCCACCCCAGGCAACGTGGTAGGAATAGCATCCGGTGTGAGGCCGGGCTGCCCCATATTTACCCGGATACTGCGGACATGGCCGTTTTCTACATCCAGATATAGAGTTTTTACGCCACTTTGGGTGTCAATCTTCAATACATCTTTTTGAGCAATGCCTCGCTCATAGACATATTTTCCCACACAACGGATACCGTTGCCGCACATTTTGGCTCGAGAGCCGTCGGCATTGTACAAATCCATTTCTGCATCTCCGTTTTTGCTGGGCTTAATGAGAATAATCCCATCGCCGCCTATTCCAAAATGACGGTCACTGAGACGGACAGACAAGGCTGCCGGGTCATCAACCTGCTCTTCAAAGCAGTTGATATAGATATAATCATTGCCGATACCCTGCATCTTGGTAAAGCGCATGGGATCACTCTCCTTATTGAAAATTCTTTGCACAAATCAGAACTTGCTGAGGTATTCCTTGATTTCCCACTCGGTAACAGCAGTGGCAAAGCGGTTCCACTCGTGCTCTTTCGCTTCTACGTATTTATTAAATACATGGTCGCCCAGCACTTCATGCAGGAACTCGTCCTTTTTCAGCTCTTCCACAGCTTCTTTCAGGTTGGCCGGCAGGTTCTCAATTCCCTCGGCCAAACGTTCTTCCTCGCTCATATCATAGATATTGGCGGAAACAGCCGGCGGCGGGGTCATTCCTTTTTTAATACCTTCCAAGCCAGCAGCCAGTAGTACGGCAAACTGGAGATAGGGGTTGCCGGAGGGGTCGGGGTTGCGCAGCTCTACACGGGTACCATTGCCACGGGTAGCGGGCACACGCACCAGAGCGCTGCGGTTAGAGGCAGTCCAAGCAATATAGCAGGGAGCTTCGTAACCAGGTACCAAACGCTTGTAGGAATTGACCAGCGGATTGGTAAGAGCGCAAATTCCCTTAACGTGATTCATAATACCTGCAATAAATTGTAGAGCAATCGTGCTCAGCCCCTTGGGACCGTTGGGATCGCAAAAAGCATTTTTGCCATCTTTAAACAAGGACATATTGATATGCATACCGGAACCTGCCTCACCAAACACCGGCTTGGGCATAAAGGTGGCGCACAGGTGGTTAAAGCTGGCAATGGACTTGACCACCATTTTAAAGGTCATAATATTGTCGGCAGAACGCACGGCTTCATCATAGCGGAAGTCAATTTCATGCTGAGCAGTAGCACACTCGTGGTGGGAAGCTTCAATCTCAAAGCCCATCTCTTCCAAATTCAGGCAGATTTCCCGACGAGTCAGCTCACCAACATCCGAGGGACCCAAATCGAAATAGCCGGCAGTATCATAGGTAATCGTTGTGGGATGTCCCTGCTCATCGGTGTTGAACAGGAAAAACTCACATTCGGGACCTACATTAAAGGAAAAGCCCATCTCCTCCGCCTGCCGAATGGTCTTCTTCAGAATATAGCGCGGATCGCCCTCAAAGGGAGTACCGTCCGGCTTGTAAACATCACAAATTAACCGGGCAATCCGTCCATGCTTGGAGTGCCAGGGATACAGGGTAAAGGTATCCAGATCCGGACGCAGATACATATCGGACTCTTCAATCCGGACAAAGCCTTCAATGGAAGAACCGTCAAACATGCACTCGTTGTTCAGCGCTTTTTTGGCCTGGCTGGTGGTGATGGCTACATTCTTCAGAGTTCCGAAAATATCGGTAAACTGGAGACGGATAAATTTTACGTCTTTTTCCTCAATAATACGGAAAATGTCCTCTTTTGAATAATGGCTCAAATGATGACCTCCTCGTTTTCTGCACTCCGCCGGACAGAACCGGCTTTTCATTATTTCTTAGAAGCAGTGCTGATAATATAAATACTATTGTATTCCACCTTCCTTCCCCTTGTCAATCGCTTTTGACTCCTTTCTGTTCTTTTCATTTGTATGCACAATTTTCCCGCCTTCCGTGGGGGGAGCCTCCCCAAAATGCAAAATATGAATCCTCCAGCTTTGATTCCTGCAAAATTTGCATGTTTTTTTAAAAAACCTTCCCGAAAACGACACAGCGGCGTTAAAAACTTGCGAAATTTTCAAAAAAGTTCTCAATTTTTCTTGTAATCTGCTCTTTAATATGGTAAAATAAGCCCGTCGGCTGCCAAAATCATGCAGCATGTACTGCAAAACCATCGGCTCTTTTGCCAAATTTTGGTTATGTAAGGTCTTACAATTGAATTTTTTATTAGGGGGATTTGTTCATGTCTTATGTCAGCGACCAGCTGGAAATCATTCGCAAAAAGAATGCCAGCGAACCGGAGTTTATTCAGGCTGTCACTGAGGTTCTGACCACTTTGGAGCCCGTGATTGAAGCTAACCCACAGTATCAGGCTGCCGGTATTCTGGAGCGCATTACCGAGCCCGAGCGCGTGATTATGTTCCGCGTACCGTGGGTTGACGACAACGGTAAAGTTCAGGTGAACCGTGGCTTCCGCGTACAGTTCAACTCTGCTATTGGACCCTACAAGGGTGGCCTGCGTTTCCATCCTTCTGTAAACCTGGGCATTATCAAATTCCTGGGCTTCGAGCAGATTTTGAAGAACTCCCTGACCGGCCTGCCCATCGGCGGCGGCAAGGGCGGCTCTGATTTCGACCCCAAGGGTAAGTCTGACCGCGAAGTGATGGCTTTCTGCCAGAGCTTTATGACCGAACTGTATCGTCACATTGGCCCCGACACGGATGTGCCTGCTGGTGATATCGGTGTAGGCGGACGTGAGATTGGTTATCTGTTTGGCCAGTATAAGCGTATCCGTGACGCTTATGAAGGTGTGCTCACCGGTAAGGGCCTGACCTATGGCGGTTCTCTGGCTCGTACGGAGGCTACCGGTTATGGCCTGCTGTACTTCACCAACGCTATGCTGAAGAAGAACGGCTATTCCATGGAAGGCAAGACCGTTGTGGTTTCTGGCGCAGGCAACGTGGCTATTTATGCTACCGAAAAGGCTACTCAGCTGGGCGCTAAAGTTGTCACCATGTCCGACTCCACTGGCTGGATTTATGACGCTGAGGGTATTGATTTGGCTGCTATCAAGGAAATCAAGGAAGTCAAGCGTCAGCGCTTGAGCGAGTATAAGAAGTATCGTCCTAACTCCGAGTATCACGAGGGTAAGGGCGTCTGGACCGTTCCCTGCGACATCGCTCTCCCCTGCGCTACCCAGAACGAGCTGAATGAGGAAGATGCTAAGACCTTGGTGAAGAATGGCGTTATTGCTGTTGCCGAAGGCGCCAACATGCCTTCCACCATGGAAGCTACCGAAGTCTTCCTGAAGAATGGCGTGCTCTTTGCTCCTGGCAAGGCTTCCAACGCTGGCGGTGTAGCTACCTCCGCTCTGGAAATGAGCCAGAACAGCATGCGTCTCTCTTGGACCTTTGAAGAGGTCGACCAGAAGCTCCAAGGCATTATGGAGAACATCTTCAAGCAGGCTGACGAGGCTGCTGAGAAGTATGGCCATGCCAAGAACTATGTGATGGGCGCTAACATCGCTGGCTTTGTCAAGGTTGCCGATGCTATGCTGGCTCAGGGCATTGTTTGATTTTGAGCTGTCTTTAAAGATTCGATTTTAATACAAAAATACTGCCAGGCTTTTGAAGCTTGGCAGTATTTTTTTGTTTGGATATAGCAAAGGCTTAAAAATATTTAGAAAAAGGCTATGGTAAAAATGATTTCTTTCGATTTTTGATTAACCTTCCTCCATTGACAGCTATACATATTATTGCCGTAACGCTGCCTGAAATAATAATAACCAGCAAATCGATTGGGGCAAACACAAGGCAGCCTAATCCGTTAAACAAAAATCCATTTCCGAATCTGTAAAGATTTCCATTTAAGAGAATCATTTCTCCAATATACATAGCAAACGTGAACAAGGAGGCTATGATAGACGGAAAAACTATGGACTGTATTTTCTTCTTCCCCATCGTATAAGAACCAATAAAAACTCCCATTGTGACTCCAAACAAAACGAAGAAAACAGCCATCAACAGGGCTGACAGGGCTGACACCGTAATTTCACCAGTACGGTAAAAGGAAGTGAAACATGCCCATATACACATTCCCAGAAAAGCGATGCTCGTAATAGCTTGTATGGTCAATACCTTTTTACGGCTATCATCACCAGTAGAAATCATTTTTGCGAAACCGTAGAAGCAATTCAACAGTGATACAAGAATCACAATTGAAATCAAGTAAAAATGAAGTTTAAAAGCAGGACTGTATCCTCCTAACAGAATATCTACCGCTTCCCATGTTCTTGTCTGATATTCTTCGGGCGGTACATAACATAATGACATTTGCCAGCTTTCCAGCTGAACTAATTCTTTTGTTTGTACCAGAATTTTTGTCTCCATAAATCGTTCTATGACGAAAAAAAGTATCGTGGAAAAGAGAGAAACCCACAGTAGGTCCAGTTTACGGAACAGCTTTTGAATAAGCGGAAGCAGTAGAATACCTAATAAAAGCGCCAATGCAATTGGTGTATATGGGATAACATATTTCGGATAACATTCCAAAGGGACCGCACCGTTTTGAAGCATTTCTTTCAAAAGATATATCCCCATGTAAACGGGATAAAGAGAAGCACCCCCAACAATAGCCACTGATAACGAAAAAAACTTTTTATAGCATAAACGTTTTTTCACAATATCACCTTATTTTCCCATATGCATAATATAATATTTAATTTATAAAAATTCATCTGATAGAGAACTCTATTTTATCTTATTATCCTGCATTTGTGATTGAGACACTGATAATTGCTATAATCAGAATTGTAAAACTGGCTATTGAAAAACCTGTTATTCGTCTATAAGACAATATATGATGGATTCGTTTCCGAATTTTTGCGCCTCCAAATGAGGAAACAAACAAATCAGGGGTTGTTGCACACTCCAACAACGTCTTGGCGTATATTTTCCGTTCCTCATTATCGTATTTTGCAATTGCGGTTTCATCACAGGCTAACTCAATATCCGAAAGGAACTGTTTTAAAAATACCCACGAAATCGGATTAAACCAATGAATTGCTACAGTAAGAAAAGCCAATAGTCTCCAAAGATTATCCGCCCGATGAATATGTGTGATTTCATGCTTCAGAATATATTGAATATCTTTATTCTTATAAGAAGAAGGAAGGATCACTTTCGGTTTTATAATACCGTATACTGCTGGACCTTGCACTTTATCTGACAGGTAAATATTCTTGCTTAAAGGCCGTGCATCTTTGATTTCGTAAAGTGCAGAGGCATAGAGAATTCCCAGCATTAGGATTATGGAAAGGAAAATAACTATCCAAATCAGGGAGGACAGTTCAAATACTTTTTCAAGAATATTGACTTTGTATGTAATCGGAAAATAACTGTTTGCTGCCATGATGCTGTTTGTCAACGAAAAAGCAATCGTATCGGTAGGCTGATATACAGTTATGGTTTTGGTTGTAAAATGAGATATGAAAGCCATCAGACTGTATGGACTATTTAAGCCGTATGGGACACACATGCGAATAAATGGGACAATCCAGAGAAATATCGATATTCTGCGCGGGATTCTCCGGATTCCCCTAATGATGAGAATGAGTAGTCCCATAAAAGAGGCAGTTATACTCATATTGAAAAGCCAGTAAAAGCAATCTCCTAACATCACCAGTTACCTTTTATCAATGAGTTTCCGAAGCTCATCTATTTCCTTTTCAGACAAATTTTCATCCTCTAACAGCGCAGAAAACAACGCTTTACATGAGCCACCGAAGACTTTATTCAAAAGAGTGGTTGCTTCTCTTTTCTGCATTTCCAGTCGTGACACTAAAGCTGTACAGATAAACCCTGGCTCATCACGGCGTATAAAACCTTTCGCTTCAAGCTTCTTAATGACCGTATAAGTTGTATTTTTATTCCACCCAATGGAATCTGCTGCGATAAGGCTGATTTCCTTGGCTGGCAAAGGACCCTTTTCCCAGATAATTTCCATGACCTTTGCCTCACTATCGAATAATTTCTCTTTCATTTTACGCCTCCAGACTATTTCTATAGTCTATACTATCATAGTAGTCTGCATGTGTCAAGCAGGTAATAAAGGCTGGAATGCTCTCCCAAATGTTGAATACATTGCTCTGTTGCTATTTAGCTTTTCAAACAAAAAAACCGGAAAGCCCTGAATTTTCAAGACTTTCCGGAACTCAATAACAATTAAATAATGATACAATTTTGTAGCAGGAAGTAAAATCATCGAAGCCTCACAATTATCAATCAGCAAAAAGACTCCATTTTTTCATTGTACAAACCAGTTCGGGTAATACGTTCAAACAACTCAAGCCCCAGATACCGGGCGGCTGCATCCCGCAACAGGTTGGGATTGACCCCACCGTTTACTCCAATAGGCAGCCGGTGTGTGGTGTGAAGCTGTCCGTCTTCCTGGATTTGAAACTCCATTCCCTGAAAATAGGGCTGGATATCAAACTCCTTCTCCCCTTTTTTGGTATGCTTTAGAACCAGAATTTCTTTCCGGCTTAAAAGCTCTTCCAGTTTTTCCTTGGCTTCCTGGGCAGTCGCATTTTCCGGCTCATAGGCAATGTCATAGGCCGCAAAAGCTACCTCACTGGGTCTCATAACTGGTTCTGTTACCTGATACACATGGATGTCCAGCGGCAGAGCATCATTGAGCTTTTCGATAATTTCTTCATTGGGAACTTCCTCTGTCAAACGAATATCCATGGATTCCCGTAACCCGCTCATGCCCAACGAAAGGGGCATGGTGATGGTTAAAAAGATATGGGGACGGAATCCCTGGGTGTACCACAGGGGAAGCTTCGTTTTGTGAAATGCCCGGGACATACAGCGGTTTAAGTCCAAATGGGAAATGTAACAGGCTGTATCCTTTTTCTCAAACCAGATTCGAACGTTTTTCAACGCAGATTCCTCCTTTAAAACAGGCCGCTCCGCAGCCGGAACACTTTTCCCGACAGTTGGGAGTGGTGGCGAATTCATAGGCCTTTTTACATTCCTCTATAAGGAATTCCTTCTTTATGCCATAGTCCAAATGGTCCCAGGGAAGGATTTCATCAAAACTCCGGCGACGGTTGGCATAAAATGCCGGGTCAATCCCCACTGCCTCAAATACTTCCATCCATTTTTCCAGAGAGAAGCAATCATCCCAACCATCAAAGTGGAACCCACGTTTCCAGGCTTCCTCCATAGCAGCGCACAATTTTCGATCCCCCCGAGCAAAAACAGCTTCGACAAAGCTGGTGTCCGCTGCATGATAGTTGACGGTCAGCTTGCGGGTTGTAATCGAACTTTTCAGCAAATGCTGCTTTCTGCGAAATTCCTCCATAGTATCCTGAGGCTCCCACTGGAAGGGTGTAAAGGGCTTGGGTACAAAGGCTGCAGCGCTCACGGTAACACTCACGCTCTGCCCCTTAGGACGCTTATCACACTGATAGTAGGCATCTACCACTTTCTGACCCAGGCGGGTAATCCCGGTAACATCGTCATCCGTTTCGGTAGGCAGGCCAATCATAAAATAAAGCTTGACCCGGTTCCAGCCAGCACCAAAGGCAATATCCATCGTCTTCATCAGCTCGTCTTCCCGGACGTTTTTGTTAATCACATCCCGCAGGCGCTGTGTCCCCGCTTCGGGAGCAAAGGTCAGACCGCTTTTCCGAACGGTTTTGATTTTATCAGTCAGCTCTGTGGAAAAACCGTCTACCCGCAGGGAAGGCAGGGAAACATTCACCATATCCTTTTTGGACCAGGTAAGCAACTCATCCAACAGCTCGTTAATTTTAGAATAGTCGCTGGTACTTAAAGAAGAAAGGGATACTTCATCATACCCGGTAGAAGCACATAAGTCCCGGCACTGGCGGCTGATAGTCTCTACCGATTTTTCAATCACAGGACGGTAAATAAATCCCGCTTGGCAGAAACGGCACCCGCGAATACACCCACGAAACACCTCTGCCACAGCACGGTTATGAACAACATCTAAAAATGGCACGACGAAACTTTTGGGGTAATAGGCATTATCCAAATCCAGTACCACTCGCTTCCGAATTTTGGCCGGCGCCCCATCCATAGGCGTTATCGAGGAAATGGTTCCGTCCTCGTGATACTGCACCTGATAGAGAGAAGGTACATATACCCCTTCAATGTGGGAAGCCAAACGCAAAAATTCCTTGCGGCTCTTCCCCTCTTCCCTGCATTTCTGGTACAAATCAATGACTTCCAAATCCACCTCTTCCCCGGCACCCAGGAAAAAGATGTCCACGAAATCTGCCAACGGCTCCGGATTGCAGGCACAGGGGCCGCCTGCCACTACGATGGGGTCGTTTTCCCCACGCTGGTCATTGCGCACCGGTACGCCGCCCAGTTCCAACATGTTCAAGACATTGGTAAAACTCAATTCATATTGCAGGGTGAAGCCCACAAAGTCAAAGTCACAGATAGGGTCGCCGCTTTCCAGACCATACAGCAGCACATGGTTTTCCCGCATGAGTTTTTCCATGTCGACCCACGGCGCAAATACCCGCTCACACCAGATATCTTCCCGCTCGTTGAACAGCCCATACAGGATTTTCATGCCCAGATGAGACATACCAATTTCATACGTATCGGGAAAACAAAAGGCAAATCTGGTTTTGATTTTGGTTTTGTCCTTCACAACACTGTTTTGCTCTCCGCCCACATAGCGGCCGGGCTTTTGGACTTTCATCAGAAGTTTTTCAAGCACAGGATTCATGGTACTTTTTCTCCCATTCGTCATTTCAGATTATCACATTGAAACTTTATTATACCGGAAAATTTCGCTTATTGCAACCGACCTCCAAAATTCTTGCCACAAAAAGAAGCGGCAAAGAGCCTTTCTGCACCTGACAGATAGCTCTTTGCCGTTCCTGATTACTTTTTACTTTTCGTATTGAATCATACAGCTGGGATAGTAATACCCATAAGTATTGTGTTTATAATTAGGGCTGGACATGTGGGCTTCATCATAATTGGCAAACGAATACACCTTCGCTTCCGCCAATCGACGATATAGCAGACCCGGCAAACAAACTCCGCCGGCTTTGTGCCATGCCAGCATTTCTGTTCCGAATGCAATGGCATCGGTATATTTCAAATCATGGGTCAAGCTCGAAGCATTATTGAAAGCAATATAGGCTCCTCTTGCCCAACCCGTTACACCGGAAGACGTCTTAATCTGATACCACATCTCGCAAGTATCTTCCAGATATTTGGTGGAAAGAACAGAAACCGATGCACCTTTCTGCAGAGTGGTCATCTTTCCACTGGTAGCCGATGCATTTTTATATACGGATGCGGAAGCGGTGGTTTTGGCTGCCAGAGAACTGCCGGAAGAAATCTTGGGCGGTTCTACCGCGTTGAGGATGATATTCCGCAAGTCAAAGGTCGCCGAGGAGTTATTCCAATATCCTGCGCCTACGTTATAGGAGAAGCTGACCATAGAATCAAACTGGGACTGGCTGGCCAGCAAGTCGTTATTTTTGATAAAGCGATTGACTTCTGTGGTATAGGAGCCGGTATTGATAGCACTGCACAAAAGTGCCCATGCTTCCCGCTTTGTCAGGTTGTTGTAGAAAATTTCGCCTTTAGACAATACATAGCCATATCCCAGTGTAGGGATATTATAGGCCAACGTATCAGGATATACCGCGGCGCTGTACCCTTCCATCTCGCTGATAATATCCAGCATTTCATCACTGACCCGGCGGGTTTCCGAAGAGCTTTCGGACAAAGTGGAAACCACAAAAACGGTCAGTTCTTTATAGTTGGAGCTCATTTTTCCGTTCTGCTGGGAATATACCTTTACCGTATAACTCCCGGCTTTGGAGAAGGTCACCGCCTGTTGCCAAACGCGGGTGTTGTTGGCAGCGATGCCGTTTTTCGCAGCAACGCTTTCGGAGGTATACTTCTTTACCGTGTAACTCTTTTCCGAACTGCCCGTATCCACTACAAATTTGACAGCTTCCCGAGTGCTGTCCGTAATGGCCGTCAAATTAACGGATTTACCGGCCAACACTACATTGGGGTCACTGTAGACTGATTTGACAGGGGATGCCGCCGTGACAGTCACTTTACAAGTCGCTTTGGCGTCTCCTGCAGAAGCGGTGATCGTTGCAGTACCAGGCGCCACGCCGTAGATATATCCGTTTTGAACAGTGGCAACCTTAGTGTTGCTGCTGCTCCAACTGACATTCAGGCCGGACATGGAAACCGACGCTGTCGTATAAATGGTGGACAGTGCCGGGATAGAAGCACTGGTTTGAGACAGTGTGATGGAAATTCCACTGCCACTGACAGACTGGACATACTCTGTGGAAACATAGCCCTTGGTTCCACTGGAATCCTGTACCTGGAACCAGTCATCGTTGGAATCATTCAGTACGGTAAGCACGGTTCCAGACGGCAAGGTGCGGATAACGGAATAGTTCATTCCAGGACCGGTACGGAAATTCAAAGCCGTAGTCGTGCGGACATATTTCTTTTCCGGTGTAGGGGTAGGAGTCGGTGTGGGGGTCGGGGTCGGCGTTGGAGTGGGAGAAGAAGTAAAAGTCAAATATTCCTTACTGCACCAGCCCTGTACGCCTGTTGAAGTTTTCACTTTGGCCCATTCTTTATTGCTGTTGTCCAACACCGTGACGGTTGACCCTTTGGGGATAGTCATAATTACATCATAGGAAAGACCTGCCCCTTTTCGGAGGTTCAAATAATCGGTGGTTTTTGCAACGAGTGTAGTGGTACTGCTACCAGAACCATCAGAAAAATCCAAATATTCCTTACTGCACCAGCCTTGACGGCCATCACGGGTTTCTACTTGCGCCCAGCTTTTATTGCTGCTGTTGTCCAGCACTGTGACGGTGTCGCCCTTTGCCATGGTAATAATTACACTGTAAGAAGTACTGGGACCAGTACGAAGATTCAAATAATCGGTGGTTTTTGCTGTCCCGGTCGGTTTTGGGGTTGGAGTTGGCGTCGGGGTGGGCTTTGGGGTTGAAGAAGGCGTGCTGCCAAAAGTCAGATACTCTTTGCTGCACCAGCCCTGTACGCCTGTTGAAGTTTTCACTTTGGCCCATTCTTTATTGCTGTTATCCAGCACCGTGACGGTTGACCCTTTCGGGATGGTCATAATTACATCATAGGAAAGTCCCGCCCCTTTCCGAAGGTTGAGGTAATCCGTTGTCTTCGCCGAGGTTGTCGTGGTAGTAGAAGAGCTGCCGGAAATGTCCAGATACTCCTTACTGCACCATCCCTGAAGGCCCGAAGAAGTTTGTACCTTGGCCCAATTTTTATCGCTGTTGTCCAGCACTGTAACAGTAGTACCCTTAGCAAGTGTTACAATCACTCCATAAGAAGTTCCAGCTCCCTTGCGGAGATTGAGGTAGTCCGTAGTTTTGGCGGTCGTTTTACTTGTACTGGAAGAGCTGCCTGAGCTTCCGGAAATCTGCAAATATTCCCGGCTGCACCAACCTTGTGTACCAGCGGCAGTTTTTACCTTCACCCAATCTGAGTTGCTGTTGTCTAACACTGTGACCGTTGTGCCCTTGGGTATGGTCAAAATAACATTATAAGAAAGTCCCGCTCCTTTACGGAGATTGAGATAATCTGTGGTTTTGGCGGTCGTTGTACTGGAGGAACTGCTGGAGCTGCCAGAAATCTGCACATACTCCCGGCTGCACCAACCTTGACTTCCTCCAGAGGTTTTCACTTTTATCCATTCATCATCACTGTCGTCCAAGACCGTAACAGTGGTGCCTTTTTCCAATGTAAACAATACGCTGTAAGAGGTACCTGGTCCGGTACGGAGATTGAGGTAATCAGTTGTTTTGGCTGTAGACGCAGCCAAAACACTGTTTCCCGAAAAGGAAACAGTAATAATGGACATGGTACAAATTGCGGAGAGAAACCAAGCCATTATTTTTTTTCGGTTCTTCTTCATTTTCTTCCTCCTGACATAATAATTCGTTCGTTTTGCACCAAAACCTACTGTCTGGTGACAAAAAACAATAATATGTATTCTATTATAATAGTTCCCTTCCCATACTGCAACCCCCAAAAGGGAATTTATGTAAACAAACCGAAAAAGCGGTACGATTCAAACGAACCATACCGCTTTTTGTTTAGGAATGATGATTGCCATTTTCATTTTTTCCCCATTGATGTCCCTTTTCTTCCTCCTCTTCGTGATGGTGAGGAGAAGAAGGAACAGCAGAAGAGGTGCTTTCGGAAACGGAAGAGGAAGAATCAGAGGAAGTATTACCAGAAGCATCTTGCAGCAGCTGCATGAGTTCCTTCATGGACATATGACTGCATTCTTCCGGTGTGATGGAGACACCGGCTTGCAACAGCTGCTGATAGAGTTGATAACGTCCTGTGGAAAGGCCAGCTTCGTGAGCCTCGTGAACGGTTTCGCTCTGGGCGGAGTGGCAGGTGCCGTGATTCTCTGCATAACCCTGACAGCTTTCAATTCCGGCGGTCAACTCTTCCTCTTTTCCAGAATCAGAGGAAACCGTGAAAACAAGCTTTGCTCCATCTTTGGCCAGACAGTCTTCCATGGCATCGTTTGACAAAATCGTTTCCACCGCTTGGGTATAGGAGAGATTATATAAATCCAGTGTTTCCGCAATGGCTGCCCCGTCCTCGTTGTATCCCTCAAAGGCAATCACCCGGTCAAACACATTCAGCTCCAGCTCGATAGAAGGATTTACATCTACACTGATATAGGAAACCGGGGTGGTGTACAGCCCATAGAAAAGGAATCCTGCTGCCACAAGCACAATGGCCGCACAGGCTGCTGCCCAAGCCCTGACATGGCTTTTATGTTTCTGCCGTCGGGCAATTTCTTTTTGCAGAAAGGAAACTGTATTTTCTTTTAGGTCCTCTTCTGCCCGAACAGGCCCAAAGGCTTTTTGGATAGGATTCATCCCCAGTCACCTCCCAACTGCTGCCGGAGCAGCTCCCGTCCTCTGGCGAGCCAAGTATAGACGGTATTTTCCTTTTTTTGCAGAATTTCGGCAATTTCCGCCGCCGTATAGCCCTCATAATAATGCAGGTAGATGGCGTCTTTATATTTGGCCGGAAGGCTGAGCACTGCTTGCAGTACTTCCCGGTTTTCGCTGTTCCCTGCACTCAGCTCTTCGGCAGTTTCCAGTGGGACAGTATTTCTCCGGAATAAGCTTCGAAGCACATCCCGGCAGGCATTGACTGTCACCCGGACAAACCATGCCTTTTCATGCTCTGCACTTTGAAACGTACCGGAATACAGCAGATATTTTAAAAACACCGTTTGAAAAATATCCTCCGTATCCTGCCGGTTCTTTACATGCAGGGCACAAATCCGCCGTACCAGATCGGCATATGTTTCCACCGCCCGGGTGGCCTCCTCTTCTGTCCTCATGACTGTTCATTTACTTCCTTCCCTGATGGCAGCCATTCCCGCTGCCGCAGTCTTCGCCGTGATACCGGTATTGTGCACCTTCTCCGTCACAATTTCCACCGTTAGGGCAATTTTCACGATAAGGGCAGCTCACGGCAGCGTTCTGGGAAGACGTACTGTTGTCTGTCGTGCTGCCACCCCGGTACTGCGCGCCGTTTCCATCACAATCAGGCGTTCCATCACAGTTTCCACCATTGGGGCAGTTTTCATGATAAGGGCAACTTACTGTCGTACTCTGAGAAGAAGTCCCACTGTCTGTGGTGCTGCCGCCCCGATATTGGGTACCATTTCCATCACAATCGGGCGTTCCGTCACAGTTTCCATCGTTAGGGCAATCTTCGTGATAAGGGCAGCTCACTGTCGCGCTCTGAGAAGAAGTACTGCTGCTTGTCGTACTGCCACCCCGGTACTGTACACCATCTCCATCACAATCGGGCGTTCCGTCACAATTTCCATCGTTAGGGCAATCTTCGTGATAAGGACAGCTTGCGGCTGTACTTTGAGAAGATGATGTCGCCGTATTTGCGGAAACCGGTGCAGCAAGAGTACCACCATTCACTGCGGAAACCGTCAGGGCTCCTCCTGCCAAAACCATAGCGGCTAATGCAACCAATATCAACTTTTTCATCGTGCATACCTCCTGAATGTTCTTAGTTTTTGTGCTTCTATAAGTCCATACGTTTCAGGAAGGCAAATCCTTTCACGATTTTTAAAAAAATTTTTTTATTCTCCCTGCACCCAGTTTTCAACATCTTCTATGAGTTCCAACACCTTAAACCGGACCTCATACCCCTCTCCCTGTACAATCTCCAGTTCTTCTCCAGTCAAAACGTCCTCCAACTGGGCGGAATCCTCCGAAGCTGGGATGCATAGAGACGGAAACAGCACACACCACCAGTTGTGCCCCTCTGCTTCTCCAATTTTAATTTGCAGCGCCTCATAGGTTCCCGCCGGAAGCGTCACATTCCCATAAACACGGGTGGAAAAAGCGGTGGGAGTCAGTTCCATGGTCACGGGGTAGTCATAGCCTCTTTTGGCCACTTCGTCCTGCGCAGCCTGTAAAAGCTGGGGCATGGCCTGCATAACCCGTTCTTCCGCTTCCTGCAAATCCGTCACGCCGTCCAGCAGGCCGGAACTTTCCTGTAAAATCCGGTCCCGCACCTGTAGTTTCAGGGTCTGGTCTTCCTGGGAATCGGAATTTGCCAGCACATGCAGCCGTAACACCCGCTGGGATACGTCCTGGCATTGGGCGGCAAAGCCCGAAAAGCTGAAAAGAATTGCCAGAAAAAGCCCCACAGCCAGTGCCTTTTCCCAAAGCTTCCAACGATATTTTCTGTTGCGTGCCTGACGGCGCTGCTCTGCATTTCGATAAGTATGAGATTGTTTCACCAAAAAAGCCATCCTTTCCAAATCCAAATATCGGTTGGAAAAAGTATGGCTCATTTTGGAAAAAATATACAACTGGCTCTAAAACTCCAAATGATTTTCCGATTATAGAGACATTTCTCCCATGGGCGAAACCACCCAGGTGTCTCCCATCCGGCGGATTTTTTCGCCCGCATTCCGGGCTTCTTCCTCCTGCCGGAACAGGCCGAATACCACCGAGCCGCTTCCGGTCATGCAGGCGCCCAGTGCGCCAAGCTGTTTCATCCCGGTAGTAATTTCCCGGATTTCGGGAATATGCAAAATTTCCTGAAACCGGTTTCCTAAACATCCCGCCACCATTTCGAGCCGCCCGGTTTCCAGTGCCCGGAGCATGGCGGGAGTCTTTTCTGGAACCGCCGGAGAACTATCTGCCTGTCGAAACGCCTGAGGTGTACTGACCCCTATCGGGGGCTTGCAAAGCAAAATACTGCACCGGGGCAAAGGCGCTGCCGGTGTGAGCCGTTCTCCAATCCCTTCGGCCTTCATGGTTCCGCCGGTAATGCAGAAAGGAACGTCCGCCCCAATCCGCGCTCCCAGTGCTCGAAGCTCCCGAGCGGTAAGCCTCGTTTGAAACGCGCGGTTTAATAGCCGTAGCGCAGCGGCTGCATCACTGCTGCCACCTCCCATTCCTGCCTGAGAAGGAGTCCGCTTGGTAACCGTGAAAGACACACCGTATGCAGAAATACCGCAGCTGTCAAAAAAAGCCCGGGCTGCTTTCCAAACAATGTTGTCCGGCCCAGAAGGCGCCGCTTCACCGCAGTCCACCCGGATTCCGGGATTTTCCGGCTCCATCCGCAGGGTTACGTCGTCATGCAGGGATACCGACTGCATGACCATGGACAGGCTGTGATAGCCGTTTGGCAGCTTTCCCAGAATATCCAGTGTCAGATTGATTTTGGCATAGGCAGGTTCCGTCCATTCCATTAGGCGTCTCTCCCCTTTTAAAAATTAAACAGCGAAAACCGTTTGATGTCGATGACGTGGGCCGGGCACATTTCATGGCAACAATAGCAGCGGATACACCGGCTGTAATCGATGTGGGCTTTTTTCGGCTTTCCTTCCAGCGTGATGGTGTGCTGGGGGCAGCTTTCGGCACATTTGCCGCAGCCCACGCAAAAAGCGGTTTTGATTTTGGGATAAGGCGTAGCGATTTTGGTGGCTACCGGCTGCATAAACTTGGGAAGCCGCTCAATAAAATTACTGGTTTTAGATTCCGGCTGCAAAAAGTCATCGGCCAAAAACTCCTGCGGTTTGCTCATTGGGAAAGAAAGCTCCTCGATTGAGGAAGGACACAATCCCCGAGACGCCGCATCCCGAAGCATTAGAACGTCCATGGGCTCCATATTCATCATGGCAGCACAAGCCATATCCACCGCATAAGGGTTACGGCTGGACGCCAACACCCCCATAAACCGGGGATTCCCGCCGGTGGGGCCGTTACCCTCCATGGCGATGATACCGTCCACAAAGCTGACTGCCGGCTTGATGAGCTGGCACAAGTCCACCAGCATTTCATGAAAGGCCGGCTTGTCCGGAAACCGGCAGTGAAATTCCGGCTTCATCAATCCCGGCACCGTACCAAACAGATTTTTTACCGCACCGCTGAGCATGGTCATACAGTGAGATTTCATTTTTGCAATATCCACCACCAAATCTGCTTTGGCAATGGGTGTGATGATGGGAAACAGCCGGGAACGCTTTCCTTCGGGAAACTGCATCATCTGATGGGAGCAATCAAAATTTAAGGGAATCCCAAACTGCTGGGACATCTTATCATAACCGCAGGCTGCATAAATGCTTTTCAGCGCTGCCGGAGTGTACAATCCACCTGGACTTTCAGCCACCAGCACCTCGGCTCCCAGTTCTCGCAGATGCACCGCCACTGCCGCCGTTACCAGCGGATGGGTGGCAATGCCGGAATCCGGGCCTGCCTTTACCACCAAATTTGGCTTAATCACCACATGCATACCCGGGCGAATCATTTTATCCATTTCCATAGCCTGGAACTGAGCAGCTACGGTTTCACACAATGTCTCCCAATCATATTCGGAACAAGAAGACAAACATACCGTATTTTCCATTACAGCCGCTCCATAAACCGCTCAATCCGGCGAAGGGCCTCGGTGATGTGCTTGATAGAATAGGAATAGGAAATCCGGGCAAACCCTTCCCCACAGTCTCCAAAGGCCGTTCCCGGCACTACTGCCACATGCTCATCATACAGCAGCTTTTCGCAGAATTCTTCTGAACTCAGCCCGCTCTTTTTCAGGCTGGGGAACACATAGAAGGCCCCTTCCGGCTCAAAACAGGTAAGTCCCAGCCGATTCAGTCCATCTACAATCAACCGGCGCCGCATATCATACTGGCTGCGCATATATTCAATATCCTCGTCCCCATTGCGAAGCGCTTCTATTGCCGCATACTGGGCGGTAGTGGGGGCACTCATGATGGCATACTGGTGCAGCTTGGTCATGGGGGCAATAATTTCTTTCGGCCCCATGGCAAATCCCAAACGCCAACCAGTCATAGCAAACATTTTGGAAAAACCGTTTACGACAATAGTACGCTCCTTCATGCCGGGCAAGGAAGAAAAGCACACATGATGCTCCTTTCCATAGGTCAACTCTCCGTAAATTTCATCGGAAAGCACCAGCAAATTATGCTCCCGCACCACCTCGGCAATGGCTTCCAGATGCTCCCGGCGCATCACCGCACCGGTGGGATTGTTGGGATAAGGCAGGATGAGAAGCTTTGATTTGGGAGTGATTTTGCTTCGGAGCTCCTCGGCAGTCAGCCGGAACTGGTTTTCTGCTTTCGTCTCCATAATCACCGGCACGCCCTTTGCCATCTGAGTCATGGGCACATAGCACACAAAACTGGGTTCGGGAATAAGCACTTCATCGCCAGGGTTAATCAGGGCACGGATGCACATGTCCAACGCCTCAGAACCGCCTACTGTTACCAGCACATCGGTTTTGGGTTCGTATTCCACCCCGTATTTCCGCTTCGTCCAGGCACACAGCTCTTCCCGCAGCTCTATAAATCCACGGTTAGGCGAATACCAGGTTTTTCCCTTTTCCAGCGTACGGATACCTTCTTGCCGCACATGATAGGGGGTTGAAAAATCCGGCTCTCCAATGCTCAGGGAAATCACGTTATCCATTTCGCTGGCAATATCAAAAAATCGGCGGATGCCGGAGGGTTTTATCTCTTGAACCTCTCGGTTCAAGAAAGACTGATACTCAATCACTCCAACTGTCCCTTCTTTCGTCAGTTTCTTCGTCTACAAATGAGACGCCGCCTTCCTTATAGCGGGTCAGGAAAAAGTGGGTTGCCGTTGCCAGTACGCCGTCCAAAGGAGAAAGCCGGCGGGCTACAAACATGGCAATATCCTGCATACTCTTACCGCTGACGATAACTGCCAAATCAAATCCGCCGGACATCAGGCTTACGCTTTCCACTTCGCTGAATGCCATAATGCGGTTTGCAACCTCGTCAAAGCCACGGTTCCGTTGGGGGCTAACCCTCAGCTCAATCAAGGCAGAAGCCCGATTTTCATCAGCTTTCTCCCAGTTAATCAGTGCCTGATAGCCTTTAATCACGCCTTTTTTCTCATAATCGGCAATGGCCTTTTCCACTTCTTCTTTCGTCGTATTCAGCATCACTGCCAGCTGTTCGCTGGAAGCCCGTGCATTTTCTTTTAAAAGCTGCAATAATCTTTCCAAAACTGACACCTCCAAATAAATTTACTGCAAATGCTCTGTTTTTTATTTTTATAACAGTGGAATTTGCTTGGGAATACGTTTTTCAAAAATAGTATAATGGGTAAATCCTGCCTCTGCGGCAATCTTCATCCCTTCCCGGATTCCTGCACCTACGTCTTTTCGGCTGTGGGCATCTGAGCCTAACGTGACATATTCTCCACCCAGTTCCCGGAAACGGCGTACTATGGAAAGCGGCGGCAGGGTTGTGCCGATTTTTTGCCGCAGGCCGGAAGTATTGATTTCCAGCGCCATCTTTTTTTCTGCCAAACGGCGAAGAATCTTGTCCACTTTGCCGTCCACTTTGGAAAAGTCAAAGGGAATTCTCGCTTCTCCAACAATATACCGCAGCGGATAGGTAAGGTGGGCAAGGGAGTCAAATTTTCCCCATTCCACCATTTCCAGTACCTCGTCCAGATACGTTTCCATCAGGAATTCCACATTCTCCTTTTGATAATCGAGAAAAAAGAAATCCTCTTTGCCACGGATATTATGGACGGAGCCCAGCACAAAGTCATAGGCGGCGCCACGCAAAATCTGCTCTGCCACGGCGCGGTCCTGCATGGGCTGACCCAGTTCAATACCGGCATAAATCCGCAGGGCTCCATTCCAGCCGGAAGCGATCCTGCGAGTTTCGAGGTAGGATTGTCCCACAGACTCATAATAGCCGTCTTTAAAATAATCGTTGCACTCACAGTGGTCTGTAATGGTAATGGCATACAAGCCCGCATCCTCAGCGGCCTGGCACATAGCGGCTACCGGCTCGTCACCGTCGGGAGAATGACAGGTGTGGGTGTGGCTGTCACAAATACAGGAAGTTTTCACGGCTGCATCCTCCCTTTAAAACTTGTTTTTGCGCACGAAAAGCCGGTGCAGATGATAATAACCCCGGCTGCAAATGGACAGAGGCAGGGTATCATAGGGTTTGGTATACATTCTGACCAGAGAAGCATCTTTCCGGCTTTCGGAAAAGCGCTTCATCGGGATATCCGCATAAGGGGAAATAGAGCGATAATAGCGGTAATACTGGCCGCCCCACACCTTACTGTCGGTAAACCAGGGCTTGTTGGGGAAAGAGCCGCCGATATAGTGGAGAATCACCACATTTTTTCTCGCCTGCTCATATTCCTCCACCGTGAAGGTGGGCTTTTCCGGACGGTTCAGGCCGGCTGTCCAGCGGTAAGCGCGGTCGCTGATGCCGGCGGGGAAATCATAGCGCAAGTCGAGATGCACCACGTCCTCCTCCGGAAATTCCAGATTCAGCAGCGTCTGGTCCGGAAAGCGGAACCGAGCCCCATCTCGACGCAGCCGCTCTTGCAGAACGGCGTCCATATGCCGGGCACGGTATTCCACAAGATTCAGCAGCAAAAAGCCCCCATTAAAATAAAATCGGCTCTGCCAGAAGGGGTCGTCCGGCGCCATGGAGAGAAATACCGGCACATCCAGCACCGCTCCTGCCAGCTTCCCTTCCAAATCCGTTTCCCACAGATTGCGCAGGGATGACAACACCACCATATCGCAATCAATCCACAACACCCGTTCAATGTCCGGGAAGATTTCTTCTGTAAATACATATAAATAAGCGTTGCAAGTCCCTTTCCAGCCCTGCGGGGCAAATTCTTTTTGAATCCGCTCTACATAACCGGTACAGTCAATAATATCAATTTGCCCTTTCGGATAGGGTTCCGCCGTTTTTTCCAGCCGGCGGCGGTTTTCCTCCGAAATGTTTTCGGCCAGGATATGTACGCACACATCGTCGTTTCGGTTGTTTTCAAAAACAGAAACGGCAGAAACTGCCGCATGGCTGCAATACCCGTCGTTGGTGACATAGCACACATGAATCATCGGGATTCCTCCTGTCTTTGGCAATTTGCCTGTTGAGTATTCTCATATTTTATCACAGCTTGCCCATTCTGAAAAGAGCGCCAGGGCGATTTTTTTCTTTTCTCACAAAATCGGCGGCGGCAGGCCTTGACTTTTCTTCCGTTCTCGCTCATAATTGAAGAACAATCTATTTGGAGGGATTTATCAATGCGCGCTGTCATTACAGTTATCGGAAAAGATATGGTCGGAATTTTGGCAAAGGTGTCTACAGTTTGTGCCGACAACGGCGTGAATGTGCTGGAAGTGACCCAGTCCATTTTGCAGGAAATGTTCGCCATGATTATGATGGTCGATATTTCCGGCTGCACCATCCCCTTCAGTGAGCTTTCGGACAAGCTGGAAAAACTGGGGGGAGAAATGAATCTGAAAATCCATGTGATGCACGAGGATATCTTCAATTCCATGCACCGGATTTGAGCGGCTTTGCCTGCCCATTTCTTCGCCAATATTACATAACAGGAAGGCCGTGATTTCATGCTCAACTCCCACGATATACTGGAAACGATCAATATGATTGACAACGAAAACCTGGACGTGAGAACTATCACCATGGGTATTTCGCTGCTGGACTGCATTGACCCGGATGCAAACCGGGCCTGCGACAAAATTTATGACAAGATTTGCCGGTATGCTCAGAACCTGGTAAAAACCGGCGAGGACATCAGCAAGGAATATGGAATCCCGATTATCAACAAGCGGATTTCCGTTACCCCCATTTCCATGATTGCCGGAGCCAACCCCGGTGTAAATCCGGTACGCTTTGCTTTGGCACTGGACCGGGCTGCCCAGACAGTGGGCGTTAACTTTATCGGCGGATATTCCGCACTGGTACACAAGGGTTTCAGCCCCGGAGACTATGCCCTGATTGAAAGTATTCCCGAGGCATTGAGCCGCACGGATTTTGTTTGCTCTTCTGTCAATATCGGTTCTACCAAGGCCGGCATTAACATGGACGCAGTGGCCAAAATGGGCGGCATCGTCCGCAAGGTGGCAGAGCTTACCGCTGACCGGGACTGCATCGGTGCGGCTAAGCTGGTGGTGTTCTGCAACGCTCCTGAAGATAATCCCTTTATGGCAGGCGCTTTCCACGGCACCGGCGAGCCCGACTGCGAAATTAACGTGGGCGTGTCTGGTCCGGGCGTTGTGCGGGCTGCATTGGCAAAGGCTGGCGACTGTGATATTACGGCGATTGCCGACATTATCAAAAAGACCGCCTTTAAGGTAACAAGAATGGGCCAGCTGGTAGCACAGGAAGCTTCCCGCCGGCTGTGCGTCCCCTTTGGCATTGTGGACTTGTCTCTGGCTCCTACCCCGGCTATCGGAGACAGCGTGGCTTATATTCTGGAAGAGATGGGCCTGGAGTGCTGCGGTGCTCATGGTACCACGGCTGCACTGGCACTGCTCAACGATGCAGTGAAAAAGGGCGGCGTCATGGCATCCTCTCATGTTGGCGGCTTGTCCGGCGCGTTTATTCCGGTAACGGAAGATGCCGGGATGATTCATGCAGCTCAGTGCGGCGCATTGACTCTGACCAAATTGGAAGCTATGACAGCAGTATGCTCGGTGGGTCTTGATATGATTGCGATTCCCGGCGACACTCCCAGCGAGGTGATTTCGGCTATTATCGCCGATGAAGCCGCCATCGGAATGGTGAACAGCAAGACCACAGCTGTGCGTGTGATTCCCGCTATCGGCAAAAAGGTTGGTGAAGAACTGAACTTTGGCGGCCTGCTGGGCGGCGGCCCTGTGATGGAGGTCAACCGCTACTCCCCCGCTAAGTTTATTGGCCGCGGCGGCCGGATTCCGGCGCCGATGCAGAGCCTTAAAAACTGATTGCTCATATATTGGCAGAAAGCCGGTTCCTTTTTGGGCGGAAAATGCTCAAAAAGGAACCGGCTTTCTCTTTTTTCATGTAACAGTTCCCATGTTATTTCCTAATACCCTTTTTTCTGCCCAAATTTATAATATACTTTTTTTGATTTTGCGCATAGCGCAGGGTCTGATAAGCTCCACCACTATTATGGTCTACATAGAAAACAACAAGGTCACTTCGATTCACCATTTGCCGATTGCGAATTTGAAAGGCACCCTTGGGGTGGCTATTGGCTGCACTGCTGCATATTTCTATTTCATCATAATACGCTTGTAAATTTCCCATATTATCCCGCAACTCTTTCGTTGGATAGGGCAGTATCCAAATCAAGGCGCTGTTATCATCCCGCACATGGCGTTTTTGCCGTTTTACCACTGAGGAAACCATCTGGTCAAAATCCCCATCCCGCCCCACCAGAAACTCAACATACTTCTTTTCCAAAAGAAGCCTATGGATTTTTTCTGTTTCACAAAAATCCGAGATAGCTCTGTGTCCAAAAAAACTAACGGTAAATATGTTCACGGTTCCATCTTTGCCATTTTCAAGCCAACCTCTCCAACAAAGTAAATAATTCATCTCTCATTATATACTCAAATTGATTTAAAGTAAATAATCATATAATTGCTTTCAATTATAATTTCTCTGCTTTGTTGGTAGCATAATATCAGGAGGTGATAGTATGCAGACGGAGTTTCCAGAACGCTATATCACTCTGGGCTTGAAAATCGCATATTACAGGAAAAAGGCGGGGTTTACACAGGAGGTTCTTGCGGAACGGATTGGAAAAAGTGTCAACTTCGTTGGCCAGGTTGAAGGGACTGGTACGATTCGCGGCGTATCCCTTGAAACATTATTCAAAATTGCCCAAGTTTTGAAAATTCCACCTTCCAAGCTGTTGGAGGATGACTGATAGACTGGCGCCGTAACCAAGACAAAAAAAGAGGGAGCGCTGTCATCGGAGAATATCCGATGATGACGCTCCCTTTTTCACTGTTATTCTTCTTTTTCTTCCGGCAGCGGCTCGGAAAGCTGGAAACGGATTTCTTCTACGTGCCGTTTTTCCACCTTGGTCACATACACCTCGTTGCCATGGAATACAAAGTGGGCACCGATTTCCGGTACACACCGCAATTCTTCCATCACCCATCCGCCAACGGTAATAGACTCATACTTCTCTTCTTCCTCTTCCGGCAGCCGGAACATCTCAAAAAAGTCCTCCAGGCTGCAAGAACCGGATACCACAAATGTGGTGTTGTTGATTTCTTCAATCTCCTGCTCCACAATGTCGTGTTCGTCCCAGATGTCGCCTACCAACTGCTCCAGAACATCTTCCAGTGTGACAATACCTTCTGTACCACCGAATTCGTCCACGACTACGGCCACATGAGTTTTGGACTGCTGAATCAGCCGCAGCAGCTTGGAAATCTTAATGCCACCGGAAACATAAATCACCGGCTTCACCGCCGAAGCAAAGTTATCGGCGCCGTTGTGAAGGGCGGTAAAGAAATCCTTTTCGTGAATCATGCCGATAATATTATCAATCGTATCCTCATACACCGGCAGCCGTGAATAAGTATTTTCCATAAACACCCGGCCAACCTCTTCCATAGAGTCGTCTTTTTCCACAGCCACCAAATCCACCCGAGGGGTGAGAATGTCATTGGCATCCAAATCATCAAACTCAATGGCAGAACGAATCAGCTCGCCGTTATGCTCATCAATTCCACCGTCATTCTGTGCCTCGTCCACCATGGTCATCAGTTCTTCTGCCGTGATGCCTGGGTCTTCCTGCTTCTTAAACAGCCGGTCCAGCAGTTTTTTCCACAAGGAAAACAGAAAATTCAAAGGAGTCAGCAAAACCATCAGCACACGCATCAGGCGGGCTGTCGCTAAAGCAAAGGATTCTGCGTTTTCTTTGGCCAGCGTTTTGGGAGAAATTTCACCGAAAATCAGCACCAAAATTGTCATGACTGCCGTGGAAACAGATACGCCGGCATCAGCCAGCCACATGGTAAATACCACCGTTGCCAAAGAAGACGAGGTAATATTCACGATATTATTGCCAATTAGGATGGTTGAAATCAGCTTATCATAGTTATCTACCAGCTTCAGCGCTACAGCAGCGCGGCTGTCCCCACTGTCGGCCAGGTTCTTCATCCGAATACGGTTCATCGTAGAAAATGCGGTTTCCGAAGCCGAAAAGTAAGCCGAGCCGATGATACAGAAGACAATCACCAGTAATAGCGGAAGAGCGTCCATGTTTTTTCCAAACCCTTTCTTGCATGTCATAAAATAAAATTGATAGAAAAAACCCGCAGACACAAAAAGCCTGCGGGTTTTTGGTGGAGCATAGCGGGATCGAACCGCTGACCTCTACACTGCCAGTGTAGCGCTCTCCCAGCTGAGCTAATGCCCCATATGTTGCGTTTTTTCGGCTTTCTGTAAGCCACGAATGGTATTATATCACAGCTGTTTTGAAATTGCAAGAGGTTTCTCAAAATATTTTCATTTTTCGTTATTTCTCCCTTTCCTGCAAACAAAAAGCTGCCGCTTATCAAGCGACAGCTTCCAATTCTATTTTAGAACCGCTCTCTCCGACCGGATAGTTTTGACAGGTAGGGATGAAGTCTTTGCCAATATATCATCACCAAGCCGGACAGCGCCATGTCATACACTACAAATACCACATTGAGGCCTATCCAAAGCAGCACCGGCAAAATGATTCCAAACGTGAACACCGATTCAATCGGCAGCCGTAGCACAAACACCACGGCCAGTACATCCACCACAGCCGCCAAATTAACCGCCAGCAGCTTTACAAGCCAACACAAAGGCTTTTTAGAAATGTATTTTTCAACGCAAGCCTTGAGTACGGGATAGTAGCCAAAAAACAGCAAAAACAGTAAATAGGCTTCTTTGTCTGTCAGAAGGATCCAGGATAACACCGATGAGATTCCAAACACACACCATCCCCAGCGCATCCCAATTTCAATCACCACTGGCATCAGCAGAACACCCGCCAAAGCTGTCAGCCCAAGAGTAGCTGTGGGAAATAGATTTGTCAGAAACAATAGCGCTATCTGCAATGCCGCCGCCGCTCCGCAAAATGCAATCCGAACACTCCGATTCACAACGTAGCGCCTCCCGTCAGCAACAGGCAATCAAGTCGCCGCCCATACATTCGCAGCAGCAATCGGCACAAATCAGTGAAGAGCACACATCACAGGAATTACACCCGCCGGCCCCTCTCTGCATATTGGGATTATACCCGCCATACTGACCATTGCGCTGATTGACCACCTGATTCATGGCCGCCCGATATTCCGGATTACCCGGGTCCATCTGGCAGGCTCGGGAAAAGTGGTTGGAAGCTTCTTCCAACCAGCCTCGTTTATACAGCACTGTGCCTTTGAGGAAATACCATTCTGCATTCCGGCCATCCATGGGGACCCCATTAAGAATCTGCTCGGCATCGGCAATCCGGTTTGCCATAATCAGATTCCGCACATCACTGAAACTGGAAGAACGATACGGGGTTCCGCCATAACCATATCCATAGCCCTGATAGGGATTTCCGCCAGGCTGCTGATACTGCTGTCCGTTTCCGCCGCCGCGGCGCTGGGATACAATCGTATCATAGGCTTCGTTAATCTCTTTCATTTTTTCGTTGGCAAACTCGGCCAGCGGACTGTTGGCATAGTTATCGGGATGATACTTTTTCGCCAGTTCTCGATATGCTGCTTTTACCTCCTCGTCAGTTGCTGACGGGGAAATTCCTAATACCTTATACGGATCCGACATGCTTCTTCTCCTTTGCGTGCAAAAATAGGATTTCGCGCTGCATTTCCGGCAGACCCTTTAAAATGACATTCTCCACAATCGGGCCAAACCGGTTCCAATGTAACAGATGAAAGGCGGCGGTGATTCGGGCCGCCGTCATATTCAGGGTTTGATTGCAGGATTCTTCCACCTGCTTTTTCTGCTCACCTTCCAGGGTGTTTCCTTCTGGAATTCCCAATACTCCAATAAACGGGTTAAAATGTCCCTTTCTCAAGTCCTCGGATAAATCATCGGCGGCATCCATCAGATAGATCCACCGCCCCAGAAAATACCCAAGTTCTTCCAGAATCATTCCCCGTTCTCTGTCCTCTCCGGCCCTCTCTCGCAAAATACCTGCCAAAAGGGTAGCTGTGGGATGAGCACAAGCATCTATGGAAGAGGGGGTCTCCTTTTCTGCCTGCTGCTGCGCCCGCAGGTAGGTTTCCACTGCGGCAGCCAATTCCGGATAGGCTTTTTCGGCTTTTTTGCAGGAGCGCCTTCCCAGCAAACGCAGAAAACCAGACCGCAGCTTTTCTTCGAAACCGCCATCTGCCCAGTCATCCCGCAGCTTGGCGTCTGTGAGCAGAACAGACACCGCGCCGGCATATTGCAACACTTCGTCATATCCCTTACAAAAGGTACACGCCTTCATGGGATTGACCACACACCGCCCCCTGGTAAAAGCGGCATCTTCCTCTGACAGGCCCATGAGTACCATGGACAGAAAGGTACAGTCATAGCTCAGCGTCAGCCGGGAAATTCGTCCATAGACGACTCCCATCCGTTTGCAAAGACCGCAATAAATTCCCCGGTACTGTTCATACTCGCGAACCAGGAGTTCTGCTTTATATGGACGAATATACCCAAACACCCGATTCACCTCTGTCAATATTTCCCCTTGGATTCCTGTTCAGGTGACATTATTGTACTATAGCCTTACTGGAAAGGGCATGAATAGTTTGTAAACTTTTCTGTCTTTACGGCCGGTTATCGCCATTTTTCCCATAAAATTCCTTTCCAGGTACTCAAAAACGCCCCACCTTTCTCACAGGGAGAACGGTGGGGCGACAGATTATTCTGCCTCATAAGAATGGAGCGGTGATTTCCAATGAGAAATTTTTTTCTTTAAAACCGGCGGCGTATATTTTCCTGCCTTTAAAAGTTTTTGATACCCATTTTTCTTCAACTCTCTCCGAATAACTGTCGGAAGGATTCCCTCCCGCAGCAGCACATCCACACAGTGCATAATGGCCGAAGGAATCAGGCAGCTGTCGATTCTGTCCAACAATTCCGTATCCTGCCCGTGTTCACACCAGGCAATGTCCCGTACCCGCAAAGCCGACTCAATTTCCTGAAATACTTCCCGGGCCGTAATGTCCTGAAAAGACCGGGTCACTTCATATTCCGGAGAACGTACCATCAATACCGGCGACTGCACCACTTTTTCGGCACGCATCAAACAGCACAGCAAAAATTCCCGGGCGTACCCATACCGGCATTCACCGGAAAACCACAGCTGATTTTCCAGCAAAAACTGCCGCCGAATCAGAACAGCTGCAATGTCCAGCGGAAGTTTTTCCTCCAAATAATCCTGAATATAACTGTTGCCCGGACGGGTTTTGACCACCCGGCTCATACTTTGCCGTTCTGCCGAGCGGGAATCACTTTCGGTTACGCTTCCGAACACCACATCCGCATCGGTATGCTCTGCGGTAGAAACATATCCTTCCAGAATATTATCATACAATCTTCTGGCAAACAGGAACGAGATATATTTCCCCCTCGCCCGCTGGATGCCGGAATTCAGGGCAGCGGCCGGCGTCCCTGCTCCGTTCTGGATAACATAGCCGCTGATATTAGCCTCATGCAGCAGGTTCAGGGCATTTACCACAGTCACGTCCTGAGAGTCCATATCCACTACAATCAACTCGCTGGAAAGGTTTCCCATCTGACGCTGAACATGGGACAGAATTCCCGAAAGTTCATCCTGCAAGTTTCTTACAGGAAAAATAATCGACAAATCCACTGCCTGCACCACCATTCAAAGGAATTACCCTAAGTATAGCACAAATTCCCCAAAACAGGTAGCCAATTTTACCGAATTTATTCTTACATTTTTGTTAGATTTCCACTTTTGTTCCACCAGCGCTGCGAATCGAAAGCACATGGCAGCTTCCCTCACCAAAAACATTTTCGATTTTCTCACGGTATTCTTCCAGCATATTCATGGGTACAAAAGCCTGGATCGTACCGGCAAACCCGCCGCCATGAACGCGCCAAGCGCCTTTTCCAGCAAGAATCTTTTCAGAAATTGCCAGTGCCAGCGACAGCCCCTGCTCCGATGGATTGTGGCAGGAAAACACATTTTGCAGTCTGGTGGCGGAAGAGCGTCCCGAAGCAATAATCATCTCTTTAAACGAAGCAAAGTCCCCAGCTTTCAGCGCCTTGGCTTCCTCCTGCGCCAGAAGGTTGTCACTGAAAAAGTGCATAGCACGCAAAACGGCTCGGTCTCCGGCTTTTTCCCGAAGCTCTTTCAGTCGTTTCCAAAATTCTGCTTCATCAGCGTCCCGCAGGACCTGCACCCCCAGCAGACCCGCCACTTTCTTCATCTCCTGAGGAATCGCCGCATAATCGCCGGTTAAATCTGCATGGCTTCCGCCGGTATCCACAATGCAAAGAGCATATCCCTGCTGGGCAAGGTCAAAATCCACCTTTTCCAGCACCGGTTTTTTGGGGTCGCGAAAATCGATAGCCGTAAAACCACCCACACTGCTGGCCGTCTGGTCCATCAGACCCGAAGGTTTTCCAAAATACACATTCTCCGCATATTGGGCAATCTGGGCAGCCGTTACCGCGTCAATCTTCCCATCATTAAACAGGTGGCTGATAATAGTCACCACCACTACTTCAAATGCCGCCGAGCTGGACAACCCGGAACCCTTTAACACCTGGGTAGCGGTATAGGCATTAAAGCCTTCCACCCGATACCCCAGCTCCCGGCAGCGGGCGCACACACCCCGAATCAGGGAAGCCGATTTTTCGGTTTCTTCTTCCTGCACAGAAAGGTCAGACAGCCCAATCTCATCCAGCTTTTCATACTCAGCGGACTTGAGCCGTACCACGTCTTCCCCGTTAGGAGCGGCGGCGGCTACAATATCCAAATCCACCGCAGCAGCCAGTACGCAGCCGTGATTGTGGTCGGTATGGTTTCCTCCGACTTCGGTACGCCCAGGCGCGCTGAAAAAAGAAAGAGGTGCTTTCCCATAATATTCCTCATAACCGGCTGCAATTCTTTCATACCGGGCCTTCTGCATTTCCAAGTCCTTTTGATACAGTTCTGAAAATTTCACAATCATGCGGATAACCTCCCGTATCTTCCGCCCTTACCGGCGGCTTTCTTACTTTTCATTATAGCAGGGGTGCTCCAAAAGAGACAGGGAGAATTGGTGCACAAACATGAAGAAATGAACCATTTTCCATTCAGCCTACCCGTTATCAAGGAAGATGCATGTACTTGTCCGCTTCGTCCCAGGGCACAAAAAATCCCGCCCCATGAGAACAGAATACAGAGCCAGCCGGGTTTTCCACATCCCGCTGAGCATCATACCCAATGGCGGCCATGGCCTGCTCCTGATTCCGGCAGGGCTCGTACCCGTCAAACCACAGGGAGATATTTCCTCGTCCCCGGGTGTAGCCCGTCAGCTCCCGGGGATAGTCCATCATCGGCTCTACCGGCGCCCGGCCGCAGATAACCGAGCGGTCCCCTTCTGTCAAAGGCGCTTCGGCGCTGCCGCCCATGCGCTGGATATCCGACAAAAAACGCCCTGCCATTTCGATTGGCAGCGACACCCGGAACCCATACCACGGCTCGAGCAGGATGCTTTGCGCCTTCATCAGCCCCTGCCGAATCGCCCGGTATACCGCTTCCCGGAAGTCGCCGCCTTCTGTATGTTTTTCGTGAGAGCGGCCTGCCAGCAGCACTACCTTGATGTCCGTAATTGGCGAACCGGTGAGGACGCCTTTGTGCTCCTTTTCATACACATGGGTCTCGATGAGCCTCTGCCAGTTCAAGGCCAGAGAATCAGTGGAGCATTGGCTTTCAAACTGGATGCCGCTCCCTCTTTTCCCCGGCTCCAGCCGCAGATGTACCTCCGCATAATGGCGCAGCGGTTCAAAATGCCCCCGCCCTTCCACTGGGGTGGCAATGGTTTCCTGATAGATAACCCGGCAGGGGCCAAAGGTAATTTCCCGGGAAAACCGGCTTCGCACCTGTTCCCGCAATATTTCCAGCTGGATACTACCCATGACCCGCACCTGGATTTCCTGCAGCGCCTCTATCCACTCCACATGCAGGGATGGCTCCTCGTCCTCCAGCACGCGGAAGTCAGCAAGCATCTCCCGGTGGGAAACCTTTTTGCTGTCAAACTCCACCGCGGCCCGCAGCATGGGCGAAGAAGCCATGGTGGACGAATCCTTTTCTGCTCCCAGCCCCTTTCCCGCACAGGCGCTCGAAAGGCCGGCTGCCGCGCACAGCTCCCCGGCGACTGCTTTTTGGATAGGCGTATATTTTTTGCCGCTGCACTGCCGCAGCTCGCTCACCTTTTCCCCATCCACTACATCCCGAGGGGAAAGGCTCCCGCCGGTAACCCGCAAAAACGCCAGACGGTTTCCCTGGGCATCCCGGCGGATTTGGAAAACCCGGGCGGAAAACGGCGCATCCTGCCCGCCCATTTCGGGAACCAGCAGACAAAGCCCCGTTAATAAATCCGAAACCCCTTCGCCTGCCAGCGCGCTTCCCGACACAAACGGGCACAGTTTCCCCTCTTTGAGCCCCGGCGCCAGCAGAGAAGGCCACTCCTCCTGGGGGATTTCTTCCGACAGGTACCTTTCCAGCAGGACATCATCCAAACCGGCGGCGCACTCGGCCATTTCTGAAGTCACTTTCTCCCCGGAAAACCGGCACAGGCAGGTGTGAAACCTATTTTCCAGCTGCTTCTTCACCCCTTCCGGGTCTGCGCCTGCCCGGTCGGTTTTGTTGATGAAAAAGAAGGTGGGGATTTTTTTCTCCCGCAGCAGCTTCCAAATGGTTTCCGTGTGCCCCTGCACCCCTTCCACAGCGCTGACTACCACCACGGCGGCGTCCAGTACCCATAGGCACCGCTCCATTTCCGGGGAAAAGTCCACATGCCCCGGCGTGTCTATCAGATACCAGGGAGCCCCCTGCCACGAAAACGGCGCATGGCCGGAGAAAATTGTAATCCCCCGGCTGCGCTCCTGGGAGTCTGTGTCCAAAAAGCTGTCCTGATGGTCTACCCGCCCCGCCTGCCGGATGGTGTGGGACTGGTATAAAATCTGCTCGGAGAGGGTGGTTTTTCCGGCGTCTACGTGGGCAAGGATTCCCACGGTGCGGGTTTGCGGCTGTTCCATGGTGTTTCCTCCTTTGTTTGCTTATTCTTCCGCCATGGCCAGCAGTTCGGCCTCGGTGAGAATGGGGATGTTGAGTTTTTGCGCCTTGGTCAGCTTACTTCCGGCTTCTTCCCCGGCCACTACATAGGAGGTCTTTTTGGACACGGAGCCGCTGACCTTGCCCCCCAGCTTTTCAATCAGCTGGGATGCCTCGCTGCGGGTCATGGTGGGCAGGGTACCGGTGAGCACAAAGGTCTTTCCGGCAAAACGGTCGCCTACCGTAGTCTGGCTTTCTGTCATATTCAGCCCCGCCTTCTGCAATGCCGTTATCAGATGATGCGTACCGGGCAGAGAGAAAAACTGCACTACAGATTTTGCCATAATCTCGCCAAATCCATCAATCCCGGCAATCTCCTCTTCCCCGGCAGCGGTCAGTGCTTCGATGGTTGGAAAGCGAGCGGCCAGAAGCTTCGCTGCCTTGGCTCCAATGTGAGGGATGCCCAAGGCAAAAAGCAATCGGCTGAATTCATTTTTCCGGGATTTCTCCAAAGCGTCCAGCAGGTTTTGGGCGGATTTTTCCCCCATGCGCTCCATGCCTGCCAGCTGCTCCCGGGTGAGGGAATAAAGGTCGGCAGGAGAGGAAAGCAGTCCCGCTGATACCAGCTGTTCCAGCAAAGCAGGGCCAAGGCCGTCAATGTCCATAGCATCCCGGGAGGCAAAGTGGATGAGGTGCCGCAAAAGTTGGGCAGGACATTCCGGGTTGGTGCAGCGGATGGCGGCTTCGCCCTCTTCCCGGGAAACCGGCTCTCCACAGGAAGGACAGGTGTCCGGCATGACAAAGGGGGCGCTGTCCGGCGGGCAGGAAACTACCGACACCACTTCCGGGATAATCTCCCCCGCCTTTCGCAGAATGACCCTGGAACCGATGCGAAGGCCCTTTTCTGCAATAAAGTCTTCGTTGTGCAGGGTGGCACGGCTGACGGTAGTCCCAGCCAGCAATACCGGCTCGAAAACCCCGGTAGGAGTGAGCACACCGGTACGCCCAACATTGATTTCGATGGAGAGAAGGGTGGTTTCCTTTTCCTCCGGGGGATATTTATAGGCTTCTGCCCACCGGGGAAATTTGGCTGTACTGCCAAGCTGCCGGCGCTGGGAAAAATTATTTACCTTTACCACGGCGCCGTCAATGGAATAAGGAAGCTGCCCGCGCATATCCCCAATCCGGCGGATTTCCTCCAAAACCTCGTCCATGGTACTGCACACCCGATAAAAGGGTGCTACTGTCAGGCCCAGCTGCTCCATACGCCGCAGGGATTCGTCGTGATTTTCCAGCGTTTCGCCCTCAATCTGCTGGATGTTAAAAACAAAGATATCCAGACCCCGCTTGGCGGTAATTCGAGCATCCTTTTGCCGCAGGGAACCAGCTGCCGCGTTGCGGGGATTTTTAAAGGGCTTTTCCCCGTTCAGCTCTTGCCGGGCACACAGGCGATAAAAACTGTCATGGGACATATACACTTCGCCCCGCACCTCTAAAAAGGGGATGGCTTCCCGCAGTGTTTTGGGCACGGTGGGAATCGTGCGGATGTTGGCGGTTACATCCTCACCGGTCAGGCCATCGCCGCGGGTGGAACCCCGTACCAATACCCCGTTTTCATATTCCAGCGAAACGGAAAGTCCGTCAAACTTCGGTTCCACCACATATTCCACATTGCCGCAGGCTTCCCGCACACGGCGGTCAAATTCCCGCATTTCCTCCTCCGAAAAGGAATCGTGCAGGCTTTCCATGGGGACCCGGTGGGTTACCGGCGCAAAGCTGTTGAGCGCAGGCCCGCCCACTTGACGGGTAGGGGAATCTTCGGTAATCAGCTGAGGAAATTCGTTTTCCAGCTCTTCCAGCTGCCGGTACAGGGCGTCATATTCATAGTCCTCAATTTCCGGTGCATCTTCTACGTAATACTTCCGGTTGTGATAGGAGATGGTCTCCCGCAGCGTTTTCAGCTGCTTTTTTGCTTCTTCAATGGTCATGGTGCAACCTGCCTTTTCTCAAATTCCGTTTCTTTTGATATGCGCTTTCGGACGGGGTTTTATACAGAAAAAACGCCCGCTCTCCCAAAGGTTCGGAAGGGGTGCCTTTCGGGAGAAAGGGCGCTATGGTTCCTGTTAACACTTAATAAGCCGCGCTCAGAGGGTTCAGGACTCCGTATTCTTTGTTTTCCATATCGTCGATAAAGCGGATAGCCTTGCCGGCACCGTTGGCCACACAATCCTCCGGTTCATCGGCTGTGTGTACGGCAATCTTCGTTTTCTTGGCCAGCAACGTCTCAAAACCTGCCAGATGAGCCGAACCGCCCGTGAGAATAATTCCATCCTCGTACACATCGCCCATCAGCTCCGGCGGGGTGCTCTCCAGGGTTTCCTGTACCCGGCGCACAATCTGCATGGCGGGCTCAATCATGCACTCCAGCATTTCTTCCGAGGTAATATCCGCCCACTGAGGCAGACCGGTCAGGGCATTGCGGCCCTTTACCCGGTAGGTGCGGGATTCCTGATTGGGATATACACAGCCCACAGCCTTTTTGGCTTCTTCAGCCATACGCTCGCCGATAAGCAGATTGTACTTTCGGCGGATGTATTTGGCCACCATGTCATCAAAGGTATTGCCAGCCACCTGCATGGAGGAAGAAATGGCCACACCGCTCAGAGAAATCACGGCCATATCCGTGGTGCCGCCGCCAACATCCACCACAAAGGTGCCATGAGGCTGGGAGATGTCCACACCCGCACCCATAGCAGCCGCTACCGGCTCTTCAATCAGGCAGATTCTCCGCACGCCGGTAGAACTGATGGCATCTACCACCGCACGCTTTTCCACTTCGGTAATCTCGCAGGGGACGCTGACCACTACACGGGGCATAAATACATGGCTTGCGCTGATTTTCTTTAAGTAATACCGAATCAGTTCCTGTGCCAGTTGGAAGTCGGAAATGACTCCGTTACACAGAGGGCGCACCACAGCGGTACGCTGAGAGGTCCGGCCAATCATCCGATACGCTTCTTCGCCCACGGCAATAATGCTGTCGGTAATGGTATCCACTGCAATCACTGCCGGTTCCCGTAAAACGATACCCTTTTTATCCACATATATTTTTACGTACGAAGTACCCAAATCAATTGCAATATCTGTTCCAGCCACGTTGTATTTCACCTGTCCTTTTCCGTCGTTGTTTTGTGTACACATCGGGCAGCAAAGGTTTTTCCTTGCTATTCTTCATATTATAACACTGAAATGCCAAAATAGGAATAGCCTTCCCTTTACCAATATAAAACTTTTTGTTACAATACATGCTCCCGTACATATTGAGGAACATTCCCACACTGCACGGGGAACTGCTCCTTGAGGGCAGGATGGGCTGTTTCCATCAGCACCGGGAAGCCTGCCTTTTTTAAAATGGGGGCGTCGTTAAAATTGTCGCCGAAAACCATAATATCCTTGGGGAAAAGCTGAAGCGCATGGCAAAGGGTATCAAGTCCGGTTCCCTTGTCGGAGAGGGTAAAATCCAGCCACTGCTCCCCAGCTACTGCCGCATGAAAGTGTTTTTCCCAGCGGGGGGCGAGTTCTTGTTCCGCAAGCTGGGGATTCGGCGTACAAAAAGCCGACACCTTGATAATATCTTCCGGTATCTCCTGAACCCGGTGCACATAGGTTATGTTATTTCCGGCAAAGTCGCGGATGCACTTGACGATTTCTTCTTCTTTTGGCATAAGGTAACTGGTGTTAATGCCGGAAACCAGCACTTCACAATCCTTTCGGGCCACAATCTCTTCCGCCAGCTTTTCGGCCAGGCTGCGCTCCATGACCGTTTTCCCCAGAAGCGCCCCGTTTTTCCCCGGCCCGAACACAGCCGCACCGTTCTCACAGATATAATAAATTTCGTCTGCCACCGGTGCAAACAGCCGCCGCAGACTGGAATATTGTCTGCCGCTGGAAGCACAAAACCGGATACCGTCCTTCTGCAGCGCCCGTATCATATCGAACACTTCTTCCGGCAAAGCAGCGGCTCCCCCTTGCAGCAATGTTCCGTCAATATCACTGGCAACCAACTGTATCATAAAAATGAGCCTCCTGTTTATTGATAAAATCTCAAATTGGGTTCTTCCTGTCGCGCCCGGTAAGTACGATTGCATTTTTGAGTATGTGGGCATCGTCCCCCAGATTTTAATTGCCCCATTCCGGTATTCATCCTGGCTGTGGGGCTTTCTCTTGTCTATTATATCACGCCCCTGCCTTGCCGTCTATTCCCTTGCAAAGGCCTTTTTTCTTTCAAAACTTCCACAATCCCCTTCCGCCTTCTTGCAAGGGGGAAGGAAACTTGTTATAATATTTTGTAATCCGGGCTTTTTCCGGCCGGAATTTTCTCCGCTCCGGCAGGCTTGGGAAAAGGCGCTTGTTGATTCCCTATCCCCGCGCCTTGTGAAAGGAAGTCATTTTTTATGAAAACATCGTTAATCATTCTGCTCTGCAAAATGCTCCGGCTGGCAGGCAAAATGGTGGGCAAGGGCAGCAGCCTGCCCGGCAGAATTGCCCTGAAGCTGGACCCCGACATTCTGCGGAAAATTAAGCTCCCCAGCGAGATTATTGCTGTTACCGGCAGCAACGGCAAAACCTCAACCGTGGAAATGATTGCCCATGTGCTGCAAAGCAACGGCAAAAAAATCGCCTATAACAAAGAAGGCTCCAACCAGATTGAAGGCGTAACCACCTTTTTGCTCAACGACTGTACCCTTTCCGGCCGTGTGAAAAGCGACATCATCCTGATGGAGAGCGACGAACGCTTTGCCCGGCATACTTTCCGCTATTTTACCCCCACCCATTATGTCATCACCAACCTCTATCGTGACCAGATGACCCGTAACGGCCATCCCGAATGGGTCTATGATATTGTGGGCGAGAGTATCCACGAGGGAACCCATCTGGTGCTCAACGCCGATGACCCCCTGGTTTCCTGCTTCGGCCTTGGAAGAAAAGATGTCACCTGGTTCGGTGTGGACAGACTTCCTTTCTCCACGGAGCGCAACACCAGCTTATATAATGACGGCCGCTATTGCCCCAATTGCAAAGCGCCTATGAAATATGACTATTATCACTATAACCATATCGGCTCCTATCACTGCACCCAGTGCGAGCTGCACCGCCATGATACCGAATATTCCGTGACCGATGCCAGCCTGAACGATTCCTACATTGTGATTAACGGCAAATATCGCATTGACCTGAGTTTTTCCGGCATCTATCATTTTTATAATACCCTCGCGACCTTTGCTATCTGCAACCTGCTGGGAATCCCCGGCGAGGACATCGTCAACGCTTTGAACCACTATGTAATGAAGAGCGGCCGGATTGTCAAATTTACCGCTGGGCAAAAGGAAGGCACTCTGCTTACCTCCAAGCACGAAAACTCTATTTCCTATGACCAGTCCATCCGGGTAGCCGTACAGGATAAGCGGGATACCACCGTTACCGTTATTGTGGACGCCATCAGCCGTAAGTACTACACCAGTGAAACCTCTTGGCTGTGGGACATTGACTTTGAACTGCTGAGAGCCGATTCCGTTAAAGAGATTATTCTAACCGGCCGCTACTGCAACGATTTGGCAGTACGCTTCTCCTATTGCGGCATTGCGCCGGAAAAAATCCACGTCATTGAGGATATTGGCGAAGCGGTTTCCTATATGGAAAAACATGCGCCGGGGTATCAGTATGTGATTACCTGTTTCTCCGACAAGGACAAGTTTTTGGACAAGGTTGAGAGGAGAGCGGAAGAATGAAACTGCTGTTTTTATACTATGATTTGATGAACCTCTATGGCGAAACCGGCAACATGAGGGTATTGGAGCGCCATTTGCGGGATCAGGGATTGGAAATTACCGTGGTAGGAAAAACCGTTGGGGATGAATTGGATTTTTCCGAATTTGACTTTGTGTATGCCGGCTCCGGCACCGAGAGAAGCCAGAAGGTGGCTATGCGTCATCTGCTGCAATACCGCGACAGTTTTGCTCAGGCAGTAGAACGGGGTGTGCCCATGCTGTTTACAGGCAACGCTTTTGAAATGTTGGGCGCTTCTATCAGCGATGCAAACGGAACGCTCCATCAAGGCTTGGGAATTTTGCCCTTTACCACCACAGAGCAGAGCCAGACCCGGTATGTCTCTGACGCACTGGCTTCTTGTGAGCTGGTGGAGCCTACGGTGGTGGGATTTGTCAACAAGTGCAGCCAGTGTGAGGGGATCGACTCTCCCCTGTTCCAAATGTCCATGGGATACGGCAATACGCTGAACACAAAGGAAGAGGGCCTTCATTACCGGAACATTCTGGGCACTCATCTGATCGGGCCGCTGCTGGTGAAGAACCCTGCACTCATGGAATGGGTGGTCAAGCTGATTGGAGCAAGACAGGAAGGATTTACCTATACCCCCAAAAGCTATGAATATGAGGAGAAAGCCTATCTGGCTTCCTATATGGGTTTGAAGGAATATCAGCAAAACCAGCAGGCAAAAAAATAATCATTATTTTAGGAAATAAAATGCCCCCTCATGTAATGATTGCGTTTTCTACATGAGGGGGCATTGGTATGTCCACTTGTTTCCTGTGATAGACAAGAAAACACTTGGTATCAGAAAGGTTTCCTGCTATACTATATTATATTATCCTCTTTTTGAGTAGGAGGGCTTTTATGAGATTATTTGTTGCCATTACCCTTTCGCCTGCATTTCGTCAGGCAGTTATGGAAACTATGGAGCAGCTGCGCGCCCAGTGTGCGTCCGGCTCCTTTACACGCCCCGAAAACCTCCACATCACCCTCGCCTTTTTGGGTGAGCTTCCTTCCCCTGTCCCTGCCCGCCAGGCACTGGAGCAGGTGGATTTTGCCCCGTTCCCCATCACGCTGGAAGGAGCGGGACACTATGGCGATTTGTGGTGGGCAGGACTGCGGCGCTCTCCTCAGCTTTTGAACCTTTCGGAACAGGTACGCCGGGAACTGGACAAACAGGGGATTTCTTTTGACCGGAAACCCTTCCGGCCCCATATTACCCTGGCACGAAGAACCGTTTTGCTTTCACCGGGCTGTGCATCCCTCCAACTGGAACCCGTTTTCATGCAAGTAGAGAGCATTGTGCTGATGAAGTCCCAGCGCGTGCAGGGAAGGCTACTATACTCCCCAGTTTTTCGCTGGGAAGCCCACCAGAATTCCCCTTCGGACTGATTCTATTGGAACAAGGAGATTGATGCCATGATACATCAGGATAAAATTGTCTGCTCATTTTTTGGTCATCGGTTTATTCCCGAACAGCAGACGGTTGCCCATCAAGTGGAAAGATGGCTGTCTTTGCTGGCGGCTTCCGGGAAACCTTTGTGTTTTTTAAACGGCGGCATGGGGGCTTTTGACATGATTTGCCGGGATGCTGTATGCCGGTTAAAAGAACAGAATCCCCAGTTGGATATTTCCCAGTGGCTGGTCATTCCCTATATCACCTCCGCTTTTCGGCAGGAAGAGGAATCTCTTCGGAAAATTTTTGATAAAATCATCACCCCCAACATCTTAAAAGACCTTCCTCGCCGGGACGCCATTCCGGCGAGGAACCAATGGATGGCTGACCAAAGCGACTTTGTGACGGCTTATATCACCCATCCTTCCGGCGGTGCTTATCAGGCCTTTCGCTATGCCATGCAAAATCCCGATGTGATGGTGGTACAAATTGGCGGGGAAAAGTCTCCCGCTGAACCTCACCCATGAGAAGGTTTCTGTATAGCTTACTTAGAATCCCGCTTGGTATGACTGCGTTTGTGGGAGCAGGCGGGAAAACTTCTGCCATCTTTACGGTATGCCGGGAGCTTCGGCAGAAAGGCTTTTCCGTGGCGGTTACGACCACTACCCACATGTTTCCCCCGCCGGAAGAAACCTTTGGTCCGCTCTTACTTTCCCCTTTGGAAGACGCTGTGTACCGGGCAGCCGGGCGGGGAATTTGTGCCGCCGGCGGAAGGATTGACGAGCGAGGAAAGCTCACCGGCATTTCGGAAGAGGGGCTTTTGCTTTTGCAGGAACATTTTGATTATGTGCTGGTGGAAGCAGATGGAAGCAGACGGCTCCCCTGTAAAATGCCCGGTGAAAAGGAGCCGGTGATTCCAAAAGATGCTGGTGCTGTAGTGGGAGTTTTGGGTATGAGTGCGCTGGGAAAACCGATGAAAGAGATTTGTTTTCGACCAGAGTTGGCGGCAGAGAAGCTGCATGTTCCTATAGACTCCCCTGTAACCCCGGCAATTTTGGCAGAAATGGCCCTTTCTCCCGAAGGCTTACAAAAGGGTGTAGAGGGGCGTCCGTTTTCGCTGCTGATAAACCAGCGGGAATTATGCCGGAAAGAAGCCTTGGAAACCGCTCGTTTGTGCAAAGCCCGTATGGATGGGGCGGTGGTGACAGCTTCCCTTCTCCTAAGAGAATGGGCGGCCTTATAATAGAAAGGATGATTGGATGCTGATTATGATTCGTGGGGCCGGAGACATTGCCACCGGTATTGCCTGGCGGCTGCGGCAGTCCCACTTTCAAATTATTATGACGGATTTGCCCATGCCTACAGCCATTCGTCGGACGGTTGCCTTTTCTACAGCGTTGGAAACCGGTCGGTTTACAGTGGAAGGCATTACCGCTGTGGCCTGTCATTCTCCCGAAGAAGCGCTGAAAGCCTGCAAAGAAGGCCTCATTGCCGTACTCCCCGACCCCGAGCTGCAATCTCTCCCTTCCCTTTCCCCCAAGGTGCTGGTGGATGCGGTGCTGGCCAAACGGAATCTCGGTATCCATATCACAGACGCCCCGCTGGTCATTGGCGTGGGGCCGGGCTTTTGCGCCGGGAAAGACTGCCATTATATTGTGGAAACCAAGCGCGGCCACACGCTGGGAAGGGTGATTGACAAGGGGGAAGCCGCTCCCAATTCCGGCGTGCCGGGAAATATTGGCGGCTATACCCGGGAGAGAATCCTTCGCGCCCCCTGTGACGGGATATTTTCGCCCCTGCGGGAAATCGGGGACGTGGTTTGTGCCGGAGATGTGGTGGCAATGGTTGGAGACGAGCCCATTCGGGTGGAGATTTCCGGGATGCTGCGGGGGATGCTTCGGGAAGGGATTTCTGTTACGAAAGGCTTTAAGTGCGGCGACGTGGACCCCCGCGGGGATTCGGTGGATTTTCGCACCATTTCCGACAAAGCTCGGGCAGTGGGCGGCGGTGTGCTGGAAGCCGTGATGCGAAAGTTTGGAGGGTTGCTGGATGGAGCCTGCTGAAATCTGGAAACAGGCTGCCAAACAAGTACTTTCCGGCAAAAGCCCGGTAATTCTGCGGAATTTGACCGGGCAGGAATCCTTTTTGGCACAGCTGGAGGAGGTGCAAAACAGGCCGGGACATGGCGGTGTTTCCCTGTGGGAAGAAAACGGGAAGCGGTGGTGCAGCCAGCAGCTATTTCCCCGGCAGCGGCTGGTTCTCTGCGGGGCCGGGCACATCGCAGTCCCCGTGTGCAGACTGGCCCTGATGCTGGATTTTTCCGTCACGGTTCTCGATGACCGGGCAGAATATGCAACGCCGGAGCGTTTTCCCGGAGCACAAGTACTGACGGGGAATTTTTCGGAGATGATTCGTACCCTTTCTTCTTCCGGGGAAAAACTGTGGTTTGTTATCGTCACCCGGGGCCACGCCGCAGACCGTGACTGCTTGAAGGCTGCCCTAAAGAACCCGTTTTCCTATATCGGCATGATTGGCAGCCGAAACAAAGTGGCCAAGACCATGGAAGCCCTGAAACAGGAAGGCATCTCCCCTGCCCTGCTTACTCAGGTACATGCCCCTATCGGCCTGTCTATTGGCGCTGTGACGCCGGAAGAAATCGCTGTCTCCATCGCCGCCCAGCTGATTGAAGTCCGAAGCGGGCTAAAACTGGGGGCCTATCTTGGAAACGACGTGCTCGAAAGTCTGAAAAGTGGACAGGGTAAGGCCGTGATTACGGTTCTTTCCAAAAAGGGCAGCGGCCCGAGAGACGCCGGCGCGGTGATGGTCCTCAAAAAAGACCTGACGTTGTGTGGAACTGTGGGCGGTGGCTTACTGGAAAGAGAAGCGGCAGAAGCGGCGGGACAGCTAATGCCTGGGGAAATGAAGCAGACCATCTGCCAAATTAACAATCAAACTGCGGCGGACTCGGGGATGATTTGCGGCGGGGAAGTTTTATTGCTGCTGGAATCACTGGAAAAGAAGGAGGTAACCTGTGACTGATATTAAAATGACCAAGCTGGCCAAATGTGCCGGATGCGGAGCAAAGGTGGGAGCCGGTACCCTCTCGAAGCTCTTGGGAGGGCTGCCGGTGCATCGGGACGAAAATCTTTTGGTAGGCTATGACACCAGCGACGATGCCTGTGTCTATCAGGTATCAGAGGAGCTGGCGCTGGTGCAGACCCTGGACTTTTTTCCGCCGATTGTGGATGACCCCTATACCTTTGGAAAAATTGCTGCCGCCAACGCTTTGAGCGACATTTTTGCCATGGGTGCCGAGGCAAAGCTGGCTCTGAACATCCTGTGCGTTTCGCCCCAAATGGACGACGAAGCGGTTCGGGAGCTTTTGCGGGGCGGCTATGAAAAGGTTTATGAAGCCGGGGCTATGCTTTCCGGCGGGCATACCATCCAGGGGGAAGAACCGAAATATGGCCTTTCTGTAACCGGATTTGTCCACCCCAAGCGGTTTTTAAAAAACTGCGGCGCCATGCCGGGCGACGTGCTGATTTTGACAAAGCCTCTGGGAATCGGGGTACTTACCACCGCCGCCAAAGCCAATCTGGCCGAGGAAGAAGCCTACCGGCAGGCTGTGGAAAACATGTGTATGCTCAACAAAACTGCTCGAGATATTATGGTACAATTCCCCATTCACAGCTGTACCGATGTGACGGGGTTTGGATTGCTGGGACACAGCTGTGAAATGGCCGAGGGCAGCGACGTTACCATTCGGCTGCACTGGGGGGCGATTCCCTTTTTGCCGGGGGTGTATGAGCTGGCGCAAATGGGGCTGCTGCCGGAAGGCATGTATCGGAATCGGGACTTTGCCGAAAGCCGGGTAAAGGTGGAAGAAAGCGTGGATCTGGCCATGGCCGACCTTCTGTATGACCCGCAGACTTCCGGTGGTTTGATGATGGCAGTACCGGAATCCCATGCACAGGCATTGCTTCGGGCTTTGCAAGGGGAAATCCCCACGGCTGCCATTATCGGCGAAGTGCTCCCCCGGCAAGAGCAGGACATCCTGCTGGTGAGGTAACGGAGATGGAAAGAATTTATCTGGACAATGCTGCTACCAGCTTTCCAAAAGCGCCGGGCGTGGCTGATTCCATGTTCCGGTTTTTGACCGAAAACGGATGTAATGTCAACCGCTCCAGCTATGAGACAGCTGCACTGGCAGAGGATGTAGTGCTGGATACCCGCCATTTGCTGTGCCGGCTGTTTCATTTTCCGCTGCCGTCCCATGTGGTATTTACGCCGGGAATAACCTTTAGCTTGAACACTATTTTGCGGGGGCTGCTGCGTCCCGGTGACCACTGCATCGTTTCTGGGTTTGAGCATAATTCTGTCATGCGCCCGCTTGCTTCTCTGGGCGTTTCATGGAGCGTGGCGAAAATAAACCCTGACGGGCATTTCGATAAACCGGAAGCCCTATTCCGCCCTAACACCCAGCTGGTGGTGATGACCCATGCTTCCAATGTGTTCGGTAATATTTTGCCCGTTTCGGAAATTGCTCCCCTATGCCGGGAGAAAGGAATTCCGCTGGTGTTGGACTGTGCACAAACAGCCGGACACATCCCTCTTGACTGGAAGGAACTGGAAGCAGACGCCCTGTGTTTTTCAGGGCATAAAGGACTTTTGGGTCCACAGGGAACCGGTGGGATGCTTTTGTCCCCAACTCTTGCAAAACAGCTTCCACCATTGACGGAAGGCGGCACTGGCAGTGTTTCTGACAAGCTGGAAACCCCTGACTTTATGCCAGATAAGTTTGAAGCGGGTACGCCGAATATTCCCGGTTTGTGGGGGCTTCATGCGGCAGCGGAATTTTTACTGCAAACGGGCGTCGACTCCATCGCTGCCTATGAATCGTCCTTGACCCAGGAACTTATAGAGGCACTGGCCGAAATTCCCGGCATCAGCGTATTAAAAGCGCCGGGCATGGGTCAGGTGGGGGTCGTTTCTGTTGTGTTTCACCGGCTGGATATGGCGCAGGCTGCCTGGCAATTGGAGCAGGAATTCGGTATTCAAACCCGCTGCGGGATTCACTGCGCGCCGCTGGCACACCAAACCATGGGCACGGCGCCGGCGGGTACCGTGCGTTTTTCGGTGGGATATGCCACCACAAGAAAAGAAATCAATGCTGCTCTTTTGGCTGTCAAGGCTATTGCATAAAAGAGCAGAATGGAGGGAATCTGATGAAAAAATATATGGGTATTATCGTGACCGGTGTAGTGATTGGCATTTTGGCCGTAGTACTGGTCGTTTTGGGAAATCCGGGAAACATGGGATTTTGTATCGCCTGTTTCCTGCGGGATATTGCAGGCTCCGTCAAACTGCAAACGGCGCCGGTGGTACAATATTTCCGTCCTGAAATTGTGGGGCTTGTTTTGGGCGCGTTTGCCGCTTCGCTGGCCGCCCGTGAATTTAAGCCCCGGGGCGGTTCGTCCCCCATGCTGCGGTTTTTGCTGGGCGGCTTTGTCATGGTGGGCGCTTTGATGTTCCTGGGATGTCCGCTGCGCATGGTGCTGCGTCTGGGTGGCGGCGACTTGAACGCCATTGTGGGACTGGTAGGATTCAGCGTGGGAATTCTGGCCGGAGTGGCCGCTCTGAAAAAAGGTTTCTCTCTCAAGCGCGCCTATCCTCTCAGCCGTGCAGAAGGCGCTGCCATGCCCGCGGTAATGCTGGCCTTCTTTGCCGCATTTTTGCTTTTGCCTCAGTTGTTTGCTTTCAGCGAAAGTGGCCCCGGCTCTATGGCGGCCCCCATTTGGGCGGCACTGGCTGCCGGCTTGATTGTCGGTGTATTGGCACAGCGGACACGTTTGTGCATGGTAGGCGGCATCCGGGATGCAGTGATGTTCCGGGACTTTTATCTCATCAGCGGGTTTGCCGCCATTTTAGTGGCAGTACTGGTGGGGAATCTTATTGCAGGGAAATTCCTGCTGGGATTTGAAGGACAGCCTATCGCCCATACAGACGGAATTTGGAACTTTTTGGGCATGGCTCTGGTAGGATGGGGCTCTGTGCTTTTGGGTGGCTGCCCCATGCGCCAGCTGATTTTGACCGGGGAAGGCAACACCGACTCCGCCATTTCCGTTTTGGGTATGATTGCCGGAGCCGCTTTTTGCCATAACTTTGGATTGGCTTCTTCTGCCGATGGCCCCACCTTTAACGGCCAAGCAGCTGTTATTTTGGGATTGGTGGTTGTAGCCGCCATATCCATTACCAATATTCAGAAAAGAGGGAATGCAACATGAGTTTACCTGTCATTGATGCAAGAGGACTGGCTTGTCCGGAACCGGTGGTTTTGACCCAGCAGGCAGCCGCACAATACGAAGAGTTTCAGATATTAGTAGATAACCGGGTAGCCGTACAAAATATCTCCCGTTTCTGTAATCATCGGAAGCTTTCCATGGAAACCGAAAGCCGTGGGAGTGAGTTCTGTCTCTCCATTCACAAAAAGTGAGGTCTTTTTCATGGAGTACATTGCCACATTTTTCACCCATTTCGGCGCTGGGGAATACGCCCGCCGGCTGCGTAAAAACGGGATTTCCTGCCGGATGATGCCGGTTCCCCGAAAGCTTTCATCCAGCTGTGGTACCTGCGTCCGTTTTTTGATGGAAGATGTTTCTCCGTACTTACAGGGAGAGGATTTGGAAGGCGTGTATCGGCTGGAGGATGACCGTTTTTTTCCGCTGGTGGAAAACAAGTAGCAAAAAGAATCCTATTTTTTGATTGGAGGAGTTATGATGTTCCGAACATTCTGGACGAAGACTTCGTCCTCGTGGCTTGCACTGCTATATATCATTTTGGGCGCTGTTTTGTTATTTTTCCCGTCTCTCAGCTTTCGGATTTTCTCATGGGGACTGGGCGGGGTGCTGATTATCAGCGGATTGGTTCTTATTTTTCAAAGCCTGCGTATGAAAAAAGCCGGTGTTGAAACCGGCGGAGAATTGGTCATCGGCCTAATTGCTGTGGGAATGGGACTTCTATTTCTTTCCGTACCCAAGATGCTGGTTTCCATTCTCCCGTTTTTACTGGGGGCCCTGCTGATTCTTCTGGGAATCTGCAATTTTCCGGCAGCTCGAGAGGCTTTTCGCACCCGGCATCCGGGGCGGTGGTTTTTAACGGTGAATGCCCTGGTCCCTCTGCTGTTGGGGCTGGTTTTGGTCATCAACCCCTTTGGCCTGATTACCAGCATCATTTCTTTCTTTGGAATCTGTTTGATAATCAGCGGAGTATTGGAATTGTCCGGCGTTATGTATATGAAGCGCCGATAAATAATGGCTTATCAAAAAAGCTGTGAGGGTTCTCGAAGGACTCCTCACAGCTTTTTTTGACTTTTTATACCTGAATATACCGAGCGGCAGCATATCCGATAACGCCCCGCACTTCGACTACATACCAGTCTTCCCATTGCCCCAATACGGTGAGCTTCTCCCCCTTCTGGGCCTGGGTAATCACCTGAGACTGGGTGGACGGGCGGCAACGAATGTTCAGCGGCGTAGACTGAGTAACTACGGTCCCCACTCTTGGCGGCTGCGGGTTGGAAATAAAGGGAATCCCAAAATAGATGCACAGTCCCTGCACAATGTTAGCGGCAATGGCCTGGATGTTTTCCTTAATCCACCGGGCATCCTCTTCATTGTCGTGATAGGCAATCTCCATCAGGACGGCGGGGGCGTTGGTTTTGGTAATCTCCGTGAGCGTGGTAGTGGGGACTGCCTTGACTTTGTCCGGGATAGGATAAATCTTTTTAAAATTTTCCGCCAACACCTCTGCGGCCCGTTTTCCCAAAGCACTGTAGGGATAATAATAAACATCCGTGCCTCGGATTTTTCCGGCCAGTTCTTCCGGCGCAGCGTTGGAGTGCAGCGCCAAATGTAAATCATAATATCCGGCATTGGATTCCCGAATGGCTTCCCCCAAGGTCATGCCAATACGGTTGCGGGTATAGCGAATCCCGCAGGCGCGCAGATATGGCTCCATGGCATCGGCTACCTGATTCATCACGGTCTGTTCGTCGCTGCCGTTAATGTATTTGTTAAAGGGCTGCAGGGATGGACTGAGATAAATGGTCGGCATAAAGATTCACGCCTTTCTAAAATGATAAATGGGCTTCAGGAGCCCTTCTGTAAAATACCGGAAAAATAACATTCCCCCAAAACACCGTGAGGGCGTAGAAACCGTCCCAGGACTGGATGTTCTTCATTTTTTGCGAGGCAGTTCATCCGCTCTTCACAGGTAAAAGCGCCGCGAAACCCCATGTCCCACAAAATTTCCTCGGCCCCGTCAGAAATCGCTCCAAAAGGAAACGTAAACATGCGGGGTGTATAGCCAGTCTCTGTTTGAAAGCGTTCCTGTAATTTTCCTATATCCTCTGTCAGCAAAGCCCGGTATTCCTCCATACTCTCGCTGCGCAGTTTTTTCGCGCCCAGACGCCCTTGTGTACCGTGAAGGTTATAGCTGTGATTTTGAAATTCCACCAGACCCGAATCCATCATCTCCTCAATTTGCGGCCAGGTGACGTGGGAATAATTGGCGTGGTCGTCGTTGGCGCCGGTAAATTTATCGGTACAGCTGCCAATGGGCGAAATGATGATTTTCATGTTGTACTTTTTCGCTAACGGCCAAGCGTATACATAGTTGTTATAATACCCATCGTCGAAGGTAAGCAAAATGGGCTTTTCCGGCAAGTCGCCTTTTCCGTCCTGCCAGTCGAAAACTTCCTCCATGTGTACCGGCGTATACCCGTTTTTTTGCAGGTACTGCATATCCTGCTCCAGCTCGTCAGGCGAAATCACATATTTTCCCTGATACTTGCTGTCCTTCAGCAACCCATGATACATAATGGCCGGAAGCCGGACGGTTTCTTCCTCTCCCTGCGAAAGCTCCGCTCCGGCTGAAATTTCCCTGCCTGCATTTCCCCAAAAAATCCCGGCACAGACCAGGACTGCCGCAAAAATACAGACTGCCCCGGCCAACATCTTCTGCCGGATTGTCAATTTACCCATGAAAAAACAGCCGCCTCCTTCCACGATAAAATCATAGTCGGAAACCGGCTGTTTTAGTACTGTTTTTTCATTTTTCTTTTTGGTACCAGTATGTATGAAGCCCCGATTGCTGTACCACAGCCCCTTTTGGAATTTGGCGCAGCACATTTCGGGTATTGAATAAATCCCCACAGCAGGCGCCCAATTGCAGGATAGCCGCTACAAACACGCTTCCCTTCAAGCTGGAAAACAGGCACCACCCAAGAAGCGGCAGTATGCCCAACACAATAGCCGGCAAAAGGCTAATTCCCACAAAACGCCTTTTTGTCACCGGCGCCGTGCAAATCACGAACAGGCACTGATTTTTGGGAGATGTCCACAGCTCACAAATTGCTTTTCGAGGATAGCCTGCGGCATGGAGAAGCTCATGGGGAACCATCAAAAGCAAAAACCACAAAATTCCTAAAGGATGAAACCAATCCCACAACCCGGGAAGCCCCCACAAATACCATCGCGCCACAAATGCGGCGGCGACCGGAATGAACACCCATCGAAGCATTTTTTGCCCCTGCCCCTTCATTTCTTCCAGAGTCTCGGGCTCTTGCAACAAAGCGGCATTGTCAGGAAGTTCAGCCCTTGCAAGCTGTTCTTCCCTCTCAAAACATCCCTTCCACCTTAGCTTCACAGGATATCCTCTTCCTGAGGTAAACCGGCGTTCTTTTCGATAAAAGTGAGAATCTTTTGATATACCTGCTCCCGGTTGATCTCGCACAGCAGCACATGCCGTGCTTCGGGATACAGCTTCCACTCCACCTTATGGCCGGTTTCCTGTAAATTCTGGATCACCCGCCGTACTCCCTTTCCGAAATCGCCTACCGGGTCCTTTTCCCCGGACAACACCAGAAGCGGGATTTTCGGCACTTTTTCCGCCCATTTTTTTCCGGCAATTTCTCCTTGCAGCAGCAGAATGTCCCGATACCCTGAAACCGTCAGGTCAAACCCGCACAGTGGGTCAGCCGTGTAGCGGTCCACCTCTTTTTTATCCCGGGAGAGCCAGTCGTTGGGAGTCCGATTGGGCGCAAAGGCTTTGTTAAACCGCTGGGTCGAAAGCTTTGCAAACAGCGGGTCGTGACCTTTCGGTCCTTTTTTCCGTACCAGCCTTTCCGCCAGCAAACATTCCGAGCGATAGACAATGGGGCTGGGGATTTCCCCCGTCCCCAAAATAATCCCGGCGGCCAAGTTCCTTCCGTACCGGGACAAATAAGCCCGGGTAAGAAACGAGCCCATACTGTGTCCAAGCAAAATCAAAGGCAGTCCAGGGTGTTCCTGTTGTAAAATCGTCGAAAGCTTTTTCATGTCCCCCAACAGGTTTTCATATCCGCCTTTTCCAAAATACCCATAGGCTCCTCCGGCCGAAACCGATAACCCGTGTCCTAAATGGTCATTTACCGCCACCACAAATCCCTGTTCCGCCATAAATCCGGCAAAATCATCATACAGGCCACCATGCTCCGCCATTCCGTGAGCAATTTGCAAAATCCCGCGGATATCTTCTGCATCCTCCGGCTCGGTAATACGCACCTGAATTTTTTCTCCCAGCAAAACCGAATCAAAGGAGATTTGTTTTCTAATCATATCCACAGCCAATTTTCACCCTTTCCAGGTACAACTCATAATTTGAAATTACATGATGTAATTCCCATATAGCTTTTATATTATAAAACTCCCCTTAATTTCTTTCAATCGCAGTGAATCAAACTTTCTGTAACTTTTTTATGAATCCCCTGTCTGACTGTACGCCTTCCCCAAACCGTCCAATCCTTCCAGAGAGAAAGGCGGAATAAAGTCCTTTTTAGCCGCCGAGCGCCCTTGCATATAGCCGTCCAAGTTCAGAGAAAACAGGGCATCCCGGACTTTTTCATATTCCCGCCGGGTAATGGTCCGGTTGATTTCGGGAAACTCCTCTGCCCTGCCGCAGGGCACATATTGGGACATGAGGCTCACCGGGTTCTCCGGCAGATGGTCGTGAAGCCATTGGAGCACTGCAATGGAGTTTCGGGTATTCCCCGGTAAAATCAAATGCCGCACCAGTGTGCCGCTCTTCATCATGCCGTCATCCGTATAGCGTGCCGGTCCTGTTTGACGAACCATTTCCAAAATGGCGGCGGAAGCCCGGGTGAAGTAATCCGGCGCACCGGAATATTTTTTCCCCAACTCATCGGTAGCATATTTTAAATCAGGGAGATAGATGTCCACCAGCCCTTCCAGCTTTTGCAGCATTTCCAATGACTCATACCCGCCGCAGTTATATACCACCGGCACCGGCAGTTTTTCCATGGAAAGGGCTTCGATAATGGGCAGCACAAAATGAGTGGGGTTGACCAAATTGATGTTGTGGGCACCCTGCTCAATGAGCCGCAGGAAAATTTCGTGGAGCTCTTTTGGCGTGACCACCTTACCCACCTCCCGGCGGGTGCTGATGCTGTAATTCTGGCAAAACACACATTGCAGCGAGCAGCCCGTGAAAAACACCGTGCCGCTGCCCCTTGTGCCGCTGATGGCTGGCTCCTCCCACTGGTGCAGGGCAGCTCTGGCTACCACCGGCAGAGCACCCATACGGCAAAAACCCGCTCCGGTAAAGTCATCCCGCCTTGCGCCGCAGTTTCTGGGGCACTGAGTACAGGCTTCGATAACCATTATGCCTGCCCTCTTTCATCTTTAATTTCCAGAAATGCTGCCAGGCCGCCGCGCTTTCCGGCAGTTGCCCGGTGGGAAAACAGCAAATCGCTATGGCACTGGGTACATACGCCGCCCACGGTGATGTGGTTTTCCGGCACACCTGCTGCGGCCATAACCTGCTGGTTGCACTCCCACAGGTTCAGCTGGTACTTGCCGCCCTCTTTTGCAAACACAAATTTTTCCGGCTGCAAGTGGCTGAGTGCCAGAAATTGTGCTGCCACCGGTTCATCCACTTCATAGCAGCACACGCCGATGGAGGGACCAATGGCGGTATACAGGGCTTCCGGCCGGGTGCCAAACTCCTCACCCATGCGCTGTACCATCACCTTCCCCATTTGAGCCACCGTCCCCCGCCAACCGGCATGGGCCAACCCAATAGCATGATGTTCCGGGTCAATAAAATACAGCGGCACACAGTCTGCATAGTGGGTCACCAGCGTAACCCCCGGCTCGTTGGTACACAACCCGTCCACGCTGAAAAGATCTTTCGGACGCCAGATGCCGACACCCCGCTCTTCCTTGCCCACACGGCGCACAACGGTATGATGATCCTGTGCCGAGGCAGTAAGGCTTTCCGGCTCAAACCCCACGGCAGCAGACAGGCGGCGATAGTTTTCCCGGACGTTTTCGTCGCTGTCTCCCCGGCCAAAGCTCAGGTTCAGGCTGGAAAACTCCCCTTCGCTGACGCCGCCCTTCCGGGTAGAAAACGCCTGCCGCACCCAAGTAAACTGCTCAAAAGCGGGAAACGTGAGAAATCCCACCCCGTTTTTTTCCTGATATTCCATATTGCAAAGCTTCATAGCAAAAATTCCTTTCCTGTATTTCCTATTATCATACTGCAAAAAGCGGCGCGAAAGCAAGGGGAAAATTGGCCATGCAAACGCTGCTTCCCTCTGCCCGCAGGGGCTGCTCTTTTCGCACAGCCTCTTGCAAAAGCAGGTTTTTTCTTTTATTATCATAATGAACGCAAAAATAGCACCCATGTGGAGGTGAGCCAAATATGGATATAACCTATGAGAAAGCAATGGGGCAAAAAATCCGCGATTTGCGAAAAAAGGCCGGGCTGTCACAAGAACAGCTTTCCGCACAGCTTCAGGTGCGGGGATGTGACATCACACGAAGCGCCCTTGCCAAAATAGAAGTTGGCCAGCGGCATATTTATCCAGACGAAATCAGGCTTCTCCATTTGATTTTACAAGTGCCCTATGAGGAAATTTTTGCAGACTAAAATACGGTTCCGCTGTGGGCAAGTGCTCTCTCCGCCTGCTTTACAGACAGCTCCCTTTCGCTGAGGAAGGATATTCTGACGAAACAAAAAACTAATAAAAAACAAAGGGGGACCAATAAGGCTCCCCTTTTTGATTCCCTTATGCTCTTTTCGTAAAAACCGCCCGCCGGAACAAAAACCATGCTGCCAAACACAAAACGGCTCCCAGCCAAAAGGCTCCTGGTAAACTGCTCTCTGCCGCACGGCCAAACACCACGCCTACCGCTGCTCCTGTACCGTTTAAAAAAGCTGACTGTACGCTCAATTCCGTTGCCCGAGCCGAGGTAATTACCTTCTGGTTTTGCATTTCCGTTTGCAGCGGTTCAAACAATGAAAAGGCCAGATGTACCAGCGCAACTCCCGCCACAGACAGTACCGGATTTTCTGTCAGCGCCAATATTACACAGGAAGCTGCCGACAATAACAGCAGGCTTCCCCCTGCCCTTTTTTCGCCCAAACAGGCGGTGTACCGCTTTGAAAACACGCCAAACAGTCCCAACAGGTTCATCCCCGCCAGAATTAAACCGAACCATGATGCGGCAATCCCGCTCCGCTGATATTGCAATTGGTTGACTATCACTGTCACTGCCTGATGGGTCTGCTCCATCAGCATGGCAGAAAGCAGAAAGAGCACCAGGTTTTTATTTTTCACTACAGCGAGTATCACCCGGCCCGCTGCCATGGGCTCGGGCTTGTCTGGCTCTCCCACTTCTTTTAGCCCCAAGGCAAGCAGAGCGGCGGCTCCATAGGAAACCACCGTCAGCAGCCCTGCCAGCCGGAAATCTTCCCCCACAAACAGGGAATACACCAGCGCCGAAACCATTAGCCCCGCCAGCCCCAAACTGGAATACAGGCCGAATACCTTTTGGGAATCCACTCCCTTACAGGAGCGGTATAAAAGCGCCGTATCACAGCCGGAAAGCCCGGCGCACACCACACTGAGCAAAATTCTCTCCAGCAGAAAACCGCCGAAATTTATCGCCTGCCAGAATATAATTTTCGAGACAAAATAGAGCAGGCAGCAAAACACCATGGTATTCCGATACCCGATTTTTTCCGCAATGATGCCCCATGGAATTTCCAGCGCTACACTGAGCAGCAGGGAAATACTCTCGATGATGGTCATTTGCAGCACGGTCACACCTGCCGCCTGCCGGTACAATACGGACACCGGCGCATAAAACACCATCCCCTGTAAAAAGGTGATGGCATACAGTAAAATTAAATTTCGTTTCAAAAGAAAAACCGTCCCTTCGTTTTGAGAAAATACGTAAAACGAACAGACCTCCCCGGTGGGAAGCCTGTTCGGATTTTATCGTATTCAATCAAATGGGACGGTACATGCTAAAAATTCCTTTCAGTTTCTTCGTTATCAGCCAAAATATCCGGCGTCGCACAGCTGCTGGAAGCACCAGTTCACTTCGTCATCGCTGAACAGCCCCCCATAAGCAGACTGTGTTACCGCAGCTTCGGGAGAAAGTGCCAGCTGCCCGGCCTTTTCCAGCCCGTCAAACACATCGGAAACCTGTTGCCGGCGGATGAGGTTCTGCATGACCCTAACGCCGCCGTCTTTTTCAAGCTGGCTCAACAGGCGTTTCCCATTTGCGCCAAGGGCCATCGCCTTTTGGGTACGGGCAATCACATCTTTGGTAAAGGTTTCTTCCAATTTATTCATGGCAGCCTTTCCTTTCGGGAGAATCTTTTCCTATATACTATAACAAACGGGCCGAAAAAAAGCAAGGCCCCTTAAAATACTCTTATTTTCTATCCAAAAGAGGAAATCACTTTGTCAAAAACGCCGTTGACTTTTTATCGGGGAAGCCGTATCATAATGGCAGATTTGATAAAGGAGCGATTGCTATGCCTATTCCCAGCGACCCTGTCATTCTGTTGAGCTTTGTCAATACCAAGCTTCGGGACTTTCATCCTTCCCTGAAAGATTTGTGCCAGTCCTTACAGCTGGACGAATCTGAGATTACCGGTAAGCTGGCCGGAATCGGTTACGAATATGATGCGAAACTGAATCGCTTTGTATAATCGAAGGCTATGATTTTATAAAAAGGGGCTGGATACCTTTTGAGTATCCGGCCCCCTTCTTTATTTTCAGGCTATTATTTCTCCAGCAATGCATCAGCCAATGCTTCCATTTCTTCCACATTCTCTGGCTTAACGGCGGAATGGATGGTCACGGTGCCGCAAACGGTGATGTTTTTCATCTCGCCCAACAGCGCGTTCATGCACTTAGCAGCGGAAGGCGCCCAGGAGCCGTTTTCAATCACCGCTACCCGACGGTTTTGGAAATTCTTGGCCTTCAGTTTCCGCAGGAAAGTGTCCATCGGCGGGAACAAACCGGCGTCATAGCTGGAAGCTGCCACTACCATCCGGCTGTAACGGAAAGCGTTTTCCACAGCCTCGGCCATGTCGTCACGAGCCAAATCCATTACTTCAACGTTCTCTTCGCCCTTGGCCTTCAGCATTTGGGCCATCTGCTTGGCAGCTCCGGCCGTGTTGCCATGAATGGAAGCATAAGCTACCAAAACACCCTCCTCTTCGGGACGATAGCTGCTCCAAATATCATACTTATTCAGATAAAAGCCCAAATTCTCTTTCAGGATGGGGCCGTGCAGAGGGCAAATGGTCTGAATATCCAAGGCAGCGGCCTTTTTCAGAAGAGCCTGTACCTGAGCGCCGTATTTGCCCACAATATTGATATAATACCGTCTTGCCTCGCAGGTCCAGTCCTCCTCGATATCCAGAGCGCCAAACTTGCCAAAGCCATCGGCGGAGAAGAGGATTTTTTCGCTGGACTCATAAGCAACCATTACTTCCGGCCAGTGAACCATGGGAGCCATGACAAAATGCAGAGTATGTGCACCCAAGGACAAGGTCTCCCCTTCTTTGACACCATGGCAGCGGCAGCCTACATTCTCCATAGAGAAGAACTGCGGAATCATGGAAACTGCCTTTACACTGGCAATCAGTTCCATCTCGGGATATTTTTCGGCCAGCACCTGAATGCTTCCTGCATGGTCGGGCTCCATATGAGTAATAACCAGATAGTCAGGTTTGCGGCCGTCCAATACAGCCTCCACATTGGAAAGCCACTGTGTGGTTGCCCGCTTGTCCACCGTGTCCATCACAGCAATCTTATCATCCAAAATCACATAGGAATTATAGGAAACACCATTAGGAACCTTATACTGGCCTTCAAACAAATCAATGGTTTTATCATCCACACCTACATAGCGGACAGACTGAGAAATGGTTACGTCTTTCATGTTCATACTCTCCTTTACCATTATCAGATGTATTTATAGAAAACTACTTTTGATTAACATTCAGTGGTTAGCTGCCTTGATAGCAGGCCGCTCCAAAACTTCTAAAAAGCGTTTGGCCAGCAAGTCGTATTCATGGTTTTCCAAGACATATTCGCGGCCCTTTTTCCCCATTTCACGACGTTTTTCAGGACTCAGCTTCTTTAGTTTTTCCACCGCCTGGGCAATAGCATCGCTGTCTTCCGGCGCAATAGAAATTCCACACCCAGACTTTTTCACAGCGTTGTTCTGATATTCTGTGCCGTAAATAATGGGCTTTTCTGCCATCATATAATCAAACAGCTTGTTGGGGCTGATACCGTACTGATGGAATACCGGCTGCTTAGGCGTACCGATATACAGCGCATCAAACTGGCTGAGCAAACCAGGAATCTGGCTTCTGGTAACAGCTTCCAGCGATTCCACAATATCCCGGGAACCTAAATCGTTAATTTTCTGCTGCAAGCGGGTTTTTTCCGGTCCCTGGCCCACCATGATCAGCTTAATTTTGTCCCCGCGAATTTTTTCGCCTGCTTCCACAAAGGAATCCAGCACACTGGAGGGACTGTGAGCACCGGCATAACCTACCAAAAACCAACCTTCTTCCCGGAATTGATGCAGCAGCTCATAATACCGGGCGTCCTCGGGATTCTCCGGCAACTTCCAGTTATCCTTTTCCACACCATTGGGAATATAGGTAAAACAGCCTTCCTTCAGGCCAAGTTTCTGCATGTACTCTTTAGCATTGGGCAGCACGGAAACCACTTGATCACTGTGGGTATATCCATATTTTTCCGCCCGGCGCAGAACCTGTACAAAAGGATGATATTTGCTCATTCCGCCCACTTCCATGGGGCCAAGGGGCCACAGGTCATGGACTTCAAAAATCAGGCGGGCACCATACTTTTTGGCCATATGGGCTGCCGGATAAATATCCAGCGGGTACGTAGAACTGGCAATTACTGCATCAGGTTTGTTTTCCCCTACCAGCGCTTCCTGATACCGTTTCAGGCCACGTACAAATGAAAGAATATTGCGGACTCGATCAAAACCGTTTCCGCTGTACACATTGCCACGAATCCAGAAAAAACGGACACCGTCAATAGTTTCCTCCATATACTTATGACCTGCCAAATCAGGATTTTGCCCCCGAAGATGGGAATAAGAACTGGCTGCAATGGTCACGTTGTGGCCGGCCTTCACCCAGCGTTTGGCCATGAGGAAAGGCCGGAACTCCATTCCATGCAGATTGGAGCCGGCGTAATGGTCAATATACAATATGTTCACGCTACTCTCATCACCTTTCTTGCAGCGATTCATTACAAAAACAGCGTATATTCCGGTTTGATGCTTCAAACCGTTCCTATTATACCCTTATCTTCCCTGTTTTCGCAAGGCTTTTCACGTAAACACAGTTTGAGAAAATGTAAATTTTCTATGAGCACGGAAAAATTTACAGGTTCAGCCCCTTGCTTTCCTCACAGCCCATCATCAGGTTCAGGCACTGAATGGCTGCGCCGGAAGCGCCCTTGCCCAGATTGTCAAACGAAGCGGAAAGTACCATCCGCTCCGGGTTTCCGGTGACAAAGATTTCCATGCCGTCCCAGCCGGTCCTGCGGTTGCCGCTGAGCATCCCGCTGCCTTCTGCGCCAAAGGGCATGACCCGGACAAACTGCTGGCCTGCATAGTGGTCAAACAAAAGCTCGTGCAACTGTTCCGGCGTATCAATTCCATGGAGGTACTCCCCAAACAGAGGCACAGACACCAACATTCCGCTGTAATAGTCCGCTACAATGGGGGAAAACAGGGGCGCTTTATTCAGACCGCAAATCGCCTTCATTTCTTTCAGGTGCTTGTGCTGCTGGCTCAGGGCATACTCCCGGGGAGCATCCAGCTCGAAGGAACGATTTTCACCTTCATAATCGGCAATCATTTTTTTGCCGCCACCGCTGTAACCGGTGAGGGAAAAGCTAGTGATTGGCGCATCGGGAGAAAGAACGCCGTGGGCAACCAGCGGATATACCAGTGATACAAAGCCCGAAGCATGGCAGCCGGGAACCGCGACCCGATTTCCGGTGACAATGGCGCTGCGGTGCTCCGGAGACAGCTCCGGGAATCCATATGCCCAGCCTGGCTCGGTACGGTGGGCGGTGGACGGGTCAATAATCCGCACATGATCATTTTCAATCATTGAAACCGCTTCTCTGGCCGCTGCGTCGGGCAGACACAAAAAGGTAAAATCCGACTCATTGATAAGCCGGGCCCGCTCTGCCGCATCTTTGCGCAGTTCGGAAGAAATGGTCAACAGCTGGATGTCGTCCCGGTTTTGAAACCGCTCGTGAATCCGCAGGCCCGTAGTGCCTTCGCTGCCGTCGATGAAAATTTTTGCCTTCGTCATATTCAGGACCTCCAATCCAAACTCATACGGCTACCAATATACCACACTTTCTGCCGTAAATCCAGAGGAAAAGGCGAGTTTTCAGGAATCTTCCCGACACGGTTTACACAAGGGACACAAACCGATATACTGAAAGCAGCAGCACCCTGAAAAAACTGATGAAAAACGAAGGATTTTCCCTCTGTTCTGCGACTAATAAATGAAAGGCGGGATAACCATGGAGCAGGATATGGAGTACTACCGCCGCTATTTGAAGGGGGACGCCGATGCCTTGGGAGAGCTGATAAAATTATATCGGGAGCGGCTGATTTTCTTTGCCATGGAGTTTCTTTCCAGTCCGGATGACGCTGAGGAAGTGGCCGCCGAATGTTTTGCAGAGCTGTCAATCCATCCCCTGCGATATCGGTTTGGAAGCTCGGTCAAAACCTATCTCTTTGCCATTGCCCGAAACAAGGCCCTTACCCTTTGCCGAAAGCAGGCAAAGCACCGGCTTGTTCCTTTGGAAACAGCGGCCAATATTGCCGGGGGAGCTTCCCCGGAAGACATTTTTTTGCGGGAGGAATCTGTCCGCCAGCTTCACTGCGCCCTAAACGGCCTTCGGGAAGAATATCGAACCGTTTTGCATCTGCTGTATTTTGAAGAGCTTTCCTATGAGGAAGCGGCAAAGGTAATGAAAAAAAGCCGCAAGCAAATCGACAATCTTGCATACCGGGCAAAACAGGCGCTAAAAGCCCGGCTGGAAAAGGAGGGAGCCGAGATATGAGAACGCCGGAAGAGTTTGAAAACCATGTATACCGCCTGATTGCTGAGAAGAAGCAGCGCCGCCAAAAACGCCTGCGTCTGCTTGCTGCCGGTTTCGTCCTGCTGGTTTTTTCCGCGGGCTTTTTCTGGTTTCAAAAATCCTCTCCCTCTTTTACCGCCGAAGAACCGGCCGCCGGAGAAGCCGCCCCCGCTCCGTCTATGACGCTGGAAGAAGCGCTTACCGGCGATGCAGAAAGCTGCCGGTTTGAAAAAGACGGAAGCATCCTGACCATCTCGGACACAAAAACGCTCAAAGCCCTTTGCTCCCTGCTTTCACAGGCTGTCCCTTACCAAACGGAAACCGCCTCCCCTTCTTTTTGGGGGAGCTTGACGTTGTTTTATTCCAATGGCGAGTCCTTTTCCCTGTTTGTAATGGAGGACGGTTTTTGTGATGAATCGGGGAAGTCATACCGGGCTACCTTTCCAGAAAGCTGGCGCCAAGAGCTGGAAACCCTTCTGAAAATCCCCGAAAATTGATTTTTGAGAGGAGTGAACCTGATGAAACACACTATCCGACATCTTATTTGCCTACTGCTCTGCACAGCAACCCTGTCGACCTTTTGCACCGGCTGCGATTCGACGAAAATCAGCTCTAAAAATCTGATGGATGATGTGTCCCCTTTTACCATCATCTCTGACGAATCTCCCCCAAAGGAACTCCCGGCACAGATGGCGGACTTTTCCCTCTCTCTGCTTCGTCAAATCGGCAAAACCAGCCCCGAAGAAAACCGGCTGCTTTCTCCGGTTTCCATCGAAATGGCTCTCTCCCTCACCGCAAACGGCGCCAAAGACGAAACCCTCCACCAGATGGAAGAGGTTCTGGGCAGCAACCTGGACAGGCTCAACCTGTCCATGGATTGCTATCGGCAAGCGCTCTCTTCCGAACAGCCGAAAGTCCTTTTGGCCAACTCCCTGTGGATGAAGGAAGAGGGCTTTTCCCCCAATCAGGACTTTTTGCAGACTGCCGCCGACTATTACCGCCCGGATATTTTTTCCGCCCCCTTTGACAGCAGCACCGTGGAGGATATTAACCACTGGGTTTCCGACAAGACCGACGGGCTTATTACAAACACACTGGACGAAATCCCCCTTGATACAGTGCTGTATCTCATTAACACCCTACTTTTTGACGCAAAATGGAAAGAGCCCTATGGGGAACATCAAATTGCCGGCGAATATTTCCACAAAGAGGACGGGGAGGAAATTCCTATACAGCTGATGTACAGCGAGGAAAGCCGCTATCTGGAACATGAGCTGGCCACTGGTTTTTTTAAATCCTATGAAGGCGGCGAATATGCTTTCGGGGCGCTGCTTCCCCGGGAGGGCATGGTACTGGAAGAATTGCTGGAACAGCTGGACGGTGATACCCTTCAGGAAATCCTGCAAAATCCTTTGGATACACCGGTAACGGCGGCTGTGCCCAAGTTTTCCTTTGATACTTCGGCAGAGCTGAAAGAGCCGCTGAAAGCGTTGGGAATAACCGACGCTTTTTCCCCGGAGAACGCAAATCTTTCCGGCCTGGGGACCGCCGACGGAAATCTGTATATCAATCGGGTACTGCACAAAACACATATTACAGTGGACGAAGCAGGCACTCGTGCCGGAGCTGTTACCGCAGTGGAGGTAACGTCAGAAGGCGCGGCGCTGGAAATCAAATCTGTTATTCTGAACCGGCCATTTTTATTCTTTATTGTCCATCAAAAGACCGGCGCACTATTATTCTTAGGGACTTTCTCTATTCCGGAATAAGGCACGTAAGATAAGAAAACACCAGCCGATGAGGATACTTTCTCATCAGCTGGTGTTTTTCTATTTTGTTTTATGCTTTTTACAGTTTTCTTATGCCTGCACAATTGCTTGCATTTTTAAAATGTTTGCACCTACATCTTCCGGTTTATGGGCATCCGAAGCGAAGCGAATATCAACATTTTTGTTTTTAAAAATATTCAGCATGGTCTGATTCATACCTAATTCCTCAAAACCATAATTCAATGTGAGGCCGCCGCTTTGTTCTGCATACATGTGCTGGGAATTTAATTCATCAGCTAACAAACTATATATTGCCGTTAAATCATCTGTAGGATAATGATGGAAGCACTTTATAGAATCTGGATGTGCAACTCCGGAAAATAAACCACTTTTTGCAAGGCGAATCATCAGGTTATAATATTTCCGATAAATTTGTTCGGTATCAATATCATTCCAAAATTCCGCTTTATGATCAAATCCAAACCCCTCAACCCAATGGATAGAGCCTACAGCAAAATCAAAGGGAAAGGAGTTAAGAATATCACCTATTAGATTTTCATATTCAGGAAAGTAGCACACCTCAAGTCCCCATTTGATTTTTATAGGAAACTCTACGTTTCTCATTTCGGTAATAAGTGCTTGGAAATCTTTGATAGAAAGGTTTACTTTGCTTTTATACCAATTCTTCTGATAATCGCTATATTCACAAACAGAGGCATACATGGGTGCGAACTCTACAAAACGATGAGAATGTTCTAAAAGATAAATTTCATTCATCCCCATGTTGACCGCTTGTTTAACAAATTTATCTATCCATTCTTTTGTATAAGGCCCTCTTTCAATATGAATATGCACGTCAGTCATAAGAAAACCTTCTTTCAATTATTTACTGCTTCTATAGTGTGCTTCTTATTTTTTTGTATTTTGACGGTTCAATAAAAACAACGATTCTTTCCAGTCTGCAATCCCCAATTCGTGCTGCCCATTATGGAGCATTCTTTCCAGAAACCCCGCCATCATTGTCAATTCTTCATCGCTAAAGTCAGCCAAAGCAGCCTCGTCAAATATCATATGTGCTTCATGAAACCTTTTTGCCGTTTGCCATCCCTCTTCCGTTACAGAAAGATGTTTACAGCGAAGGTTACTCTCATCCACCTGTTTTTCAAGTAACCCCATTTTTTGTAATCGCTTGGTGGACAGAGCTACCGACGCTGGGGAAACCATCATCGCTTCAGCTACCTCTACCTGAGTACAGCCTTCATGATCTGCCACATAAGCCAAAATCGGATATTGTCCGGGATAAGCTTCCTCCCCTCCTGTATGGTCCTGCACATAAATCTTCCGCATATGCATTAAATGATGGATTCTCATCCCGATACGCACACAATTCCGCTTTCTTTCTTCCAGTATATTCAATTTATCGGCCATGCAATTCCTCTCCCAGTTTTCATCCTTTTTCACAATAACCAGCTTGCCTATTTAGAATATCCTATTCATCTTGTCTTGTCAATCCTTTATAAAAAGCAAAAAGCCGCTCTGTCGAGCGACTTTTCTATTTTCTTTCTCTTTTATCGCACACACAGAAGCATTCCGGACAAGGGTGGCAAATCCAGCAAGAAACGGTTTTCTGAGCGGTAGAAACGGACATTTTCCTTTTGAGGGGTTTCACCTCCCCAGCACTGCCAATCAGTATGAAGCAGTAATTCCAAATGTTCTGCACCCACTACATTGATTTCATAATCCACTACTGGCCGGTCATCCAAATTAAACACAACCAGCAGCTTTTCTTCCAGACAAACACGCAAAAATGCATAGGTACAACTGCCATCCTGCTCGCAATCCAGCCAACGGAATCCGGCATTTTCATAGTCCCATTCATACAGTGACGGGTGCGCATGGTACAAATGGTTGAGCTTCATGATATAGTGATAAAATCCATCATGCAGCGGATATTTCAGCAGCTCCCAATCCTGCTCTCGCTTTTCGTCCCACTCCCGAAAATGGCCGATTTCATTTCCCATAAAGTTCAGCTTTTTCCCGGGATGGGTCATCATATAAAGATACAGAACCCGCGCCTGGGGAAACTTTCGGTCATAGTCACCGTTCATTTTTTGCAGAATGGTGGCTTTTCCATGCACCACCTCGTCATGAGAAAACGGCAGCAAAAAACGGTCGTTATAAAAATACATCATGGAGAATGTCAGTTTGTGATATTTCTCTGCTCTCTCTTTTGGCGGCATTTGGAAAACGGAAAGGGTATCATGCATCCACCCCATATCCCATTTATAGTCAAATCCTAAACCTCCCTTTTCCGGCGCCTCGGTAACTTTGGCAAAATCGGTGGAATCTTCCGCAATTAGCATACATCCCGGGAAACGCTGTTTTAATCCATGGTTCATTTCCCGGACAAAATCTACTGCCATACCGTTGACACCACGAGCCGGGTCACCTTGCCAATAAAGGATTCGACTGATGGCGTCAAAACGGATTCCGTCAAAATGATATTCTCCCAACCAATAACATACAGCCGACTGCAAAAAGCTGCGAACTTCCCCTCGGGAATGCATGAAATTACAACTGCCCCATTCACTGACTCCCACGTCGCTGCTGGGATATTCATAAAGATATGTTCCATCATATTGGCGCAGGCCATAGTCGTCCATGGCAAAATGCACCGGTACAAAGTCCAGAATAACCCCGATACCATTCTGATGGCAGGCATCAATCAGCTTCTTCAGCTGCAGCGCCGTACCATATCGGGAAGTCGGGCTAAAAAATCCGGTATTCTGATACCCCCAAGACTCGTCAGCGGGATGCTCGCAAAGAGGCAAGAATTCGATATAATCGTATCCGGACTCCTTTACATAGGGAATGAGCAGGTCAATCAGATCTTCATAGCTGTAAAAATCGTTCAGCCCTTCCCCTTTCCGTCTCCAGGAGCCTAAATGCATTTCATAGATATTCAGCGGCCCATTTCTTCGGTCACTCCGGTTTTTCATCCAGTTCTCGTCACCGAACTGGTACTCCAGCGTCCTGATAATGGAACGATGTGCCGGGCGCAGTTCCATGCCGAACCCATAGGGGTCACAGTGGTCCGTATACGTGCCCCCATGATAAATTCGGTACTGGTAGCAATCCCCCACCCGCGCTTCTGGCAGGAAACATTCATAAAAATTTCCATCATAGGATTGATTCATGGGGATTTCATTTCCACCGGTACAGTCGCCAATCAGGGAGACTTTTTCCGCACCAGGGGCAAAAGTACGGAATACGAACCCTGTTCCCTGGGGATGGACACCCATCCATTCATGAGCGTCAAAGGCCTTTCCCGTGTAAAAATTGTAGAAATTCATAACAGCGTTCTGCCCCTTTCTTTCCTTTTATCCGATGGGAAGAAAACAAACCGACGCAATTCGCCAGTTTTTCGACTACTGTTGATTTTTCTTCCAATATGATTATAATGGAAATGAGAGACTTCCACAAGCAACAGTTTTGCAATTTCGTCGGAAAGACAACGTTTTTCGATAAGTGTCTATTTTCTTAGGAGGGATTTTATGGACCCGAGAGTACAGCGCACACGCAACAGTATTATCAATGCTTTTATTCAGCTCCGGGGTAAAAAGCCTCTGGAAAAAATCACCGTCCGGGAATTAAGTCAGTTGGCAGGCATCAACAAAGCCACTTTTTACCTCCACTTCCAGGATATCTATGATTTGGCTCGTCAACTGGAAACCCATGTGATTCAATCTATTTTATCGGAAATCCGGCATCCGGAGTATTTTTTGGAGCAGCCTTCTCAATTTGTTTTGGAACTGCATTGTGCCATTATGGGCCAGGGCGCCATGCTCCGCATCCTGTTCCCGGACAACCGCAACCTTGTTCTGGCTGACCGTTTGCTGGAAGGAATTCGGGAATATCTGCAACAGCTGTATCCTGACAGAGAAATTACGCTGCAACAGGATGTGGTACTCTCGTATATGGTATACGGTTCTTTCTGCGCCTATATTCTCCATCAGGAGCACCCACGTGAAGCTCTAAAAACCACAGCCGAAATTTCGGAAACCATCCAGCGCAAGTACTGGATGTCTGTTTGAGAATGGTGAAAATGTGTCTATTCCTTTTCTCCAATTCTTGCAAACCAAATAGTTGCTGCGGGAATCCAGAATGAGAGAAAGCTTTTTCCAAACAGATAGTATTCCTGTGGCATAATATAACACCCCATTTGTTAGACAGTATGATACACTATCTAACAAATGGGGTGTAGTTTATGGCAAACCTTTTTATATTATGATGATTTATGACAACGGAGGCTGTCTTGTGGAAAAGCTTCCTGGAAATGATTCATGATTTGGATTCGTTGAACATAACAGCGCCAAAATAGGTTACGGTGTTCTGACCGTTGATGTACTTCATACCGCTGCTTGCTGCCAAGTCCGACACCGAAATACAGTACGCTTCCAGCGATGCCAGTGCTTTGTCCGGAAACCGGCAGGGCTTTTCTTCCCTCTTTGCACACACGGGGCACAACCGGCAGCCTCCCGCTCCCAGCAGTAGGGAATGAGGGTCAATTTCATCTTTCAGTTCATCTCGAACCCGCTGGGTCAAATCATTCATTTTCTGTCCGGCTTCCATCATGCCTTCAAAATCATAGCTGTCTTCCAGTTTCCCGATGGTCTGATATACCAGCACATACTCATATTTCTGCGCCCGAGCAATCAGTTCTTCCGGCTCCCCCACATAAGGCGGACACATCCAACTTTTCCCATACATGCCGCAAGCATTGCTGGCACACATGTCTCGGAAGGACTTTTCAAATCGGACTTCCTTCATAGGAATCACTGCGGCGTGCTGCGCACCCATTTGCAGGATTCTCTCCACCATTTCCTCATGATTCATCACTGATTCCACTCCCCGCTAAGGCTTTTCCAAACATTTTACAAACCTCTTCCACCGTCCACGTTTCCGGAAGTCAGCGTTTCGCAGGTTTGACTATCCATATTGGACCTCTTTTATCCACTGCCCATACCAGCTTTTCGCCTGCTTGAGTGTTTTCCGAAGCTGCATCCCTTTTCCGGCAAGCAGCACCAGCTTTCCCCGGCCTTCTTGCGGTACTTCCTTCTGATACGGAAAAAGCTTTATTGCCGAAGAAACACAGTCCACAAAATACAGCCCGACGTTGGTATCAATAAATCCCTTCATCCGATAGGTCTCCTCCCCTACCAGCGTTAGAAAGCCTTGAAGCTGTGTCGGCGTAATTTCCGAAGAAAAAGTAACGCAGGCCTTTTGCAGCGTAATGTCCTGCGAAGCCAGCGCTTCATCCAGCGGCGGCTGTGACTGAATCAAATCCAGCCATTCGGGACTGCACTTTCCAAAAGACGTTTCCCGAACCTTGATACCCGGGTTGATTTCCAGCAAAAGGGATTTGATACTTTCTACCTGTTCCTTGCTGGCCAAATCGGTTTTATTGAGAAGCGCCAGACTGCTCACCATTACCTGCTTGCGGCACATGCGGGCTGTTTCGATAACTGTTTGAAAGCGCAGGGCATCGATAAGGCACACGCTCCCACAATAGCAAATCCCTTCAAACTCCCCAGAAGAAAGGATTCCCTGTAAATTTGTCGGGTCCGAAAGGCCTGAAGCCTCTATCAGCAATACCTCCGGCTTTTGCTGTACCGCCTGATGCAGTACCTCCTCAAATTGCTCCAACCGGCAGGCACAAAAAATGGAACCGTTGTTAATTTCCGCCATAGTGGCGTCCAACTCCCGCAGGAGGGTAGCGTCTACACCGGTTTTTCCAAATTCGTTGATGATTACATAGACCCGCTCCCCGGCAAACAGCCGGATGAAACTCTGCAGAAAGGTGGTTTTGCCAGCGCCCAGAAATCCGGTAATCAGATACAGCTTCATAACCCAAACCCCTTTCTGCAAAAAATATAAAAAACTCCCCAAAACACAAGCCCCTGTGCTTGCACAGAGGCTTTTTCGCACATAACAAAATTATTTCTTCAGCACTTCCTGAATGGCTGCATCCAGCTCTTCCCGGCTGGGAATGAGAGAAGAAAACTTGAGCTGCCCGTTTATATAAATACTGGGCAGATTTTTGACCCCCATCTTTTTGCAGCGGGAAATGTTCTCTTTCTCGGTGAATTTATATTCCACCATGTCAATTTCGGTGCCGAAACGCTCTTTGGCGGCTGTCGCTGCTCCCAACATATAGGTGCAGGCTGCACAGGTAGCGCTGTCCAAAGTGAATACTTCCACTAACGGGCGCTCCAAATGCTCATAGTCGGGAATTTCCACATCCATATCAAAGGTATCGGAAACATAGTTTTCCACCATTTTCCGTACACTCTCCGTTTCCAGTACCGCTTGTGCTACGCCAATCGCATTCTCAATGGGTACGGCATAGGGCATATCGCATCCCGGTGCCAGAATAAAGTTCCTGTACTCCGGCAACTGTGCCAGCAAGTCTACCACGTATTTCATGTTATCCTGCTGGGTGCCGTGGAGCATAATGGAGGTCAGGGGAATATTTCCTCCGATGACCACATTATACTGGTCGGTAATGGCTTTTGCTGCAATAATATCCACATTCTCATCTACGGAAACGGAATCCGGATTGGTTTTGCACATGGCTTCGATATTCCGGGTCGCATCGCCGCAAACAAAGAAAGAGGAAAACACCCCTTTGGAGCGGATATGCTCAAACAGCTCCGTATAGAGGCCGGACAGGAAGTCTTCAAAGTGAGAGGTGGAAATCTGGGAAACCAGCGGGTCCACCACGGCAATCACGTCCATACCGGCCTCAATAAAGTAATCACTCATCAGCTTGCCGCACTCAGTGCAGAAAGCCAGCAGGTCATGGACATAGTCCTCGTCGTCATACATATCCATAAACAAATCGTTGCCCCGCAGATGGGAAGCCAGCGTAAACGGGCCGCAAATCAGGCCATACAGAGCGGTAGTCTCTCCCACCGCCTCCTTCATCCGACGCATCACGGACAATACCAGCGGCAGTCTTCCCTGATTGGGCTTAGGCAGCTTGCATTTGCAGGGAACGGTCATGGTGTCGGCCAGGGGATGACTGGAAACACTGGGCGGGCTATCTTTGGCCCAGACCAACTCGCAGCCCAAAATTTCTGCTTCCATCTGCAAATCAAACACCACCGGCTGCCCATCAGGACGATACAGGCGGTTGACCTCCATCAGGGCCTTGAAAAGGGTGTCTTCTTCGGTCAGCACCTGGGTAGCATCAGCGCCAATCAGGGCTCCGGCATGGACGCCGGCAAAAGGGACCCAAGGAGCTCGAGGGGTCGTTTCATGGCGAAGCGCCATAAATAGAAGTTCTTTTGGTGTCATAATGAATGTAACGCCCTTTCTTAACCATCAGGCCATAGCCTGGCAAAACGCAAGGGCAGCATCTGCAGCAGAAGCAGCGTCCGCCGTGTACTTGTCAGCGCCAATCTTCTGGCAGAAGTCCTCGGTAACCGGTGCGCCGCCTACCATAATCTTCACTTTGTCGCGAATTCCGGCAGCTTCGGCAGCCTTTACCACATCTTCCATCATGCCCATAGTGGTGGTCAGCAGAGAAGAACAGGCGATAATCTGGCAGCCCTCGCTTTGAGCCACTTCCACATACTTAGCGGGGTCCACGTCGGTACCCAAATCGATTACTTCCAGGCCCTTGCCTTCCATCATCATTTTGACCAGGTTCTTACCGATATCGTGCAGATCTCCCTTGATCGTGCCCAGCACCACTTTACCGTGGGCTTCTACTCCGTCGCCGGACAGCAAAGGCTTGAGCAGAGCGGTACCCATATTCATGGCTCTGGCGGCCACCAATACTTCAGGCACAAAAACTTCATTGTTTTTAAATTTTTCTCCGATTACATCCATGCCGGACAGAAGCCCCTCTTCCAAGATTTCCTTGGCTGGAATTCCCTCATCAATAGCCTGCTGTACCAGCTCTTTGACAACCTTGGCTTTGCCACGCTGGAGGTTTTCAGAAATGTCGTTTAAAATACTCATAGTTTGGTTTCCTCCCTATCCGAAAAGGATTCATAATGAATTTGGATGCCTACACTATACTCCTTCAATTTTCTGTTGACTTGTAAAAAACGAAAAAGTTTTGGATTTTTTTGTTCAGTTCCTCTTGACGAATCGTTTTTTTTGGACTATTAGTATGGTAGCGCATATTTTTACCAAAAATGCACTTTTATACAAAAAAGACGCAAAGGAGCTTGTATTGTGAAGCAAACAGACGCATTTGACCTGCGGCTTGCGCAGGAATGTGCACAGGCTTTTTCCGGTTCTACCGGTCTTGGATGTGTGGTATCCAACGCAAAAGGTAAATTATATTATGAAAGCGGATATGGCTGCTCTTCCTGCCGGCTGTGCGAAATTGCCCGGCATCAGGCAGAGGAATGTATTCAGGCACATATCTATGGAATGACGGAGGCTGAACGGTTTGGGGGAAAATATATTTATTTCTGCCCCATGGGGCTGACCTGTTTTGTCTCCCCCATTTTGGGCTCGGAGGGAAGCGAAGCGAAAATTACCGTTGGGCCGTTTCTCATGGTGGAAAAAGGTGACTATGCCGCCTGGGAATTGACGGAGCAAATGAAACTGCCGGAAGAAACCCAGAAAGCTATCATGGAGGAACTGAAAAACATCCCGTTTGTCTCTCCCCACACGGTTACTCAGCTGTCTACCTTGCTGTTTATGGCGGTGGGGTTTATGAACAATGTTTCCGCTTCCAAAAGGATGCTGGACGAACAGGATTCCTCTGCCATCCAGCGACAGGTAACGGCTTATATTCAGGAACTGAAAACGGTCAGCGAATCGCCTCCCTATCCCTTTGAAACTGAACAGGCGCTCCTGCGGGCAGTACGCCAGACCAACAAGCCTGAAGCCCAACGCCTGCTGAACGAACTGTTTGGGTATATTTTCTTCTCGGTGGGCAGTGATTTTTCTCAGGCAAAAAGCCGAATTTATGAACTGTTGGTGCTCATCTCCCGCAGCGCCATTGAGGCCGGAGCCGACCCAACCCAAACTTTGTCACTGAGCCACCAATACCTCAACGATTTACCCGGATTAAAAGATGTGGACTCTCTGTGCCTGTGGCTGACTAAGGTAATGGGCACTTTGATGGACAGCGTTTTTGAATATTTGGATGCCCGCCATGCCAATGTGATCCATCAGAGCATCCAATACCTCAACACTCACTATAGCGAACACATGACTCTGGAAGATATGGCTCGGAAAGTATATCTCTCCCCCTCCTATTTCAGCCGGATTTTTAAAAAGGAGACCGGTATCTCTTTCAGCAGCTATTTAAACCGAGTGCGTATTGAGCACAGCAAGGAACTATTACGCCATCAAAACCTCCGCCTGACAGATATTGCCCTGCTTTCCGGCTTTGAAGACCAGAGCTATTTTACCAAGGTGTTTAAAAAAATTACTGGAACCACACCTCTTCACTATCGCGAATCAAAAGGCGGCGAAAAATAGACGGAATCGTTACATCCGGACTTGTATTTTAATTTTAGGGAAAGATAATGTATCGTGGAAATCAGCTTTTCTAAAATCTGTTAGGGGTAACTGGAAAAATATATAAACACAAGATAAACAATATGGCATATTTATTATAATTTAAACTAACTTTTACGAAAATATATTTACAAGCTGAAGCAATATGATATAATAATAATAATAGATTTTGGTTGATTGTTTATTGTTTATTTGAATGGAGAGGGTTGCAATGAACAGCTGAATTTTATGAGACAGTATTTGCTGTTCTCAATATTTCCAAACCTGCGATTATCTCGTTTGCTCCCACAGCATAGTTACATGACAAACTGGCCAAGGAGGTAAACTCTCATGAAGAAATCGCTCTGTTTACTTGGGCTGGTCCTTTGTTTGCTTTTCTCCGGATGTGCCCAGCAGGAACGCACCTATTATGAAAACACCCACTGGGTCGGCAGCGGAGAACACTGGACTGTCTATGCCGATATCCCCTATCTGGAGGAAAATACCCAAAAATACTTCAATGTCACATTCGTCTGTGATTCGCCGGAAAATGTATTCGACGAACACGGCAAGGTGGCTTTCTCCATGGGGACAGGAAAGGGTACTGCGGTTTTTACCTATGATAAAGAGCGGGGCTACATCACTCCTAATGAGATCAAAGATCCGAATGAGAACCGAATCACTAAGAGTTCTGATACGGTTTATGTGGTTCAGTTTGATACAGAGCAGCTGATTGATACCCGTGAGAAACTTGGCTCTGATCCAGTTCTCGTGATCGTCGACTCTGCAACAGAAGACCGTTTCAATCTGGAGTGCCAGTGGCTGTGCATCAAACCGGATTTTACGTCTCCCCCTCCCCACTCGACTTCTTCTGTTTCCTCTTAAAAAATAATACAGTAAAAACGCCCAGCCTGGAGAAATCCGGGCTGGGTGTTAGTTTCACATGACGTTTTCACTTGATAAAGTAAAAAACGTCTCTCAAACAACCGGAGTTTTACAGACCAGAGCTATTTTATCAAAGCATTTAAAAAGGTTCCCGGCACCACACCCCTTTATTATCGGGAATCAAAAGGTGGTGAAAAATAGCCGGAATTGTCACAACAGGTCTTGCATGTTAAAGAAAAACTTCGTATCATGGAAACCGGATAGAGATTTTTCTCTATATTTTATCAATTTATCTCAATTAACGGCAGGGAAAGAAAGGAATGGATGGATACTATGAAAAAAACACTTCGTATTGGTATGATTGGCCTGGGAGCCCGTGGCAAAGATTTGCTCCCGAATGCCGTATTGGAAGTACCGCAGGCAGAAGTGACGGCTGTGTGCGATGTCTATGAAGACCGGGCACAGGCCGGCGCAAAGATCGTATTGGAAAAACGGGGAAACCAGCCAGCCGTCTATCTGGACTACCGGGAACTGCTGAAAGACGAAAATGTGGATGCAGTCATCATCTCCGCTTCTTGGGAAGTTCATGTACCGATTGCCCTGGAAGCTATGAAAGCTGGAAAAATAACGTCTTCCGAAGTAGGCGGCGCGTTAAGCTTGGAAGAATGTTGGGAATTGGTACGCACCTATGAGGAAACCGGTACCCCCATTATGTTTTTGGAAAACTGCTGCTATGGCCGGGATGAACTGATGGTTCTCAATATGGTGCGGCAAGGGCTGTTCGGGGAAATCGTCCACTGCCAGGGAGGATACCGTCACGATTTACGGGATGAAGTAAGCTTTGGCCGTGAAAACCGCCACTATCGCCTCAATCACTATCTCAACCGCTGCTGCGAAAACTATCCCACCCATGAACTGGGCCCCATCGCCAAGGTGCTAAATTTGAACCACGGCAACCGGATGCTCACCCTCAGCTCGGCAGCGTCCTGCGCCAAGGGCCTGCACACCTATCTGGCAAGAGAAAAAGGGGAAGAATATGACCTGACTCATGCCCACTGGAACCAGGGGGATGTGATAACCACTACCATTCGTTGTGCCGGCGGCCAGACCATTGTGCTGACTCTGGACACCACTTTACCCCGGTATTATTCCCGCGGATTCCATATTCAGGGAACTTTGGGGATGTACGAAGGGGAAAACCGCTCTGTGTTTTTGGACGGTATCCATAATCAATTTGATTTCTGCTGGGACAAGCAGTGGGGCAATCTCGAAAGCTACCGGGAACAGTATGAACACCCCATCTGGAAAGAATTTTTGAGCAGCGGTGTTACCGGCGGCCATGGTGGCATGGATGGTTTGGTCATCAGTTCTTTTGTGCGCCATGCACTGTCCGGGGAGCCAATGCCCATTGATGTGTATGACATGGCTTCCTGGATGAGCATTACGCCTTTGTCTGAAATGTCCATTGCCCGGGGAGGCGCGCCGGTAGACATTCCCGACTTTACCCGAGGCCGCTGGATTCACCCCGACTGGAAAGCGCCGGAACTGTGAGAATAGACAAATGAGCAAAAGAGGTTCTGTGTCCAATGGCCGCAGAACCTTCTTTTGTTCTTCCTCCCGCCTTGGAAAAAAGCGGTTGTGCTCTTTGACGAAAGGCGTTATAATGAAAGCAAACTAAATCAAGCAATTGGATTGTTATAAAAGCAGGAAAGGAAGTTGTATCCGTGAATATCGTTCTCAGTGCAGACCGCACCTGTGATTTGACTCCGGAATTATACGAGTCCCTGCAGGTTCACACCATCCCCTACCATATTGAACTGGAAGGGCGCGATTATCAGGACAGCGTGGACATTCATCCGCAAGAGCTGTATCAGGCATGGTGGGAAAGGAAAAAGCTGCCCCGTACCAGCGCTATCAACGTGGAAGAATATGAAGAGTATTTCCGACCGTGGGTGGAAGCCGGACAGGAGGTCATTCATTTCTGTCTGGGCAGCGCCCTTTCCAGCAGCTACCGCAACTGCTGTCTGGCAGCGAAAAACCTTGGCGGACATGTTCACCCAGTAGACAGCCACTCCCTCTCTACCGGCACGGCATTGCAGGTAATGGATTGTCGGACACGGATTGACAACGGAGAGGATGCTGCCAGTATTGCGGACTATTTTTCCAAATCCACCCGAAAATATCATGCCAGCTTTATTCTCGACACGTTGGAATTTCTCCATGCCGGTGGAAGATGTTCGGCAGTGGCGGCTTTTGGCGCAAACCTGTTAAAGCTCAAGCCCTGCATTGAAGTGGACAACACCAGCGGCGGCATGGGTGTAGGCAAAAAATACCGGGGCAAACTGGAAAACGTGCTCATTCAATATACGGAAGAAAAGCTCTCCCAGTATAGTGACATTCGCACCGACAAAATTTTCATTACCCATTCCGGCATCGACCCCGAGTATATTCAGGCGGTGCGCAAGGCCGTGGAAAAGAAAATGCATTTTGATAATATTTACATCACCCAGGCCAGCTGCACCATTTCCAGCCACTGCGGCCCCAATACACTGGGAATTCTGTTCGCTACCGAAAGTGAGGAAAAATAAAAGCAATCAGTATTTATGATCACCACTCATCTCCCATACACACAGGAAACCGGATGTGACAATTCCAGTTTCCTGTGTTTTTTTATAAATGATGAGGCTGCATATTCTCCCGTTTCAGGGCCTGTAATAGCTTATTAAAAATCATCTGGTTCGGGTAATATCGATAATCAGCAAAAATCTCAATTCCGTTTTTCTCAAAATACTCCTGAATTGCAGCAGCACATGCGGCGCTTCGACTTTGACCATATTCACACTGACAGATAATATTCACACCATCCGCAACTGCTTTTTTGATAAAGCAGGCCAAATCGTCAGCTTCCGGAAAATAGCTCTCAAAGGTTAATCCATATTCCCCCAGCATCTCTATATCAATATCATGAATTCCAATCATAAAAACACGACGGCACACCGCGCTATAATCTATCGGTTTGTACCCATACATATGGAGCGAGTGCGGACCATCTAAGGGATCATAAAAACTGATCACGGCTGTATTGGTGGGAAACCCAGATGCAATCAACTGTTCCGCCGTTTCTCTCGACATAATGGTAATTTGGCTCTTCATATCCTCCACTCCTTGCTGCATTGATGATACCATAACTTACAAGCTATCTTACAAAACTAAAAAATCCCGATTGCAAGGAAGCAATCGGGATTTCTGTTTGGAGGCGACACCCAGATTTGAACTGGGGAATCAGGGTTTTGCAGACCCATGCCTTACCACTTGGCTATGTCGCC
>JAHZDE010000011.1 GCA_019422525.1 Clostridiales bacterium
ATCCAATCTCACCTAATCATCATTTAACACTCTTTTGCAACAGGACAATACTTTCCGTATGTGTCGAGTGGGTGATAATGATGTCGAAAAGGTATAACTTCCCTTTGGAGGAAACCATATTTCAACATTCCGTTACTTACTTGTTCCATCCAATTTATCCAATTCCTCTATACTCTCCAAAAAATGACATTCCACAGGGGACAATACATATTCCTGATTTTTTTTATATTTCTCATACTCAGAATGTGCCTTCTCCAATGCCTGCTGATGTGTTACTTTTCCCTTTGTATTTAAGATATCCCGTCTGGTCATCTTTAGATAATCATCTATCGTCTCCAACCAATCTTTCATATACATAGGTTCCTGATTCAAAGCATGTACCTCGGCAATATCCAAATAAGCCGCAACAATTTTATTGAGCGCATCCAGCTCTTTTTCATCCAGATAATTTTTCGCCACTTCTACATCAGACCGTTTTATGCTGTTTCCGCTCCATGAAGTCAATCCCATATTATCCTTATCTGCATCTGCTCTCTGGTAAATCACCTCGGCCGCTGTATGCTTATGCGCGGCCCAATGCATCTTATTCTGAACCTGTTTAAAAAACAAAACAGAGCTTTCCGCCTTGGGATTATAGTCAATACTGGTTGCGTAAATTTCCAAAACCTTTCTCCAAAATACTTTTTCTGAAGAACGAATATCGCGGATACGTGCCAACAATTCATCAAAATAATTTCCACCGCCAAGGTTCTTCAGGCGGTCATCATCAAGAGCAAAGCCCTTTTTCATATATTCTTTTAAAACATTTGTAGCCCAAATTCTGAATTGAGTGCCACGCAAAGATTTAACTCGATAACCAACGGAAATAATAACATCGAGATTATAAAAATCCACATGATATCTTTTTCCGTCGGCTCCAGTTGTTGCAAAATTTGCAACAACTGAATCCCGGCTTAGTTCACCTTCTGAAAAAATATTTTTAATGTGCCGGGATATCGTAGACTTATTCCTTTGGAATAACTCTGCTATTTGATCTAATGATAACCATACAGTCTCATTATCAAAAGTAACTTCAACCTTTGTGACTCCATCTTCCGTCGTATACATTAAAATATTTGATTTTTCCAAGTCTCCTCTTACCTCCTAAAGTCCTCTATATTAAAAAAAATGATATTCATAAGGTGCTTCCATTTGACTGTTTCCACACGCTGCAACAGGACAATGGATTCACAAGCAGTGCAACTTTACTATTATACTCACTATCAAAAATTCTCTTTTATCTCGCCTAGGCAAGAGTTTGACTATCTATTTTACCTACAGTTTCTAACACTACTCGCATTTCCTATTTTTTCTTGCAAGTGCTGCCACTTCCTTACGTTCTTTATCATTTAATTGAAAAATCAAATTATATCTTTTAAATTACTATTAACATATTGAGTTACTTTAATTCCGATACTTGTTAAAGAATCATAGTCTATTAACTCTATCTGAATCAACGTATTTGTTCCTTTCTCCGACAATATATATCCATGTTAGCGTCTCTCTACTTTAATCTTCAATAAACTTCTAACCTTTTGCTAAAATGTTCATCCCCTTTCAGTAATACCAAACAAATATCGATCCAACCAAACAAAAACACATTCTCATATCTATCTGAAATCGCGAAACTCTTTGATTTACTGCGGTTTTCTTGACAGCAAGCAAGCCGTCTCGACATGCGGTGAAAGTTGGGTTTTATACTACATGGCAAAAGAATTTATTATAAAAGTGCGGTGGGTAAGTTTAATCTGTCCATTCACCCCACTTACCCCATTTTAATTAAAATCACCCCTTTAACAAATTTTTCACATAAATTATGTGGTAGATAAATATGAAGCTTTTTTTCATAGGTTATTTACTTACCGACATCAATATTTGTTCAACTTTATTTAAAAGGTAATCCGATGGTTCCTCACCATTTTCCTTCATATATATCATTTTTATTAAATCATTATCATCCAAGCTAATAATTAATTTTGCACTTTCTTTTAAACACCCTAAAGTTGCCTTCTGGGCATTTGAATCAAACCCCTTTCGTGAAATAATGAAAGCCACATTCCTTAGCGCGACAGGGAATAAGTATTTTTCTGTAATATATATTAAGTTTTGTGAAATGTAATCCGAATAATTTTTATATTCAAAGACAACAAATTTTGTATGATAAAATGTTATAAGAAATTTCCAAAACTCCGTTGTCCCTTTTAACGAGCACAACAAATCCATACGGAACATCTCATCATCTGTTTTATGCTGTTCTGAAATTTTAAAAAACTCTGTGTCAAATAGATATTTTATTATTTCTGTGCAAATTTTTTCATACTTCTTATCTGCATTATCCAACCTACCCGATTTACATTTTTCCAGCTTCTCTTGAAAAACTTCTACATAAGATATTGTCTCTTCATCTATTGTAATGTCATTTGTTTCTACTTTTATATTTATTGGTTTTTTTGCTTCTACTTCCAAAGTGGAGTATGGAATGCAACTTGTCAATAATTGCAATAAATCCTTGTTTTCCTCACATAAATATATCAAATTACCTATATCCCATATTTCCACATCAAATCTATCAAAAATATCTCTTTGTGAATCTTCATCGATTTCGCATGGCATGACAATAACAAAAGAGATTTCTTCAGCTCGATTATTAGAAAGCATAATCTGTTTATATTGCAAAATTTGCTTTAAAGCATTATTAAGAATAACCTTTGAATTGTATAAACTTCTGTAAGACTTCACTTCTATAACTATTTTTTTATCTTTTTCCGCAACTATATCTGCTCGCATACTACTTTTAGGCTCGTTGGATATTTTTACTTCTCTTAAAATATTTTTATATCCTTGATAATCTAATAATTTTATTAAAAAGCGCTCTATAAATTCTCTTTCAGTTATATCCCCACTATAACCATCTTTTACTGCATCTTTGGTCGTATATGTATATAAACATTCTGCATCATAAAACCAATCTTCAGATGATTCTAAATTTTGCAGCACACCCAAAGCCTTTATATGTTCTATATTCAACAGTTCAAGGCAACTTTCCTTTTTTAAAAATTGAGCCTCATCACAAATCATAAAATTAAATCGGCTAAAGTTCAATCTGTTTTTAATAACATCTTGATATGTCGTAATTAGAATTTTTTGTTCTTTTAGTTCATGTACATGTGTTGCTATACTCACATCTTCAATCATTTGAAATACTACAGTTTTTATCTGCTCACACAGCATAGACCTCGATGACAAAATTAGTATAGATGCATTATTATTTTTTAATATTGTTTGTATCGCAGCCGCAATAATTACCGTTTTACCAAGCCCTGTTGATATATACATTTTGGCTTTACATTTATCAGATTTGAAAAATTCATATATATTCTCAACCGCCTCTTTTTGATAATATCGAAGATTTTCCATATACGTCACTTCCCTTCTACTGCCATCCTCATGTATCTTTACCTTACTAATTATTATCCCTTATCTGTCCCTATCTAATTGCTTTAATAAGGCGATATGCCGAGATATTCACGTTTTGCTAAAGGGTATGGGTTTTGCCGGATTGTATCTTTTCTCCAACAAAACCCTCATTTTCAAACTCTCCGGCGTTATCCCCGTCCCCCTATCTGCGGAAACTTATCCATCTCACCATCCGCAAAAACACAACTCCATTTTCCCCAAATACTCCCGCAAACCCGCCTAGAATCAAGGTTTTCTCACGAGAAGCGTGACGGTTTCCACATGTGTTGAGGCTGTGAAAAAGATTCCCCAAAGGCGCAGTTTGGCCTTGGCGGAGCCATTATAATTCCTGCCAAAATGGACGCCGAGCTTTTTTTTGACACTCGTTTTGTCCTGTCCTGCTTTTAGATTATACCATAGATTTTTAGATTTGGGGCTGCTCATGGCATCACCAAAAAAGAAATGATTTTGCCAGTAGTAAATACTACCAACAATAAAACCCTTGATGTTGATACTTATCAAGAGCTTTATTCTTCGTAGCATTCAATTTATATTATCTCTTTTTCTTCGACCATTTCACGGGCTTTCATCGCCCATTCTACTTGTTGTTTTGAAATATCATATCCCTTAATATAATCCTCTTGAAAATTTAGATGCCAGAATATACTTGGAGTACAAATATAAACATCTTGGTACTTCACTTTTTCACTTTCTTGGCATTCCAGCATCTTGGAAGCTACATTTCTGATTACACTATGTTCTGGCGTCATATCCAGACAGTCATCAAAAATGAACAAACCATACTGCTTCATCGGCAAGTATCCACCTGCATTTATTTTCGCTATCTTTTTCTGAAATGCCTTTATAGAGTATCCGAAGTCATCCGACTCAGAAATTCCACTTAAAATACCTCCTTCTAATTTCCCTCCACACCTTTCAATCTGCTTTTTTAGCTTGTCAGGATCACTATCCTTATCATAATTCAACTTAGTATAAAGACTTTCGATTTCCTGTTGTTTCGAATTTCTACCTTGTGTCACTTCAATGCCAATTCCGTTTGATTCATCCTGCAAATCTGGCTTATCACTTATTTCCAAATCAAACTGGGTTGAAAACAGACTTTCCAATACTATTTTGGCGTAACATTCATAATAATCTAATTTCGTATGTTCTGGTAAAGGTTTGTTTTTATCCATAATTCCACCCCACTATATCTAAAATTTATATTTTGCCTTTATTTTATCACATATATCGGTATGAAGTATACTACTACAACCTCTGCCAACAATAAAACCCTCAGCCCGCTGTCTGAGGATTTTATTCTTAACAGAGTTTATGTACCCGGCAGGAGCATTCTTTCTGGATCGGCCCCCGCCGTCTTTCAGTCCTCAAAATCCATCCGCTGTGTTATCACAATGCCGGATTGAAACTGTATCTCTATCTTGCTTTCATTGATGACTTTGATTGCCCGCAGCAGTCGCCTTACGAGATCATCATCAAATTCTTTCTTCAGGTATCTCGCTTTTTTCATGTAGGTTTCCATGTCCTGCATCCTCTGGTCGTAGGATTCCGCCAGTTGCTGCTCCCGAACCACCTTAGCTTTTTTCTTCTTCAGCTCCTTAATCTCATCCGCTATGATGCGGTACTCCTTATCGAATACCTCATCCGCGCATTCCGATTTTGCGCTGTCCTCGATGAGCTTCATCATCTTCTGCTGGAGTTCTTCGATCCGCCCGTCATATTCCGTTGGCTCTGCGGCTTTGGAGTAGCTCCCTATGATCCGGATGACATTCTCCCGGAACGCCTGCACAAATTCACCCTGATCCTCCACCACGCTGTCGATGGCTGCCATAATCGCTTCATGCAGGTTTTCTTCCTTTAAGGTTGGGGAATGCCTGCACCGTTTGGAACCGTGCTTTAAACGGTTGTCACAACGCCACACCGCCCGTTTCTGCCCGTATTTTGACCAGACCTGCCTGCGGTATGGCTGCCCGCACTCCGCGCAGACCATGATGTCCGACAGCACATATTTGGCGCTGTATTTGCCTTTGATTTCAGCGCCCTTTTTCCTAGAGGCTGGCCGGTAGATGCTGGCTCTGCGGGCTTTTTCCTCCTGTACCCGGTGGAACAGTTCCTTGGGGATAATCGGTTCATGGTCATCCTCGATATAATACTGCGGCACCAGTCCCCGGTTCATTACCTTTTTCTTGGTCAGGAAGTCCACCGTGTAGGTTTTCTGCAGCAGGGCGTCGCCCATGTACTTCTCGTTGGAGAGCATTTTGTCGATCACCGTTGCCTGCCATTCCGTATGGCCCGTGACCGTGGGAATGCCATCCGCTTCCAGTATCCTTTTAATTCGGTAGCTACTGTTGCCCTCTAAAAAAAGACGGAAGATCCGGCGCACCAGCTCCGCTTCCTCTGGCACGATCACGAGATTTCCGTCTTTATCTTTAGTGTAGCCTAAAAATTTGTTGTGGTTGACGATGACCTTGCCATCTTCAAACCGCCGGACGATTCCCCAGTGGCAGTTCTCACTGATGTTCCGGCTTTCTTCCTGTGCCTGGCTGCTTAAGATGGTAATCAGCAGCTCGCCGCTGCCCTCCAGCGTGTTGATTCCCTCTTTCTCAAAAAACACCGCGATGTTCTTTTCCTTGAGCTTGCGGATATTCATCAGAGAGTCCACTGTGTTTCTGGCAAAGCGGCTGATGGATTTCGTGATGACCATGTCGATTTTTCCTGCCATGCAGTCATCAATCATGGACTGGAAGTCCGCGCGCTTTTTTGTGGATGTGGCGCTTTTCCCATCGTCAGCGTAAATGCCCGCCAGTTTCCAGTTGGGATTGCTCTTGATCTTTTCCGTATAGTAACTTACCTGTGCCTCATAGCTGCTTTCCTGCTGTTCCATCAGGGTACTGACGCGGCAGTAAGCCGCTACCCTCAGAGTTCTCATTTGCGGACGGATGGTCCGGTCATAAGCCGGCATCGCCGGTATGACTGAAATATTTTTCTTTCCTGCTGTTGCCATGTATGTAGTTCCTCCTTCTTCGTTATTAGACTTTGATATCAATGGACAGACCGTTCTGCAGATAGATCCGCAGCCTGCCATCCTCCTCTACAATTATTTTCTGGATGGTTTCCCGGAAAAGCGCCGGATCAAACTCTGTCTGCGGTTCCCTGTCCTCCAGTGCCGCTTTCAGTTTTTCTGTCTTGTACCTGCCGTCATCAATGGCCGCAGCCTGATACTGCGCCCTTGCCCGGTCAAATACCAGCCGCCTGAGCCCATCCGCTGTATATTGCCCGGTTTCCAGACATTCCTGTATCTGTCCGGCCAGCAGCCTGCTTGCGGCATTTTCCGTTTCCGGCTTTGATGCCATGCTCCGCTCCAGCAGGGCCGGGGCAGCGATGACATGATTGACTGCCGCAAGGAACGCATTTTCTATCTGTTCTTCTTTCAGGAAAATGTTGCGGCAGCGCACCCGGTTCCCTTTGATGTAATGCTTGCACTTCCAGCGCACGGTTTCTCCCGGCTGGTTACAGTGTTCCACATATTTCCGGTAGGGCTGGCCGCAGATTCCGCAGACCATGACCTCGCCAAACAGGCTTTTGTTGGCGTAGCTGTTCAGCTGCGCGATACGGCCAAGACTCTCTGCCTTTTCCCTGCGGCGCTTTTGCACCTGCTCAAAAATCCCTGCGTCAATCAGCGGGGGATAGAAATCGTCACCCTTGTATTTCTGGTTCTCCAGAATCTTCCCTACCGATCCATGATTCCAGGAGGGCTTATGGCTGGCATTTAAGACACCCTGCTCCGTAAGGGTTCTGGCGATCCGGTAGGTGGAAACCCCGTTTAAATAGTCATCAAAAATTTTCTTTATCATCTGTGCGGTTTCAGGTATGATTTCTGCTTTCCCGTCTGTAATCCGGTAGCCAAGTGGCATATGTCGCTGCATGGTTACTCCACCGCCTTTCCATAGGTTTCGTTCAGTTCCAGACCATTTTTCAGCTTAAATTCCAGCCGTCCCGGATAAACCGTTACCTGAGAAATAATCATCAGGAAAAGTTCTTCGTCAAATTCCTCTATAATAGTTGGCCGGTTTCGGAATACCGTCAGCAGGTATTCTGTCTGGGCGATTTCCTGTTCAAACACTTTCTGCTCCTTGAGCCGCTGTTGCCTGCGGTTTGACGCTTCCAGCTCTGCGTCAATCCGGTTACGCTGTTCTATAAAAACAGCAGAGCCAATGTCGCCGCCCGCAAGGACTTTCCGCAACATATGGCTCTGCTTCTTTAATTCCTGTATTTTTTGTTCCAGTTCCCCGATTTCCTGTTCCTGCGCCGGATCGCCCGGCACCGCCTTTAAAACTGCCAGCAGGGGAAGCAGGATTTCTTCGTAATTGCTGGCCAGCCGGTTCCAGAGTGTGAGGAACGTCTGTCTGATGACATCCTCCCTGATCGGCTTCTGCCTGCATTTTGTAATATCCGTGATGTGCTGGTGGCAGCTCCACTGGATTTTTTCATACGGTTTCCCAATGTAAATCTTCTGTCTGCGGAACGCAGCCCCGCATTCCCCGCAGATGATCCGGCTGCTGAATGCATACCGGTTCTGGTAGACAGCCACATCATCCCTGCACTGTTTCTGTCTGCGGTATTCATAAAGCTGGCGTACTGCCTGTGCTTCTTCTCTGGTGATGATTGGCTCATGGTTATCGGTGATCAGGTACTGCGGCAGCTCTCCCCGATTGGTTTTCCTTGTAAACGGAACTCCCTCTGTTGCATAGGACTTCTGCAGAAGCAGGTCCCCCTCATATACTGGGTTCTTCAAAATACCTTTGACCACACCTTCCTGCCATTGCTTTGCATTCCTTATGGTGGGGATACCCTCCTTCTGCAGTTCCTTTGCGATCACATAGGAACCCTTCCCGGACAGGTATTCTTCAAAAATTCGCCGGACAACCGCTGCTTCTTCCGGCTGAATAACCAGCTCTCCGTTTTCATCGTTTACATAACCGTATGCCGGATCGCTTATCGTATAGGTTCCGTTCTGGAACCTGCGGACGATTGCCCATTTATTATTGGTTGAAATACTCTCGGATTCTCCCTGCGCAATGGAGCTTAGAATTGTTAATAGCTGTTCGCTCTTTTCCGACAGGGTGTTGACCCGCTCCTTTTCAAAGTAAACGCCGATGCCAAGCTCTTTGAGCTGGCGGATGGCGCGGATGCTGTCCACAGTGTTTCTTGCAAACCGGGTAACGGACTTGGTAAGGATCAGATCAATCTTTCCCAGCCTGCAGTCCCGCATCATGTTCTGGAATTCATCGCGGTGCGTTACCTTCGTCCCGCTCCGCGCTTCGTCCGCGTAAATGCCGACGCATACCCAGCCGTCTTTTTCATCAATCAGGCGGGTATAATACTGTACCTGCGATTCGAAGGAGTTCTTCTGCTCCGCGGTTCCCGTGCTGACACGGCAGTAAGCGCATACCCGTATGATGGGGGTTGTTTCCTGTGTGTGGCGCTGACTGACAGGTTCAATTTTCGTGATTTTCTTTCCCATGTCTTTCTCCTTTCTGAGAATCGGCTTCTCCTGTTAGCACCACACAATACCACACCTTTTTCCAGATAGCTAGTGTTTTTACGCATATACTTCGGAAAGCTCCGGCGAAAAAGATTCACGGTTTAAGGCATCGATTTTCTCATATTCCTCCGGCTGCAGAAAGCCGTTTTTCAGCATCAGATCCAGCAGCTTTACTGCCAGTTTATACTGCATTTCCCTCGTTTCTTTTTTTGCTCCCATACAAATCCTCCTATAAGCTGGGACAGCTATTCCCTTCACCCAGACACGTTCCGATGAACCGCTGGAATGAAAAATCCAGTTTTCCCTCCATCGGGGAATAGACAGTAATGCCTCTCTGCCGAAGCTGCTCCAGATATTCCATTACCCTGCAGGTATCCCTGCCAATACGGGAAATATTCTGAACGAGCAGTACATCCACGTTTCCCGCCTGCGCCGCTTCCGTGACGCGTTTCAGTCCGGGACGGTTAAGCTCCATCCCGGACGCCAGATCCTCCGAACATCCGACCACAGGAAAACCCATCTGGTCGGCATAATCCATCAAAAGTTTTCGCTGCTCCTTGATTGCTCCGTGGGTGTCCTCCGGCGCATCAATGCGGCAGTAGACCCATGCTCTCTTTTCCTGATTCAATACTTTTTCCTCCTGACTTATAGATTTACATACATCTGCTATGCGGACACTGTCTGCTCCATACCGAGACTGACCGCCAGCGCCTGATCCACAAACTGCAGTTCCTCCGGTTCCAGCCGTCCTATGTATTCCCGAAGACGGGACCGGTCAATGGTCCGTACCTGTTCCAGCAGCACCATAGAATCCCGCCGAAGCCCGTAATTACCGGACAGCCGCACATGGGTGGGAAGAGGATGTTTGGAATGGCTAGTGGTTATGGCCGCCACAATGACGGTAGGGCTATAACGGTTTCCAATGTTGTTCTGGATAATCAGCACAGGACGCACTCCACCCTGCTCTGATCCAATGACCGGGGTCAGATCTGCATAGTAGACATCCCCTTTCTTAATCTGCATCATAAAATCCTCCCTCATCCCATAAAAAGTTCCATAATGGTAACCATTCGATCTTCTTCACTAAAATATTCCTCCGATGCCGCTCTGTCCACGGCAAGGATTTCTCCCGGTTCCTTATCCCCCATCTGTATCGGCGCCAGATACCCGATCAGCTCCTGGCACAGTTTCTGGTTGGGGCAGGTATCAAGGAATCCCCCGACGGTATCCACAATCAGGCGGTCCAGAACATCCGTTATCACCATCTTCTGGGCATCTTCAAAATGGCTGCCTATAAAATTAGCCAGATTCTCCGGCGTGGTGGAAATCAGGTACTCTTGTCTTACCCCTCCATCCAGCGGGTACAGATATGCATACCCCATTCCATCCGTATCCAGAATTTTTTTGACCATGTCATACGTTTCCTGTTCCATCGTTTCTGCTCCTTTTCTTTTTTTGGCTTTCATGCCACAAGGACGGCGGCAGATCAGATTCGCTTTTAAATATCTGCCGCCGTAGTTTCTAACATGAAAATATAAAACTTGTTCTTCATTTTCATCTGCTCCTATTTGACACTACTTCCCGGAGCAGAGTACCGTGTGGTACCCTATGGGCAGCGGCTACAGACCGGCTCTGGCTAAAAGCCGTCATGGGATTCTCACCCCTCCGAGGTTCTCCCGGAGCCGCCCTCATTGCGTGATCCCCTTCAGGGGGCTGTGACTGGACGGAAGTATCATTATAGGCTGTTCAGGTCATTGCAAGGCGGCCTGCCATGAGCCGCTTTGGGACGGACATTTCCCGCTCGGCACCTTCGATGCTATCGTTTTTGACAGAAGTTTTATCTCCTGCAGGTGGTCCTGGCGTATCCTCCGGGTCGCTTTTCCCTTCCGGGCTGAACAGCTAACGTATCTGTATCGCTGGATATGACCGCCTGACGGCGGTATTTTTCAAGGAACAGCAGAGGGAGAAATATTCCCTCTCACTTACTTCCACGTTGGGAGAGAAGTTTGAGAACCAAAAAATCAAAATTTCTTAAAAATTTTTCTGTAATTCTTTTCTCAGCTTCTCCAATATCCGCTGGCGGCGCTTATTGACTGCTTTCTGTGAAAGCTGAAACTCCGCTGCCAGCTCCCTCTCGGTCCGCTGCTCAAAATAGAGCTGTTCCATCAAATACCGCTCATCTTCAGAGAGAAGAGAAAGAGCTTTATGTAGCTGCTGGATTTCCATGTTCCGTATCACCACATCCTCTGTGCTGACAGCTTCCTCACGGAACTGAACTTCCTGCTCCAGCAGCCGTTCATAGGAATCCTCACGGCTGGGGATGACCTTCACGGTTTGATTCTCCTGATCCACGACGGTCTGCTCCGCCTTGAGGTCATATTCCTGATACTGCATTTTTCTTTCTGTGGTTCTAAGCACAGCGATGACTTCCTCGCTGGCCTCCGGATACAGTTTTCTGAAATCCGGAATTCGATATGGCTTTGCCATAGGCTTGTCCTCCTTCATTTTCGTTTGGGTTTGAAAACGAAGGACAAGCGGTGGGCTGCGGCATCGCCTTTCCGGTTCTTTAGAACAGAAAAGAACGTCCACTTTTGGCGTAATGCCTTTGTGGGCGTTCTTTTTTCTTTCGTGTCTTACATGGTCTGTCAGTTCGTCTTTAAGACCGTACTGGACCATTTCCAGAACTGCAATTTTTTTGGCTGGCCACCATCCAGCCTGTTTTTCTTATCTGTGGTTAAGTGTCGCTGCTACGAATGAGCAGCGGTGCGTCGGAATTCCAGCGCATAAAAATAACCCTCCAAACTCCAAAACGGAGCTTGAAGGGTCACTATATGGACATGAAAACACCACCCGTCAAGATACCGTTTTTTTTTGGCGGGCGTACTGCTTGCCAAAAAAAATGATATCTTATAAAAGGGAAATCCTGGGGAAATATTCGGGAGAAAACAGGGAAGAATATCGGGATATTTCGACAGAAAAAAACAGCCGCGGCAAACGCTACGACTGTTGATCTTCTGGTGAGAACTGATATCCAATTCCCCACACATTTTTGATGTACTCTGCTCCGGCAGGTGTCAGTTTCCTGCGGAGAGTCTTGATATGCGCCTTAACCAACTCATCTATGTTATATCCATTGCTTTCATTCCAGACAAGGCTGTATAACTGCTCCCGGCTCAGAACCTGTCCAGCATGGCTGGCAAGAGTAAACAGCAGTTCAAACTCTTTTCGCGTCAGATTCAGTGACTCCCCCTTTAAGGTTGCCTGATGGCGAACCGGATCAATAACTAAATCCATCCCAAAAGCCAGTGTATAACTTCGACTCTCTGTCGTATGTAAAGCGGCATAGAGTTCCATCAGCGACTGGGCATGGGCAAGGCATTCTTCTAATTCATATGGCTTATGCAGGTAAGCGTTTGCTCCTGCTCTCAAAGCAGATACTTTATCCCTTGTATCTGTTTTTGCAGACAGTACAAGAATCGGCACAGGTTTTGCCTGCCGGATAGCCTGCAGCAACTCTACACCATTCGTTTCTGACAGAAGGATATCCATAATAACCAGACAAAAGTGTTGCTTCGTGAACAGCTCGAAGCCCTCACGCACCGAAGTGGCATAATACGCATCTGTCGTTTCACTTTGTATCGCATATTTAATTTCTTTGCAGACGGCCAGATCGTCATCTATGATCAGCACCTTTTTCTTCATCGGAGTACGCCTCCTTTCTCGCAAATGATGTCCGCTTGACATAGCTCACAACATCTGTATAACTCAACAGGCAAATAAATCAAATGGTTTTGAAATGGAACCAGTATAAACTTTTTACCTGTATTTCCTTTGATTCACAATGCTCATCCAACAACAATAGTCTTGATCCAACTTTCAATTTCATCTTGCGTGGTACACAAGCTGTTCTCATCGAAGCGAACATTCAATCCGTCCCGAACTCGGGAATTGGGGCAAGCCTTCTTGAAATCCGCAAAGGTATGACCGATCCATCCGCCATTGGTGGCAAAGGGGTAAATGGTTTTGCCGGACAAATCATTTTCATGTAGAAAAGTTTTCATCGCCGGAGCGAACGTGTACCACCAGACAGGAGTTCCCAAAATAATTTGGTCATAGGTCGTAATATCCGCTTTTAATGGTAGAATCTCTGGCATAAAGCCGGAATTTACCTCTCTCTGCCCCTGATTCACAACCGAATTATAATCGCCTTCATACGGAAAAGCTGTTTTAATTTCTTCCAGATCACTGCCGGTTTCCTGCTGAATCATCTCTGCTATTTTTCTGGTATTTCCACCATAGGAATAAAATAAAATTAGTGTTTTCATAGGTTCCCTCCATCAGTCGGCATAGACTTCTTTTGCCATGCGAAACGCTGCCCACGCCTTGGGCCAGCCTGCATAAAATGCAGCGTGAGTCAAAATTTCTGCCATTTCCCCGGCAGTAACGCCATTCTTCTTTGCGGTTTCCAAGTGGTACTGAAAAGAGCTGTCCACCAGCCCCTGTGCCATCAGGGAAACCACGGTCACAATACTGCGGTCACGCAGGGAAAGTTCCTGCTCCCGGCTCCACACCTGACCGAATAATACGTCATCGTTCAGTTCTGCAAATTTGGGAGCAAATTCTCCCAGCGTATCCCGCCCTGCTGTCTGTTTTGCCATTTCATTTCCTCCATTCTATTTTGCTAATTGAATATTAACTTCTTCCGGATTTCCAAGTGAATCAAAAACCGACAAATCGCTTATAATATGTCCTAAGATCATCAATCCTTCCGGGGCTTTCTCCGGCTTGTCAAAATACAGCGCAAATAGGTCGCCCGGTGTCCAGAACGCCAGATCGCCCACAGTATAGCCAGTCTGTAAATCCTCCCTATGCGTCAACGGCTTCTCCAAAGCGCCATAATACTCATGCTCTCCCATACGTGTCATAGAAAGTGTAACAGGGAGCATCGTTTTAAACTCCTGCGCCGCCTCGCTGTCGTTAAGTACCGCATCTATTTTTGTCCCGCCAATCGTAATGACAATCCGATTTTCTTCCTGTACGGCTGTTTCAGCCAGCTTTACGTCAACCGTGTTCAGCCAGTTGCTTAATTCCTTGTTCAAATCTGCTTCTTCATAAGAAGAAACATGAGATAGGCCAAGACTGTTTTTGATTTCGGCATTTCTTATTTGGCTGCGGATGTCTGTTTCATAGTTACCCTCATTATTGTTATAAGTCCAGAAAGGTGCGACGGTTTTCCCTCCAAAATCATTTGCCGCCAGATAACTTGCAACCGGAGGTGCAAGTGTCTCCGACCATACCGGGCCGCCGACTAAAACAATGTCATAGCCAGACAGATCGGGCATTTCTCCCACAAGCTCCGGCAGTTTACCCGACTCCAATTCCTCCTTGGCACGGTCGGATGCCTCATACATATCCTCTGAATAGGCTTTCACCGGTACAAGTTCAAACAGATCGCCGCCTGTTTTCTTCTGTAGACGCTCTGCAATGCCTTTTGTGTTCCCCGAATAGGAGTAATAGACAATTAACACGTTGGTATCTGCACCATCCGCTGTGTTTTCGACAGATTTCTCTTTTTCCGTCACACTTTCAATCTGTACGGATTCCGTGGATGAGGAAACACTGCTTTGTGTACTCCCATTTTTACTACTGCACGCACCCATTGTAAACATCAACAGTAATGCAAAAACCAGCATCATAATTTTCTTCATTTATCATTTTCCTCCTTCCTAAATCACCCTGATTAGTCAATCCGCGCCCACACACTGCCTGACTATGGTTACACTTGCCAATCCGATGATTACCGCCATATAGTCAATGCTGGTGCCTACTTTAACTTACTGTAATCTTCATCGGACACTGCTTCCAGCCACTCGTTGGATGCACTCTCAGCAGGAACCTCTACCGCCAAATGAGCAAACCAGCTATCAGGAGCCGCACCGTGCCAATGCTTGACCTCCGGCGGAATATTGACTACATCTCCGGGGTGAAGCTCCTGTGCAGGCTTTCCCCACTCCTGATAATAGCCGCGTCCTGCGGTGCAGAGTAAAATCTGTCCGCCGCCGCTCTTGGCATGGTGGATGTGCCAGTTATTACGGCATCCCGGCTCAAAAGTCACATTACCGATAACCACCTGCTGGGTTGAGAGCATATTTAAGTAGCTCTGTCCAACAAAATATTTTGCAAATGCTTCGTTCTTTTCCCCTGTTGGAAATACACTGATTTTTTCTAAGTTCATGTTAAAGTCCTCCTGAAATTTTTTGAGTATCATTTCTTGTTACCTATCCATTGGATTCTCTTTTCTGTATCATCTTCCTGACATACTGTGCCGTAGAAGAACCTTCACATTGGATAAAATCTTCCGGCGTACCTTCAAACAAAATCTTTCCACCTTTGTTGCCGCCTTCCGGCCCCATTTCTATAATCCAGTCAGCCGATGTAATCAGGCTGGGGCGATGTTCAATCATAACAACGGTATTTCCCTGCTCCACCAGCCGCTTAAAGAGTACAAGGAGCTTCTTTGCATCCTGTTCATGCAGACCGGCAGATGGTTCGTCCACCACATACAACTGTCCCTGTTTGTGCAATTCATCAGCCAATTTTAACCGCTGATTCTCACCGCCCGACATAGAGCTGGTAGACTGCCCCAGAGTCATATATCCAAGACCTACATCCCGGAGCGCGGTTAATCGCTCCTGTATCTTTTTCTGTGGAAAAAACTCCAATGCCTGATTAACCGTAAGCGCCATAACGGCCTCTATATTCTTTCCATGCCATGTGTAAGAGAGTGCTTCTGCATTATAGCGATGTCCCCGGCATTCTTCACACAGGATAGCCACCGGGTCTGCAAATGCAACATCCGGTGTGATTTCTCCTTTTCCCTTACAAACCGGGCAAGCTCCCTTAGAATTGAAGCTGAACCATTGTGGACTGACTCCGTTTTCTTTGGCAAACAGTTTTCGGATTTCATCCAACACACCCGTATAGCTGGCAGGCGTGGAACGGGAGGAGATACCAATCGCTTTCTGGTCGATTACAATAGCGTCCGGGTATCTTGAAACAAGTTCCTGACGGATCAGGCTGCTTTTCCCGGAGCCTGCCACGCCGCACACCGCTGTCAAAACACCTTTAGGGATTCTGACAGAAACATTTTTCAGGTTATGTAGTGTCGCACCCGTGATTTCAAATGCTTCTTTCCAGCTTTCCGGCTGTGTATTGACCGCCAGCGAATCCCGCCACAGATTGGCGGTATAAGTGTCCGCTTTTTTCAGCTCGGATAAACTGCCCTGAAAAACAATCTTACCGCCATCTGCCCCCGCATCCGTACCAAGTTCAATGATCTCGTCTGCCAGTTCCATCATTTGGCGGCTATGCTCCACCACAAGAACCGTGTTATGACGATTCCGCAGGCGAAGTAGCAGCTTTCCAATTTGCTCCGCATCCGATGGATGTAATCCTGCTGTCGGTTCATCAAAAATGTATGTTAGGTTACTCAAACTGCTTCCTAAATGGCGTACCATTTTAAGCCTTTGCGCCTCACCGCCAGAAAGTGTATCCGTCCGGCGAGAAAGACTCAGATACCCAAGACCAACCTCGATCATACTGTTGAGGCTGTTTTCAATTTGATGTGCAATAGAACTACCAACTGGATTGTGAATTTCCCCCAGTATCGGAAGCAATTCGCTGACTTGCATATCATAAAAATCCGCAATATTATATCCGTTAATCTTCGATGCAAGCGCCTTTGGATTTAATCCGGTTCCCTTGCAGGTCGGACAGGCACCTTTTGTTAAAAAGCGATTGAGTTCATCCTGCACCTTGCGGTTTAATCTGGAAACATCACGGTTTAAGTACAAACGCTTAAAGCGGGGGATAACACCTTCATATTCCAGCATGGAAACGGAACCTGTCTGATTGCTGGTAAACGGCATTTTCAAGGGTTGCACCGGACCATAGCGAAGGATATTTTGTTCTTCCTCTGAAAAATTTTTTAGCTTTTTATCTGCATCAAGGAGAGGGCACTCCCGATAAAGCCAGCCCTGCCAACTGCCATCGAAGAACAATGAGAAACGGATTGCTCCTTCCCGAATGCTTTTATCCATATCAAAAAACGCATCTTCGTCTAACTGCATCTGTTCACCCAGTCCGCTGCAGTCCGGACACATTCCCAGCGGATGATTAAAAGAATACGTTGTGGCACCACCGGCACTTGGAACACCTACACGGGAAAATAAAAGCCGGATGAGTGGGGCTATATCTGTTGCCGTACCTACGGTGGACCGGGCGTTCCCGCCAATCGGCTTTTGATCCACAATCACAACCGGCGTCAAATTTTGAATAGAATCTACTTCCGGCCGCTCATAACGAGGCATTCGGTTACGCAGATAGGCAGGGTAGGATGCCTGCCACTGGCGGCTGCTTTCCGCTGCGATTGTATCAAAGGCCAGGGAACTTTTCCCTGACCCTGATACGCCTGCCAATACCACCAGCTTTTCTTTTGGAATACGGACACTCACCTGTTTAAGGTTATTTTCGGATGCCCCGACAATTTCAATGTATTGATCAGTCATGGATCTTCCAGCCATTGAGCCATTTGGCTGTTTCGGCTGCACTGTGGTCGATAATTTCGCTGTGTCCCAGATCAAGGCCGCCGATTGCAGACATTTCTTCCTCGCTCAGTGTAAAATCCCAGATATTTAAGTTTTCTTCAATACGCTCTTTGTGCGTGGATTTCGGAATAACGATGACACCTCTCTGGACGTTCCAGCGCAATACCACCTGCGCCACACTCTTTCCGTATTTTTCTGCAATGGCAGTCAGCTTTTCATTGGTAAAAATACCATGCTTTCCTTCCGCGAGAGGTCCCCATGCCTCCGGCTGAACCTCAAATTCCTTCATGGTTTCTAAAGCGCTGTCCTGTGCGAAAAACGGATGCAGCTCCACCTGATTTACCATAGGCTTGATTCTTGCGTTCACACAAAGATCTGCCAAACGCTCCGGATAGAAGTTGCAGACACCAATCGCTCTAATTTTTCCAGCTTCATAGAGTTCTTCCATCGCACGCCATGAACCGTAATAGTCGCTCATCGGCTGATGAATCAGGTACAAATCCAGATAGTCCAGCCCCAGCTTATCCAATGAAGTCTGGAATGCTTTTTTTGCATTCTCATATCCGGCATCTTGAATCCATAATTTTGTGGTAATAAACAGTTCTTCACGGGGAACGCCGCTCTTTTTGATTGCCGCACCAACTGCTTCCTCGTTAAAATATGCCGCGGCTGTGTCGATCAGGCGATACCCTGTTCCAATCGCATCTAAAACAGCCCGTTCACATATATCTGCCTCCGGCACCTGAAATACGCCAAAGCCTTCCATCGGCATTTTGACTCCATTTTTTAAAGTTGCATATTCCATGACATTTTCCTCCTGTTTTTTATTTTCCTGATTTCACAATATAACGCAGCCACACGCTGCCTCCATCCTTAACCTCGGCATCCTGCAGTTCAAATCCAACGGGCCTATCTTCTGCAAGTCCACCCCTTGTAGCAAAAAGTGCCGGAGTATCAGATGAGCCATCCGCTGCCGGTGCAATCACAACGCTGATCTCATCGCACATTCCCGCCTGAATAAACGACCAGTTCAACACGCCGCCTCCGCCCAGCATCAATGTTTCAATGCCGAATAAGGTTTTCAGCTTTTCCATCGCAAGGGCATAGTCCAGAGAATCCTCTCCTGCAATGATATAGGAAATACCCAGCTTACGCAGAAACGCCCTATAAGCGTTGCTGGCCTTGCCCGTCAGCACTTCCAGAACATGAGCATGGGTATCAATGTACGTCAGGTTGCAGTTTTTCCATCCAAGTTTACCGGAAGGATCAACCGACACATAGTACATCCCAGCATCCGGCTGGGCTACAAAGTCACCCTCCGGCACAGTTTCCGCATTTTCGTCCAGATCCGGCTTTTCGTAAAAGGTAAAGTTGTCATCCGTGGTAACTCTGCCGGAGAGCCACCCCTGATGTTTATAATAGGGATTGCTTCCAAAAGAAATGTTATAAAAGACATTTCCTGCTGTTTCTCCCTCTGGTGTTTCCATAAAAGTCCCCATGATTTTCCCATCCAGAGAGATCATCATGTGGCAAAAAATATAAGGTCTATTCATTGTAATAACTCCTTTCAAACCGTTTCTTGTGGTTTCAACGAACCATAAAAATATGAGGCTGTGGCTCCACCGTCTATCAGAAAATCTGCACCCGTGATGAAAGCCCCTCTGTCGCTCATCAGCAGTTCCGCTACGTTTGCCACCTCATCGGCAGTACCAGGGCGGCCAGCAGGACACTTGGCAAACATATTTTTATAAAAATCGCCACGCGGACCGTTGAACTCGTCAATCGCCAGCGGCGTTACGATAATGCCGGGGGAAATGGAGTTGAGTCTGGCTCCCCGCTGCCCCCATTTGACCGCCTCCGCCATCACTCGCTTCACATTGCACCGCTTGGCCAGTTGATAGGCATGGAGTGTGTCCCGAATGTGTTTCGGCTGAAGCAGTGGCAGGGAGAGCAGTTCCTCCGCAGGAGTGCAGGCCAGCAGTTCATCTTCCTCCGGTGTCAGGGCGGGCATACGATATCCTGACTGACTGGAAATGGTAACGCCCACACCTCCGGGAGCGATGATCTTACCCACTTCTTCCAACAGCACAGCAGTGCCGTAGAGATCAACCTTCAAAATGACTTCAATGGGCGCCTGACTTGGTGAAACACCCGCCGCATTCACAAGCATTTTGATTTCGCCATATTCCTGAGCTTTCGTTATGAAACTCAAAATAGACTCATGGGAGGATAAATCCATTTCCATTGGCTCTGCATCAAAACCCGCGTCATTCATGATTTTAACAATGGCACGAGCATTTCCTATTTCCTTATCGCCTACCATAATTTTCATCCCGTAGCCCATTCTGCGGGCAATTGCCATGCCAATCTGTCCGGCTCCCGTCCAGAGCATAACTTCTTTTTTCATTACATTACCTCCCATCTTGCGTCACATTAGTTTTGAGGGACATTTCCGCGAATGGCTTCCAGCAGCATTGCTTCGATTTTTTCCACCGTGAAAGTTGTATAGATGGAGGGCTGCTCGCCAACCAGTGCAATCATTTCACGAAGCTCTGCCAGATTTTCGTCCCGATATGCAACCTCATTCAGATAAGTAGGAAAGTCGAAGGAACGATACAGCGCAAACAGTGCGTTTATGCCGTCCTCCAAAATTTTTTCGTCCCTGCTCTCTGCGGTATCAATGCCAAACACATTTTGGAAGTAATCTTTTACCACCTGCTGTCCCTGATAAATATGTTTTACCCAATAAGGGAACAAAACCGTGATGGCGTGCTTATAACCAACGCCGCAGTAATTTTGAAGGATGCTCTGGATCGGATACATACTCCAATCCCCGCTCTTTCCCATAAAGGTAAGCCCGCTAACATTGAGCGCACTGGAAATCATCAGATTCGTCCGCACTTCCCGGTCATTCGGGTTTTGAACCAGCTTCTTTAAGTTGGTACGAATGGTGTTCATTAAAAGCAGTGCGGCACTTTCCGCCAGTTCGGAACGCTCAAGTCCCAGATATGCCATAGACACCTGAACAAATGCGGTCAATTGTCCCTCCACCATAGCCGGAACGGGCAGGGACATGACATAAGCGGGGTTCAGCCATGCAAACCGGGGATACACCTCGGAAAGACCGGCCTGTTCCCCTGTTTCCTCGTTGGTAATCTGTGTCGAACCATTCATATCGGAACCGGAGGAGGGAAAGGTGGGTATCGTACCAACAGGCAGTGCCTCCTTCGCATCCGGTGACTGAGCATAGGTCAGATATTCCCAGATATCGGCAGGCTGGCTGACACCGAATGCAATCGTTTTTGCAATATCCATGCAGGCTCCGCCGCCAATTCCCAGAACAACATCAATATGCTCCTTCCGGCATAGCTTAATGCCTTCCCTCACTGCCTTCAAAGAAGGTTTCCGGTTTCCTTTCATTTCGTATCGAATCAGACCAGCCTGATCCAACGCATCGGCAAAGGGTTCGTAATGACCATTCTTAACGAAACTTTCGCCTCCCAATATCAGGAGAACACGGTTTCCATATTCCTTGATTTGTTTGATAACCTCATCCCGTTTGCTTTCACCGCAAAACAATTTAACGGGATTATAATAAATAAAATCGTCCATGTTTCCCCCTTACAGAGCCTTGCCCATCTGTCTTGCCTGCTCCAGATACGGAGTGCTGTTTACATCGCCCTTTGCGCCTACGCCGCAGGCTTTGAGTATGCCGCCTTCTTTTAAGTTCTCAAAGCAAGCCAGGAAATCACGGAAACAGGATGTCATGGTTTCCATATAGTCCTCTGTGGGTGCGGCTCCTGCCGTAATGAGATAGGCGGTTTTATCCTTGACCTCAAATTCTCTCGCATAAAACCGGTCAATGGCCGTTTTCATCTGTGCCGTGAAGCTGTAAAAATAGACCGGGGAGGCAAGCACCAGCACATCAGCCGCAATTACCTTTTGGATAATTTCTTCAAAATCGTCTCTATCAGTGTAAACACACTCGTTTTTTCCGCTGTTCCGGCAATAATCACAGCCAAGGCATGGATGAATGTTTTTCCATGCCAGCGCGATTTTCTCACCGGTATGTCCGGCTTCGACAGCTCCCTGTAAAAACGCCTCTGCCAGCAAGTCTGTATTTCCTCCTATACGGGGGCTTCCTTCTAAAATGATTACTTTTTTGCTCATAGTTGTTATTCCACCTTCGTTTCAGACCTACTTTCCGCTGAACACCGGGAAAGCACTGAACTCGCCATAATCTTTTAATGGCTTCATGTTTTTTAATACTTCCATATCCTGCTCTGAAATGATAAAATCCACATTTGCATTGTCCTGCATATGTTCCGGATTTGCTGTTTTGGGAAGAGGTAATGCACCTAACTGCAAATCATAGCGGAGGCAGAGCTGCGGAATCGTTACCTGATACTTTTCTGCCATTTTCTTTACTTCTTCACTTTTCAGGATTTCCCCATGTGCCACCGGAGAATAAGCTTCTACCAAAATATTGTTTGTATGGCAATATTCCATCAGTTCGGCAGGCGTATTACCGATATGTACTAACAACTGGTTTACCATAGGTTTTACTGTGCAGGACGAAATAATATTTTCAATATCCGCTTCCTTAAAATTGGATACGCCGATTGCTCGAAGTTTTCCGGCTTTGTAGGCATCTTCCAGCGCCCTCCACGCCTCTCGGTTTCCCTGTGAATAATCCCCACCCCGGAAATCTGCCCACGGCTGAGGGCTGTGAATCAGCATGAGGTCAATGTAGTCAAGCCCCAGCTTCTCCAAAGAACCGTTAACTGCAGCAGCAGCCTCCTCATAGGTTTTAGCTTCAGCGGCCAGTTTTGTGGTTACAAACAGTTCTTTCCGTGAAATACCACAGGTACGGATACCTTCACCAACGCCCCTCTCATTCTCATAAGCCTGTGCGGTATCAATATGGCGGTATCCTATTTTCACAGCCTCTCGTACAGCATCGGCCACTATATCATCCGAGATAAACCAAGTCCCCAAGCCCAGCTTTGGGATTGTCACACCGTTTAAAAGAGTATAAGTTTCTTCAAAAATCATCATTGCGATCTCCTTTCAATATTTAGGCAATGCTGCCATTTTTACTAAACTGTTTGAGCCACGCCAAAATCTCCGGCTCAGCGTTTGCTACACTGCCCCCATGAATTGCCAGACTCTTTTCCAATCTAGCACCACTGCAGATTCGTTGAATATCTTTTTCGCTGGCTCCCATACCACTGCCTTCATGAGTGCAAAAAGGACGAATTATCTTCCCGGAAAAATCAAAATGTTCCAGAAAGGTAAAAACCGGCATTGGCAATGTACTCCAATAATTTGGATAACCAAGATAGATTATGTCATAGGTATCTATACTTTCAGGATATCTTTTTAATTCTGGTCTGGCGCCCCGGCGTTGATCTGCCTGAGCCTGTGCGATACACACGTTATAATCTTTGGAGTATTCCTGAATAGGCTCTATTTTAAATAAATCTCCTTCTGTAAACTTTTGAATCATACAAGCAGCAATTTCTGTATTCCCAATTTTGAGATCCCGGATTGTACCGTTTACATAATTTTGATTTTTACGAGAAAAATAGGCAATTAAACAAGCCATATTTACTCCTCCTTCCTTTTCTCAAATCTCATTATAGCCGAAATTCTCTTGACATGGAATCTCCGGTATGTTACCATTGTATTAACTTATAGTTTATGCAAAACGACAGGAGAGTACATTATGTTTAACCCGTACTTGACGGCATTTGTGTGTGTTGCAGATTGCGGTAGTTTTACGAAAGCCGCAGAAAAACTTTTTATCTCTTCCACCGCTGTTATGAAACAAATCAATTCTTTAGAAAAACATCTAAATTTGAAGCTTTTAATACGTACCCCGCATGGCGTACAGTTAACGCCTGCTGGGGATTGTATTTATAAAGACGCGAAATTTTTATTTGACTATTCCAAACGCTCTATCGAAAATGCACGAAAAGCCATGAATACAAATGATACAACTTTCCGTGTCGGCACTTCCATGTTAAATCCGGCAAAGCCGTTCATGGATCTGTGGTATCGTGTTAGCCCGGAATTTCCTGATTACAAATTGCATCTTGTACCCTTTGAAGATAACCACGAAGGAATTCTCTCTGAAATCGGACAGTTGGGAGAAAAATTTGATTTCCTGCTTGCTGTCTGTGATTCCAAACTCTGGCTAAATCAATGCAATATGCTTCCACTTGGTCGCTATAAAAAAATGTGTGCTGTTTCGAGAGAGCATCATTTAGCCCATAAAAAAGTTTTAAAACTTACAGATTTGCATGGGGAAACTTTGATGATGGTAAAAAAGGGGGATTCAGAAACGAATGATATTATTCGAGAAGATTTGAGTCAAAATCATCCTGCCATACAGATTGAAGATACACCACATTTTTATGATATTTCTGTCTTCAATCGTTGTGTAGAAACAAATAAAGTTCTTCTTATTTTGGAGTGCTGGCAGGATATCCATCCAGCATTAGTTAGCATTCCTGTTGAGTGGGAATACAGTTCTCCATATGGACTATTGTATGCCCCAAACCCTTCTGAAACTGTGGAGAAATTTGTAAATCAAGTAAAAAAAACAATGAGATAAGTTTCTGTCAAGAGGCTTATCTTTTTACCCAAGTTGCATAATCTAGTTTATAATAGCGGGTGTGAAATAATTCCCGCACCCGCTATACCAGTTTCCACAAATTTAGTTTACCCCAGGTTCTCCCCATTAGAGGCAATCACTTCTTTATACCAGCCAAATGATTTCTTCTTGCTGCGCTTTCTGGTTCCGTTTCCTGCGTCATCCAAATCCACGTAGACAAAACCATATCGTTTCGACATCTGCCCCGTGCTGGCCGCAACCAGGTCAATGCAGCCCCAGGTCGTATACCCCAAAAGATCGACCCCATCCACCTCCACCGCAGCCTTAAATGCCTTAATATGCTCCCGGATATAATCAATCCGGTAATCATCTTCCACATATCCATTCTCATCTGGTATATCCTTGGCCCCCAGACCATTTTCAACAATAAACAGCGGCTTCTGATAGCGGTCATATAACATATTAAGGGAGTTACGCAGCCCCAGTGGATCAATCTGCCATCCCCATTCGCTGGATTTCAAATATGGATTCTTAATAGACCCATATATATTTCCTGCCGTCTCCTGACCCGCTCCCGGATCTGTCGCCACCACTCGGGAGGAATAGTATGAGAACGAAATAAAGTCAACCGTGTTTTTCTTCAGGATTTCCAGATCATCTGGTTCCATTTGAATCCGAATATTTTCCCGTTCAAACTTCTTTAACGCATAAGACGGATAATACCCTCTGGATTGGACATCAATAAAGAAATATCCTTCCCTATCTTGAGTGATTGCCTTATAGTAGTCTTCCGGGCGGCAGGAATAAGGATAATTGTTTCCGCCTGCGAGCATGCACCCCACCATATTATCGGGGTTAATCTCATGGGCAATCCCGGTGGCAAGAGCGCTTGCTACCAACTGATTATGAGCAGCCTGGTATTTCACCTGCAGCTCATTTTCTCCTTCTTCAAAGCAGATTCCGGCCCCCATAAATGATGCATGAAGCAGCATATTAATTTCGTTAAAAGTCAGCCAGTATTTCACATAGTCCCGATAGCGTTTTAGTACCACATTCACATAGTTCTTATAGAAATCAACCATTTTCCGGTTTCTCCAGGAACCGTATTCTTTCACCAAATGCATCGGCACATCAAAATGAGCTAACGTGACCAGAGGCTCAATCTGATATTTTTTCAACTCCCGGAAAATATCTTCATAAAACTGCAGCCCTTCTTCATTCGGCATTTCATCATCACCGTTCGGGAAGATTCTGGACCAGGAAATCGACATGCGAAAACATTTGATTCCCATCTCTGCCAGAAGTGCAATATCTTCTTTATAGTGATGATACATATCAATGGATTCTTTTGCCGGATAAAAATGTTCTTCGTCAAAATCCAGCATTTTCATCTTCCCGGCGCTGATGGCCTTCCGATCTCTCCCGGTCGGAATCACATCTACATTGGACAGTCCTCTGCCGCCCTGATCATATCCGCCTTCACATTGATTGGCAGCAGTTGCACCTCCCCATAAAAAGTCTTTTCTTAATGCCATAAACAGCCTCCTACTTTTCTAATGTCATGATCACATCCCCAAAATCCGCCTGCTCCTTTTCTTCGGTCCGAATAGTAGAATACTGCGGGGTATTGGTGATGATGACCGGAATCTGCGTACAATATCCTTTTTCACTGATTGCTTTTAAATCTGCAGAGACCAGCAGCTGGCCCTGTTTAACCTTTTCGCCCTGTTCCACATAGGATTCAAAACATTCCCCGTTAAGCTGAACCGTATCGATCCCAATATGGATCAGAATCTCGGCTCCATCCTCTGAAACAATACCAACGGCATGCTTCGTTGGGAACAGCGTCGCCACCGTACCGTTAAACGGAGCCACTACCTGGCCGTCCTCCGCCTCAATCACAACTCCCTTACCTAAAACTTCAGAAGCAAATACCTCGTCTTTTGCTTTTGACAAGGGCAGTATCCGGCCTTTCATCGGGCTGTATACTTCACAACTGCTGCTCTGAACCGGCGCCGCCTCAATCGGTGTTTCTTCCAAAGCGGCACCCTCCGCCTCCGTTTTTTCAAATTTTAAGCTCAACACATAGGTCACCACAGCCGTAACCACAATCGTAATTATAAGAGCAATAATGATATTGTAAAAATATGTCATGGTATTATCGCCAATATATAAAAGCACTGCCGGTAATCCGGATGACCCGGTGGCAAACCGGTGCGTATGGGTAAGTCCTGCGTACAGACCACCCAGGCCGCCGCCAATCATAGAAGCCACCAACGGATATTTTTTTGGCAGGTTCACACCGTATAACGCCGGCTCCGTAATCCCCATAAATGCCGTGATTGAACCGGAGGTTGCAATCTGCTTGAATTTTTTGTCTTTTGTACGGAGGCTTACCACCAGCGCCGAGGTAGCCTGAGCGATATTGGAGCATACGCATCCCGGTCCGAAGATGCTGTCAAATCCCAGCTCTGCCATCTGCATTGCCCCCAGAGGTCCCACAGCCGTATGTAAGCCAAACATTACCATGATTGGCAGCAGGCCGCCCACCAGTACGGCCGGAGCCCAGCTTGCATTGGTGCTCAGGAAATCAAACAGCATTGCAAGATAACCGCCCACGAAGGTTCCAATCGGTCCCAGCACGGACATGGCAAGAGTACCCATGATCAGGAATACTAAAAGCGGGACAAATACAATCCTCACGGAAGAAGGTATTTTTTTATTTAAAAATTTCTCAACATAAGACTGCACAAACACAACAATCAGAATCGGAATGACCGTTGCCGTGTAAGATGCAAGCGTAAACGGTACCACTCCAAAGAGCAGAACTGGTTCACCTGCTGCTACCAGGCCCATCCAGTTAGGATGCATCATAATGCCTGCAACAGTTGCAGCCAAAATTGGATTGCAACGCAGCTTCTGTGCTGATGTATACGCCAGCAGGATGGGCAGGAAGTAAAACGCAGCATCCGAAAAGAAATTCAGGATATAATAGGTCTGCGATTCCGCTGAAATCAGCTTAAACACCATCAAAAGCGCCAGCACTGCTTTTACCATACCGGCTCCGGATAGAGCTGGTATAATCGGCATGAAGCTTCCTGATATAAAGTCAATGAAAGTTCCGACAATTCCTTTCTTTTCATCCGGTTCTGTACTCTCTCCCTGAGCCACGGGCTTCACCAGTTTTTCAATCTCCTCAAATACTTCAGCCACATGTGTTCCAATCACCACCTGGAACACACCACTGCTTATCATGACCTTTGCGACGCCTTCCAGTTGTTCCAGCACATCTTTCTCCGCCTTGCTTTCATCTGCCAGTGTAAATCTCAGTCTGGTCTGGCAGTGATATACATTATTGACGTTTTCCCCGCCTCCGACCCCTTTGATAATATCGCGGGCCAGCTCTTCATATTTTTTACTCATACCTTTACCTCTCATCTTTTAATAAAACACTCAAATTTCCAACAATCTGGAGGGATTCCGCTTTACCATCCGCTCCACTTCCTCGTCAGTACATCCAAACTGTAACATGGTTCCTATAAAGAACCGCATGCCCTCCGCTGGAGTCGGGTCCATACACTGAGCCAGATCTGTACTCATAATCATTTTCTCGGCCCCGATTTCATGGACCAGATCCACATAGTCCGCTGGGTCCATCGCTCCCAGCCGGGGCATCAGGTTTCCGAATACAATTTCCGTATATGCGCCGAGTGACGAAAGGCGGAGGATCTGCTCCCGGGTAAACAGCCCCCAGGAATCCGAAAGAGGATGTGTATCCACCATTTTGGAAATTCCCATATTGGCCGCCTCTATAAACAGCGCCTCAGTCTCCGGATAAGACATATGCCCTTTACATACCGTCATTCCATAATCCCGGACAACCTCAAGCACATCTCTGGCTTCCTGCTTTAGTTCACCATGCTCATCCAAAATCTGGATGCCTCCCTCTCTGCCGATCCCTTTTCGGCAGTGCATGGCATCAAAAGCCGGAAACCAGACCACCTTACATCCAATTTTTGCATGATGTTCGATTGTTTCCGCCGCATACTCCAGACCGCCGGTGGTTCCGTAACCGATGGTCACACTGCCCACAGCCTGCACCTGCTCCATCCTGTTTGTAACAATCCGTGCTTCTGTAGTGGTCGGATAATAGAAACTCTTTGCCACGAAAGCCCGCATTCCCCCGGCTTCCGCAGCCTGTGCCGTTTCATAGGTATCTAATCGGCGGTCCCAGTCAGGGTCCGGCGCCACATGGACATGCATATCAATACTTCCCTGGTATAACCGGTCAATCTGCTCCTTCTTCAGCGACATGGACGCTTTATATCTTGACATTCTCCCCTCGTTTCTGCATGGCATCCTCCATTTTCATTCAGAGCCGCCGTAACCATGCCACAGCAGCCCCAATCCATGTTGCTTTACAGATAAGCGCCGTTATCAACGGTAATGATCTGTCCCTGTATCGCCTTTGATAAATCGCTTGCCAGGAACAGCGCCAGGTTCGCCTGATCCTCGGGCTGACAGGCCACATGCATGGTATCGCTTTCTCTTACGGTTCTTGTATGCAGGATCGGAAGCATATCCTTTCCTGCCGGCGCCAGTCCAGCACCCTTTTCCTGGGTCTGGGACATGGGAGTGATGGTATAACCTGGACAAAGGGAGTTGCATCTTACCCCGGTCCCCACGCAACGGATTGCTGTATTCTTCGTCAGTATATTTACGCCTCCCTTAGTGGAAGCGTAGACGGAACCGCACATAGGTCTGACTCCATTCACAGAAGAAACATTGATAATAGATCCGCTTTTCTGTGGAAGCATATACTGAAGAACCTCTCTTGTCCACACAACCGGCCCACGGAAATTGACTGCAATGGTTCGATCTACAATATCATCCGGTATTGTGTCAATCCTCCACTGTTCCCCTACCCCGGCATTATTTACCAGAATATCTACCTTTCCAAATTCTGATACGGTCTTTTCAATTGTCATCTTTGCAACTTCTGTGGAAGCAACATCCCCGGCAATCCCAATGACCCTATTTCCATGTTGTGCCTTTTCACGGATTTTCTCTACAGCCTTATCCAGACTGTCCTGTCCTCTGGCCGTCATGACCACATTTGCTCCCTCCTGCACATACAGCTCTGCAATTGCATAACCGATCCCATAGCTGGCTCCTGTAACGATTGCGGTCTTTCCCTCCAATAAATACTGTCTCATAAGTAAATCCTCCTTTTTCTTTATTATCTCTATTTTGCTATGCTTTTCTTTTCCCTTATGATAAAGGTAAGTCCAATACCAACCACCATTACAACTGCATTAAACAGATACGAAAGATGATAGCTTCCTGTCGTATCCAAAATCCGGCCAGCCAGTACCGGGCCTACAAATCCGGCGATTCCAAATGCCGGCTGAATCATTCCGCTGATGCTTCCCAAAAATTTCCGGCCATATACCTGAGCCGTCAACGCAATTTGCAGCGGAACCCCGGAGCCGACACAGAAACCCAGAATTACCACTCCGATAAACATAAGTACCGGAGAGCGGTAAATGGAAAACAGCAGCAGGTTAACTGCCTGGACTGCAAATAACATCCGGTATGTCTTTACCACTCCGAGACGGTCCGACAGTCCGGCTGAACACAATCTTCCTGCACCGTTTCCAATTGCCATAGCCATAACTGCAATAAATCCATCCTGCCAGTTTGCCTGTACTCTGCAGATATTGGCAACCGATGAAGTAATCATCTGTCCCGGCATCCAGCACGCAATATAGATAAAGAAAATTGCCCAGAATTCCTTTGTTCTAAGCGCCATATTGGGCATGACTTTATTCTGGTAAATGGTTCCGGCGTCTTCTTCCTCCATTTTTCGCGCCGCTGTTTTTTCTTCTTCCATTTCCTCTGCACTCTTTTGTATCACTTTTCCCTGCCGTTCGGCCTTCCGTCTGTCAATCAGCTCCTGTGTGGAAGGCGGTGTCGGGAAAAGTATCGCCAGACCACAGATAATGATAATTGCAGCAATACCCATATAGAGGAACGTATTGCTTAATCCGACTCCTGCCAGTAAGCTGTTGATAACAGGCGCCATATACAGGGAAGAAAGGCCCATCCCCATGGTAACAGCGCCTACAATCAGACCTTTTTTGCTCGCCGGAAACCACTTCATGGCATTCGGTGAGGTATTCGACGTAATTGATGTTGATGCCAGACCAAGGAAACCACCCACAGAAAGGACCATGATGACCGGTGATGTTGTCCTGCTGCTTATAATCAGGCCAAGTCCCATGCACAGGCCTCCAAAGGCTATTGTCGCTTTCGGCGCTACATATTCACCCAGCCTCCCTGCAAAGATGGCCCAAACAGAGGTCACAATGGTAAGTACAGTATAGGGAAGCGCTGCTTGGGTTGCCGTCCAGCCATATTCTGAGATGATGGACTGTCCCAGAAGGCTCCAACAATATTGAAAACCACAGGCCAGATTAAGCAGGATTGCCACTACCAGCGCACGGTTCGCTGTTTTTGAGTTACCCATGTTATTTTTCCTCCTCATTTATGCCAATTACCGGTATCCCACACCACTGCTCATACATCCGAACCACTTCCACAAAGTCCATACTGCCCTTGCCCTCTACCGAAGGAAGCCCAAACAGTTGATTTACTGTGTTGCCGATAAATGCCGGAACTTTTCCGTCCTTCGCAGCTGCCACATAGAGCGCAATATCCTTCCACATCAGATCCACTGGCATATTCATCCCCTGACCAGTAAAAATCAAATTCGGGTATTTATAAAGCGAGGCATTGGATGATCCCCCACTGGACCCAATTACCTGAATGGCTGTTTTGGGATCGATTCCCGCTTTTGCGGCAACCATCACACCCTCGGTCGTCGCCAGAAGGCAGGCACAGGACAGGAAATTATTTACACTCTTTATGGTATCGCCTGCACCGCTTGGTCCCACATAGATGACCTTCTCCGGCTTTCCAATGGTTTCCAAAATATGGCGGGACTTTTCATAAATTTCTTTTTTTCCTCCGACCATAACGGATAGTGTCTGGTTGATAGCCCCTGCCTGGCCTCCGCTGATAGGCGCATCCAGCATTTCGATACCCTTTTCCCCCAACAGGGCGCTTAGTTTTCTGGTGCTGACCGCATCCGCACTGGTAAGGTCAATTACGACTGTGCCGGGGCGGGCATTCTCAAGGATCCCCTCTTCTCCCATAACATTCATCTCCACCTGTTTGGATGTAGGCATGCTGATCAGTATATAATCACTCTTTTTGAAAAGCTCTGCGGAGTTCACTGCCCCCTCACATCCATTGGCCAGCATCTCGTCATAGAGGGCGGTCTTTGTCTCTTTGTCCGGTGCCAGCGGAATAAAGCTGCCGCTCTGGTCAACCTCACGGCGGTAGGTGGGCAACACCATAGAAAACCCTTTTTTATAAAGGCCGTAGCACATGGCAAAACCCATGGTTCCCAAGCCGATAAATCCAACTTTCTCTTTACTCATTGCTTCTTTCCTCCTTATATTTCATCCTGATTTCTATTTCAGACCTGCCATTGCTAACGGCAACGCTATCACTAAGCCCGTTAAAATCGGCATCAGGACACAGGTAACGAATACAGGTCCGTATGATTTTTTCATTGTGGTCCTAAACATCTCGCATGTGGCCAGGATGGTTCCGTTATGTGGCAGAGAATCCAGACCAATTGATCCCATCACTACCATTCGGTGCAGATTGCCCATATCTGCAGCTCCGGCTGCAGACCAGCCTTCAAATACCGGCTGCATGGCTGGCGTCAGGGTACCGCAGGCTGAAGATGCCGACCCTAGTACCAGCGCCATGATATTTGCAGCAATGAATGCGGTCAGATACGGTGATACATCCAGTTTGTCAATCCCTGCCATCAGCGCCGCATAGCACGGAGTCAGGGCAACCACTCCGCCCAGAGCTCCCTTGGTACCGATATTCATCAGTGCCTTTGTGCCGGCTAACATTCCCTCAGTCAATTGTGTAAACCATTCTTTGACAGTATAGCGTCTGAATTCCAATACACAGCAGCACAATGCGCCAACTCCCAAGCAAAGCGGAAGCGACAGCTTCACAAGATTGTACAAAACCATCACCAACAGAATCGGAACAAACGCTTTCCACACTGGCGGCATCTGCTTTTCTCCGTCCGCCCCTGCCTGCTCCAAGTCCGACCAGTCCTCAAATCCGCGTCCATCTCTCTGCCATTTCCGCGCCTGCCACTGCAGATACAAACAGTTTAAAAGGAGCATTGTGCAGCAGCCCACCATACCGGGAATGAATCCTGCAGACGGCGTCGTCCCCAAATAGGACTGCACCAGATAATTATTATTGGACGGCATTAAAGGAGCCGCCAGGATAAAAGTCCAGGACCCTGCAAAAATGGAGCCCAGAATAATATCCTTGGAATAGTTTGCCTTGGAACACAGTACCAGACCAATCGGGAAAATAACCAGATAGGCTCCGATGGACATACCGGAAAGACTTAACAGAATTCCGGTAATACACATGGTCGTGGGGGCCAGTTCCACCGGTATGATCTTCGCCAGCCATTCTGCCAGAGCTGCTCCCAGTCCGGAGGTCGTCATGACCTTGCCTAACATGGTCGCCCATAAATATGTAAAAAGCATTTTCCCGACCATCGTTCCAAAAGCGGTACAGTAAGTACCTACGATCCCCTCCGTAATGTTGATTCCCGAAGTCAGGCAAATAAAAATGCTGCAGATTGGGAAACAGATCAACGGCTCATAGCCTGCATAAGCAAGATAAATGACTGCGGCCGTTGCAAGCAGTACCCCTATCGTACTGAGTGCCACACTTCCCATTTCTTTTTCCTCCCTATCTCATTACGGTTCCCGGTATAATGATTCCGTCTTTTCCTCTGACGCCTTTAATACCGGCCCCATAATCTCCCGAACACGCCCGTCATCCTCCACCTCCGCCAGAACCTCCAGGGTATGATACCCTAAAGGAACCACAGGAAAGGCTTCTACGCGTTCGACACCACTCATATGTAACGGTTCTCCAGGAACACGGAAACTGGTTCCATCCGGATACACCGCATCCACCATCAGATTTCTGTGGATAATCTGCGGATGGTTGACTACCTGCTCATAGTTATTTATCTTTCCATAAGCACATCCGTTTTTCTGAAGTATTTCTTCCATTTCCTTGCTGGTATACTCGGCAATTGCCGCGCCCACCAGTCCTTCCACCTTTTTGTAATGATCTGCGCGCGTGCGCATCCCCTTTAGTTCCGGATCGCTGAGCCATTGTTTTTTCCCAAGGGCAATTGCAAGTTTCTCCCATTGGCTGTCCGTTGCCAGGTTCAGCATGATAAATTCACCATCCTTACAACGGAAATCGCCAATAGGGCTTGCTTCTGGATACCGGTTTCCTGTGGGGGTAGGAATCACTCCGGTATCCATGTAAACGCTGAACAGATTTTCCTGCATGAACACCAGAGAATCCAGCATAGACGCATCCACACGCCTGCCCTGTCCACATTTCTTTGCATCCATGATTCCAATCAACGTACCGATGCATCCGAAAAGTCCTCCTGCACAATCACCGATGGCCGCTCCGCATTTAAGTGGTTTCTGACCCGGTTCACCAGTAATGCTCATGATCCCGGCCTCTGCCTGTATGGTAGCGTCAAAAGCTGCCCGCCGGGCATAGGGACCATCCTGTCCATACCCTGATATAGAGGTATATACAATTCTTGGATTGATTTTCTTTAACACCTCATAGGTAATCCCGAATTTCTCCATGGTACCCGGCTTGAAATTTTCCACTACCGCATCGGCTGTTTCCACCAGCTTTAAAAACATGACTTTCTGCCGCTCATCCTTCATATTCAGGACAATGGACTTTTTTCCACGGTTCCTGGTGGCGTAGTGGGAGCTGCTTTTATTCTTTACCACATTCCCATAACGGGAATAATCGCCGGCAGGCGGATTCTCAATCTTGATTACCTCTGCGCCGAAATCTGCCAAAATCATCGTACACAGTGGTCCGGACAGAAACTGTGTAAAGTCAAGTATCCGGATTCCTTCTAAGGGCTTCATCCGTATCACACTCCTCATCTGTCCTGTACAAAAATTATCGGTACTCAAATATTCCATTTCCCAGAAGCAGGCGTCCCTGTTCATCTGACAACTGAAACACGATTTTCCCTTTTTCCAGTTCCCAGCCTTTAAATGTCACGTTCCGTCCGGGGAAACATACATTACGCATCTGCGCATAGACCTTGGTAACACGCTCCGGCTCATAAGGAATCGCGCTCTGAATCGCCATCCGGGTCGCAAAACCATAGGTACAGAGTCCCTGCAAAAATGGTTTTTCATACCCATAGCTTTCGGCCAGCTCCTGATTTACATGAACCTCATAGGTATCACCGGATAAACGGTACAGGCAGGCCAGGTTCTCCGGCATATATTCCGTCACTTCATAGTCCGGTTTTCTGTCCGGATAAGTAATCTTCCTGGAATCAAATTTTTTTCCGCCGTATCCGCCGAAAGCCGCATGGTAATGGTAACTGTGAAGGGTGCTGATATGACGTCCCGCAAGGTCGTAGACCTCCATGGCACAATCCGCCACAACCCCCTTCCCCTCCCCGCGGTCGTACACTGCATTTAAGCGGTCTTCCGTCAGGAATGTCCCCTGATAAGCATCAATGGAGCCGTGGATTTCCAGTTCCATAGCCATATGCAGCCGGTTTGGAAAATGTCCCAACTTTTCTTTGATAAAATCGCTTACGATTTCATTTGGCCCATAAGGCACATGCCGAATCGGCTCCATGTTGACCGTATTGATATACGGCAGCAGTGAAAAGGTGGGAAGCGCCTTCATCCCGTCCTTATATTTTTCAAAAAAGTATGGCAGATCCTTACTGGTGGCTCCAACCCCCAGCGCATAGAGGGATACATCCCTCCAGGTATATTTCATGGTGCGGGGACCCATCCCCTGCCCTATGATCGAATCAAACATATTTGCATCCATTGTCATTGTCTCCTTATCTGGCGCCGTAGTTACTTTCTTACTGCCTGAGGGTCTTTTCCCGCCAGTGCCCTGGCTATGGTTCTTCGCTGAATCTGATTGGTTCCTGAGAAAATCTGGAAGATCTTTGCATCGCGCATATATTTTTCAACCGGATAATCTTTCATATAGCCGTATCCGCCCAGAACCTGAACCGCATCCACAGTGGTCTGCATGGTACAGTCTGAAATATACATTTTGCAGACAGAGCCCATGGTTCCGGCGTCTTTTCCGTCTCTCATGGCACTCAGGGTATAATAAAGCAGTCCCCTGCTAGCTTCCGTCCTTGCCTTCATGTCTGCAATCATGAAAGACAGACCTTCATGGTCGATGATTCTCTTTTTGAACTGTCTTCTCTCTTTTGCATAATCCACCGCCGTATCCAGTGCAGCCTGAGCCAGCCCCAGGTTAAAGGACATACCGATAGCGCGTCCTTCATTGCTGATCAACTTTAAGCTGAGGGCCAGTCCCTTTCCGACTTCTCCGATTACATGGTCTTCCGGAACCCTTACCTCGTCAAAAATCACATCCGAGGTTTCCGACAGCTTCAGGCCCATCTTATTTTCCTTCTTGCCAATCTGTACGCCCCGTTCCTTTTCTACCAGGAAAAAGGTGATTCCCTCGCTGGCTCTTGCCTCTTTGTTGGTCCATGCAGCTACCAGGAAGTAGTTGGATACCGGTGCATTGGATGCAAAGCACTTAGTTCCGCTGATGACCCATTCATCGCCGTCTTTTACCGCTGTGGTACGCATTGCCGTCGCATCGGAACCGGCATCCGCCTCTGTAATGCAAAAACAGCCTCTCGCCTCTCCGCTCATGATCCGGTCGGCCCAGTCCTGTTTCTCCGCATCCGTCAGCCCGCTCTTTTCAATCATTGGGAAATAGGTTCCCATGTTATAAAAGCTGAAAGTAAAACCGGCGTCTACCTTTGCCATCTCCTCAGCAATCAATGCCTGTGTAACAATATCCAGTCCCAGACCGCCCCAGACTTCCGGAATATTCATCCCGAAATATCCGGCTGCCGCCAGCTTCTCATGTACGTCTAACGGATACTGCCCTCTTCCCCCATCCGCGTGCTCCAGCACTTCAATCTGCGGTTTCAGCTCCCTCTCTAAGATTTCACGCGCGCCATTTGCCAATTCCTTCTGCTCATCGGTTGCTAATAAATAATTGACCATATCGTTTTTCTCCTTCCTTTTTATTTGCTGTTTTACGCTTTCAGCTTTTTCACCTCAGCTGTAAGTAACGGAAGTACCTCATGAAGATTTCCTACAATTCCGTAATGAGCCACTTCAAAGATAGGGGCATTCGGATCTTTATTAATAGCCACAATACACTCGGAACCGCTCATGCCCGCCAGATGCTGGATTGCTCCGGAAATGCCGCATGCAATATACAGCTTCGGCGCCACAGTTTTTCCGGTCTGCCCCACCTGATGTGCATAGGGAATCCAACCGCTGTCCACCGCTGCACGGGATGCGCCCATTACACCGCCCAACGCATCCGCCAGGTCTTTCACTACGCCAAAACCTTCCGGTCCACCGACGCCGCGCCCGCCTGAAACGATAATTTCCGCACCCTCCAAATCCACTACTGCCTCTGCTGTATCATGGATAATTTCCAACAGCCGGGTACGGATTTGCTCTACCGGCACATGATAATCTTCTCTCACAATCTCCGCATGGCTTTCTGTGGACGGCTGCTTCTTAAACACACCGGGACGACAGGTGCCTATCTGCGGGCGACCATCGGGGCATATGATCGTCGCCATCAGATTGCCGCCAAAGGCCGGACGGGTCCATGCCATATTTCCGGTATCTTCCTCAATGTCAAGAGCTGTACAGTCTGCCGTAAGACCGCTTTTTAATCTTGCCGATAAGCGCGGTCCCATGTCACGGCCATAACTGGTAGCCCCAATTAACAGTGTTGTCGGTCCGTATTTCCGAATCAGATGCTCCATGGCATTCACATAAGCATCTGTTGTATAGTGGGCGTATTCCTCACCATCGACCACCAGAATCTGATCGGCTCCCTGTGCCCCGGCTTCCCTAACAGCGTTATCTGCCTGAAATCCGATTACCACTGCCACCAGCCTTCCGCCCTGTTTATCCGCCAGACGACGTCCGGGATTCAACAATTCCAATCCCACATTTCTGGCAGAACCATCCTCTTTTGTCTCAATAAATACCCAAAGATCTTTGGTCATTGCTTCCATCTTTTCTCCTCCTTCAGCCTTAAATCACATGAGCATTGTCAAGAAGCTCTATCAGTTTTCTGGAAGACTCCTGAATCGTATCTTCTTTTATCATAGTCAGGTGATTCTCATGTACTGGCACAAATGTACTTTTTACACGGGTCGGCGAACCCTTCAATCCGCAGCGGTCCAGATCAATCTCTGACAGTTCCACGCTGGTGACGCCTGGAATCTCCGCCCGATTAGCCGCCATCCGTCTGCGTACATTGGGGTAACGTACATCGAAAGCTGCCTGTGTAAAAGTTACAACACAGGGAAGCTTTACGCCAATGACACGTTTGTCCTCCGGACCCTGCTGGATGACTCTCAGGCTGTCGCCCTCTAAGAATGATTCCAGAGCATAGGTGACCTGAGGGTAATCAAGATGTTCAGCAATTTCTGGACCGACCTGGGCCGTATCTCCGTCAATGGCCTGCTTTCCGCAAAAGATCGCATCAAATTTCCCTTCTATTCCTTCTATGTATTTGATGCTCTCCGACAGAATATAACTGGTCGCCAGAGTATCGGAACCTCCAAACTTACGGTCCGTAATCAGATACGCCTTGTCCGCCGCAATCGAAAGACATTCCTTTAAAGCGTTTTTCGCCTGCTCAGGCCCCATGCTGATTACAACAATCTTTGTATCCGGCTGTGCATCCTTAATCCTCGCAGCATTTTCCAGTGCATACGTGTCATAGGGGTTTACAATACTCGGTACTCCATCCCGGATTAATGTGTGTTTCACCGGATCAATCTTAATTTCCGTAGTATCCGGTACCTGTTTGATACATACACAAATATTCATTCTCAAAAACTCCTTCCTGCTATTTGTTTTCATTTATTTATTACTGCAAGTTCCATGCCTGTTTTTTCTCCTTGTTTCTGCTCACATACAGGACATTTACACGACTTGACTGTGTCATTTCAAGGACACACTGTGTCGTTTTTGTTCGACACAGTTAAAAAAGTGTGTTATACTATTCACATACCCAACTCTACTGATGAAGAAAGGACCATGCTTCATGAAAGACCATCCACTATTTCTCGCTAAAGAATCTGAGTTCCAGAGACATTGCCAGAACAACATCCGGAATTTTTCTTATTTGGATCGAAATATCCAGTGCATATTGGAACGCCTGGGAACTCCGTGTCAGGTATCCATCGCTTATTTTGATTCCGATGGTTATCTGATTCAGCTGTATTGCAATGAGACATACCGGGATTTTTTCCAGAAGCGTGGCATCGTCTCCCGAAGTGTCTGGACAGAAGAAACCTCCGGTTTTAATGCTGTTACAGAAGGCTTCCGCTGCGACAGGCCTTTTATTTCCTGTGGGACCAGCCATAGCCATCCGGCTTTAAAGGATTTAACTATTTATTTTTCCCCGGTTCATTTTGAGCAGATTGAAGTCAGCAACTCCTACCATCTTCCGGACCGGCTCGGCGGTATCGCCCTGCTTGTTCCAGATAATCTGGCCCACGACGATTATCTGTTCACGGCCATAACCCTGACCCACGATTTGGAGATGACCCTGCATTTTAATCAGCTCTCGTTCCGTCTTTATGAACGGTCCAGAACCGGCATGCTGATCGTAGATACCCGCATGTCACAAAAAGACGCAACGGTTCTGTATGCCAACGACATGTTCTTTCAGGCGCTGAATATTCCTGTGGAGAATATCAATTTCACGCAACTTGGCCGGCTGTTAAAGCCAGAAGAAAATCAGGCGTTTTATGAGCTTTTAAAATATCCACACAATATTTCCGACACTCCAATGAATTTCTGCCCGGTCGGCGGAAAAACCACCTGCTGCACGCTGTTCTGTGATACGTTTTATCAGCCCAGTCTGAATGCGGCGGGAATCATCGCCTATATTTCAACTCCGCAAATGGAAAGCCGCAGTATTTCGCGGAAGATGGGCAATACAGCCGTGCTCTCCTTCTCCAACATTATCGGTGACAGCAATCCTATGAAATCTGCCAAACAGCGAGCCACCATGATTGCAAACACCGACAGCAATGTCATGATTCTGGGAGAAAGCGGTGTTGGCAAGGATGTCTTTGCACAGGCCATCCATAATGCCAGCCGGCGGCGGAACAAACCTTTCATAGCCGTAAACTGTGCCGCCCTTCCCAGGGATTTGATTGCCAGCGAACTATTTGGCTATGACAGCGGCGCATTTACCGGCGCAAAAAAGAACGGCAATATGGGGAAATTCGAGCTGGCCAACGGGGGGACTATTTTCCTTGATGAGATTGGCGACCTGCCACTGGATCTTCAGGCTTCCCTTCTCCGTGTGGTGGAACAAAAGCAGCTTATGCGGCTTGGAAGTAACCGCCTCATTGATATTGATGTCAAGATCATCTCAGCGACCAACGCGGATATGGCACAGATGATTGAACAGCGCATGTTCCGGTCAGACTTGTTTTTCCGTCTGGGAACCCTCAAGCTGAACCTGCCTCCTCTGCGCAAACGGGGCAATGACATCCTGCTGCTGGCCAATCATTTTCTGCAATCCATCAGCTGCCGGATCGGCCGGGACGATCTTCAACGATTTTCTCCGGAGGCAGAGCAATACCTGCTCTCCTGCTACTGGACCGGCAATGTGCGTGAACTGCAGAATGTCATGGAAAATCTGGTTCAGCTTTATCCGAACCATGTCATTCTGCCGGAGCATATTATGGAAAATATCAGCCTTCAGCAATTGACATCTCCCCGGTATGTTGCGGAAATCCCGGCTCCCCTGGTGCCACCCCCTTCTCCGGAGCCGGCTTTTATTACGGAACCGGCGTTTGTCTCGGTTCCGGCGGCTACTGTGAAATCAGAGACACCTGCTGTGCCGCCATCTGATTTACCAAAGAGCTTTGCACCCAAGCAGCATAAACGAGGCTCTCTGACAAAAGATGACATCCTTCTTGCTTTGGAACAGTGTCACGGCAACCGTAGCGCTGCCGCCCAGATTCTCGGTATTACCCGAAAAACCCTGTACCGGAACATGGAACGTCTGGGCATGGATTCCGGTGAGTTTCCGACCTGATTTTCAAAAATCTCCAGCTGTTTTTAGAAAACCATGCTGGAGATTTTTTTGCTGCTACTCTTTTCCGCTGTCTGCTTCCACATTATACATGGTACTCCAGTGTGCAAAGTTTGTACCGTCAATGTGAGCATCCTTACCGTAATAAAAAATATTCTCCCGGAAGTTTTCTAACGGCAGCCATTTCACAGCACCTTCCATACCAATGTCAAACGAATACCAACTATGGTTTCCCTCAAACTCCAGCCAATCTACCTCATAACCTAAATTCTTCAGCAAATCGCGATAAGCCGTATTTCCGTCATACAAACCATCCTGTTTCCCACAGGCCATAAAAATCTTTGGCAGATTGCCCATTTCTGTCTTTGCTACTGTTTCAGCCAAAAACTCATAGTCATTATCACTATTTTCATATTCCGCCACATCCTGAAAATTGAACATGGCCTCGTAATTATCCCTAAGAAACATATCCCAGGTAGGCTCATTTACAGAAGTCATAATAGGAACCTTCTGTAGCGCCGAATTAACCGCAATAATCCTGCTAAACAATTCAGGGTGCCTAAATCCGTTGACAAATGCCCCGTAACCACCCATAGAAAATCCACCGATAAACGTATCCTCTCTTCGGTCGGACAGGCAGAACACCCTGCGCGTAAAATTCACCACATCACGGGTAACCATATCTCCAAAATTTTCATTCATGGCAGTCATACTGCTCCACCATTTATTTTCTCCACCAATGCAGACCACTGCAAGATTGTAATCCTCAGCCAGCCCCATCAGCTTTGAATAATTAAATATACCGCTTGCGTTACCCGTCACACCCTCCAATAAGTACAGCGTTTTATATGGCATATTCTTTTTAGGAAGCGGCTGTGTCCTTAATACCATATGATCGGCCGGCAGCACTGCTTCGATTGTTATTGGTCTTTTCAATGCTTCACTTTCAAAATTTGTTGTAAATCTCGCCATTGCTTCCCCCTCCTCTTAAACTCACGGTATTATTTCTGTGGCTTCTTTTCCGTTATATCCGTAAGTACCGGATCCATGACCTTATGTACAACCTCCAGATCTGCCACTTCCGAAAACACCTCAATAGTGTTATACCCTAACGGAACCGCTTCATAATCCATCTCCCGTTCCATCCCGCTGATAAGCAGCGGATTGCCTGGTACTGAAAAACTGGTTCCGTCCGGATACGTGGCCTGGACAAAGGTTTTGCGGAATTTAACCTGTGGATGGTTCACAACGCCTTCATAGTTATTGATGCTTCCGTATACGAGCTTACGGCTCTGCAGGCGTTCGGCTACCTCTGTACTGGTCATGGTCGAAAATACGCGAAGCACCTCAGACTCTACCTTACGGAAATTGTCTGCACGGAGGGACATGGAGGCAAAATCCGGGTCCTCCAGCCACTGAGGTTGATCTAACACCTCCGCAAATGCCTTGAACTGGGCATCTGTGGCAATATTCAGCATAATCGGAATGCCGTCCTTACAGATGTAGTCACCAATGGGGCTTGCTGCCGGATAACGATTCCCGTTAGGCTTGGGAGTCTTTTTCGTCAGCAGATAGGAGCTTAACATGTTTTCCTGTAAAAGCAGGAGCGAATCCATCATTGATACATCGATGCAGCGGCCATGTCCGTTTCGCTGAGCATCCAGGATTCCTGTCAGGGTTCCGATACATGCCATCAGTCCTCCACAGTAATCTGCAATAGAACCCCCACATTTGGTCGGTCCGCCGCCCTCCGGTCCGGTAATGCTCATAACACCGGATTCGGCCTGAACCGTTGCATCATATGCCGCATGGCTTGCAAAGGGTCCCTCCTGCCCATATCCAGAAATCCGGGTATATACGATTTTAGGGTTAATGGACTGGAGCAGTTCATATGTAACTCCGAATTTCTCCATTGTCCCCGGCTTAAAATTTTCTACTACGGCATCTGCGGTTTTGACAAGCTCTAAAAAAAACTGTTTCTGGTTTTCAGCCTTCATATTGATGACTGCCGATTTTTTTCCACGGTTTCTGGTGGCATAGTGAGTGCTTGCATCCCCGACTATTACCTTTCCATAGCGGGTGCTGTCCCCCAACGGCGGATTTTCCAGTTTGATTACCTCCGCTCCATAATCGCTTAGCATCAGGGTGCAGATCGGACCTGAAAAAAACTGTGTGAAATCAAGAATACGGATTCCTTCTAACGGTTTCATATGATTAAACCTCCTTCAATGAAAAATATATTCATTATAAAAGTAATGCAATTTTCATGCCCGTTTTTAGAGCGTGTCTTACCAGGAAACGACACACCCGGCAGTCCTGCCCTTAATAGGTCTTTCTCATCCGGTAATCCGGAATCTGTATCTCCTCCCTATACTTTGTCACGGTTCTTCTGGATATTCGGATTCCATTTCTTTCAAGCTGTTCTTTCAATTTTTGATCACTAAACGGTTTCTTTGCGTCCTCCTGTCCAATCAGTATTTTTATCCGGGCTTTAATATCATCCGCTGTTATGACCTTTGCAGACTGATCCCCGCAAACCTCTCTGGAAAAGAAATAATCCAAAGGATACATTCCCCAACAGCAATACAGATATTTTCCTTTTACGGCGCGGCTGATGGTTGATTCATGAACTCCCAGTTTTTCTGCGGCAGTATACAGATAAAGCGGCATGAGCTGTTTTCTTCCATATAAAAAAAATTCTTTATGATACTCCACCAAGAACTTTGTCAATTCTGACAGCGTAGAACCGCGGTGGCTTATACAGTTCTGGATCTGTTCGATCTGCCTGACTTTTTCAGCAAGATAATGCTTTACCTCTCCATTGCATTCTTTGTCATTTACCATATTCTTGTATTCTTTGTTGATTCTGAGTTCTGGTCCATGGCCGCCATTCACCAGGATTTCAAAATAATCCTTAAATTTTATCACCGTCACATCCGGAATCGTGTATCCGAACCGTTCATGATCCGAATATCCCCTGGATGGCTTTGGGTTTAAAGATTGAATTTTTTCCTTTGCCCTTTGGATTCTTTCAACTGGCAGCTCCATGTTCCTTGCAATTACCGGCAGTTGGTTTTTCCCCAACGGCTCCAGATACTGTTCCACGATTTGTTTTTCCACAAAAAGATTCTCGCCCTCCCTCTCCAGCCTTGACAGTTGGATGAGCAGGCATTCTCTGAGACCGTTTGCACATACCCCTGCCGGGTCAAGCTGTTTGAGAATTTCCAGGCACTCTGTCACCTTCTTTTCCTTCTCTCCCAAAAAACTTGCCGTTTCTCTGATGGAATCCACAAAAAAGCCTCTGGAATCCAGGCATTTTATCAGATATTCAAAAATACGCATCTGCTGTCTGGAAAAAGGCTGTCCAAGTAGCTGCGCTTTTATGCTGTCCTCAAGAGATTCTTCCTCCTGCCCGCCTATATTCATAATGTCATTGGCATCGGAATCTTCCTTTTCCTGACTGTAATAAATCCGGTTCTGTTCATCAAACTGATCCAGCCATTCCAGCTTTTTCAGGCGTTCCTGATCCCTATCTCTGATTGACGTTTCTTCTAGTTCGACCACAGGATTTTCTAAAGAAACCTCTTTTAAATATTCTTCCAATTCCTGCGAACTCATCCGCAGGATCTGCATTTGCTGAATCATATTCTGTGAAATCGTTTGCCTCTGCCCAATGTTTAATTCCAGCCCCATAATATTCTCCTCTGCTGTTTTCGTTAACTAAACCGGAAACAAGATACTGCTTGTCGCAGTAACAATCGGAAGTGTTAGGATGGACAGCAAGGTCGTCAGCCCAATCATTCCCGCTGCCGCTTTACCATTCAGACCATTGCTGTCCGCCAGCACCCCCAACACCGCCGATTGTGGTGTCGCCTTACAGATAATCATCGCACAAATGCCGGCCGGCGCAAGGATTCCACGCATCGGCAGCATACATGATAAAATAATAACCGGCCAAACAATCAGCTTGATTACAGATACCGTATAAAAACTCTTTTGGACGAAAATATCCTTCATGTCCTGATCTGCCAGCTGTATTCCTATTATAATCATAGCCAAAGGAGTAAGCATGCCGCTAAAATCACTCAGGCACGTACTGACCTGAACTGGAACCCGAATTCCAGACAGACAAAGCGCTATTCCAATCAAAAGGGAAACCGTTACTGTGTTAAACAATTTTGAGCATAAAAAACGAACTGTTATCTTACTTCCGTCCACGGAGAGTGCTGCATGGGCAAATAAAAATATCGTATCAAATATGACCATCAGCACCGCATAGATTACAGCATCCGGACCAAGAACCGCCGTTACTAATGGAATTCCCATGAATGCCGAATTTCCGTAGATACAAGCCATACGGTACACAGCCCGTTCTTTATCACCCTTTGTTTGGAACATCATGGATGATACCAGAATCTGAATAATCATGACAATCATCATGACCCCCAAATTAATGGAAATCCCTCTCCAAAATGCAAATGAATGATCCAGTCCTGAAACGGACAGAACCACACTGCATGGCAATGCGATTTTTGTACATAAAACAGTCAAAACATTTAATGACTTTGAACTGATGAGTCTTTTTTGGGCAAAAACATACCCCACCCCAACTTCAACCGTCAATATAAAAATTTGTACTACTGTAATCCAGATATTATCCATTTCTCCTCAATTCCCTCCACCATTATTTTGCGGATTCATTTTTCTGCTGCCAGATTAAATAGTCAATACAGTCCAATGTCTTCTGCATTTTATGAATCTCTTCAAGAAGTTCTCCCCGTCGGCTGCGCAGGATGCGTATTCGTTCCACCTTGCCCTCCTCCCGCGAGAGTCCCATATACCTTTTTATTTCAGGGGCTGTAAATCCGGCATCCAGAAAAATGGAAATCAGTCCCATATCCCGGAACTGCTCTTCCTTATAATCTTTACTACCATCTTCCTGCCGAATCCCTTTTATCAAGTCAAGGGATTCATACCACTGGATTTTATCCTCCGGAATTTGAAATCTCCTGCTTATTTCCTGAATGTTCACGAATTTTTCTGGCCTCCTTTGTCAACTGCATGTTTTATCGCAAATCAAAAAAACTATTCATGTGTGGATGAAGTCCTGTTTTCCACTTACATGAATAGTTTATCTGTTTTCTTATTCTATGTCCAATGCGTATAATTTATATAAATATATGTTATTTTAGCATACTTTTGAAATGCTCCAGAAACTTCCCTGCTGCTCTGGTAACCGGCTGATATTTCTTCCATGCAAACACCGATGTCATGGACAATTCCGGATACAGGGGGATGAATATAAATTCCGTTCCCTCCATCAAATCAATGGAACCTTCAATCGTCAGGAAACATACGGTTTCATTGTTAATCAGCATGGTACCATTGGTAATCACATTGCAGGTCGCAAATGTAGTCAGACTGGAGAAGTCCTCTCCCAGCCAGCTTTCTATTTCTTTCCGGACAGAGTTCCTCTGGGGCGTCACCAGAGGAACTCCTGCCAAATCCTCCTTTGTGATAAACTCTTTGCCTGCCAGCCGGTTATCCCTGCGCATAAAAATGCCCCAGCGTTCCCGCTCCTTCATGCGGATATAATCATACCGTTCAATATCGACCGGCTCCATTAAAAGTCCAAAATCCAGCAGTCCCTTATCCAGCCGCATCTTAATGTGCTCAGCATTATTTGTATAGATTTCAAACTGGACATTGGGATATAGCCTGTTGAAATCAAGCATGGCTTCGGCCAAGGGACCAGAGGATTTCAGCGCGCCGCTTCCTATGGAAATCACACCGCCCAGCTCCGACCGCTCGCTAAATTCTCCTTCGATTTTATCAATCAGTTCCACTGCTTCCTCCGCTCTCCTGCGGAGAATCACACCCGCATCCGTAAGCACCAGGCGCTTTCCCCTGACAAAAAGCTGTGTCCCCAGTTCTTCTTCAAGCTGCGCCATATGACGACTGAGTGCCGGCTGCGTGATATGCAGCACTTCGGCTGCCCGTGATATATTTTCTTCCCGTACCACGGCCAGAAAATACCGGAATATACGAATTTCCATTGTGTGCACTACCCCATTTTTCATTATTCTGCCTGCTGGTGATATACTAAGATTTTAAGTGAATGCAAGCAGTCAGTCAACTAGAAAATGGAATTGCGTTTCATTGTAAAATCTGCTTTATTCGTATTTTTTGAGAACTGTCTATACGTTCCTCTTTCAACTCCCGAACTGTACAATGGTGTTGGAGGTGAACAGCCAGTGGAAAAACTTGATTTATCCTATATGGGGTCTATATTCAAAGAGGCTCGGCTTGCGGGGAACATGACGCAGGAGGAGCTTGCGGAACAAGTAGGAAAAACAGCCCGCTACATACAGGCAATTGAAAACGAGGAGCGGAGCGTCAGCATAGACACACTGATTCGGTTGGTCCGGGCGCTGGGAATCTCGGCGGATACTGTCGCCTACCCAGACCGTGAAATGGACAACGGAGAAACAGAACAACTGATCCGCTGCATCCGTTTGCTGACCATCAGGGACAGAAAGGTGCTGCTGGCCAGCGCCAAGCAGATGTTGGAAACAGAATAATGGGAACTGCCCCTTGCGGGTGGTTCCTTTTTCTTTTTCTGCTGTTAAAGATTTCTTCAAGTGATCCCTTCCCTGCATACGCCACATTGACGCATTCCATACGCCACCCAAAGGGCAGACTTGCCCCTTGGCGGCGTATTTGCGTATTAAGGCTATACTTTCTTCAGTGTGTAGAGCAGACTGCTTCTGCCGCCGTTCTCGCGCCAACGCTGCTCCTTCTCCAGCAGACCTGCCTGTATTAAATCCGCAATGGCACGCTCCACCGTTCTGCGGGAAAGCTGCAGCTCTCTCGCAATCGTTCCGATGGACGGATAGCACTGTCCATCCTTATTACAGTGGTCTTTCAGATACATATACACAGTCTTAGCCCGGTGCGGCAGATCCTCAGCGTAGATCGCGGAAAAGTATCCCATAGGCACACACCCCCCTAATCTGTCCGGAGAGGCATCCTGCGTGGCAGGGCGCGATGTTCTTTCTGTCCTGTTGCAGGTGCATGGAACTGTCCTCCGGATTTAGAAACAGATTCTGGCGGGAGCGGCGGTTCGTCCACTTCATTCTCGTCACAATCATCCCTGCGGCGCATGATTTCCTGTTCCAGCTCGAAGCGGTCGGCATAAGCCACCGATCTTGCGGCCTGTTCTTCCACCTCGTAGGCGCCGCCAAACGTAATGCCCCATTTCAGAAACAGCGGCAACCTTGTCTGCATCGGGCAGCATCCTGTTTTTGCTAGAATGAAGTGGCCCTTTGGCAGTGTTTTCAATTCGTCCGGCGTCATCAGCGGCCGGCTCATCATCTGCAGGCTCTGGCTGGGATCGTTCTTTCCTCTGGAAATGGAGCCGCTCATCACTGTCCGGTTGCCCAGGGCCTTGGAGAGAATGTCAGCACTTTCCGAGTTGGGTGCAAAACCGCCGAACAGAATATCCTGACAGTTGTCAATGATGATGCTGGAACCTTCTTTTCCATAGTTCTTCTGAAGCTGTGCAAAACTTTGGATAATCGGCACCATACTGATCCGGCGGGAACGTCCGGCGGAGAACATCATCTCCATCGACTCAATTTTCGGTATCGTTCCGATTTCATCCGCAAACACCATGACGCGGTTCGGCAGCTTCCCTCCATGCTCATCGGCGATGGTCAACATCTCCCGATAGAGCTGCTGCAGGAACAGGGATACCATGAAATATTTGGTGTTATCTTCTTCTGGCAGCACAATGAAGATGGCCGACTTGCTGGTACAGAAGGTTTCTGTATCCAGTGCGCTGTCGAAACACAGGATCTGCTCCATCTCAGAATCCAAGAACGCATTCAATCGGGACATGGCGGTGGAAAGAACAGAAGCCATCGCCTGATCGGCGGAGTTCAGCGCCGCACCGGCAAACCATTTGGCCTTGTGGGTGGGCGGCAGCTTATCCATCAGAAGCTGGAACAGGCTGCGATTCTTCACTGGCGAAGGAGCCAGCAGGTCTTGGATCAGCTTGAATACGGAAATAATGTGCCGTTTCTCCGGAGGACAATATTCCGCAATCAGCAGGATGACCGAAGCCAGCAGACCCTCGGCGGCATCGTAGAAAAATGCATTTTGTCCATAGCTGCTGGCCTCGGCTCCGTCAGAGCAGATGATAGTTTTGGCGGTGATCTTCGCATACTTTTCCGCTTTTGCCTTGGCGGTCAGATTCTCCGGGTGTGCCAGATACTCATCCATATATTTGTTGACCAGAGTCAGAATGTTATCCCCATCGGAACGGGTGGGGTTTCGCAGATCCAGCACGGAAATTTTATAGCCGTAGCAGTCTTTGGCAATTCCGGCGTAGTTGCGGAACAGGTCGCCCTTGGTGTCGGTGCAGAGCCAGCTCATGCCGGAGGCACAGGCATACTCGATGTTGGGATATAAAAAGTTGGCGGTCTTGCCGACACCCGCCGCGCCAATCATCAGGCAGTGGATATCACCGCTGTCCACCAGTGCGATGACTGCCATGCCATGCTTCTTGCAGCCGACCACCAGCCCCTGCTCTCTTGGCAGTGCTTCGCCCCGCCGCCAGCGTTCCGGTTCGTAGGGAACTGCAGCGTAGGTATCTTTGATTTCTTTCTCAGTGGCGAACCGCGCTGTGCCATGCTGACCGTCGCCCACGGTCTTGGACTTGATCCCGTTTAGGGTGTAGTAATGTGCCAGCAGGGAAAGCCCGCCGATGACGGCGAACATCCCAAGACCGACGCATATCAATAAAACGATTTGATGTGTCTGCATTTTCTCCCTCCCTTCAGACCATTTGCATTGTCCGATGCGGTTCTTTCTCAGGCACGACCATCTGCCCCTGCCGTACCTGCAAATCCTCGTTCCAGTCCTTTTGCTGCGAAAAGAGCGAGAACACGTTTCCGTATCCCCGCTCTGTCAAAATTCCTTTGATTCGTTCTCTTGCCTGAATGCCTGCCTTGTCGTTATCAAGACAAAGGCCAATCTTCTGTACCTGCGGATTATCAACTAAGAGTTGAAGCAGAGCGCGTTCCGACACACCACAGAGAGATACATAGCTGTGTTGCTGCCAGTCCCTCTGGTACAGAGAGATAAATGACAGCAGATCAATGGGTGCTTCAAACACATAGACCGTATCACTCTTTCCAGTGAAGTGAAAGCTGTACCGGGGATCGCAGCCGTCCACATTTCCCTTGAACGGTTCTCCCTGGGTGTACGTTCCCCGCTTATGCGCGTGGCGGGCAACACCGTTTGAATCAATGCCCACGAACACGGCGTTGTGATACTGTGCATCCTCATAGATCAGCTTTGCTCTGGTAAACACTGAAACCACATCCCGGTCAAGGCAGCGCGTTTTGGTCAGGTATGCAAACACCCGGCGCATATCCCGATTCGCCTCTGGCAGCGCGAATGGTTTCGGCGGCTCCGGCCTGCGCTGCTCACTGGGGCGATATGCCTGTCCCTGTTCGCCGTTCAACAACATCGTCACGGCATCCGGGAAGCTCCTGCCGTAGAACATCTGCACAAAGTCAATGGCAAGACCGCCTTTCTCACTGGCATGATCGTACCACTCATTTCCCCTTACCGTGATGCTGTGGTCGCTGGCCAGCCGCTTCTCTCTGCCGGAGCGGAGCAGCTTTTCTCCCTGCCGCACAAGAAAATCTTCCAGATCCACGGCATTGGCCCGCTGTTTCTGATCGTCTGTAAAATAAACATATCCAGACATGAAAACACCTCCTGTCAATAAGTCTGTTGCTGTATGGGTTCCCGGTCATCCCGTTTGTGTCCCTGCGCCTGTTTTTTCTCTGCCAGCTTCCGGCGACGTTTCCGGTCGATGTGGAACGGGCTGCCGCCTGTGGCTTTCCGGTAGTCCTCCCGGAACAGGTTCTCCAGCCGGTGCAGCAGACGGGTCGCCGCAAGGAAAGCGGAAGGGTCGCGGAACGAATCCAGATGATCGAGAAAAAACTGGGCATAAATATTTCCCTGCGCGGCGGACGCCTGCAGGAACAGCACTGCTTTTTCCCTGTCACGGGGAACATCGTGACCGCAGAGATAGAGCTTGCCAAGAATATACTGGGCATACTGGTTATTCTGATCCGCTGATTCGGTAAGCCATCGGATGGCGATATCCACATCCTTTGGCAGATGCTCTCCGGTCAGATACAGTTTACCGAGCTGATATTCTGCATACTCGTTCTTCTGGTTTGCTGCCTGTGTGAACAGCTCCACGACCCCTGCAATATCCTGCGGTACATCCTCCCCAGCCAGATAGAGTTTGGCGAGAGCATATTTGGCATACTGGTTTCCAAGGTCAGAGGAAAATGACAGCCATTTCACGGCAGCGGTCACATCCTTTGGAATATCCTCTCCAGCCAGATAAAGCCTGCCGAGCTGGTAGGCTGCGTATTCATTTTTTTGTTCTGCTGATTGCGTGAACAGCTCCACCGCCTTTGCGATATCCCTCTGTACATATTCTCCGTCACGGTAGAGCTTGCCCAGTGCATATTGCGCCGCCGCATTGCCGCCCTCGGCTGCTTTTGTAATCCACGCCACAGCCTGTTCCGGATCGCCGCTGCCATTTTCCAGCCACAGCCTGCCGAGGGCATACTGTGCGTTGACATTCCCCAGTTTAGCGGAACGCCCCCAATAATCTGCCGCAGCGGCATCGTCTTGATCTGTACCGGTTCCGGTGTGAAACATCTGGCCGAGGCGGTATTGCAGCTTGTCATCATGGCTTCTCATCTCCAACTGCAAAAAACCGTGAAACGCCTGTATGAAATGTATATCTAACTTTTCTGTGCTTTTCTCTGTACCAATTCCGTCCCGGTACATCTTGGCCAGTTCATAATCTGCATATGGGTTGCCCTGATTGGCGGAACACTCGTAGAGATGGAGCGCCTGCTCATAGTTCTGTTCCACGCCCTGACCGCGATAATATAATCCTGCCAATGAGTATTGCGCGTACTTGTGGTTCACATCAACTGCCTTTCTAAACCACAGAGCGGCTTTCCCATAGTCCTGCTCCGTGCCAAGACCGGCAGCGAACATTTTCCCGATACGGTATTGCAGATAGGATCGCTGCTTTTCTTCCGCAACCTGTTCTTCATTCAGAAATGCCTCCAGTGCATTCGCATACCATTTCTGCGCCGCATCCAGATCAATCTCTCGGCCAAGACCGTCTTTGAACATTCTGCCGAGGTCATGCATGGCAAACGCATTTCCGGATTCCGCTTCCAACAAAAACAGGCGGAAGGCTTCCGCGAAGTTTGGTTCTTGATTTTCGCCGCCATAGAAATTTTTTCCGGCTTCCTTGTACCTGTTATTCCACCACTTTTGTCCGGAGCCTCTGCCATTTCTTCTTCCTGTATATCCATCTTCCTGTCGCTCTGGCACTGCTTCTTCCTGAAATTCGGGTTCTGTTTCCGATGCTGCTTCCTGCTCCAGTCTCTCATCCCCCAGTGGTTCCGGCATCGTTTCATCCTCAAATGTAAAATGGTGACCGCCCAGCTTCAGTGCTTCGGCAATCACCATGTTTTTGATACTTTTAAATTGTGGCTGACTGGACAGCGGCGGCAGGGGAGGTGCATTCTTCTGGTAAATCTGCAGGATTTCCTTCTGCCAGTTTCCCCATACCTGATACAGCGCATCCACCCGATTGTCCTTTGCCAGTTCATCTACAATCTCATCAATCAGGTTCTTCACATCCCGTTTGAGGTACCCGTACACTTTTTTGCCGCCCGTATTCTGCAGGCGTTCTGACAATCGCACCATCATTTGCTCTATCTCCGGGCTGACCAGGACACCGGATCGCAGCTCATCCATCAGTTCCCGCATCACTTCGGCGGCTCCTGTTTTTAATTCCGAGCGGGCCTGATTCTGTTTTTCATAGATGTGTGCAAAATCCTGACGGAAAATATCGTGCGCCAGTTCTGAACGCATGGCTTCGATGGATTTTTCGGTGAGATACCCATCGTTGTCCTTCGCCGAGTAGACCATAAGATGCACATGGGGATGGTGTCCCTCATTATGGAACGCTGCATACCACCGCAGGCTGGCGCTGTCGATTTTCATATGTTTGCAGAGCATTGCCCGCTTGGATCGCAGCAGAGCCATCCACTGTTCGGCACTGTCATAACCGAGTCTTGCCGCGTCCTCCCGCCGCAGGGATACAACGTGTGTCCAGACCGGGCCTTTGTGGTTGATTACCTCATTCTGTACCTTCGCCAGCACCACAGGCTGACCCGCGTCCGTGAACAGACCATGCTCGCCGACACGCTCCACGCGTGGACGGTTTGCAATGTAGTCCACATAGTTTTCCCGCTTGGCTACAAGGTCGAGGTTCTGCTCCAGCGCACAGGAGATCAGTTCCGAGGCATTTCCTATGGTGGGGTGTAAAAGAAAATCCGCGTACTCCAGCATTTCTTTTGCTGCCGGAATATCGCGGACAATCTGGCGGATCAAATTTTTCTGATTTCCTGTAGCTGGGAGGAGGAGCTTACTCTCATCCGCCTTTTCCACACCCTCGCGGGTTCCGATGTAACGGACGTAATTTTCAAGCTGGGCGGGCGGCGCATCCCGCAGATACCGGGAAGTAAATATGATTTTGGGCATGACAGGATTCCTTTCCGTGCTGTTAAGAGTATTGCTGTTTTCCTGTTCCGGTGATAAAATAAACCTGTGCAGTTCATAATGAAAATAATAAGGAGGCAGTTATCTTGAGAAAAAATTTTGGAGCAAAGCCTTATACCTATCCGCAGCCGGTACTGATCATCGCCTCCTATGACGAGAACGGTACCGCCGACGCCATGAATGCCGCATGGGGCGGCATCAGCGAAAGCACCGAGATCTCCATGTGCTTAAGCGCCGGACATAAAACGGTAAAGAACATTCTGGCACGTCAGGCGTTCACGGTAAGTATGGCCGACGCCGCCCATGTGGTGGAATGTGATTATGTTGGAATCGTATCGGCCAACGATGTGCCTGACAAGCTGGCGAAAGCAGGTTTCCACACCACAAAATCCGAATTCGTGGACGCGCCGCTGATTGACGAGCTGCCGATGGTGCTGGAATGCAGACTAATCAGCTATGACGAAGAGTCCTGCCGTCTGGTAGGTGAGATCGTCAACGTCAGCGCGGATGAACGCATACTAAACGCAAACGGGAAAATCGATCCGGATAAACTGGAGCCGATCACTTTCGACCCGGTTAATAACACTTACCTGAAGCTGGGCGAAAAGGTTGGCAACGCATTCAAGGACGGTATGAAACTGAAATAGGCAAAACGCAGCAAGGCCCCTGAGCCATGAAAAGTTCAGGAGCCTTGTTTTTTCTATGCCGTTACAGTGCGCCCAGCTTTTTCAGCAGTTCCACACAGTCCTTTGCGCCCTGCACATAGAGATGCCTGCACTCGTGGTCGGCAATCAGGCTGTTCTTCACATGATAATTCTCCAGTGCCTGACGATCCTCCGGTGAAAGTTTATCGAGTATCTTCTGGCGCTGCAGGGACAGTTCACCCAGTTCCCTGTACCTTTGGCTTTCTTCTTCATCACAGCCTTTTCTGTACTCCATCACGGCACGTTCTGTCATCTCGGTGATGACCATTTCAAAAATTTCATTCTTGTCCATTGAGAATACTCCTTTTTTTCACACACCATAAACGAATGCGGTGTGACAGTCCATATCCAAACCCAACAAATCATTTCTCACTTTTTAGGTTTCGCGTTTTTGATATTTGTATGCACTTTCAAAATCGACCGCTCCGTTGATGCGTCTGACTTCCTCCAGACATTTTAAGTGTAACTTCCGCAGAGCTTCCTCGTCAACATCATGTGTGTAGGCGATCACCTGTGACAGCTTACTCAGCTCCACAGCAATTTTAAATTCCATCCGGGCAATCCGGTTCTCACTGTCCTGCACGGTTCCCGTCATCACGGAGGAGAGGGATTGCAAAAGGTAATCCTCCGCTTTCTGCGAAGTGAGGAAACCAAGATAAAATCGCAGCGCATCTTCAATCAGTTCGGTGCGGTTCTGCACGGTGGAATCCCGGATATAGACATCCGCAAGCTCCAGAAGCTCCGTATTGACCCGGATGGAAAATTTGGTCTTGTCGGCATTTCCGCTCATAAGTCGCCCCCTTCCTGATGGTATTTTGTCAAGCCACCTGTTTTCTCTCCCTGTACCGGCTGTTTCCCGGTGACAAGCCACCCGTTTTGGAGAAACAGATATTTCCGGGTGGTAGGAGGTATTCCCGACCGGCTTTGCCGGACGGTGTTTTCCGGGCGAGGGGGCTTTTCAAAGCCACCCGCCCTTTAACCTGCACACGTTTCGACCCTGCCATTTCTCTCTGGAAACCAGCCGTTACAGGCTTTCCCGGCTCTTTTCCGGAAGATGCGGCCACACTGCCCCAACGCTGGCAAAACCCGCCGCAGGGGTACACGGATGCCGCCCTGCCCCGGAAAAGCCCACACAAAGCCTCACAGGGGCGGACACGGGGGAACGGGCGGTTTTCGTCCCGCCGCATGACTTATACGCCGCCTTCCTGTGCTGTACTCTCCACGAAACGGGCAGCCGGTCTGGCCGGACGGCGGGGGCGTTCTCTGGCGGCTCCGTCGCGGGAAACCTTATCATCGATGTACTCACGGGTGGCCTGCGGCACATATTTCTCATAGAGCTTTTGAACCGTTTCGTTCAATTCCTCCTGCAGATTAGCGTCCCGTTTCCCCATATGGAAGGTCAGGGCATCCAGCTTTTCCGTATTGAACGAGAGGGTCAGCGTTGTGTTTTTCATGAGAGAATCCTCCTTATCTGCATCTATATTTTTATGGGAACAGCAACAGCCGCCAATCCTCTGGCGGTCTGCCGCTGGTTTGTCTTTCTACGAAAGCTGCTTAAACAGCTTAACGCCATCTTTCAGACCTTCCAGATAGAGGGCGGCGCACTCATCTTCTGCCGCCACCATGCCATCTGTCAGGTGATTGTCCAGCCAGTCCCGTTCTTCTTCCGGCAGGGAACGCAGGATTTCATCCATCCGCTCCACATTCTTCTTCGTTCTATCCAGCCAGTCCTGCCCCTGTCCTCTGGCAAACCGTTCCCGGATATTCCGAATGCGCTCAGCCAGAAGTTCCCTTGCCATCTCATCCAGTCCTTCCATCGCTTCCACCTCCTTTCCACCACCGAACATACTACACAAGCGGCCGCAAGTCGATACCACAATGTACTAAAAATCAATCAGCAGGAAGCCTTCCTATGGCGAAAAAATGCTGCCGCCAGTAGTTGCTGTCGATGTCCGCGTACTGGATTGGGGAACCGCAGTGAATCATTTGATTCCCGCCAGTATAGATTCCAACGTGGCTTACCGGTCCGGAGCTGGCGTAGGTCTTAGTAAAGAAAATCAAATCCCCCGGCCGGGCTTCGTCCCTTGGAACGATGGCGCACTGGTTGTAGATGCCCATGGCAGTGGCGCGGGGCAGGTTGTAAACACCGGACCGGGTATAGACCCAACACACAAACCCGGAGCAGTCAAAGGAGGTCTGCGGCGTGGAACCGCCCCACACATAGGGGTATCCAAGGTATTTTTCTGCTTCCGCAATCAGCGCGGCATAGCTGCCATCGCCCATGGCCGCTCCGGGCGGCAGCCCATGCTCCGGCGAAACCTGCCCGCATTTTGCCAGCACATAGATGCGGCTGGCATTGGACCTATTCTCCGGGGTAATGGCCATTCCCAGTTCTGCGGCCAGGTTTTCGTACACCGTTTCCATGTCCGCGATGGGGACGGCCACAGTGTAGGGTTCGCCGTCCCCGTCCTCCCGTTCCTCATAGGTAACGAAGCAGTCGGCGAACCGGCGATGGTCCCCGCCGTTCATTCCGGACTGGTCCGCGCCGAAGAACAGAGAGTAAAAAATAGCTTTTACCTCATAGGCGTCCACCGTCCCATCCTCCGCCATGCCGTTGATTTCTGACAGGGCGGCGTCCAGAGTGGTAAAGCTCTCCCGCATCTTTTCAATGTACATTCGGTAATCAGCGGGGAGCTGGGAAGATAAATAGCCGCCGTGGAATGCAAGATCCACAGCGGCATTGTTGTGGCTGGCCGTACCGGATAAGGCGCTTAACATGACCACGATGATTAAAATAAACGGGGTCAGCACGGCGGCCGCCACCGAGGCGATGGCTGTCCATGTACGCTTATCCGATGCCAGGAAAAGGGCGGCTTTCGCCGCCAGCACAGCACCAGGCGATGCCATAGGCGATTCCTCCTTTCGGACACAGGGCTGGTAAGCCCCCGTCCGGGAGGCTTATCACTTTGCCCTGTCTGTTAAATTATCTCTGGTAATCTCCAGTGTTTTCGGGTGAATGACCGTGATATATCTGCCCAATTCCTCAGCATAGCGGACGGTCCGGCCTGCGCTGCTGCGGGCGGCTCCGTCCCAGACTGCCAGCACATAGCCGCTGTTCTCCACCATATAGCGGTTCCGTTTGCCCATGCAGTCCCTGGTGTATACGCCCTGAAGCTGGTTCTCCTTATCGCTGGCGGCAATGATGTCAAAGTACCGCTCTCTCTGGGGAATCGTCCAGTTCGCTGCCTGTTCTTCATAGGGAATGGCACACTCCAGCGTCACCTGCGGCTGGGTTTTCTTCAGTTCCAGCACCAGCTCTGCACAGATTTGGTCAATGCCAAGAGCCATGCCCGTAATAAAGTTGACAAAGCCCTTTTCCGTCGCCAGCCACAGGATTTCCTGCCGGAGCCGTTCTTTCAGCCGCACACAATCCGGGTGCTGCTCGTCAAATTGAAAGGTCAGCCGCTGGGGGCGGTGTCCGGTAAAACAACAGGTCTTGCTGATATCCATTTTTCGAGTCCTCCTTTGCCTCTTTTGCTGGTGCTAATTATACTCTTTAGAGGTAATTTGTTCAACTCATTTGCTGATGTTTAACTTCAATAGAGTGGGTTAAACTATCTTTATTGAGGACAAAGGCGGTGAGAACATGAAAAAAGACTTTGATTCTGCCATTGGGCAGCGTATCCGTGAAAAACGGGAGGCTCTTGGTTACAGCCGGGAGTATGTGGCGGAGCAGGCGGAGATGTCCCCATCGTTTCTTGCTGATGTGGAACTGGGCGTCAAAGGGTTTTCCGCTTCCACGCTCATAAAGCTCTGTAGGACGCTGGGGCTTTCCGCAGATTATATTCTGTTCGGAAGCCAATCCACATTTGATTTTTTCAAAGCCGCCGAACTGCTTTCCGGGCTTGACCCGAAGTATCTTCCCCTGGTGGAAGATTTATTGGCAGCTTACACAAAATCCATACGACTGTCCAACAAGTAGGCCGCATCCGGAACGATGCGGTTTTATTTTTGATGCATCCAGCCGCCCAGGCCAAACAGCGTCTGCTGGCCGTCCCCGCCGTGCTGCGCCTGCGAGAGCGCAAGCTCATAGGCGCGGTCGATGGCATCGGATAAGATATCCGTATCAAAGCCTGCCGACTCATAGCCCTGTAAAATCACATCGGCGTAATAGTCCGAGGGGATACCGAACTCATGGCCGGGCGTCATGACATAGACCATGGCCGACACCCTCTGACCGTCCAGCTCCACCTCCATCATCTGCTTCTCATAAAGGCGGGGGTACCCCTCATAGCGGTCGAGCGAAGCCTCGTCTGCCGGATGGATTTTCCATAACAGCACGGGCACGGAGCCGCCCTCCCTGGGCTCCACCGTAGCCACCGCGCCCCGGCGTCCTCCCCGGAACAGCAGCTCATAATCCTTCAGTTCACTCTTTCCCGCCACCTCCGCGGTGGGGCAGCGGACTGCCATCTGCGGCAGGTTCAGGTTGCTGCCATAGGCGATATACAGCGTTGGTTTTCTGCTCATCTTGTTCTCCTTCCTCATGCATAATGCAGGGTTACATCCGCATCACAAAAGCCGGGGCTTCTTCTGAAACTCCGGCCTGCTCTGCCAGTTCTATGATGGGTTCCTGCGGCGCGGCTTCCATGGCCCGCTCCCGCTGCTCCTTTTCTTTTTTCTGCCTTAACCGTTCTTTCTGCGCCTCGGCCTGCGCCGGGTCACGCCATGCGATACAGCCGGGAAGATTGGCCAGCAGGTGCTGGCGGGCGGTGGCGAATTCATCGCCGTTCAGTCCCAGCCGCAGCAGCCAGGTGCGGAAGGTATACTTCTCATTGGTGGTCTGGGTTTTCCTCCGGCTGGCACAGCTCTGGTTCAATGCCTGCGCCCCAATGGCCAGACAGAACTGGATATACGCCTTGATTTTCCCGGCGTGGAGCGTCCCATTGAACAGGCGGAACTCCACCGTGCCTTTCTGAAACACGCTGTGCAGATTCAGGCAGTGGTAGCGGCTGTCATCATAATGGGTGTGCCTGCGGCTGTCGCCGTCATACCAGATCCGTTCCACGTCCTGCATGGAGCGGGGCCTGCGTCTGTTGAGTTCTTCCAGGAAACGCTGTTCCACGGGCTGGCACCAGCGATGCTGGCGGGCAACGGAAACGCCAAGGGCCTTATAAATCAAGTCCTCTTTGGAAGCCATGATATTGGTGATGTTACGAAGTGTCCGGGCATCGAACGGAGACGCGTCAATATGCACATGGATGCCGCAGCTCCCATTGGTGATGGCTCCATTCTCCTTTAGTTTGCGGATCATCTCCTGGATGGGAATGATGTCCTCATACCGGCAGATTGGGCTGACCATCTCGGTCCGGTATTCTGCGCTGGCAGGCACTCTTTCACCTCCGTCCTTCCGTTGGGCATCGATGCTGGCGTCACTCATAAACTTCCACTGCCGCCCCCAATTGTCCAATGCCGCATAGGCGCTATACCCAGAGCCGATGTACTGCGACGAGGTACCAAAATAGGCGGCGCACACCTGGGCGGCCTTCTCACGGGTGATACCGGTCATCTCAATCTCGATGCCGAACCGCTGTTCTTTCATGTCCATGTGCATTCACCTCCCGCTTAACGCCCGCCTGCTTTCCCGAACAGCCTCGCCTTATGCTCCGGGGCGTTCACCATCAGGTTGTACCGCTCATTGCCGCATTTGTAGAGGCACACGCCCCGCTGGGGGTAACGGATCAGGTTGTATTCGCTGTCCTCCAGCTGCAGGGTGTCCGTATAAAACCTGGCGTCGATGCTGCCCGCATTGAACAGAAACTGGTGGGTGGGGATGGAGAACAGGGGCTTTGTGTACTCCCGGACGCCGTCCAGGTTGAAATCCTCCAGGTTCTGGCTGGCGATAATGACCGCCGAGTCCTTCTTACGGACACGCTTCATGAAGTTGCGTACATACTCCACAGCCGTCAGATTGGAAAGGAACAGGTAAAATTCATCCAGGCTGGCAACGGTGTTCCCCCCGGTCAAAAGCTCATCCGACATGAAAGAAAGCACGTTGAACAGCAGGGCGTTCTTTAAGCTCCTGCTGGCCTGCAGCAATCCCTTTACACCGAATGTCACGAAGCTGGAATCCGTGATATTGGTATGCCCGTTGAAGAACTTGCTCTCCGCGCCCACACACATGGAGTTTAAGCCCAGCAGGATGCTCTGGAGCATTTCGGCGGTGTAGAGCTGCCGCCTGCTCCCGTCAAAGCCCTTATACTCCACTTCGATAAAGGCGTAAAGGTCGGACAGAATGGGGTAATCCTCCGGTCCCAGACGTTCAAAGTCACACTGGTCATGGAGTCCCCACTTGGCATACAGCTTCTGGAGCATGATCTCAATCACGTCGATTTCCCGGTCGGTAAAGTCCTTATAGGTACGGAAAAAATCTTTCAGAAAGCTGATGTGCTGGGAGAGCCGGGAACGGATGCGGAAGGTCTGGGGCGCATCCAGATCCTCCGGGCCGCCGCTGTCGTCCCACGTTTTCGGTTCCAGCGGGTTGATGAGATATTCTCCGCTCATCAGGTCAATAAAACAGCCGCCAAGGTTATTGGTCAGATCTTCGTATTCCATTTCCGGGTCGAGGGCGCACACCTTCATGCCGGATTCCCGCAGGTTGGTCAGCAGGAGCTTGAGCAGGTAGCTCTTGCCCTGCCCGCTGTTGCCAAGGATCAGGATGTTGGCGTTGGTCTTGTCATCAGCGCGGCGGTTAAAATCCACCAGCACGTTGCTGCCAAACTTATCCCGCCCGATGTAAAAGCCCTGCGGGTCGGTCTTGCCGGAGTAGTTGAAGGGGTACAGGTTCGCCACGCTGCTGGCAGGCAGGACACGCTCGAACTGATCCCGGAACAGGTTCCAGCCCGTGGGCATCACGCACTGGAAGCCCTGCTGCTGGCGGAGCATGAGACGGTCCACATTTAACTTGGAGCGGATCAGCTCGGTCAGCACCTCGGTCTGTAACAGTTTTAACTGGTCGATGTCGTGGGCGCACAGCTCCAGATAGACCGCCGCATGGAGCAACGGCTCCCGGTTCCGGTGCATCTGTGCCACAATGGTGGTCACGTCCTGCAGGTTGCTCTCCGCCAGCACCGTCTGCTGCAGGTCATTGGTATTGCTCCGGTCCATACGGTTTTTGTTGGCGGCATTGCTGATGATTTTCCGTTCCTCCACCGGGGTCACATGGCGGGTATAGATCCGCAGGGTGACGCCGTCCTTTTCGCCCAGGTGGGACAGGATGGCCTGCTCATCGGTGGCGGTCGGGTACTCTCTGAGTGCCCACACACAGCGGTAGGTGTTGCCGCAGATGAAGTGGTCGGTTTCAAATTTAATCACGGAGGGTGCAATCATATCCAGAAACTCCTGAATACGCACATCCTCCACTGGCGCCTGTGCGGCGATTTTTGTTCGCTTCAATGGGTAACCTCCTTTGATTTTTGGCAGAAAGAAAGCGCCGGACACATTTCTGCATCCGACGCATTGCCGTTTTCTTTTTTCTGTTTTATTTTAATTCCATGCCGGCCGGTCCCTGTCCCGGCTTGGGAAACGGGATTTGAAACAGGCGCAGGATTTCCTTTTGGGATTCCAGTTCCCGCTCCGCGATAAACTCTATAAAATCATGGCTGTCCCGGTGCGCCCGTTCCAGCAGGGAGATGTAATCCATGCGCAGAACCGGCGGAATCACAGCCGGAAGGTAGCCGTCCTGTATCAGCGCCAGGTTCATCAGCAGGCGGGCCACCCTGCCGTTGCCGTCTTTGAAGGGATGGATAAACACGAAACGCTTATGAAGCTCGGCGGCAAATTCCACCGGATGGAGTTTGTCTCGCTCCTGCGCCGCCCATTCAAACAGGCGGTTCATTTCACGCTCCAATTTCTCCGGAGCCGTGGTCGGATAGTGGGAGCCGGTAATGATCACTTTCATATCCCGGTACCGCCCCGCATACTCCGGCTCGATGTTCCGGTAGAACAGCTCGTGCATGCCCAGAACCGCCAGCTCATCAATGCGGCGGCTCCCCAGCAGGGAGAACATGAAATCGTAGGCTCTCGCGTGATCCACCGCCTCCAGCATATCCCGCAGCGGCCTCCCGCCCACAGTCAGGCCGTCCTCCAAAAGCACCTTTGTCTCACTCTCCGTCAGGGAGTTCCCCTCCAGCGCGTTGGACGTCCACGTCAGCCCAATCCGGTAATAGTCCTTTATCTGTTCCAGCATTTCGCCCTGCAGCGGGCGTAAAGCGTTGATTTCCGTTTGAAAGCAGTCCACCTTCTCTAACACATCCACAGCGTCACCATCCTCTCGATTTGCTTCTTAAAGTATACCATGGCTCGAAAGCACCTCGCCAAGTGTTCACATTATACCACATCGGAGCGAAAAAAAGTAGGGCTTTCAGCGGCAGGATATCCATTCCGTTAATCGTTAATCTTCCCATTAATCCTCCGAGATGATCCACCGCTCCCCATCGAAGTCCTCAAACTTCTCCGTGGTCACATTCTGCTCATAATACACAGCCAGAATGCGCTTGATATCCTCCCGGTCGGCCCGTTTTACGGAAAATCCCTGTTCCTTGAGGGACTTTTCGATACGGGAAAGGTAGGGGAACACCTCAGACTCCTTTTCGTCCTTCAGGCGGATGAGAATCAGGAATTCGCGGGCGGTCGCCATCTGCACCTGTATCCGGTCAAGGTGGGTCTGGTCTTTTTCAAGGAGCTTTCGCACCACCGGGTTATCCTCCTTATCCATGCGGGAGCGCAAAAACCGCTTGTTGTCCTCGAAGCTCTCCCGGCTGTTTAAGCACAGCATCTCGATTTCCGCCACACCCTTCAGCACCGTCATCAGGGCATAGATCCTTGCCCCCACGCTGGCCTCGGACAGTACCGAGATGTTGGAGGGCTTGACGATAAAATACACCAGTTCCCCCTGTCCGTGGGTGACGAGGCTGTATTCTGTCACCGCCCTCGCCCCGATGAGCTGGCGGGTGGAGGCTTTCTCACGGGCCTTGTTCTTTTCTGCTTTATTTTTTTCCGCTTTTTTGCTCATCGCGTCATCCTCCATTCGTAGAACTGCTGGCGGGTGAAAAAGAACCCGCAGGCATATTTGATAAAGTCCAGAATGCTGGTGTCCTCAAAGCGGATTGTCAGAAAGGCAAACAGCGCCGTCAGGACAATGGGCGGGAGGAATCCCGCCTGCGTCAGTGCCAGAATCGAAATCACCCCACACACGCCGATGATGCCGATATCCTTGAGCTGCCAGAGCCACAGGGTAGCTTTGGACTTTAAATTGTCAGGGTAAATATACACAAATGCTCACCTCCAAAGAGAAACCGCCGGACTTCCAGCGCCTCGGCGGTTTCATGATAACCGGTTATTTCTGCTCATCTTCCTTTCCGGCATGAGCCGTTTCCGCTTCTGCCAGCGCCTGTTCAATCAGGCTGACCACAAAATCTTTCTGGCTCAGACCCTGTTTTTTCAGATGCTCCTTGAGCCGTCCGAACAGTTCCTCCGATACCTGGAACGCCAGTGTCCTTGTCTTTCCATCCATCGCCTTTCCTCCCATCTCAAAATGTTCCTTCAGTACCATTTCCACATACTGCGGCAGTGTCAGCTCCAGTCTTTCCTGCTCTGTCCGTACCTGCATATGCAGGGATTCCGGAATCATGGCACAGAGATTTTTTCGTTTTTCCACGCGGCATACTCCTTTCGCTGATTTTTTACAAGCCAAGTATATCGGCACCGGCAGGAAAAAGCTATGACGATACCCAACAAGGATTTCTGCCAAGGTAAAGCAGATGTACCAATGTTATAGAAAAATCAGGCTATTCCCCCCTGATTTTGCGTAAAAAATAAGCAATGCCACGCAGGACGAAGTCCACGCATGGGATTGCCACGCTGTTGCCCAGCGCCTTATAGCGGGCGCTGTCCGATGCGCCGGGGATGTCTGTCCAGCCATCGGGCAATCCCTGGAGCCGCTCACATTCCAGCGGAGTCAGGCGGCGGATCAGGTTCCGGTTTTCCACGATGCATTTATCCTGCCCCACATGCTGATTATTGATCCCCTTGCCGTCATCCATGCACAGCGCTCCGACGACCTGCTGGTAGGGCTGGCTGATTAAGTCCGTGGCGTCTTTGTGCTGCCTGGCGCTCTGAGTCGCGGATACTTCATTTTCCAGAAATTCATCGCTTCTCTGGCGGGAAAACACGGCATGGCGGTCCATGCCCGTCAGCGTGTACGCAATGTCTGTCTGATAACCGCACCCGTTGCCGCCGTTTTCCGGCTGGCGGTCAATAATATTTCCCGCAATACAGAAGCTCTCCTGCAGGATAGCAATCCCTCCCTGATTCTTGCTGGGATCCGGGTTGGCCGTGTCGATTGTCCTGGCAACCTCTGTTTCCCGGCATCCCGAATACGGATTGGCGGATTTCATGCTGTTAGATTCCTTGGAGTCCAGGCTAAAGGCAACGGCCTTTCCAACCAGCGGCACATTGTTTCCGCCAGTGCCGTACCGGGCGGACATCGTCGGCGCGACCGGGTGGGGGCCGGTGTAGCGGGCGTCAATCCCGTGGTTTTCAAACAGGACGGGCTGATTGTTGCCGCTCATCCCCGCAGATGCCGTGATCGCAGGGCAGACCCCGACCCCAAGTTCTGCGCCGCCCTGCTGGGTGGCAAGCACCAGGGGCTGATTGTTGCCGCCCATCCCAAAACCGGCGGACACGGTTTGCGATGCCCTGACTGGTCCTGAAAACCTGGCATCCTGCCCATGGTTGTCGAACACCAACGGCTGATGCCCATGCCCCTGCGCCCGGAGCGTCCCTGACACATCATCAGAACATGCCATCACGCTGCCGCCCTGATCATTCAGGCACAGCAGCGGTTTTGCTTCCTTCTCTGTAATAAACGTCTGCATCTGCATATTGCGGGTTGCCAGCAATGCGCCGGAAACGCCGCCCAGGTCAATGGTTTCCTCCCTCTGGTTGATATGAAATGCAAAGATATCCCTTGTTTCTTTTTCTGCTGTTATGTCATGATTCCCGCCTGCAGCATCAGCGCCTCCCTGAGCTGGGGCGGCAGTTCCTTGCCCCTCTTTTCCGACCTCCGCAGGATTCCCAAACAGGCTGTCCTGCTTAAATAGTATTTCAGGCGCGGTGAGTCCTCCAAAATCTGCGACAAGGAAGATACGACGGCGGCGCTGGGCGACTCCCCAGTATTGAGCGTCGATGACTCTCCAAGCCAGGCTGAACTCATCTCCCAGAACGATTCCCCCAGCAGATTCCCAGCGCCCGGAGTCAGGTCGAGGAACATGACAGGAGCCATCCTTAACGCGGACAATTTCTTCGAGGACCGCCCGGAAATCCTCGCCGTCTGCCGAGGAGAATGCTCCAGGGACGTTTTCCCACACCATGTATCGAGGTCGAACAAGGTGAGCTGGTACATTTCTCCGCTCATCCGCATCCCTCATTTCTTTTACGATTCTTACCTGTTCCATGAACAGGCCGGAGCGTTCTCCCGCAAGCCCCTGACGTTTCCCGGCCACGGATAAATCCTGGCAGGGCGAGCCGCCGCAGATCACATCCACAGGGGGCAGTTTCCCGCCGTCCAGTTTTGTGATGTCCCCCACATGGCGCATATCAGGGAACCTGATTTTGGTCACCGCTATGGGAAACGGTTCAATCTCGCTTGCCCACAGGGGCGTGACCCCATTATGGACTGCCGCCAGCGGGAAGCCTCCAATCCCGTCGAACAGGCTGCCCACCGTCAGCATCGCATCACCATGCCCTGCCGCGATTCTGACATCTCTGCATCCCCGGCGCAGGAGGATACTGTATTCTCCCGTTTACTGCTTCTCATTTAATCACCGCCTCTTTCTTATTTTGCGACTGCCTGTACAATGGTTCTGGTCAGGTTGACCGCTCCCTGCGCCGCATACACGGCTCCCATCACGTTGGCACGGGTGCCGGTGTCCAGACCGAACTGTCCGGCAATACGGGGGATTTCCCCGGCGGACAGCATCAGGCCAAGCCCCAGCAGGGCATGGTCCTTGACCACCATCAGCCCGGCAATCAGGATGGTCGCCTGTAAAAAAGTGGTCAGGCACAGGCCAATGACCTGCTTGCACCAACTGATAAAGCCGTCCAGATATCCACGGGGGACGCTGAACATATACAAACTGCCCACCGCAATCTGGATCAGCAGGATGCCGCCCCGTTTCAGGTTGGCGAAAAACACCTTGATGATGGCATAGCCCATGAGGATCAGAATAAAAATCATCAGGATGGGGCTTGTAATGCTGGTCAGCCCTCCAAACGCCCCGGCGGCCGCTGCCTGCTCCCATGTCCCGGCATCCTGCAGCGAGGTAATAATGCCGGAGGCCACCGTCCCGAAGTCCTCGCCTAAACCGGTGATGCCGGCGGTAAAGCTGCCCTGCAGGGAAACGCAGAGCTTATAAAGCTCCACCGGGACCACAGTAAACAGGCTGACCGCCATAAACCCTTTGATGGCGTTTAAGGCGCTTTCCCTGATGCTGCCCCGTCCGGTCTGGTATTCGATGCCGCATTCAAAGGCGGACACCACCAGCCCGGTGGCATACAGCGCCCAGGCCAGATAAGAAAAAAACAGCACGATGGACTGCACCCAGCTCATCTCGAACAGGTCGGCGCCCATATTGCCCATCTGCATAAAAAAGTCGCCGAGGAACCCTACAATCTGGCCATAGATCCAGTCGATGATCTGCCCCAGTACGGTTTCGGCGACGAAATCCCATATAAACACGCTTTACGCTCACTCCCTCTCTGAGTAGTAATGGAGGCGGAAAAATACGCATCACAGTTGTAAATCCTGCAAAAGAAACACAGTCAGCCCATCTTCTGCCCCATCTGCCGCTCCTGCGCAGGCTCCTGAAATACCGACAGGTAGGTGTCCACCGCCTCGGCGAGCCTCTGGTAATCCGCCTTGCGTGGCTGATACACATACCAGCATGCTTTCCCGTATCCATCCCAGATATGGGGGCTGACGCCCTCCCGGAAGTTTGGATTGTCGGTGGCTTTTATGCCCCATAAATCCTTGAAACGCACCACCAGGCTGTCGATTGTCCCCTCGTTCCGGTTGAGGAGGGTTACCTTCAGGCGGTCATACTGATTTGCAATCATGCCGGTCTGGAAACTCGCTTTTACCCGGATGCTGTCGGTCAGCCTGCCGTAGCAGGTGTTGCCCACAATGCGGACATCCGATAGCACCTCGTTCCGGTCAAAAAGTTTGTGAAGCTCCTGTTCAAAAAAAGTCATTGTATTTTCTCCTTCCGTCCTTTTACCCCATATGCATCCCTGTGTTTTCTTCCATTTGCTTACGGGATAAATCTGCTTCCGGCTCCGTTTTAGAAAACAGCTCCAGTCTGGAACCGTCCGCCGCAAGCATCCCATTGCGTTTCCTCCCTTACATCCCAAGGATCTGCCACACATAGAGCGGGGCAGTCAGGGTGAACACCAGGCAGGCGAACAGGATGGCGGGAGCTGCCCACTCAAACTGCCCGTGCTTGCGGTAGTCAAAATACGCCGTACCCAGCTTGGCGAAGAAAAACACGGCGAGGATCAGGTCAATGGCGGGGAACACCACATTGTCCACCACCGTCTTAATCTGCTGGGATGCCGTCGTCCACGTTCCCTCAATCGCCCCTGCCACATCGCCGGAGGCGGCATAGGCCGGAACACAGAGCAGGCAGGCGGTCAGTGCAGACGCACAGAAAAGCATGGCAATCCGTTTCATTTTCATTTGGTTTCTCCCTTCGTTTTGAGGTTGGAAAAAGAAAAGGCCACAAAACCGGTATCACGGCCTTGCAGTCCTTGTTCTTTTTCTGATGTTGAATTGTTACATAGTGAGGTTCTGCCGGTGCTTCTGCTCCAACAGCAGCGGAGCCACCTCGATGATTTCCGGATGTTCCCGGAACTTCAGATCGCCCCGGTATCCGGCCTTCAGGTTACTGAACCTTCTCCCGGCCTCCAACAGCTCTGGCGGTGCATCGGCAGGCAGTTCCTGATTCCAGCGTACCCATTCTCCGCTCTGGTAGCGGGGTTCCAGTTTGAGAATCACATAATCCTCCGGCACAAAGGCAGGATAATGTTTCAGAACGCCGCCCAGCCCGTAATAAGGTTTCCCCTCCATCATTACGGTGCTTTGCATCAGCGTGAGTGTATCCGCAAGCGACGTGCAGAACCAGCATTCCGTATCGCCCATGCGGCGGATTCTCCCGTCCTGCAGGATGCCGTCCAGATGGCTGCGGGCAGTGTAATGGTACAGTGGCCCTTGCGGCCTTGCAATTCGTTCATAAGCCATTGGGAATCCCTCCTTACTCCGGTTTCTGCGGCGCGATATGCCAGTCGCTCCACAGGTTCCCGCTGATTGTTACCGAATCGGTAAGGTTCATGGAAAGCATCCCCGCAGGCGTCCAGCAGTCGATGAGCCAGGTATAGGGGGTGTAGCTGCCGTCCGGATACCAGATGGGCGTGAAGTGGGTGCGCCGGTTGTAGGTGCTGTAACGGTTCTGTTTAAATTCGTGGGTCATGTCATAACCTCCGCCCATTCGTTCCAGCAGCCGCCAGAAGCCCTGATACTGAAATTCCGGAAAGTAGGTGACTGCATTCTGCGCTGCCGTTACGGCAGAGCTTTGGTTAGTGCTGACATGGGTGGTAACCTTTTCCGCAATTCCATAACCGGACTTCAGCGTCTTTCCGCTGGCTGTGGGGGATTTCTCATCTGGCGTGATGGTCATGGAGCCGCTGAGGCTGGCGGAGTAACGGTCAAAGTCGAACTCCCACCAGCCATGGTCGCACCAGTAGCCATCATCGTCGTCATCTCCACTGTGCCATACCCAGTAGGCATACCACCAGGGACGCCACACACCCCAGCTTGCGGAAGTAACCTGTGCATTGCCGGGTACGGACGGTCGGACAAATCCATAGTTACGGTCATCTGCGTTAGGGTCAGGCGGCGGATTTTCATCCAGATCCACGATGTTGACCCGAATGGTTCCCTTCTCCGCCGAACCTCCTCCGCGGACACGGACTGTGATGGTCATCTCCTGCGGCGTATCCGGCGTTGTCCAGCGGATCCACGCAAGCTGGCTGTCGCCTTCCGGGTAATAGACATGATTTACCCGATAGCTGCGTCCATTGACATTAAAGGTCACGGATACGGGATGATCCGGGTCGCTCTGGCCGCCGCTGACGCGGACTGCCGTGATGACCTCTGTATTGGCGCGGTATTCATAATCATAGACGCTGACCTCCGGTTCTTCCGGCGGCGCTTCATGAAACCGCACCACCCCAAGCCCCAGGGCTGTCTTTACCTCATGATTGGAGCGGACGCCGGAGGTGGGTCCGTTCCATACCGGATAGCCTAAATCCGCCACCTCCAGAAACATGGAAAGGGGCAGGTTCTGGAACGCGACGGTTGGGAGCCGCGCGCGGACCGCACCGCCTGTTACCTCGTCATACAGGGCTGCCTCCGTGGCCGTCATGGCAAGCCTGGTATCCTGAAAGGTCACATAAATGACCGGTTCCAGCAAAAGCCGGTATTCCCCATTTACCAGTACCTCAAACTCCACGCCGGTTATATTTGCGATACTGCGCACCACCTGCTCGTCTGTAAAATAGCTTTTGATCTCCGCAATGCTTGCCATTCCCAGGCTTTTGGAGCTTAGGATCTTGGGCAGCGCCTGCGTCGGTCTCACAAAAATATAGTCTGAGGCAGATGGCGTTAATCCCGCCCCACTGCTATATTCCAGCTTGCACGTTTTAACAAAATGTACTTGAATAGCTGGATTTTTATTGGTCAGGTCGATGGGCGCAGTTACTGGCGTATGATCCGAAGCCCGAACCACAGTTACCCTTACTCCCTCATTACCGGCAGACCAAAAGTTGGAGCTGGTTCCCTCTCCCATGCTGCCGCCGCCATTGTCCACATTCCCCTCGCCAATAGCATACGCCGTTTGACACAGCGCTCCACACAGCAAGAGTATCGCCGCCAGAAGAATTCCTATCCGCTTCAAACACTGCCTCCTTCCCCAAAAGAAAAGGCACAGTCCAAAGACCATGCCAACTCTGCAGCTTTCATTTTTTCTTTATCATGCTTCATCTAATTTCCCATATCTCCAATCTTATTTCCATTCTCATACATATCCTCCGCAAAAATTTCCGTTGTTCCGGTAATTGGCACCCAGCCAAACCCCGGCAGATACACCTGACCGTCCCTCGTTTCTCCACCCTGTGGCTGTCCTGCAGCAGCTTCCGTTTCCTGTGGTTTTACCACTTCTTCATGCGCCACCGGTTCCGGCGGAGTTTCTACTTTCGTCCCATCCGGTTTCTGTGCCGGATCTGTTCTGGCCGCTTGCTCCGGCTCCTCCGGTTTTGTAACTTCCGGCTGGATTGCCTGCTCTGTCTGATCCGTCTGGGCCGGGCGGCTGTCCACAGGCTGGCTCGGTTCCGTACTGCCTGCTGGCTCCGTATCCGGCTGGATGACCAGTGATTCTTCCTTATCTGATTGTTCGGTTTCTTCTATATTCCTGCTTGGAGCAATCACGGCTTCGTTGGCCGTGGAACTTTCCCGCGGGAGCGTATCCTCGCCGGCAGGGGGATTTCCAAACTGCATACTGATGGCTGCCACCAGCCCGATGCAGATGACCGCGCCACAGCCGATTGCAAGCATTTTCTTTGTTTTCTCTGTCATTTTCATATTGCATTCCTCCTTGTTGGGTGGGAGCTTCCGCCTGGTTTTGCTCACAACATACTATATAAATTTCCCAAAGTCCAGCGATTTCCCTGTTTCTTCCCTAAGTTTCTCAAAACACCTCGATATATCCGGCCTGCACCTTTAAGGTGATGTGCATGGAGGGAAGAAGCCTGCCGCCAAACCGCACCGGCGCCTCCAGCCGAATTACCGCGTCTGCCTCGAAACGCTGGGCATTCTGCGGGTCGGAGGGAGCCAGCGGCGCATTGCGGATCGTCACGTCCAGACCATCCACCACATATTCCACCACACGGCCGGAATCCCCTGCATACTTGACGCGCCTGCCGCCGGCAGGTTCCGTGCCGATGACGCTGTCCAGATATGCATAGATATCTCCCTCACTGACCGCCATTTCCCATCCTTCCTCTCCGTCCGGCATATAACCCCCGGAATATCCCTCCCGCACACCATGGTAGACCCCGGCGTAGTTATCGTTCACGGCGGAGATGACGGCATCCTCCACCGCTTCCTTTACCCCAGCCGCAATAACCTGGAGCCGGAAATACTCGCTGACACCGCAGAAAATGATGACCAGCGACAGCGTGACGGCAATCATGAAAGGGAACGACGCTCCCTGCCTGTCCTTTAACAGCCATCTTATCTTTTTCGCCAAAGGCATCCACCTCACTTCCAATAAACCTCCGATTTTCCCACCGACTGCGCCCGCAGGGTGACCGGAAAGGAGCCAAATCCGCCAAACAGCCCGATTTCCCGGCGCAGGGTCAGGGTGACCGTCATTTTCTCATTCAGCTGGACCCTGCCGTCTGCCGACCACGAAATATCCGGAGTCAAACCGGTTTTCTCCTGGAGGATGGCGGCGCGTCGGTCCGTCTCCGTATCAATCCGCCCGGATATCTCCGCTTCCCGCATCAGCTCCGTGGCAAAGGTATCGAGCTGCTGTTTGGCAATGAACACCGGAAGCACCCTGACAGCCAGCGCCAGTACCAGCACCGCGCACAGCACCAGCACCACGATGTCCACGTATCCTTCCGCCCGTTTTTCTTTTAGGACCTGTCCGATCCGTTTCATCACATGGCCACCCCCCCCCCCATTAAAACATCCCGCCCAGGCTGGTCACTGCCACATAGCAGATGATTGCCAGGTAGGTAATCAGAAAACACATCAGCATGGCAAACGAGAATACCCGAATCTTCGGCGGGATTTTCTGTGCCTTGGCTTTCAGTCGCTGCAGCTCCAACTGCTTGAAATCGTGCGCCAGCATCTGAAAATATACCGCACTGTCATCGCCGCGCAGCACACCAATCAGGCCGCGCACCGCATCGGACAGCATGGGGGAATTGAGCCTTGCTTCAAAACGTGTAAGCGCCGCCTCATAGTTGGAGGAACGCATATCGGCCAGAAGCACATCCAGTTCGCCTGTCAAAGCCGGGCCAGCGTTTCCCTTAAACCGTTCCAGCATCCCGATGACATTGCGGCTGGCTTTCAGTTCCTGTTCGATGGTTGCAACCAGACGAGACAGCTCACCCTCAATTTCATCTCTCTTTGCTTTCAGACGCTCATCGGCTTTCTGGCTCTCCTTGAAGTACATGAGTACAGCCAGAATGACAACAACCGGCGACAATAGCGGCAATAGAAACACACAAGGAATAACGCCCAGAAGAATAGCTCCGGCTTTGACAAAGGCGTATGCCTGATAGACCTCCGGGGTTAGATTCATGCCGCTGGCCTGCAACACATTGTTGACTCTGCTGCGCTTGTATTCGTCCATGTGGATATACTTGGCCAGCCGCACCGACACGGTCATCAGATAGGTTTCGATGGTTTTGGTACTCTTTTTGTCCTGTCTGACCGTTCCAAGCATGGCTTTGGCTGCACCGATGGTAGGAAGTTTCAGGAAGGAGGCAGCCAAAAAGAACAGGCCGCTTGCCAGAAACAGCCCAAATAAAAACAATAGTCCCGTCATGGCGCTCACCTCCTGTACTCAATGGGACGAGTCAGCTTAACGACAAAGCCCGCTGACACAAAGATGACCGCCGCTGTGATGGCCAGAATCACCTGTCCCAACGGCGTGTGCATCAACACATGATACCAGTCCTTATTCAGCAGATACATCAGCGGGATATTGCCGATGACAAAGATAACCATGATGAGGAATTCCTTGCGCGGCTCGGCAATCATATATTCCAGCTCTGCGTTCACATTACGCATATCGGAGAGCTTTGCCACAATGGGTGTCAGGGTGGTTTTCAGGCTTCGGTCGTGCTGACAGTCGCAGATGGCATCGCACCATTCGCGGAACACCTCATTGTCGATCCGGCTGCGCATTGCTTTGATGGCAGCTTCCACATCAGGATTCACCAGCTTGATCTGCATCAAAAAGTCCTTGAACACCTTGGAAACGGGCGGATTCAGATAGGCGATGTTTTCCTCCACTGCTGTCACAATATCTTCGGTACGCAGGTAGGCGGTTGTCACAACAGACAGAGCTGTTTCCAGCTCGGAAGCGATATCACGCTTATAGTGGTTTGCCGTCAGCTTCACATACCAGAACGGCAGGAACATAAAACCTACCGCCAGTACCGGAGCCATGAAAAAGTTGCCCAGTAAAATAGCGATGGAACCGCCCATGCAAAACATGGCAAGGGACGCCGCACACACCAAAGAAAAGCGGCTGCTGCGTCCGGTCATTTCCAGCACATCCTGCGCTTCCCGGATTTCTCTGCGCAGCGGGCCAACCTTTTTTCGCCCGGTGGAGGACTTGATATCTTCTCGAATGCTGCCCTTGGGACGAAGCAGAAATGCGAACAGGTTGTCCGTAAATTCCACCGGCTTCAGTCCGAGCAGCAGAAATGCGCCGACAATCAATCCGGCGCAGGCTAACAGTTGTATTACAGTCATGCAGTTTTTTCCTCCTTTCCCTGCGGCGCGCAGAGTTTTTTCAACAGATCCTGCGGCATTCCGTTTTCCATCAGGCGGCGGGCGAGGCTGTCCGAGATGGGGCTGACCTGCCGATGTTCGCCGGTGATGATGAATTTGCCGTTTTCAATGCGGTTTTCCGAAATCTGATACTGAAACAGCGGACGGAACTTTCTTGTGCCGTCTGGCAGAATCTCACATTCCATGATTTCCATCAAACGGCGGTCTTTGTTCTCAAGCTGTTTACAGAAAGCCACGATTGGGTACGCTTCGGTCACAAATCCCATCAGTGTTTCATCGCTCATATCAATAGCTCGTTTGCAGAGAGAAACCATACGGCGGTATGTTGCATCGCAGCTCATGGAGTGGATGGTGGTCACCACTGCCACACCGGTTCTGGCTGCCTCCTGTGCTGCATTGGCTTCCGGGCCGCGCATCTCACCGACTACAATCACATCCGGATTAAAACGCAGCGCCATATCCAGCAGCGCAATCTGATCCACCCGCTGGCGCTCATGCTCGCTATCGCGTGTCAGAGTATGGATGACCGAATTGACCACCTGACCATCCCGTCTGCGCACCAAAGCCAGCTCACGGGAACCGTTTTCGATGGTGTAAATGCGCTTACTGTCCGGAATTGTGGTTAAGAGCCACCCCAGCAGAGTGGTTTTACCGGAGCTGGTCGCGCCTGCCACGCACACGGATATACCATAGCGAATGCACTCCGAAAGAAAATCCAGCATTTCGCCGGTGGCAGTACCGCCGTTCACAAAGTCCTCTTTTTTCATGCTCTGGGGATTGACGATTCGGATGGACGCCGCCACACCCACATCTTCATCCACGATGGGTGATTTCAACACCGCAATGCGGATGTTCTTACTTAAATGGCCAAGCACGCTTGGACTGGCATCATCCAGTACCATACCGGAGACATGAAGCATTCGGCGCACCACATTGATGGCGTGTTCCGGGCTGTCAAAGTGTTCAGTCAGCTTTTTGGTAACGCCGCCCGAATACTGCACCTCCACATCATCCCATGCGTTGACATCAATTTCTTCAATGCCCTCGCCGTAGATATACTTGGTGAGAAAGCCGAACTCAGCCATCTCAGAATAAATGCCGCCAATCAGCTCATCGGTGGACATGCCCTCCACAGCGATGCGGTGATCCTGAATGTATTTCCCTGCATAGCGGCGAATCTGTGCTTTGACTTCTTCGCTGCCATCCCCGGTGACCAGATTACTGTACTCTTTGGAAAGGTACGCCTGCACCTCCCGCAGTACCGAGGTGAAATCACGATGAGTATCTCCGGCAGCAAAGAACAGGTCATGGGTTCGGAGGGCTTTCGCCCTTGCCGGTGCGTGGGATTCCTGCATGGCTGGTTCCGATTCCGACAACAAAACAGCTTCTTCCGGCTCCGGTGGCTGCCATCTATCCGGGGAAGGATAGTTCGGGCCGAATTGCAAATCAGTAAACTTTTCCGCTGCGGACTCTGCTTTTTTCTGTTCCGGCACAGGGATTTCTTCCGGAACAGCATCCACAGAATCCCCATAGAATGCGGATTTGCTGCGCTTTTCTCCTAACATCCGAACACCTCCTTTGTGATGGATTCCAGCGTTTTACGATAGCCACGGCTGTCTTTCAGGCTCAATTCCTTCATGAGATTTCCCTCCAGAACCTGCGCCGCCACTTCCTCTGAATGGGGAAGCTGAAAGGTCACACTGCCCAGCACCTGCTCAATATGGTCGCTGGCTTCATTGGGACGCACATTGCTGGCTACCTTGTACTGCTTTTCCGCATCCCATTGATTTTCTTTCAGCAACGGAAGCTGACTGGACAGGTAGCTGATGCTTTTCAGGTCACAGTTCACCAGCCGCAGCACCGCATCCGATTCCATCAGTGCAATGGCGGAAAGAATATCGTTTGCAATATGGCTGCTGCAATCAATGATGATATAGGGCGCAATGCTGCGCAGACAGTTCAGCAGTTCCTCGGCCTGCTGGCGCTCATAAACCGGATAGGTGTACTCGTTCTCACCCTTCCGCATTCCAAGAATGGTCAGGTGTCGGAATTTTTTATGCGTGATACAGTTATGGCGCACAAGGGATTCCGACACATGGCTGGCTGCAAGAACACTGCCAAGGGAATGTTCTTCCTCCAGTTCCCCCGGTGGACAGATGCAGGGAAGCATGGGGGTGTTCATGTCACACAGCAGAAGAGCCACATCTCGCTTTTGCATGGCAAGGCGCACCGCCAGCTTAACCGCCGTCACCGTTTTCCCGGAGCCGGGGCTGCCCCAGACCGCCAACACCTGATTATCATTTTCCGGTTCCTGCTCCTGCACATCTTCCCCTGCGTTTCGATGGAAAATACTGTTTTTCAGAAAATTCAAGGCTTATTCCACCTCACTTTCTGCAGTAGGTTCAGCAGGGTCAGACGCCTCCGTTTCCGTAGTTTCCGGCTGTGCTTCCGGTTCAGTCTGAGTTGTTTCTTCCTCAACAGGCGGATACAGCTCTGTCAGCACGGCTTCCTGCGCTTCAATGAATTTCACGCTGTTCGCTGCATCGCCGCGATAGGCAAGGGAGAGGTGCAGCTTGCCGTCTGCTTCCAGCTCCGCAAGGACTTTGCTCTGCTCTGGAGTAACCAAAAGTGTAACGGTTCCGGGAAGCTCCTTTTCACTGTCCTCGTCCTGTTCTCCGGTATTGGCATCATAGCCACTGGTGGCTGTAACAGCGATGACCTCTACATACTGCAGCTCGGCAGGAATGACCGTTGCGCCCTGCTTTTTATAGTCCGGTGCAATGACTGAAACGATATCCCCGCTCTGCAGCTTACCGGAAAGACCGTTGGCAAAGGCTTTCACCGAAACGGAAATCGCCTGTTTTTCCCCTGTCAGACTGTACAGATAGGCATTTTCGGCGGCAGGTTCGTCCGCGATTTTGGATGCGATGATGTAATCGCCGGGGACGAGGTCTGCGGAGGCAAACCTGCCCACGACAGTATCCAGGCTCTTTACCACATCCTCCGGCAAGTTGTAGCCGCCCACCTCTACGGTTTTCACCTTATCAGCGGTGATTTCCTCACCGGTTTTGACTGCCTTGACCACACGGACAATTTCCGCCTTTTCGCTGATGCTCTGGTTAAACAGCGGCGTAACGGCAAAGCAGATCACAAGGGACAGGATGATACAGATTACCCCGATGACAGTTCTATTTTTCAGAAAACTCATAAACGATTGTCCTCCTTATTTTCAAAGTGAGGGGCAGACCCCAAATCAAAGCCCGCCCGGATTGGTTACTGCGCCGGATACTTCTTGCGGCGACGGCAGAAAAAGGCAGCCAGAACGGCCACGGGAACAGCGGTGCAGAGGGTAATGATGAATTTCTTTTTCATAGGATAAATCCTCCAATCTTCATACAATAGGCGGCCAGTGTACCAGCCGCAAGGAACGGCCCTACCGGCAGGGGGATGCGCTCCCCCTGTCCGCAGAGCCGTCTGATACAGGAACAGACCGTGCCATAAACCACAAAAACGGCAAGCCCCAGCAGGGAGGCCATCAGGCTGGCCGGCAGTCCCAGCACCATGCCTGTGGCCGCCGCCAGCTTAATATCCCCGCCTCCGATGCCGCCCCGCCTGCAAAACAGCGCCACCACCAGATAAGGCATCGCCGCCAGAATACCCAGCAGGTTTGCAGGGGAAAAGCGCAGAAATATCAGCGCCCCAATGGCAGCCTGCAGCCCGTCAGGAATCTCCCGGCAGCGGATATCCCAAAGGGAAACCGCCAACATCAGGGAGAACAGCAGCGCCGCCTGCACTGGCAGAAGCATGGGAGTGAATGCCGCAGCCGCCTCACTTACCAGGACTGCCGGATTAACCGGCATAGTTGAACATTTCCTGAATACGACGGGTAAGGGTGGGCATGACTTGCTCGTTGAATAATGCATAAAGACCCGCCAGCAACAGCGCCCCCAGCACCACAGCTATCAATATTTTCACAGCCGTGTCAACGTAGCCCTCGCCGGAGGTTTCCATCAGCTTGCCCTTTGCCTGCAAGGCTTTCATTGTGACAGCAGTACGGAATTTCATGACCTGATTCTTGATCTTCTTCATTTTGATTTTCCTCCTTAAATTTTAGATTTTGATCGTGGGGTGGACAGTTACATTCCGGCCATCTGCTGACCGGGTGCGGGTGCTGCCTGTTCCTGTGCAGCCTGCGGGGCGGGCGTTGCCTGCGCCATCGTGATTGCCTGCTGATAGGCATCCAGCACAGCGCTGTGGAGCTGCTCCCGGAACTCTGCGGTCACAGGGAAGCAGACCTCCTTGTAACCATCCTGTGTTTTGCGGCTGGGCATAGAAACAAACAGGCCGTCCCTACCGCCCTCGACAATTTTGATTCCCCGGACGGCAAAGCATCCGTCGATGGTTGCCGAGGCATAGGCCCTTGTCCCGCCCTGTTGTCCGGGCGGGTACATGGAAGTGATTCGGATATCCAGTGTTGGCATGGTATTGGTTCCTCCTTTTGTTCTGCTTTTTCATTGGAAAAGCGTCCTTTCTGTGTCTATTCAGCATAAAAAGCAGACCGTGAATCCCGTCTGCTTAGAGCTGCATGGTCTGGGTGTGCGCCATCTGCTGGCCGGGCTGCTCAAACGACACCTGCTTAAAGCCAAAACGGTCAACGTAGTGAAAGGTGCTGCCGGTTTCATCGTACAGCTCCAGCACATCGCTCATGGAGAGGGAGTGTCCGGTATAGCTGGCCGGATGGTCGAGGTTGAATTTGGTGTAGAGCGCCTCTAAATCGTTGGTTTCCACCGCGCCGTCAAACACCTTCTGGTAATTGGCTGGGTCAGGCGGTCCGAAGTCCCGGCACAGCTCATCGTAGCTGATGAATTTCATGCGGATATCCACCTCCGGTTTAAGCTGCCAGACACGGCAGTCTTTCAATGCCTGCACCTCACGGATATTTCCGGAACCACTCATCAGCCGGTCGAACATCCCCTCTTTCCATCTGACCTCCCGGATGCCCCGCTGCTTTGTAAGAAAATCGTTCAGCTCCGCCCCCTGAAACATGGGGTCTGCCACGGCACAGCCATCTGCCACACGGCCCACCCGGCTGCCGTAGTAAACAATGATGCCGTTTTCGATATAGATTGGTTTCATGGGATTTCACCCCTTCCCGTCAAGGTTATGGATGCAGGCGGGGCTGGCAGCCGCCCCGTATCCCGCATAGTTGGTTAGTACTCTCTACTGCATGTTCATCCCTTGTGTAAAAAATGACTGTATGGATTCTTTTTGTGCCATCTGGCATGCTTTTCTCGCCTGCTTTATCAGCTCTAAGGATTCTTTTAAGGCAGCCTTTTCTGCCTCTGAATCGCAGGTGGCCTCCAGCGCCATCCTGATTGTCTTTTCAGCCTGCCTTAGAGCCGAGTCAACCCTTTCATAATGCTTCATATTTCTCCTTCTGGTTTTTGTACTGTCAGACTTATGTCATCTTCATTCCCTCCGCCCCGTCCAATTCCTGCCCGCTTTTCAATTCCTCCAGCGCCTGTTTGTCTGGATAAATCATCTGCCCGTTTATGACCTCCATCACAGCAAAATCATCCCGGTCGCAGATCAGCACCCTATGCTGGTAAGGCTTCTGCATCTCCACATAGTCCCTGACCTCCTGCGGGCTACACAGCCAGACCCCCGCCGCATACCGGCCATCCTCCAAAAAACTGTAGCCGGAATACTGGGGTTCGTGGGTGGAAAGATCCAGCGCCCCGGAAGGGCGGATCTGGGAGAGCTGGAGCCTGGCGTCATCGGGCAAAAGCCCCGGCCTCAGCGTCCCTACCACATCACTGCGGAAAAACCGGCATGGCTCCCCGGTGGATAAGGACACCAGAAACACAGAACGGCCCATGGGATTGGCATTCGCCCCATTCCCGCCCGTGCAAAAGAAAAGCTGCCCCGGATGATCTTCGGGCAGCACGGTTTGGGACAGGACGACAACCTTTCCTTTCAGTGAAAAAGCAAAGCCGGTCTGATCACAGTCCTGTGCAGAAAAAGTTTTCATGGTATTGTCACTCCTTCCTCTGGAGCAGGGCGCTCAGTTCGCCGATCAGCTCCAGCCTGGTAGTGTCCGGCATGGATTTGAATGCCGCCCGCACATAGGCCTCCACCGCCTCCGGGGACTGGTCGCCCGCCTCCACGATATCCACCTTGCGTACCGTCACTTTTCCATCCGCAAGGCCAAGCCGCACAATATCGCCGTATTCCATCTTCGCCGCATCCCGCAGCGCCTTGGGGATCAGCACACGGCCCTTACCGTCCACCAACTTGTAAATGGGTTTATTCATCGAAATATCCTCCCTTCTCTAACGCAGACATCACTTCCTCCGGTTCAATCCCCAGCGCCTCCAGCAAATCAAACAGCGGCTGGTTTGCCCGCTGCAGGGGCTGCTCCGCCCCAATCAGCAGCACACCTGGCAGGGTTTCCACCGTCAGGTCACTGTCCGGCGGGATGCCCGCCGCTTCCAGCATCACATTGGGGATGGAAAGGACGCCCAGCTCCACCCCATCCTCATATTTTTTCTTTTCTGCCTGTTCCATGTTTCCTCTCTTTCCGGGCTTTACGCCCCTGAAACTTCATAGTGGATATCCTCATCTTCATTCTCGCCGCACAATGCGAACAGGTGGAGCTGCTGGGGCTTTGTCCTCTCCAGCTCGCCCGGATCATAGTTGGTAATGATGACCTCCGGGAACTCGCAGCCGCCCTCATACCGCTGCGCCAGGTTATTGATGCGGGTAACGGCGGTAATGGTGTACCCGGCGTACAGTTCCCGGATAAATTCACAGTCGTTGTAGCTGACCATCCATTTCCCCCTGCTCTGGGCCAGCGCGTCCCGGAGCCTTGCGTGATCCTCCCTGCGGAACACCACCGCATAGTGGCCTTCGGTTTCGTAATAAGGCGGGTCGCAATAGAAAAAGGCGCTGTCCCGGTCGTACTGCCGGATCAACGCCTCAAAATCTTTATTTTCCACCACCGTATCCGCCAGCCTGCGGGACGCCTGCCAGATGGCGGCAAAGCATTTCCGCACATCAAAGGGCTGGCAGCCATAGGAGGTACAGCCACTCCCGTAGCTGTAACGGATCAGCTTGAAAAATGCCGCCGCCCGCTTTACGTCCGTCACCTCGGCATTTTCGAGCAGGATGGCCTTCAGTTCCTCAAACTCCGGTTGAGCAAGGAGGTGTTCCGCCAGCTCCAGTTCCTCATCCAGAAACCGGGTATCAAATACCTGCTTGTCGATAAAATCCCGAAGCACCGTAAACTCATCCCGGCTGTTCAGGGGCAGGAATCCCAGCTCCCGCAAAAAAGCTCCCGTCCGGTTCTTCACGCAGTAGAACAGGTTGGCCAGGTTGGAATTGTAGTCGTTATAGACCTCCATGCATTTCTGGTCGGGCTGCTTGCCAAACAGCACCCAGCCTCCGCCTCCGAACACCTCGATGTAACGGTCAAACTTTGCCGGGAACATGGTATAGATCAGCTTGCGGAGGGCTTTCTTGCCGCCCACCCAGCTAATAAAACTATTGATATCACATCACCTCCATTCGCACCGCCGTCCGCTTAACGCATGGCAAACACATCCGCCAACAGATATCCTTCCTTTGTCGCGTCAAATACTGCCCTCGCATTTTCCTTTCTCTGTTTTACTGCATTGTCATGCCCTGCCGGGGTATGGCGGTGTATTCCTGCCGGAACGACCGGTCGTTCCGGGCAATCATGCCATAGGCGGTGGACACAAAAGCGCTTCCCTCAAGCTGCCGTTTCCCATAACCGCTAAAATCGAAATTGAAAAACGCCGGGTCGTCTGTATCCAGCCCCGCTTCCCGCAGCACATATTCCGCATAGTCTTCCGGAGAGACAATCTTTGGGTCGAAGTCATAGCAGTCCAGGTTCCCCGCAATGTCCAGCGCCATATCCAGCTCATTGCACAGTTCCAACTCCAGCACGGCCTTATACTTCATCAGTGTCCTGTCATCGGAGAATTTTTTAATCCTCCACGCCAGTGTGTTCAGCTTTTCCATGTCCTCATCCCCGGCAAACGGATAGCGCAGCGCAGGAACCATGCTCTTTGTCTCGGCAATTCTGCAGTCATCAAAGGTTGTTTCTTTCAGGGAATACAGCGCCTCCCTCATAGCCGCTTCATCGGCCGGCAGCTCCAGCCACACGCCGGTATTCTGCCCCTCATCGCTGTCGGCGGCCTCTAGCCGCAGGGAAATCACTCCGTCATGGGCATCCATCTGTTCCGGCGGATGGATGCCATCGTAAAGCTCCGACCCGTCCGGGGTACTGCGGGATACATATCCCCTCGATATAAACGTCCCCTGCTCGCTGCGCCGGAGGGCAGAGCCAATCTTTTCCTCATCCAAAAGCTCCATGACTTCATCCGGCAGACCTTCCAGCCAGTCCAGCATTTCATTCTCGATGCAGAGTTCTCCCAGAACGCGGTCATTGACCACGCCTAGATAAAACGCAAAATGTTCCAGCCTGTAAGCCGCATTGATCAGCTCCTTCATGGTCATGGGATGGTCGATATCCCCATCCTGCCTCAGTTTCAAAATGCCCTCATAAATGCCCCACTGGCTGTCATTCATCCGGCACACTTTTTCTGCCAGCAGGTTTAATTCCTGAAGGGTAAACGGCGCCGCATCCGACAGCGCATTTTTAAGGAATCCCGGACAGCCTCTGGACATCTGCACGTTATATTCATCGCCTTCCTGCGCCAGAGCCCGCTGCAGGGCATCCGACAGCTCATATCTGCCGGCCGGCAAGCGCAGCAATGCGGGCTGATATCCGGATCTGCGCCTGTATTTTTGTGCCGTGATGCAGACCTCCATGGGGCGGCAGCTTTTTAGCTCCTGTTCCATCAGCATCGCCGCATCAGGGCCATCATTATAAAAGGAAACATACAGTTCTCCCCCATTGACGGCAATGGCCTGCTTCGCAAAAGACCTTCCCCATCCGTCCTTTGCCTGTCTGCTCCATTCCCTCCGCACCGCTCTCATTTCTTCTGAGGACAGCGGGCCGTCTGTCTGCACCTCCAGAACGCCCCACAAACGCCCGCCATATGCTTCCGCCGTAGGGAGCATACGGATTACCCGTGCCTTTAAGCCTTCCTCCTCCAGAAATTCCGCCAACCCGCCGGAACCCATATGCTCCCGGTTCATCCTCTCAATTTCCCTCTGGACAAGGCTTGCATACTCTGCCGTTTCGTAGGAAGTGAGAAATCTACTGTCCTCTTTTCTTACCCCATTCTCATCTTTTTCGTACAGTTCCCCCTCTAAGGGAGTGAACAGCCGAAAAAATGAGCGTGGCTTTTGTCCCTGTTCCATCCTGTTTCCTCCCCTCTACCGCATCCCCAGTCTGAAACCCTGGGACTGGGAATCTTTCAGTTCCTGCTCTGTCTGTATGGAAAAATCCCTGCCGGAATTCCAGAAGCTGACGTAAAGCTCGCCGTCCTCCGTCCTGATGGGACGCTGCTCAAAGCCCTCGCCCCAGCCGTCACTGCATTGCCCCTCCCATTCAGAGACAAGGGCCTGCAGTTCATCGGCGGAAAGCTCCCCGTAAGTCTGCACCTCCAGCACACCCCACAGCTCGTCCTGCCAGACCTCCACGGTGGGGTTCATGCTGTAAACTTTGCGTTCCAGCGGCTCATCCAGATAGACGGCAAGCCCCCGCTGTCCTTCGTCCTCCAGCCGTTCTTTCTGGAGCATCCCCAGGATTTCATCCTCATGGGCGCACAGCTCATAAGGGCTGACATCCTCCGGACAGTATGAAAGATCTCCCCATTCGGTGCGGGGATAAATGCTTGCAGCCAGCGGACTGAACAGCCGCAGGGAAACCAGTTTTTCATGCTCACTCATTAGTCCATCCTTTCTGTGGCCAGTACAGCCACACCATAGCGGCAAATCAGGAACGCCGTCACCACCAGCCGGAATGCCTCATCGCTTACCAGCTCCGGGTCAGTCAGCTCCGACAGGCTGATATGACTGGTTCCCTTGTATAGATCCTTTGCTGTGTGAAACAAAACATAGCCATCCAAATCGACGCCGTGGATGCGGATGGTCCCAAAGTCAATAAAATCCGGCTGAATCGACGAAATGGATCTGCTCCACAGAAACGTGTCAGCAGTTAACAGGTATAGCGCCGCACACCAGCCATTCCTGTCCGGCATCTGTCCCTGCTCCTGCCAGGACTTCTCAAAACGGTTCCGGTGCCCGCCGTCAGTGAAGACTGCCCGCGGCCTGGCCGACAGATGGGACACGCGGCTCACAAAGGGGCGTTCCCGCACCTCTGCGGTAAGTACGCCCAGCAGGGCGGAAAAGGGGACACAGCCCGCTGCAAGCCGTTCCTGCAGGCAGACGCAGCCGGACGGGTTTTGACAGCTTCCTTTTCTGCCCTGATAGATACAGCAGCCGCAGTCACAGTCACAGTCACGGGCGGTATAGGAAATCCGGCTTATGCTTATCCCGCTCCTGCGGGGCGTAAAACCAGGAATCCTCTGCATCTCAAATTCCGTATTTGCATAAGGGGTGTTGCTCATAAATCTTGCATTCATGGTTCTCAGTCCTTTCATTATGTTTTTTCAGCCAATCCTCCTACTTGCAGAAATGAAAAAAGAGCGGTCATGTTCTCGTAAAAACGAAAAACGTAACCGCTCATCCTTGTTCTGTTCTGCTTTCAGAAGCGCCGTCTATATGGAAAAGGGGATGGCCAGTTCTGACGCTGTCCATCCCCTGAAATATCGTGTTTCATCTGCCAGATACCCGATGTCATCTGTGGAAAGGGCAAAAAAACGAGGTCAAAAACGTCCGTTTTTGGCCTCATTTTTCGCCTGTTTTTTGCTCCAAAACCACAACATCTTGTGGTATAACCGCTCTATTTTTCCTTTCTACCACAAAACGTCATCATTATCACTGCTTCAACGTGTGTTGTCACTAACATAGGAACACACACCTTTTACCTCGTCTACGATATGGGAACACAATTCTTTGGCTTTATCGCTCACACTCTTAGACTTGTCGAAACGCTCTTTTGCCTTTCCAATTTCATTTTTAAACCCTGTTTTATATATGAAAGTGATTTTATAGGGATCTTTGTTTCCATCTTCATCATAGCCACCGACTATGACTTTTTCAATTATGCTCTCAAATATTCCTCTGTCAAATTCCTCCAATACACCATTTTTTGATAATGCCTTTTTAAAATCTGCCACTCGCTGCTTTAAAGAAAATTCATCATCCATTTGTTGCTCTAAAATCTTTAAATTGGCTTTTATATCTGATAATTTCCTCTCATAACCTACATCTGTTTCTTCGTAAATATCTTGTGCAACAATTCCTTCGAGATAATTTTCCAACAATCTTTTTCTTTTAGCTTGAAGATTATCTGCACTCTTTTGTAGCTTTATGAGTTTATCTCTTATGGAATCCTCACTCAAAGTCTTTTCTACTCTGGAAATAAATTCTTCCAGTACATCCTTGTTATCTGCACACAGCATTTTATACGATTCGATAAATGCTTCCTCTATTACTTGTTCCGGTATTCCCTTGCTATCCGGACAGAATCTTTTTCCGTCCTTTGTAGATTTAACGCATTGCCAAATCGTCTTTTTATATTTAGAACTGCTATGCCATCTTCGCCTTGATAAATTTGCTCCACAAAACCCACATTCCAACAGACAGCTAAATGCATATTGTCTGCTATATTTCTCTCGTTTCCCCGGAGTAACCGACTTCCTTCCTCCATTTCTCCGCTCTCGAATCTCTTGCGCCCTAGCAAAAGTTTCGGCTGAAATAATGGGTTCATGGTGGTCTTTGATATAAAACCTATCTTCTTCTCCAAGATTTTCTAATCTTCTTTTTGAAATCGGATCAACGGTAAACGTTTTTCCTAATAGTATATCGCCTTTATATTTCTCGTTATTGATAATTCCCATTACACTGGAAGATGTCCAACTATTACCTCTTATCGTTGTAATCCCCTGTTCATTTAATTCTCTGGCAATCATTGAGCTTCCCGCACCAGCAACATACCTGTCAAATATATACCTTACAACTTCTGCACCTTCTTCATTTATGGAAATTGATTTTGTTGCAACATCGTAATCATATCCTAAACACCCCTGAAATCCGACCAATTCTCCACGCTTCATTTTCATTTTTAATCCCTTTTTTACATATGCCGAGGTATTCTCTACCTCCTGCTGTGCAACAGAGCTTAAAATTGTCATTAAAAATTCGCCATCTTTCAATGTATTTATCTTTTCAACCTCAAAATAAACTGCGATTTTTCTTTCTTTTAACATCCTGACATATTTCAAGGTATCCAATGTATTTCTTGCAAATCGAGGTAAGCTCTTGGCAATAACCATATCAATCTTACCATCCATACAGTCTTGAATCAGACGCTGGAAATCTTCTCTTTTATCAACTTTCGTTCCTGTAATCGCTTTATCCGCATATACGCCCGCAAATACCCACTGCTCATTATTTTGTATCAATTCGGTATAATGCTTGACCATCGAATTATAACTTTTAATCTGATCCTCATCATCCGTACTGACACGACAATATGCTGCAACTCTCAAGCGGTCTACTTTTCGGACTTTGGAAGATTCATCGAATGGATTGTTTGCCTTTATAATTTCTACTTCCATATCTTCCTCCTTTTTTGTGTTCCTATCGTAGTGTTCGCTTTTATTATAATGCAATACAGTTCATAAGTCAAGCTGTAATGTTGGACACTATCCCATAATCCCGCATTAGCTTTTTTTGAATCTGCTCATACTCCAACTCATTTATTAGCTTCAGATTTAATAGTTGTTTTAGCATAGATAATTGAATGCTATATCTTAATATCTTCTTTCCTTCCATAAGCAATCATCCTTTCGTAAATTTCCAAATATCCTCCTATTTCCTTGCACAGCCTTATCTGCTAATAAATAGGCAGAATACGCTTCTCCCCATTTATTAGCAGATAAAAACTGCAATACAGGTGGCAGCTCATTACACTGCCCACATCGGTCTTGCACCGTCATTTTATTGACCGGATTGCAGACTGCTCTGCAATCCGGAAGTATCATTATTACAGATATGCTTCATCGCCCCATGTAACTGCTACATATTTTGCCCGATCTCACTCGCTCCTTACCTTTGCTTCAATGTACCGTTTCAACATTTCCTCACGTTCACCCCGTCATAAGACAAGGCAGGTACGTCATGGCGCATCTGCTTAGTGGCTCTGCATATCCTCACGTCCTGTATGCAATACAATATTCAATTTTCAAGGTACACCGCTGATAATCAGCTATGGAAAAGGGCAGATAGCCGCCCCTTATACCGCTTCAAACGCCAGTATCTTCGTAATCAGCTTTGTTTCAAGCCTCCGGCGCAGCGTTTCATCAACACAAAAATGCAGCCGTCCTCCCTCGTCATACATTTTCCGGGTGGACAGGGTAATTATGTATCCCTCATAATGCTTCAGGACTGTGTTGATTGCCATTACATCGCCTTCTGATGCTGCCTTTATGATATGGAAAGGCAGCAAATTCTTTTCTTCGCTATTCTTACATCTCTTTTTCATCTGCTTTTTCCTCCATAATCTTTCTTAAAATCTCAAGGGAGCGTGTCCGGTGTTCGTGGATCGTACTGCGTACAAGGTTCATTTCCCTTGCTATATCCGCATCGCTCATTTCCAGAAAATACGAAAGCAGTATTACATTCCGCTTCCGTTCTGAAAGTGCCTGCAATGCTTCCGCAATCAGGGTGTCTTTCACTTCAATGTCATATCCATGTACTGTAAAATGACTGTTTTCCACTCCATACTCATCCATAACAAACAACTGGTTCAGCTCCTTTTCAGACAGTTCAGAAAACATGGCTTCATGCTCCCTGCGGTAATCCATGTGCCGGTAATAGTTAATCGCTTCACCTTTCAGCGACATCTGACACAGGCGGTCAAAGCGATGTCTGATTGTCAGTTCATCATGGCAAGAAGGTTTCTTCATACGAGTTCACCTCCTCCCCCGTTGTGACGTGACAAAGGCATACGCCTTTTCCCTTTCCGTTGTATCTGCCAAATGGCGATAGGCTGATGTTCGGGTGGGAGTAAAAATTTTATGTATATAAAAAACGCCCTGACAGGCTGATGCCCGTTGGACGCTATTCATATCTGTTATTCTGTTTTCTCCACAAGCTACGAGTGCGTATAGTTCACTCTCTAAGGTATATTCTGCTTCACTTCCAGTAAAGCACCTTATAAAAGAACCTTCCCACGCCAATAGCCGGACAGGTTCCCGAAGTCAAAAAAATATCCCTCAGACCGTTCAGAACACATAAATTCCCCTAAACGTACCCAAAGGATAAAATCCACGCAAAAAACCTCTGGATACTGCGTTTTTTTATATGCAATATCCAAAGTTATTCTATTTCGTTGTGTGCATTATGCCCCTCTTATAAAGTGAATTATTAGTACATTTCAAAAGTAAAATGTGCAATATACACTATACATGGAGGTGCATATATGGCAAGAAAAAAGAAAATTGACAAGGAAATGGGATTTCGTCTGAAACAGGCTAGGACTGAACAAAAACTGACCTATGAAGAACTGGCAGAAAAATCCGGCGTTTCCTCACGCTATATCAAGGAAATCGAAAATCATGGAAACGTGCCAAGCCTTGAAAAGCTAGGGCAGCTCATACGAGCCTTACATATTTCCGCCGATCCGTTTTTTTATCCAACTGTCCCGGCAGACAACCTCGACTACCAGCGGCTGTTGGTTTATCTGTCACAATGTACAGAAGAACAGATTACAACAATTCTCGCTATTGTGGAAGCCTATCTTCGGACATATAAAAATTTTTCAAAGTAAATCCACTCCCTCTCCTATCTCTTTTCTAAAACAAGGGCGGCTACCCTTAGCCGCCTAATTACCTCCTTCCTCTGTAAAACTGTGGCTCGTTTTGCTGTACAGAACGCTTCTTTTTAAGGAAGCGGAATATGTCATCATTTGTCATTTCTTCTCAATGTAATAACTGCATGGCATATCAAGCCAAATACAAGAGAAAAACAGCCACCGCCAAATAGTGATGCTCCCCACCCTGCACCCGACATTGTCATAAAACCGCCAACAAAGAAAATACCAATGCCAAGAAATATACCAACACCATAAAAAAGTCCAATTGCCATATCGTACTTATTAAATTGTCGTTTCTCCTTTTTTTCATATGTTTCCATCTTTGTTATTACCTCCTTCGCAAAATCGTCCATGTGGACTCCAAAAAGATAGCAAATTTTTTTCAATGTATTTAAATCGGGTTCACTAACATCTCTCTCCCAATTCGATAGCGCCTGCCGGGTAACATTCAATTCCCCGGCCAGTTCTTCCTGTGTCATTCCCGATTGTGTTCGCAAATGACGTATTTGCTTTCCTGTTGTAATATCCGTCTGTTCCTGGTTCAAAATAGTTCCTCCTCTCTGATACTGATTTTATCAATGATATTTCGCAATAGCCAGCAATGAACACTTGCATTGCGCAAGACATTACATTATCTTCTGAAACATATGGCGAACCTTATCTAACCGACTATTTGGGCGGCAAGGTTGTACTACAGGTTCCTCTGAAGTTTCCTGATACCCTTTCAATTCTGCCAAGCAAACGCTTCTTCCATTTGTATAGAAATTCAAATCACTTTTATATTCCCCGATCCGCCGAGCTGGTATTTCTCCAGTTAAAATTGCCTCATTATTTTATAACGAAGTTGTTTCAATTACCGCATCATATTTCACAGCATCATGATAAGTTCGTGAAAGATATTCCTGTGGCGCAAATAGGGTAAAAGAAAGATAGGGTTCTAAAACTTGTGTTCCCGCTTTTTTATACCTGTTCCAACACAACAGGCGCAAGAAGGCGGAAATCTGCCGGAGTACTGACCGGGCCGTAATAAACACCATATTCAAAGCTGAACCAAAGACCAAAAAATAAGCATTGTGGGAAAATTTAAACTTTTGGATTTTCCTACAATGCCGACTACGGCGGAATCCCTCCCACTCCTTATACCTTTCTTTCCGTATACATTGAATTTGTATTTAGTAACTGCTATAATGTCCCTATTCAAATTAAAAATGTGTTGAATTAGTTACATGTACATATTTTTTGTACCGGAGGAAGTGAAATGAATCCAAAAATTTATCTCATTACAGGCTTAATGGCTTCTGGAAAATCTACAGTTTCCGATTTACTGGCAAAATCAATAGAAAAATGCGTCCATCTTCGTGGTGATGTGTTCCGAAAAATGATTATTTCAGGCAGAGAAAATATGTCAGCTACCCCATCAGCGGAAGCAGTCCGCCAGCTGTACCTTCGATACAAATTGACTGCTGATGCGGCAAAGTCATACTTTGATAACGGCTTTTCTGTAGTGATCCAAGATAACTACTACGGTGATGAATTAAACCGAATGATAAATTATCTGCATAAATACCCTGTTGAGGTTATCGTTCTTTGTCCAGATGTGGAAACAATAAAAGAAAGGGAACGATACAGGGAGAAAACAGGCTATTCCGGCTTTACGGTCGAAACCTTATACGATACATTTATGCAGACAACACCACGGATCGGCTTTTGGCTGG
>JAHZDE010000012.1 GCA_019422525.1 Clostridiales bacterium
AACTCGCTACCTCCACCTTGGCAAGGTGGCGCTCTACCAGATGAGCTACGTCCGCGGAACGTTTGCTATTATACCGAACCTGAAAGTAAATGTCAAGGGTTTTTTTATTTTTTTCGAGAAATTTTTTAGCCCTTCTGCAAACAAGCTTATCCGGAATTTTCCTTTTTTCCTGAATTGTTTTGCTTTTTCAGAAATTTTCCACAGGATTCGGGGATTTTTTTAAAATATCATCGCTTATTCCTATTCGCTTTTCTAAAAATATGGTATACTAATGATATTATTATTTTCCAGGCATTTTTGCTGGCCGAAATCGACTAATTATGAGGGGAGTTTTTTATCATGACGCATGAGCAGGGGGATAAATTGCGAAAAGCCCGGGAAAATTCTCATTTTACCCAACAACAGGTGGCCGATGCGCTGGGTGTTGACCGTTCCACCTATGCTTCTTATGAAATCAGCAGAAGCCAGCCCAGCTCCTCAACGCTGGTAACCCTCTCCAAAATCTTCCGGGTTCCATTAGAGCAACTGGTGGACGATGAATTTCTCCACGCCTTCGTTCGGGACCATGACGGGCATGATTCAGACTCAGATACCGACGAAGATGCCGGCCCCTATGTTTCCCAGCTTCCCCGAGATGCCCATATGGAAGATTTGTCCAACGAGGAGCATACCCTTTTATGTCTCTATCGGGCTGCTTCCAACGAATTGCGGAAGGAAATGATCGAACTGTTTATGCAGCGACTGCATGGTACTCAAAAAAAATCAACCCGCGCCCGCAAATCCAAAAAGGATTCCGATGCACGCTGAAAAAATCACTTTTATTGCCCCTGCGGCTGTGGTATACTGAAAGAAGAATCTTCTCTGCCCCTAATGGGCACTGGGAAATGGGACGAGGGGGAACTGCCAGTGGCGTATGATACTTTTACCGCCGGCGTAGGGCCGGGCGGGCTTCGCACCAAAAACGACATTCGCGTATTGCTGTGTTATTTGCTTTCCAGCGTGAATGCACCGTTAAAACAGGAGGATATTCTTGCTATTTTGCAGGAATACGACCTTGCCAATTATTTTGAAGTGATGGACGCCATTTCCGATTTGACGGCAAAAGGGCTGCTTGTCCGGCAGCAGGATGCTCTGACCGTGGGAAAGGAAGGACGGGAAATCGCCGCTCAGCTGGATGTAACCCTTCCTCTTTCCATTCGGGAAAAAACCGTGGCCGCTGCCATAAACCTGTTGGCCAGGGCAAAACGAGAACAGGAAAACCGGGTGGAAATTAAAAAGAACGAAAAAGGGTATACGGTGACCTGCCATGTTTCCGATGGGGAGATGGACTTAATGACCTTTTCCCTCTATGCGCCCGATTTATACCAGGCAAGGCTTATGAAGAAAAACTTTCACCGCAATCCTGAAATCGTCTATCGGACCCTTTTGGCTGCCGTTACCGGCAGCCGGGACCTTGCAGCGGATGCCCTTCGGCATATTACCGCTTAATCTTTTGGTAAAATCCATTTTTCAATCGCCTTTGCAGCCCCGTCCTCGTCAAAAGGAGGCGCGATTGCAGAGGCGATTTTTTTTACTTCTTCCGTGCCGTTTTCCATGGCAATGGGGAATCCCGCAAAACGCAGCATCTCAAAATCGTTTCCATTATCCCCCATGGCGGCTGTTTCTTCCCGCTCAATGCCCAAAGCACGGCACAATCCCGCAAGCCCATGGCCTTTGCTGCAGTCTTCACTGTTAATTTCCAGATTATCCTGTACAGAAGAGGTCAGGCACAACCCGCCCATATCTTCCAGCTTTTGGATGATTTCCCGGCGAATATCTCCCGTCAGATAGGGAAGGTTAATTTTCTCGGGGCACAGGCCGTTTTCTTTCAGGTACCCCTGCAAACTGGGGACCAGACGGTAATTTTTCTGTAAAAATAGCTTTTTCTCTTCTGGCAGCCCATATTTTTCCACAGCTATTTCCGGCTCTCCAACCCGGGTGATGGCTTGCCCGTCCACATAAAATTCAACATAAATGGGGTACTCCTCCAAAATCTCCAACACCTGGCAGGCAGTTTTGGTGGGAATCAGACAGGAAGAAAGCTTTTCCCCGGTATGTAAATCGTATACGGCAGCTCCATTGGAAGTGATGGCATAACGGATAAACGGCAGCCGCACGAGGCAAGGCGGCAAAAAATCCCGCAGACGCCCGGTAGCTGGAACCGTCAAAATCCCAGCATGGTCCGCTTTTTCCAACGCTTTTTCCGCCGCCGGAGAAAGTACATTCCCTCGCTGCAGCATGGTCCCGTCCAAATCAAAAGCCAGCAGACGAATTTTTTTCATAAATATAAACCATCCTTTCCAGTACAATGGTTCCGTTTTTTGTGTTCAGTATAACATATTTTCAGAAAAAATGGGGAATTCCGTCGAAAAAAGCCGTTTCGGCAAAGAACTAACAGAAATTTGATGAAGAAAATATGAGACAAACTGTATAAAACATGGTATAATTAGGATAACCTTCCGGAAAAAAAGGGATGCCGCCGGGGCACCCCTTTTTCCGGTTTGGATTTATTTGCAGCGGAAAGTGCAGCACTCAGTCTCAGCTTCTTTGGAAGCGCAACCAGCGCTGCAACTGCCTACACACACGCTGTCTGCAGAACATCCACCACAGCTGTTATACTGGCAGCGCTGGGCATCGCAGTGTACCTGCAGAGAGTGCCGTGCAGAACCACCGCAGGCCTGTGCCATGGGTGCTGTACCGGCTTTTTCACGATACGAAGAACAGCATGTCTGGCTGCCGGAACTGGCATTTTCTCCCCGTACCTGAATGGCCGGGAGACTACAGCAGCCCTGCAGATAATGGGCACAGGTGCTTACCTTACATTCCAGATTCGTCATATTCGTCATCCTTTCCAAAATCAGACTGTAAGAGAACCGGGAGACAAAATTTCTCCCGAGATTCAGTATTTCCCTGCTATAGGTTCTTTATGCACCGGCTCTTTCCGCTTTTTGCTAAGTATTGCCAGATAATCTGACAGGAGGTTTTCATAATGAATTTTAAAATTATCGGGACAGGAAGCGCCCGGCCCGCCTGCGTCAAAACCAATGATGATTTGGCGCAGTTCCTCGACACTTCAGATGAATGGATTCGCACCCGCACCGGTATCGAAGAACGCCATGTCCTTCAGGATGGGGAAAGCATCTCCCAGCTGGCCGTAAAGGCGGCAAAAGCGGCTTTGGAAAATTCCGGTACCGACCCCAAAGAACTGGATTTTGTCATTTGCTCCACCATCCGGGGCGATTATATTACCCCTTCTATGGCCTGCATCGTCGCCCGGGATTTGGGCATCCACTGCATGGCCTTTGATATCAATGCCGCCTGCTCCGGCTTTATTTATGCGCTGGACTGTGCTACCGGTTTCTTCGAGCGGAACCGGGCTCAAAAAGGCTTGATTGTTTCCGCAGAAGCCATGTCCAAAATGGTAAACTGGCAGGATCGGGCAACCTGCGTACTGTTTGGTGACGCTGCCGGCGCCGTCGTGCTGGAAAAGGGGGAAAACCTGCTGGCTTCTAAGCTGGCCTCTGACGGCAATGTGGAAGTGCTCAATATTCCCCATGTATACGGAAACTCCCCCTTCAGTTCCGATGAAAATAAGCCCTCCTACCTGTTTATGGACGGCCATGGAGTCTATAAATTCGCCGTCAACGCCATGGCAAACGGCCTTGCAGAAACCATTGCTGCTGCCGGTTTGAAACAGGACGAAGTGGACCACGTGCTGCCCCATCAAGCAAACCTGCGCATTATTCAGTCTGCTATGAAGAAGTTGGACATTCCCGAGGACCGCTACCGCACCAATATCGCCCACTATGGTAATACTTCCTCTGCCTGTATCCCGGTGCTGCTGGACGAATTAAATCAGGCCGGTATGCTCAAGCGTGGACAGATTCTTGCTCTCACTGCTTTTGGCGGAGGTCTGACTACCGGCGCCATGGTAATTCGCTGGTAAGATAGCAAGATGGTATGCCAATTATTGTCAAAACGGCAAAAAATGGCGGCTCTTTTTCCAAGGTTCTGTGAAAAGGGCCTTTCCTGATGAAAAAAACTTGAAAAATCAGTAAAAAAACGGTATTGTATAAAGGATATGGAGATGATGTTCGTGAAATCTGGTTCCTATGGAAAAGGTTTTGCGGGCATTTTCTGTCCGTTGAAACTTTGAATCTCAAAGTAATTTAACAAACCGATTCTGTGAAGGAGTGTTCTTCTATGATTCGCACACCGATTTGCGAAATGCTGGGTATTCAGTATCCCATTTTCCAGGGCGGCATGGCTTGGGTGGCCGATGCCAGCCTGGCTTCTGCTGTTTCCAATGGCGGCGGCTTGGGAATTATTGCCGCTATGAACTCCAACGGCGAGCAATTGCGGGCTGAAATCCGCAAATGCCGCGAGATGACAGACAAGCCCTTCGGCGTTAACATTATGCTGATGAGCCCCTTTGTGGAAGAAACCGCAAAGGTTGTCATCGAAGAGAAGGTCCCCGTGATTACCACCGGAGCTGGCAATCCCAGCCGGTATATGGAAGGCTGGCTGGCTGCCGGCATTAAAGTGATTCCTGTGGTTCCCTCCACTGGCATGGCAAAACTGGTGGAAAAGCACGGCGCTGCTGCTGTGATTGCCGAGGGCGGCGAGAGCGGCGGCCATATTGGTGAACTGACCACCATGGCGCTGGTTCCTCAGGTGTGCGACGCGGTTTCCATTCCCGTATTGGCAGCCGGCGGCATTGCTGACGGTCGCGGAATTGCTGCTTCCTTTATGCTGGGCGCTATGGGCGTGCAGGTGGGTACCCGCTTCCTGGTGGCTAATGAGTGCACCATCAGCCAGGTATATAAGGATAAAGTCCTAAAAGCAAAGGATACCGATACTATTGTAACCGGCAAGCGTCTGGGACATCCCATGCGCTCCCTGAAAAACCCCTTCTCCAGAGAGTTCGCCAAGCTGGAATACGATACTTCCGTGACGGCCGAAGAGCTGGAAAAAATGGGCGTTGGCGCACTGCGCCGTGCTGCCCGTGAAGGCGACGCTAAGGGAGGCACCTTCCTGGCAGGTCAGGTGGCCTCTATGGTGAAGAAAGAACAGCCCGCTGCCGAGATTATCTCTGAGATGTTCACCGAGGCGGAAGAAATCCTGAAAGGAGCTACAAAATGGGTAAAGTAGCATTTCTTTTCAGCGGCCAGGGCGCACAGTATCCCGGTATGGGAAAATCCCTGTGCGAGGCCAGCGCCGCTGCCAAATATACTTTTGAACAGGCAGATGCCGTCCGTCCCGATACCTCCAAGCAGTGCTTTGAGGGCACCAAAGAGGAGTTGAGCCAGACCATCAACACCCAGCCCTGCCTGTATTGTGTGGATTTGGCCGCTGCCGAAGCCCTGCGGGATGAAGGAATCGTGCCCGACGCTGTGGCAGGCTTCTCTCTGGGCGAAATTGCCGCACTGACCTTTGCCGGTGTGTTCTCCCGCAAAGACGGCTTCTCCTTTGTGTGCAAGCGCGGCGAGCATATGAGCGAGGCTACCAAGAAAACCGGTGGCAGCATGGCCGCTGTGCTGAAGCTCACCAACGAAAAGGTGAATGAGCTGGCTTCTGCTTATGACAAGGTATTCCCCGTCAACTACAACTGCCCCGGACAGGTTTCCGTGGCCGGTGAAAAAGAGCAGCTGGACGCTTTCTGTGCAGACTGCAAGGCTGCCGGTGCAAGAGTGGTTCCGCTGGCTGTGAGCGGTGCGTTCCACTCCCCCTTTATGGATGAAGCTGCTGCAGCTCTGGCAGAAGAGCTGAAAACCGTCGAGGTACAGAAGGCCGGTATTCCCGTATATTCCAACGCAAGCGCTCAGCTGTATCCCGATGATGCAGAGGGAATCCGTGCTGCGATTGCCACCCAGGTGAATCACCCGGTACAGTGGCAGGCTATTCTGGAAAAGCTGTATGCAGACGGCTTTGACACCTTTATCGAGTGCGGCGCAGGCAAAACTCTGGCCGGGCTGGTAAAGAAAACATTGAAGGGTGTTTCCATCTACAATGTGGAAGACGCCGACGGCCTGAAGGCTGTTGTGGAAGCCCTGAAAGTATAATTTTAAAAGGAAGGTATCGTCATTATGATGCTCGAAAATAAAGTGGCCGTTGTCACCGGCGGTGCAGCCGGTATCGGCCGTTCCATTGCTCTGACTATGGCAAAAGAAGGCGCTAATATCGCCATTCTGGACGTGTGCAAGCCCGAAACCGCTGAAGAAGCCTGCGCTCTCATCGCAGAGACCGGCGTGACCGTCAAGTTCTATCACTGCGACGTTTCCAACTTTGAACTGGTGGACTCCACCATCAAGCAGGTCATCGCTGATATGGGCGGCGTGGATATTCTGGTAAACAACGCCGGTATTACCCGCGACGCGCTGCTGGTTTCCATGAAGGAAGCGGACTTTGACGCCGTTATCGCCATCAACCTGAAGGGTGTGTTCAACACCATTCACGCTTGCTACCATCACTTTATGCGCAAGCGCAGCGGCCGGATTATCAATATCTCTTCCGTTACCGGCCTGATGGGCAACCCGGGCCAGGCCAACTATACTGCTGCAAAGGCTGGTATCATCGGCCTGACCAAGACCACCGCCAAGGAACTGGCTTCCCGCGGTGTGACCTGCAATGCCATTGCACCCGGATTTATCCAGACCGCTATGACCGACGTTCTCAGCGACAAGGCCAAAGCCGCCATGCTGAATGCCGTTCCCATGAAGCGTATGGGCCAGCCCGAGGATATCGCCAAGACTGCCCTGTATCTGGCCAGCGATCTGTCCTCCTATGTGACTGGCGAGGTTATCCGTGTAGACGGCGGCATGTGCATGTAATTTGAACCGGCAGACCCTGTACTCTGTGCAGGTGCGGGGCTGCTTTCATTCTGATTTTGATAGACTATCGGAGGTATCTTTTGATGAGACGAGTTGTGATTACCGGAGTTGGCGCCGTCTCCCCCGTCGGCAACACTGCGGAAGAAACCTGGAACAGCCTGATTACCGGCAAAAACGGAATCGGCCCCATTACCCATTTTGATACCAGCGACCCCGCCTGCAAGGTAAAGGTGGCCGCCGAAGTAAAGGACTTTGACCCCAGCCTGTATATGGAAAAAGGAGAAATCCGTAAGACCGACTTGTATGCCCAGTATGCCATGGCTGCCGCCGTGCAGGCCATGAAAGACAGCGGCATTGAGGGAAAAGTGGATTCTGACCGTTTGGGTGTGTATGTTGGTTCCGGTATCGGCGGCATGAACACCTTTGTGGAAGAGTGCAACAAGCTGGAAAAAAGCGGCATGAGACGCATCTCCCCCTTCTTTATCCCCATGATGATTTCCAATATTGCTGCCGGCAATATTGCCATTCGTTTTCAGGCGGAAGGTCCCTCCATGTGTGTGACCACCGCTTGCGCTACCTCTGCCCATGCAGTGGGCGAGGCTTTCCACACCATCCGCTACGGCTATGCCGATGCCATGATTGCCGGCGGTGCTGAGGCTACCATTAACAAACTGGCTATTGCTGGTTTTACTAACTGTAAGGCCCTGACCACCGAAGAGGACCCCAACCGCGCTTCCATCCCCTTTGATAAGGAGCGCAGCGGCTTTGTCATGGGTGAAGGCGGCGCCATTCTGGTGCTGGAAGAGTATGAGCACGCAGTGGCTCGCGGCGCTAAGATTTACGCTGAAATTGTCGGCTATGGCAACACCAACGACGCTTATCATATGACCGCTCCCCACCCGGAGGCCAAGGGCGCTGCCCAGAGCATCCGCTTGGCAGTGAAAGAGGCTGGGATGCCTTTGGATGCCTGCCTGTACATTAACGCTCACGGCACCAGCACTTCTTTGAACGACAAGACCGAGACTCTGGCCTTTAAGCTGGCATTGGGCGAGGAAAACGCTCACAAAGCCATGGTCAGCTCCACCAAGAGCATGACCGGCCATATGCTGGGCGCTACCGGCGCACTGGAAGCCATGGCCTGTGCCTATGCGCTGCGGGACGGCATTGTTCCCCCCACCATCAACTATCGTGAGCCCGACCCGGACTGCGATTTGGATTATGTCCCGAATGAGGCCCGTAAAGCCGATATTGAATATGCGATTTCTACCAACCTGGGCTTCGGCGGCCACAACGCCTGCCTGGTGCTGAAAAAGATTTGAGAAAGGGTGGGCATCCATGAATCTGGAAGAAATCAGAACCCTGGCCGAAATTATGAATGATAACGGCCTGACCGCCATTGAAATTACCGAAGGCGAAAGCAACATCCGTCTGGAAAAGAATCCCCCGGCTCCTGCCTGTGTACCCGCTGCCCCCATGCCGATTCCGGCTGTGGTGCCTGCCGCTCCCGCACAGGCCGGTACTCCCACCGCAGAAGCACCGGCACAGGAGGTTGCTAAAGCTTCCGGAAGCTTTAGCAACCTGACCGAAGTGAAATCCCCCATGGTAGGTGTGTTTTATGACTCCCCCTCCCCGGAGGCTGACCCTTATGTGAAGGTTGGCGACAAGGTGAAGAAGGGCGATGTGCTGTGCATCATCGAAGCCATGAAGCTGCTCAACGAGATTACCGCCGAACAGGATGGCGAGATTGTGGATATCTGCGCTCATAACTCTGACGTGGTGGAGTACGGACAGACACTGTTCAAGATTTTTTAAGGAAACGAGGAGGAAGGTTTCATGAATCGTGAAGAACTGAAGGGAATCCTGCCTCACCGGGAGCCTATGCTGCTGGTGGACGAGGCGGAACTGGAAGAGGATAATCTGGCCGTTGGCAAATACACCGTCAAGGGGGATGAATTCTTCCTCCAGGGACATTTTCCCGGGATGCCGGTGATGCCCGGTGTGATTCAGCTGGAAATTATGGCGCAGACCTGCTGCGTGCTGCTGAAAGATGAAGTGAAGGGCAAAAATACCTTCTATACCGGCATTGATAAAGCCCGGTTTAAGAATAAAGTGCTGCCCGGCGACACTCTGGTGATGAAGTGCAGCATGGTGAAAAGCCGTCCGCCCTTCTATTTTGCCAAGGGCAAGGGCTATGTCAACGGGAAACTGACGGTGAGCGCGGAGCTTTCCTTTGCACTTCTGTAAAAGGAGGCGCCGCTGATGTTTTCAAAAATTCTCATCGCCAACCGGGGCGAAATTGCCGTGCGGATTATCCGCGCTTGTAAGGAAATGGGCATCTCCACAGTTGCGGTTTTCTCTGAGGCCGACCGGGAGGCTCTTCACGTAAGCCTGGCAGACGAAAGCATCTGCATTGGCCCCGCATCGGTGCAGGAAAGCTATCTGAACATGACGGCCATTATTTCTGCCGCTGTAGCCACCAAGGCCGAAGCTATCCATCCCGGCTATGGCCTGCTCTCCGAAAACGCCCGGTTTGCCGAACTGTGTCAGCAGTGCCATATTGCCTTTATTGGTCCCAGTGCCGAGGTCATTTCCAAAATGGGCGACAAGGACATTGCCCGCAAAACCATGATGGCCGCCAATGTGCCGGTGATTCCCGGCTGCGACGTGATTGAATCGGTGGAAGAAGCCCACAAAAAGGCCGACGAAATCGGCTATCCCCTGCTGGTAAAGGCCAGAAGCGGCGGCGGTGGACGGGGTATCCGGAAAGTGGAACGCAGCGAAGATTTTGAAACCGCGTTCCTCACCGCTTCCAGCGAGGCGGAAAAGGCTTTTGGTGATGGCGGTGTGTACATGGAAAAATTCCTGTACCCTGCCAAGCACATCGAGATGCAGCTGCTCTGCGACCAGCAGGGCAACGTGGTAGCTTTGGGCGAGCGCGAATGTTCCGTCCAGCGGAAAAATCAGAAGCTCATTGAGGAAAGCCCCGCCAACACCTTGACCCCCGAAACCCGCAAGGAAATGATTGAAGTGGCGATACGGGCGGCAAAGGCTGCCAAGTACACCAGCGTGGGCACCATCGAATTTTTGATGGACAAAGACGGGAAGTTCTACTTTATGGAGATGAACACCCGTTTGCAGGTGGAACATTCCGTCACAGAAATGGTGACGAATATCGATATTGTCAAGTGGCAGATCCGCATTGCTGCCGGCGTGCCCCTCTCCTTCAAGCAGGAGGATGTGCGCGTTACCGGCCACGCCATTGAATGCCGGATTAACGCCGAAAACCCGGACAAGGACTTCCGCCCCAGCTGCGGACGGATCACCCTGCTTCATGTACCCGGCGGCCCCCAGGTGCGCTTTGATACCGCTTTGTATCAGGACTACGTCATCCCGCCCTTCTATGACTCTATGGTGGGAAAACTGATTGTCTGCGCCCAGACCCGCGAGGAAGCCATTCGCAAAATGCAGGCTGCTCTGTGCGAGCTGATTATAGAAGGGGTAGAACATAACGCCGAGCTGCATATGGAAATTCTCAGCGACCCGGAATTTGCCAGCGGCGATTATTACACCAATTATATGGAAAAACGGGAGAAAGCCCGGAATAAGGAGGTCTCCTGATGCTTCCCAAGGATTTATTTAAAAAACCTATGAATACGCTGGAGAACGCTTATGAAAAGCTGACCAAAACGGCGGCTCCCGATGTTCCCAGCGAAATGTGTACTTCCTGCCCCGGATGCCGGGCTATGCTGTTCACCAGCGACTTGAGCGAGAACGATAATGTGTGCCCCAAATGTGGCCACCATTTCCGCATCAATGCCCGGCAGCGGATTAGCATGATTGCCGACGAAGGTTCTTTTCAGGAACAGAATGGCGATATGCGCTCCAAAAACGTCATTGGGTTCCCCAATTATGATAAAAAGCTGAAGCACGCCTATCTGGACAGCGCCGAAAAAGAGGCGGTTGTCTGCGGTACAGCTACCATTGGCGGCTGGCCGTGCTGTATGTTCGTCATGGAGCCCTACTTTATGATGGGCAGCATGGGCACCATTGTGGGCGAAAAGATTACCCGCTTGTTTGAATATGCCACCGAACACGGTTTGCCAGTGATTGGATTTACCGTTTCCGGCGGTGCCAGAATGCAGGAAGGAATCCTTTCCCTGATGCAGATGGCCAAGACCAGCGGCGCGGTGAAGCGTCACAGCGATGCAGGGCTGCTGTATATCGCCGTGCTCACCGATCCCACCACCGGCGGCGTCACTGCCAGCTTTGCCATGGAGGCGGATATTACCCTGGCAGAGCCCAAAGCCCTCATCGGTTTTGCCGGCCCCCGTGTCATTGAACAGACCATCCGCCAGAAGCTGCCGGCAGGGTTCCAGCGGGCAGAGTTCCAGGTGGAAAAAGGTTTTGTGGACGAGGTGGTCCCCCGCAGCGAACAGAAAGAGTACTTGACCCGTCTGCTGGCTTTCCATGCTCCGGCAGGCCAAAAACCGGTAGTTGTGCAAGAAGAAGCTGCTGAAGAAGAAAAGGAGGCTGTCCTCAATGATTGAAGCGTATGAGCGCGTCATGGCGGCACGAGCCAAGGACCGCCCCACCAGTATGCGGTTTATTGAAAATATTTTTACCGACTTTACCGAAATGCACGGTGACCGCCGATTTGGCGATGATAAAGCCATTGTAGCCGGAATTGCCCGGCTTAACGGCCGTCCTGTAACGGTCATCGGGCTGGAAAAAGGCGTGGAACTGAAAGAAAAGGTTGCCCGAAATTTCGGTTCCGCTCACCCGGAAGGCTATCGTAAAGCCCTGCGGCAGATGAAGCTGGCAGAGAAGTTCCATCGCCCGGTTATCTGCTTTGTGGACACCTCCGGCGCTTACTGCGGCATTGCTGCTGAGGAGCGCGGACAGGGGCAGGCTATTGCCGAAAACCTGATGGAAATGATGACCCTGAAAACCCCGGTGGTTTCCATCCTTATCGGCGAAGGCGGCAGCGGCGGCGCACTGGGATTGGCAGTTGCCGACCAGGTGTGGATGCTGGAAAACTCCGTGTATTCTGTGATCTCCCCCGAAGGCTGCGCCAGTATTCTTTGGAAAGACAGCGGAAAGATGAAGGAAGCCGCCGCCTGCTTGAAACTCACCGCAGAAGATTTGTTCTCTCTGGGAGTGATTGAGCAGGTAATCCCTGAATATGAAGGGGATTTTGAGCAGGTATACGAAGAGCTTCGGAATAAGCTGGACGAAACCATCCATGTCAATTCCCAGCTTTCCATAGAACAGCTGCTGGAAAACCGCTATGCACGGTTCCGCCGGATTGGCGGCCAAAACGCGTAATTCCGGTTTTCCCGGGAAATTTTATCAAAAAATCCCGCTATGCTTTTGTGAGCACGGCGGGATTTTTCTTTTGGTTTATTTTATTTCGTCAGCCGGGAAGCGGATGGAAAGCAACTGCCGAATTTCATCCAGCACCTGCATTTCTCGGTAGGAATCCTCCTGAACCCGGAATAGCTCTTGGGGGCTTCCCATGCCCTCCATCCAACCGGCCCATTTGGCGATTTCATATTCCATGTTGTTGGAGCATTTTACTACCGGCAGCTCTCTCGGCTCCTGTCCCCGAAGGTACAGGGTCATTTTTTGAGGCTGGGCAATTTTATCCAGTACCAACGAGCCGTTTTCCCCCTGGAATTCGCTGGGAAGGTGGCTGTCACAGATTTTGGAATACATTATCTGTACCTGCATGTCCCCATATCCGGCAATGACCGAACCGGCGCCGTCCACCCCATTGGGCAGAAAGACCCCATCGGCATGGAGAGTTTTGGGAATCCCAAACAGCCGAACCATGGGATGGACGCAGTATACGCCCAAATCCATCAGGGAACCATTGGAAAGCTCCGGTTTGAAAGCGTTCTCAATGATCCCATTCCGGTAATTGTCATAACGGGAGGAATACTGGCAGAATTGGAAGCTGACCTGGCGGAGTTTTCCCAAAAGGGGCAGGGTTTCTTCCAGCACCTCCATTTCCGGCGTAAACACCGAACGCATGGCCTCAAAGAAAATCACGCCGCAGCGCCGGGCGGTTTCCAGCATTTTTTCATATTCCGCCTGATTGGAGGCAATGGGCTTTTCACACAGCACATGCTTGCCCGCTTCCATCATTTGAATAGACTGGTCACAGTGGCAATAGTTGGGGCTGGCAATATAAACCGCCTGCACCTGTGGGTCGGCCGCCAACGCTTTTAGAGAATCATAAAACCGCTCGGCGCCGTATTTTTCCCCAAAAGCACGGGCTTTTTCCAGGCTGCGGGAATAGACGGCAAAGAGCTTTAGTTCCGGCACTTTGGCGGCTGCTTCCAGAAAGGTGCGCACAATTTTCCCCGTCCCGATAATGGCATAGCGGATCATCGTCATTCCTCCTTTTCTTTTTCCGATACCGCTTTTACAATATCCAGCAGCGTCCCCGCGGCTCCCACATGATAATTGGCAAAGGCAAACAGCCCCCGCCCGGATTTATCTACTGCAATGGCCAGCGGCAGCCGTTCATCCCCTACATGAAGGGCGCGCCGCAGAGGGTGCAGCTCTCCCCGATTCCGGCAGAAAAACAAGCGGGTTTCCGGGAGCGATTGTATGGCCTGCTGCAGCCGGGGGTTTTCCGCCGCTTTTTTCTCAAACAGAACAAAAGCTACTGGAATCTGCTCCTGTTCATACCGGTCCCGCAAGGCAACCAGTTCATTCAGCAGGTGCTCGGTGGGCTCTTTTCCCGGCTCCAAAAAAGTTAGCAGGGAAGCCCGCCCGCCCCACAACGGCAAAGTTTCTTCCTCCATTGGCTCCAGCCTGGGCAAAGGCAACGAAGCGAACCACAGCTTTTCCAGAATCCGGTCTGGGCGCAGGGCAATGGGCAGGACGGTCTCCCCTCCCGCCTGTGCCCGGGTATTGTACGCCCGTATCAATACGGAGCCGTCAATCTGGCGGGCACTGGTCAGGATGCGGTAAACGCCCGGCTCCACAGACAGGGTCTGGCGGTCTTTCAGAACTTCTCCCCACAGGGTCAGAGATTGGTACGCACCGTCTATCAACCGGGCCACGGAATACTGTTCAAAATAGTTCATCTCTCGGCCGCTTTCATTTACCAGCGTCAGAAGCCCTGTTTCCCCGTAGCCTGCCTCTTCGACATCGGTAGTCAGCGTTTTTCCCACCGGCAAAGGCAGGAACCTGTCCCCCTCACCGTATTCCGGCACACCGGTCACAGGGTTCAGCCGGGCCGGGAATCCCAAAGCCCGGCACACGGCCACAAAAGTGAGCCTCAGGGAAAGGGAACCACAAACCCCGCACCGCAGTACAGCGCTGGGGTCTGCCGTGACATCGCTGTAGTCAAAACCGTCCAGCAGCCGAATATGCTGCTTCAGATACAGGGCAACTTCACAAGCGTCAGAAAATGAAATTTCCTTTTCGGCAAAAAAGCGCTGAATTTTCCAGCGCACCGGCTGAATCATTTCATTGTGAATTCGCGGAGACAAAACCCCTTCTGCATATAAGGCGGGGGAAACCTTCTGCCGGTATTCCCCGGAACATTCCAGATATTCCGCCAGCACAGCCGCCGTACTGTCCACAAAATTCTTTTCCCTGAGGGTGGAAAACAGCTGGGACTTTTCTTCATCCGAAAAACGACTGTCATGTAGGAACGCTGCTATCTCCGGGAAATTCCCCCGGCTGCACACCAATGCCCGGACAAATTCCTCTCCGCCCCGGCCTTGCAGCTCTGCCTTAGCTTTTTCCTCGGTATACCAGCCGGCCTCCCGCTCCTGCCGCAGGGTTTCGCAGCGAAGCAGCCGCTTCTCGTGTAGGGCTTCCAGGTCCGGTGAAACCGCCGCCGTTTCAGGAATTCTCTCTTCCGGGGGAATCATCTCGAATTCCTCCACGCCGTTTCCCGCAAAAACAGCCTCGTCCATGGAAACCGTCACCTGGCTTTCCTTCCGCAAGTCCACCAGCCGGTTACAGTATTTTCCGTTCTGACTGACATGGAGATACAGGGAGCCTTTTCCCGCCAACAGTTCTACCGTGCCGTCCTCCCCGGTCACGGCAGTATGCAGCGGGTACAGCTCTGCATAGTTGAGCAGCTCAAACCGTACCCGTGCGCCGGACAACGGCTTTCCGCCCAGCGTTACCAGAACCCGCAGGCGGCAGGCAGGCGCGTATACGGAAATATTGTTCACCGTTGTATATACTGGCGTCTGTTCTACCATTTCTTCTCCCGGCACCATGGGGGAAAATGCCCGGGAATGAACCAGCACCGCCCGGGAAGCCGCCGAAGTAAACCAGCCTTTATCCAGCACTGGCTCCGGCTCACAGGCCCCCAGATAATGCCAGCCGTCCCCGGTCCAGACCTCCACCCAGGCGTGATTGTCGTCACAGTGGGCCCACCGGGGCGCATAGCACTGCCGAGCAGGGATGCCGACACTCCGCATGGCCTCCACTGTCAGGGTGGATTCCTCTCCGCAGCGCCCATATCCCCGGCGAAGCACTGTCATGGGGGATGCGGTGCGGTCATCGGTAGCCTGATAGGTGGCCTTCTCATAGCACCAGTAATTGACTTCCAGGGCGGCTTCTTCCATGGTTTTTCCCTGAATCCGGGGCAGCAGCTCATCACAGAAGGCTGTCCGGTGGGGTTCGATGGCTTCATTATTCACCCGGTAAAACAGGACGTAATTGCGGAACAGCCCTGCGGGAATACGCGGGCCATAGGAAAGGGCATGGCGAGTCCAAAGAGCGTGGCACACCTCTCCGGCAATGACTGAGAGATTGGCGGAAATCAGGTCGCTTAGGGGCATACTGCCTACTACAAAACACAGGGCCTGCCTCTTCTCTTCTTCCAAAGACGAAAAAAACTGCTCGATTTCTTCCCGGCGCGCTGGACAGCGTTCCAATGCTTGATGGTATCGGGTTTGGGTCGATTCCCACTCCTTGGGGGTAAATAATGGCTCCATTTCCGGGTCCTCCTGACTGAGGAAAAGGGTCTGCACAGAGAGCGCTTCCCCTGTATCAGGCCCTTTTCCAATTGATTTTGGTTATTCGTTGATTTCCACTTCCAGCACCGTGTCTACCGGGTCGGGCAGGATGGGATTGGTACCCAAATCGGCAAAGACCACATCGGGATAGTCGCTGTGCATCCAGGCATGGGAGACAGGAACCTCCCGACCGGTGGACAGCATCCTGATTTTCTTCACCTGTCCAGGCTTGAGTCCGGGCAGAGGCAGCGGGCCGATGCTGTTTTCAAATACATGGTAATACAAAAGGTTTCCTTTTCGGGTAATGCGTCCGCAGTCGGGCTTGTCCATACCGGCCATACCGCAGCCATAAATCGACGCGCTGTTCTTCTTCATCCAGCGGCCAATTTCTTCAAGGATTTTCATGGATTCCTCGGGAATGTTTCCCCTTGCGTCCGGGCCCACATTCAGCAGCATATTGCCGCCTTTGGAAACGCACTCCACCAGCTTTTTGATGAGCATAGGAGCGGGCTTGAACTCAGTGTCCGTGCCGCAGTAGCCCCAGTGGTTGTTCATGGTGAAGCAGGCTTCCCAAGCAAGAGGGTTGCCCTGTACGTCCCGGATTCCCTCTGGCGGGATCATCTGCTCCGGGCTGACAAAGTCGCCGTGATACGGGGTGGGGTTGCACTCATACAAGGAGCCAAAGCCCTCGCCGGAGCACTCCAGACGGTTGTCAATAATCACATCGGGCTGGAGAGAGCGCACCATCTTCATCAATTCCGTAGCCTTCCAGGCTTCGCCCCGGAGATTGCCATAGGAGAAGTCGAACCACAGGATGTCGATTTTGCCGTAGTTGGAGCACAATTCCCTCACCTGCTCGTGCATATAGGTAAGGTAGCGGTTAAAATCCCGGTGTTCATTGCTGTACTCGGGACGGTTCCGCATGGGGTGCTGCTGGTCGCCGTAGTGGGGGAAGTCCTCGTGGTACCAGTCGATAATGGAATAATACAGGCCCACTTTCAAGCCCTCTGCCCGGACGGCGTCCACATATTCCCGAATCAAATCCCGGCCCGCTTTAGTGTTGGTGGCTTTAAAATCTGTGGTTTTGGTGTCCCACAGGCAGAATCCCTCGTGATGCTTGGCGGTGAGCACCACATACTTCATACCGGCTTCCTTTGCGGCCCTGGCCCACTTTTTTGGGTCATAATCGATGGGGTCAAACTCCTCAAAATACTGCATATAGTCCTCTTTGGGGATTTCTTCAATACTGCGCACCCACTCGCCGCGGGCGGGAATGGAATAAAGGCCCCAGTGAATAAACATGCCGAAGCGGTCATGGAGATACCACTCCATCCGCTTGTTATAAGCATCTCTGTCGAACATACAAATTCCTCCCTGTGCTGTTTTACTTGATCATTTCACAATATTGGGATACCACCTGACTGTTGGTTACGGAAAAATGGTCCTCCGGCGGATAGAGAGCTCCGCCGAAGAAAATCCCCCGGCTGTTTGCAGTGGAAGTATCATAAGCCGTGCCGGAAGCGGAAGAATGGAACTGATTGCAGCCGGTGAGAGCCAGCACCTTTTCCACATTGGCGGGACGGATACCGGCACCAGGCAGAATTTCAATCCGTCCGGCAGCATATTCCCGCATTTCTTTCACGGTTTCCGCACCGGTCAAAACATTTGCCTCCTGCCCACTGGTGAGGACACGGGTCACCCCCAGCTCTATGAGCACATCCAGCGCCGATTTCCAGTCGGGCACCACGTCAATGGCCCGGTGGAACACGGACTCCTTTTCCCCGATGACTTCCATCATCCGGGCGCAGCGCTCTTTGTCAACGGTTCCGTCTTGGTGCAGAAAGCCAAATACAATGCCCTCTGCGCCGTTCTCCAGCATCAGACGGGCATCCTCCAGCATCACCTCAAACTCCACGTCGGTATAGCAGAAGCCGCCCTGCCGGGGACGAATCATCACCATGACGGGAATCTTCGTATGACGTTTAGCGGCAATCAGCGTTCCCAGGGTGGGGGTTAGCCCGCCGTGAAACAAATCGGAATTGAGCTCCACCCGGTCGGCGCCGCCCTTTTCCGCCTGTATCACATCGTCAGCGGAACCACAGCAGATTTCCATGAGGATTTTCTCTTTCATGTGTTTCATCCTTTCCGCTTTCTACACAAAAAGCGCCGCGGAACCTCCGCAGCGCCCGTGTCGCTTTTATTATAGACAGCTATTTACCGGTTGTCAACGAAAAAATCAGCCATATTTCACAGCATTACAGAAAGAACTCCCATGCCCCCAGCAAAAGCATCAGCACACCGGAAAGGGCCTCCATGTTCCGGCCACTGTCTTTTTTCCGACGTTTTCTTCCCAAAAAATTTCCTCCATACAAAAGCCCCAGACTGACGCAGAATACGGCTATACAGGCCGGAACCAGCCGCAGCCCTACCGCACCTGCGCCAAGGCCAAGCCCTACATTATTGAGAGCCAGTGCACTGCCCAGTGCTAACGACTCCTTCCAGTCGATATGACGTGAGCCGTCTTTGTCGAACTGCTCCGGGTGGCGGCTGGGCCACTGTTCCTCCTCAGCCGGTTCCTTGCGGTTCTTCCACACATTCCACAAACAGCCAAGCCCCAGCCCTATCATGACGGCGCTGCCTACAAAACGTGCAAAATCCAGCGGCAAAAAACACAAAAGGCCCTGTCCCAACGCCATGGAAATCCCTGTCCCAGCTAATACCATCCCGCTAATAAGTATGCCAGCTTCCAGCCGGATCCGGATGCCCCGCATGCCATAGGCAAGGCCGATGACCAGATTATCCAGATTGCCGGAGAGTGCAAACAGCAGCAAAGACAAAACCGCCATGAGGGTCCCCCTTCCCAAACGCTTCTGGTATCAGGGTATTCCTCATGGCGGGAATGTGTGAAAAAAGGAGTTACAGCGCCGCCCTGCGGAAGCGCACAAACCCCAGCGCGGCTAAAACGGCAGCGATGCCACCCCATACCAGCAGGGAGATGCCTTCAAAGTGGGGCAAGATGGAAAACAGGAAGGATTGCGGCTGTGCAAAATTCCCTACATTCAAATACAGGCCGATAGGAGTGCTCATCAAAAGCAGAGAATTGCTCATAGTGTTGGGCTCCATCAGTCTGATCATCAGCAAAAACAGAGGAATCGCAACGGAAACAGCCGAGCCGGCATAAAAGTTTTTGGTTAACACCATAGCTGCAGAAAAGAACAGTGCCATAACGAGTACTGCGCCCAAGCCTACGCCCAGTTGGAACCACCAGTAACCGCCAACGGTAATAGGGAATCGGGGAATGATATTGTCCATATAATCCACCATAGAGGCCAGAGAGACATTCCAATACAGATCCAACCGGAACAGGGGAATATAGAAAACTGTGATCAGCAGATACAAAGCCAGATAAACACCGCCTGAAACCGCCAGTACTGCCATCATTTTCCGCCAGACCAGCCTTCTGCCCTTTTTACCGGTATAAAGCATGCTCTGCATGTGGTTCATCACACTGCCGCCAAGGCTCCGAGCTGCGGCAATGCCTGCCAATACAAATGCGAATACCCATATGACAGCCATAGCGCTGCCTCCTGCAAACTGAAAACTGAACCATTCTCTGTTTCCATAAGAAGTCATTATCATTGGAAGCATCTGGTGATTTTCCCCATTTTTCCGAATCTCCTCTACCCGTTCCTCCAAATGGTCGTAACCATCCAGAAACAGTTCCTGCTTCCATTTTGGAAAGTATTTTCCAGATTCCTCCAGCCAGCTTTTCCCTTTTTCTTTCATATTACAGCTTTCTGGATTCAATGAATTGGTTTCTGCCAACTCTAACGGTCTTTGCAATATATCCAGATAATATAAAATATTTGAATATTCCGCTTCTTCATTCCGACCGTCCTCTTCCATTTTTCGCAGTACAGCTTCAAGCTGGGCAGGAATCTGGGAAGGCTCGTTATAATATGCATCAATAATTTCCTCCGAGGAAAGCGCTTCCAGACCGGAATCTTTCTGAATATTCTGTACCAGTTCCTTCCCTTGTTCTGTTTCTGTCATATAATATTTTACAAATTTCTCTGCGTCTTTTTGAGTAAAAGAAGTCCCGTATTTCTCAGTAAACGCATAAGAAACGGAAATATCAGCGACATTGACAGCTTTAAAATAACCCGAAGTTGTATAAACAGTATTGACGCTCAACGCCACTCCCAGCACCAGCACTACCCAAAAAAACTTGCTGCGCAAGATATGTTTGCACTCCTGCCAGAATATCGACATAACCTTTCCCCCTTTCGTCACAGCGCCGCTTTCCGGAACCGCACAAACCCCAACGCGGCCAATATGGCGGCGATGCCAAACCAGATCAGCAGCATGGCGCCCTCAAAGTGGGGCAGGATGGAAAACAGGAAGTCCTGCCGCAAAAACTTGCCTGCCTGTAAAAACAGGCCGATAGGGCTGCCCATAAGTAGAAATGAACTCTGTACGGCAGGCACCATCTGGACAAGCCCCAACAGCAGCAGAGAAGCGCCTACCGATATGGCAGAACCGGCATAAAAACTCTTCGTGAATATCATAGCCGCCGAGAAAATCAGCGCCATAATGAGTATGGTGCCCAGCCCCACACCCAGCTGGAACCACCAGTAGCCGCCAACTGTAATGGGAAAACGGGGAATCGACGGGCCTGTGTGCTGTATCATGGAAGCCAGCGGGACATCCCAGTATAAATTCAGCCGGAACCGATACACATAATAGAGCGTTGTCAGCAGGGAAAGCGCCAGATAGAGCATACCGGATATTGCCAAAACGGATACCATTTTGCGCAGCGCCAGCTTTCTCCCTGACTTGCTGCAGTAGAGTATGCCCGACATATGGTTTAAAAAGCTGCCGCCAATACTCCGGGCTGCAATGATTCCCGCCAATACCATAGAAAATCCCCATATGAATCCCAAAGCACTGAATCCGGAAAACTGAGCGGAAAACCATCCACTGTTATCAGAGTACCCAAAGCTATATGGGAGAAAGTATTGATTTTCCTGGTTTTGTGTGATCTCCTCTGTGCGCTTTTGCAGTTTCTCAAAAGCATCGAGCAGCATCTCCTGCTTCCAGCCGGAAAGAGGGTTCTCCATGCTTTCCAGCAGGCTTTTCCCCCGCTCCACAACGTCATACTCTTCCACATTACGGGAAAGCGCCCCGCGGGCAATCCATTCAAAAGGATACAGGTCATTGATAATTTCCCCATAAGCCTTATCATCCGTATTCGCAATTTGCATCAGCTGGTTTGTAAATTCACAATCATTTCCCATGGCAGAATCGATGATATCTTTTGCGGTAACTTTCGGAATCCCGGCAGCTTTCAGTTCGCTCTTTAAATCCTGGGCTCTGTAGTGCTGCTCCAGAAGAATATCGAGAAATTCCTCCACATCTTTTTCTTTAAAAGAGAGGCCATGCTGTTCGGTAAACTCATAGGAAAAGGAAATGTCTGAGCCTAAATTTGCAGCGACATTCGTATTGTAATAAACAGCAAATATGCTGCCAAGAATGACTACAATCCACAAAAACCGGCTGCGTAAAATATATTTGCACTCCTGCCAGAAAATTAACATCACTCCAACCCCCTTTTACAAACTGGGCGCACACAGTGCACTCCTACAAACTCACAGCGCCGCCTTGCGGAACCGCACAAACCCCAGTGCAGCCAAAATGGCAGCAAATCCGCCCCAGACCAATAGAGAAATCCCCTCAAAGTGGGGCAGGATGGAAAATAGAAACGCCTCCTGCAAAAATTTTCCGGTATTGATAAACAGTGCCACTGGGCTGCCCATGAGCAACATGGAATTCTGCATTCCGGGTACCATCTGGATCAGTCCCAGCAATAGCAGGGAAATGCCCACCGCAATCGCAGAACCCGCGTAAAAATTCTTGGTGAGGAGCATTGCAGCGGAGAAAATCAGCGTCATAATGAGCACCGCGCCCAGCCCCACGCCCAGTTGGAACCACCAGTAACCACCGATGGTAACAAAGAAACGAGGAATGGTGGGGCCTCTCCAACCTGTCATGGCAGAAAAAGGGATATTCCAGTACAAGTCCAGCCGAAAAAAAAGAATGAATCCCAGCGTGACTACCAGCGTCATTGCAAGATAGGCCAATGCAGACACTGCCAAAGCAGACGAAATCTTATACAGGACAAATTTGCGCCCCGGCTTCCCGGTGTATACCATGCCCTGCATATTGTTCAAAAAGCTTCCGCCAAGACTACGGGCTACGATAATCCCGGCAAGCACAAAAGACACTGCCCACAAAAATCCAATCCCATACGAGTTAAACTGGCTTTCAAACCACATACTGTTTAAAGAGGAATCCATGCTCAACGGCAAAAGATATTGGTTCTCTTGGGTGGAGACAATGCTTTCTGCCCGCTGCTGCAAAGAACGGTATCCATCCAGAATCATCTCCTTTTTCCACTCAGAAAAAGGAACCGGTCTTGACTCCAGTTCGTTCCTGGCGTTTTCCACCATCTTGCTGGGGTCAAAGTCATGACTGCTGACGAGGTCGTAAGGTGCTTTAAAAATATCCAGATAACTTAAAACATTCCACCGGGTATCGTCATCCACTTCTTGAAGCTGACTCAATTTTTGGTCCAGCTTTGACGGTTCCCCATTCCAATACGCTACAATGTCTTTGAACTCGATATTTTCCAGCCCGTATTTTTGAGCCACTTCCCGCAGTTTTTCTCCATCTGCTATATGTTCCAGATAAAAGTTATGATATTTCTCAATATCCTTTTCCGTAAAAGAAAAACCATTTTCCTTTACAAATTCATGGGTAATTGCATAATTGTCTTTATCATAGTTCCAGTTTGACCCACTGAAAAAAGCACAAATCAGCACTCCAAGAATCGCTACAATCCACAAAAAACGGCTGCGCAGAATATATTTGAACTCCTGCCAGAATATCAACATCACTCCACCCCCTTTACATCCTCACAATCTTACTCTTTCTTCTCATCCCGATACAGATACAAGAATACGTCCTCCAAGTTGGGCTCTACCGGGTTGTCATAAACCCCCGGCTCCCCGGCATAGCGCACCAGCACCTCGCCGTGCTCCGGCTTTTCACCCAGCACCAGATGCTTCGTTTGGAATTCGTCCCACTCCTTCTCAGAAATACGGGTCTCATACACCCGGCCTTTCATCATAGAGCAAATGGTCTCCACGGGGTTGCAGCCGATAACCTGATGGTCTTTGAGCAAAATCACTTGGTCGGCAATGCTTTCAATATCGGAAACAATGTGGGTGGAAAGAATCACTGTCCGGTCGCGCCCCATAGCGGAAATCATGTTGCGGAACCGCACCCGCTCTTTTGGGTCCAGGCCGGCGGTGGGTTCGTCCAGAATCAGCAGCTTGGGGTCATTGAGCAGCGCTTGGGCAATGCCCACCCGCTGGAGCATACCGCCGGAAAACTTCCGCATCCGCTTTTTGGCGTCGTTTTCCAGCGCCACCTCCTGCAAGACCTGGTCAATTTTCGCCTTGGCGGTCTTTTTGTCCATACCCTTTAAAGCCGCCAGATACAGCAGATAGCTTTTTGGGGAATAGCTCTTATAATACCCGAACTGCTGGGGCAGATAGCCCAAAATCTCCCGGTATTTTGCCCCCAGCCGATTGATTTCCGTGCCGTCCCAGAGGATTTCCCCTTCGGTTGGAAACAGCAGCGTTGCCATCATTTTCATCAGCGTGGTTTTGCCTGCGCCGTTAGGAGCCAACAGAGCATATACTCCGTTTCCAAATTCCAGTGAAACATCGGACAAAGCCGTAAAATTCCCATATTTTTTCGTGACATGACGCACACTCAACATTTCCAATAACCTCCCATTTTCTCATTGGTCTTTGATAAGGCCAGCTGCCTTGTCTGCCAGAAATAAAAGGCTGCGGCTCCCAACGCTACCACAAGCAGCAATGGCAGCGAAGCATGATCCATCCAAACCGTTAGATCCGACCGATAAAAGGCCTTCCCCAGTAGGAACAGCCCCAGACCATACCAGAGAACCAGCACCGTCCAGAACCACTTCTCCGGCAGAAAACGCAGCGATGCCATGAGCACCGTGCCGCACAGCAGATACGCCCCTGCCGACGCCAAAAAGATTTTCACCAGCAGTATTCCCTCCACACTGTGCACCGAAAGCAGGCTCAACGCTACCGAAAGTATCCCCACCATGCCCATAAACACCATGCGGAAGGCCAGCAGATATTTGTCGTTATATCGGCACACGGCCCGTATCTCCCATACGCCCAACTGCTTTTCTATGATACAGGCTGCCAGACTGATTCCCGTCAGCAGCAGGGGTTGTATAAACAGGGTTATCTGCAAACAAAAATTTAGGTTTAGGGGATGGGTCTCCGTAAAATCTGCGGAAATCATACCCCAGCTGAAAAGCCCCACCAGCAGGCACAATCCAGGCGCCCATCCTACACCGCGGAAGCAGTTGATAAACCCCACGTTTTTCAGCATATGGGCCATCAGGGGCAAAAAGCGCCGCTCTTTCAAATCAGCTTGATCCAAAATTGCGGTGATTTCCCGCTGCCGTTCCAGACGGGAAGGGGGTTCCATCTGTCTCATCAGGCCAGCTCCTTTCTGATTTTTTCCACAGCCCGGTAATACCGGCTTTTGACTGTGGAGGCAGGTACGCCTATCATCTCTGCAATGGTGTCGAAGGGCTGTTCTGCAAAGATATGCAGGCGCAAAATTTCCTGAGTTTCTGCGGGAAGGGTTTCAATCTGACGCAAAATCGATTCCGCTGTTTCCCTGTTCTCCATGGCGTCCGAAACATGGCGGGTATCCATCAGATATTCCTCTTCTAAGGGAACGCTGTCCCGTTGAAGGCGGTAAAACCTGGAGCGGTACCGGTCTACGATTTTATTGGTGGCAATCCGATACAGCCATGTGCGAAAAGCCGCCTTTGCGCTGTCATATCCGGCAAGAGAATCCAGCATACTCACGAAAATATCCTGAGTCAAATCCAGCACTGTTTCCCGATTTTCCCCGGTCTGCCGGGCCACCAGATAGAAAATATCATCATAGTATCGCTCGATGAGTTCTCCGGCAGCCTTGCGGTCTCCCCGGCGCAGGATTTTTCGGATGAGCTTTTCTTCCCGTTCCATGTTCCCCCTCCCTTCTCGTTCTTATATTCGGAGTACGGAGCGAAAAAGTTTCAGCTTTTGCAAAAAATTTCGAAAAAAGGCGCTGCCCGGTACAGGACAGCGCCTTTCAAATTGATTTTTGAAGGAAAACTGGCGTGCGCAATCCAATTATTTGCGTTTCGCACTTAAAGCTACCCAGCCTTTTTCCTCTTTTCGATCGATGATTTCAAAATGCTTTTCCACTGCCGCCAGCACATCCTGTTCCCGGGTGTCGATAATCCCACTCATCAGGTACACCGTGTCCGGATTCATAAATTGCTCCACATCTTTCGTCAGCATAATAATCACATCCGCCACAATGTTGGCCACCACAATGTCATATTTCCCCGTAACCTTATCGGTCAGGTTACCACAAATACCGGTAAACCGGTCTGCCACATGGTTGATCTCGGCATTCTCGTCGGCGGTCTTCACCGCCAGCTCGTCGATGTCCACGCCAACGGCCTTTTGTGCGCCTAACAACAGCGCTGCCACCGACAAAATACCACTGCCGCAGCCCACGTCCAGCACATCCATACCGGGCTGCACATACTTTTCCAGAAGCTCCATGCACAGACGGGTGGTTTCATGGGTACCGGTACCAAAAGCCAGGCCCGGGTCCAAATCCAGCACAATACGTCCGCCGCTGTCTTTTACCTCTTCCCAGGTGGGACGGATGAGCAGCTTTTCCCCTACGGGGATGGGCTTGAAATACTTCTTCCAGTTGTTAATCCAGTCCTCTTCCACACAGGAGTCCAAGGAAATCTCGTTTTCGATTCCCTCCGCCGTGTACCGCTCTCGCAAAAAGGCCACCGCCTCTGCCGGGCTTTCCTCGGGGCTGATATAAATATGAATCAGCGCCTTGCTGCGGTCCTTTTGCAGCAGGTCTTCGTCAATCAAATCAATATGGGCAATCTCCCAAGCTTCTTCTTCCAGATTGGAATAGTCCTCAATATAAATTCCATAGGGCACCACCATATTGGCAATGTCCCCTGCCTTATCCACATCTTTTGCGTTTACGGTGATGGTTACTTCTGTCCAGTCCATGGCTTTTCCTCCGTTCGTTATCTTTACCCGTATTATACAGGAATCCCCGGAAAAATACCAGCCCCCGGAATGTTTTCCCGCCAAAGGCTCATATAGTGATAGCAGCAAAAAGGGGGGGACCGGTTTGAAGAAAAAGAGGTTTCTTGTCAACGGTATCATTCTCACCCTCTCGTCTTTGGCGGGAAGGTTTCTCTATATGGGCTTTCGGGTATGGCTTTCCCAAATGATTGGCGCAGAAGGGATGGGGGCGTATCAGCTGATTTTGTCCGTCTTTCTCCCGGCTGTATCCATCTCCACCGCCGGGGTGAGCCTCACCGTTACCCGGCTGGTCACCAGCGCCATGGGGAAAAAGCAGCCGGAGACCATCCCCTCAGCGGTTGCCCGGTGCTGCGGGTTCAGTTTGCTCATGAGTTTCCTGGCTTGTACAGCCTTGTGGTGCAGCGCAGATTTCCTCTCGGATAAATTTCTGGGAGGCAATTCCGCCGGCGCGCTGCGGATACTGATTCCCGGTCTGCCGTTTATGGCGCTCAGTTCCTGTATGCGGGGATATTTTCTGGCAGTGCGGGGGGTGCTGCGCTCGGCGGCCAGTGAATTTGCCGAACAGCTTGCCACCATCTCTTTGACGGTGTTCGCCTTTCTGGCCTTTTCGCCTCAAACCATTGCCGACGCCTGCCTGTTGTCCATGCTGGGCGCCACCGTTGGGGAAGCGGTTTCCTGCGGATGCTCCTTTGTGCTATACCGGCTCCATGTCCGGCGGTTCAAAAGCCCGCAAAACCGGCCCTGTACCGGCGCAGGGAAAGCCATCCTCCACATTACGTTGCCCAGCACCCTGAGCCATGCCGCCCGGAGCGTCCTCTCGGCTGCCGAAAACCTGCTGATTCCTCTGGGACTGCGAAAATGCGGGGCCACGGCTGCGGCGGCCCTGGCTCAATATGGGATGCTGGAAGGGATGGTCATGCCCATGCTGTTTTTCCCGTCCTGCTTTTTGGGGGCTTTTGCTTCCCTGCTCATCCCCGAAATGTCGGAATCGCTGGCTGCCGGAAAAAAGCACTCTATTTCTTCCGGGACTGAGCGCTCCCTGCGGATGACGCTGTTATTCTCGATTTTTACGGCCTGTTTCTTTTTCGCCTTTGGGGAACAACTGGGCCTCTTATTCTATCGCAGCCGGGAAGCCGGAAAGCTGCTTCGGATGCTGGCGCCGCTGGTCCCCCTATTATATTTGGACATGGTAACCGACGGCCTACTCAAAGGCCTTGACCAGCAAATCCGCTCGTTGCTGTATAACACGCTGGATGCTTCCCTGCGCGTTACCCTGATGGCAGTCCTGCTGCCTGTTCTGGGATTGAAGGGGTATTTTATCATCCTGTATGCCTGCGGGATTCTCAATGTGACGCTGAGCCTTTCCCGCTTGCTCAAAACTGCCCGGGTACGGTTTTCCCTGTGCCGGTGGATTCTTCTTCCCTTTTTGAGTGCGGCGAGCTGTATGATGCTGTGGCAGAAACTCCCACTGACTGCCCTTCCCGACTTTGTGGAAATCGGGGGAGCATTGCTGTGTACAGGCGGGCTGTATGTACTGATGTTACAGGTAATGAAAAAAATCTTACAAAAACGAAAGGGGTTATTTTCCTTTCGTTCATTGACAAATGCCTGCAGATAGGTTTACACTGGAAACAGAAAAGCACAATCGTCAAAAAGTGTTTGAAAAATGCTTTTTCCAGAAAGGATTTCCAACCATGCATCCCATTGAACAGCTTTGTTTCCTGTTTACCATATACAGCTTTTTGGGCTGGCTATGCGAGAGTATTTTCTGCTCTTTCCTATTTAAGAAATGGACGAACCGGGGCTTTCTCAACGGCCCTTTCTGCCCGGTTTATGGAATTGGCGGCCTGCTGATTACCAGTGCACTGCATCCCTTTACCGGTTACCCTCTTTATATTGAAATCCCGCTGGTGTTTGTTGCAGGTACTATCCTCACCACAGTGCTGGAATATATGACCGGATGGCTTTTAGAAACCATGTTTCACACTACCTGGTGGGACTACTCTCAAAACCGTTTTAATTATAAGGGGCGCATCTGCCTGCTCAATTCTATTTTGTTTGGCCTGTTGTGCGTCATCACCTTACTGGTTCTCGAGCCTTTCCTCCTCCATGTCCTCCATGCCATTCCCCGGTTCCTCCGTCCGTGGATTTTCACGGTGATTGTGGTTTATTTCCTTACCGATACCCTTTTGACCCTCCGAACTATCCTGACCCTGAACGGAAAGCTCAAACAGATTCAGCAGCTTCTGGATGAATTCCGGGCTACTGGTACCCCCTTAAAAGCTGCCCATGCCGCCCTCTCCGATTACCTGACCGATAATCCGACAGTGCAGTCTTTCCGGGAACGCCTTTCCCGTTTGGAACGCTCCACTCCCTCCCAGCGGCGGCTCCTCCGGGCTTTTCCCACCATGAAGCCTCTTCGCAATGGGGAACCTTTTTTGTGGCTACAGCAGGAATGGCAAAAACGCCGCTCCGGGAAAAAGAAACCTTAATTTTCCATTTTTACCAAAACCGCTTGCCAATTGTCAAGCGGTTTTTTTCGTATTGGAGATTTGAACCTGCCTTCCTTGACAAGGTAAAAACACAGGTATATACTACTTAATAGTTTGAATACAAACTATTATCAGACAGGAGCGGAACCATGAATCGAAATGATCTGCATTACCTATTGATGCTGGGGTTTAACCATTCTAACCACGCCATTACCTCCCAAACCGGAAAATGGGATCTGTTGCCCGGTCAGCCCAAGATTTTGGAATTCCTTCGGGAGCATAATGGGTGTACCCAAAAAGAAATTGGTCATGGATGCGCATTGGATAAATCCACTGTAACAAGCCTTCTTTCACGGATGGAAGGCAAAAACCTGATTTTCCGCAGCCCGTCTGAAATTGACCGGCGCCATATGCTGGTATTTTTGACTGAAGAGGGGGCTTATTGGGCCAAACGAACCGGTGAAATCTGCAAACGGGTGGATGCATTGGCAATGGAAGGAATTTCGAAAAAAGAACAGGAAGCTTTTTTGGCTACCTTTCAAAAAATTATGGAAAACTTGGAAAAACTGGAGGACAAAATATGAAAAAATGGTGTTATCGATATGGGTATTTCCTTTTGGGTGTGATTCTGAACTCTTTTGGCGTTGCGCTAATTACCAAAGCAGCTTTGGGGACTTCCCCCATTTCCAGCCTGCCCTATGTGCTTAGCTTCCGCTTCCCCTTGACGCTGGGAGGATTTACCTTTATTATGAACATCTTTTTTATTCTTGGGCAAATTCTTCTTCTGCGGCGCAAATTCCAGTGGTTACAGCTGCTGCAGCTGGGTGTAAATATCGTTTTCAGCTTGGTGATCGATGTGAGTATGAACCTGCTGTATTGGCTTGTGCCGAATACTTGGTGGGAACAGCTGCTGGCCTTGCTGGCGGGATGCATCGTCCTGGCTTTGGGAATCAGCATTGAGGTCGCGCCCAATGTGCTGATGGTTCCTGGAGAGGGATTGGTAAAAGCGATTTCCACCGTGTTTCACAAGAAATTTGGAAGCGTTAAAATTGCCTTTGACGTCACTCTGGTTGCACTGGCAACTTCTCTGTCGTTTATCTTTTTCTTCCATCTTCAGGGTCTTGGCTTGGGAACCATTATCTCCGCTTTGATTGTGGGAAAAATCGTCAACATCTTTAACCGTCATTTCCCGCTGATTTCCCATATTTCGGCTCTTTGCCATCAGGAAGCATAAGAGAAATTCTTTCTCAAATAAATAAAAAAGCTGTGAACGGCTATCTGGCCGCCCACAGCTTTTTTCATGGAAAATATGCAAAAACGCCGGAAGCTGCATTTTTAACAGCTTCCGGCGTTTGTTTTGACTCATTTATCACAACGGATGTTTTTCCAGATAGTCCAGCACCTTTCCGGCGGTTTCCTTAACGCAGCCTGTCTCAAAGGGAAGCTTTAAACCGGCCCCGTGTACCAATCCACGGAAAGTTTTTTCTCCGGCACTGTTTACAAAGTCCAGATACCGTGCAAAAGCCCCCTGCCAGTCTTTTTCCGAAAGCTCCCAGAATTCCAACGCGGTAATCTGGGCCAAACAATAGTCAATATAATACATGGGACTGGAATAAATGTGATGTTTCCACTGGTAGTACCCACCAGCCTCAAAATACGGCAAACCCTCAAAGCTCAGCCAGGGACGGTACTTCTTTTCCAGCTGTGCCCACAGCTCCTTGCGCTGCATAGGGGAAAGCTCCGGGTGCTCATAAACCCTTGTCTGGAATTCGTCCACCATGGTGCCGTAAGGGATAAAGTCCAGGCAGTTTTCCAGTTGATACGAACGGAAAACCCCTGCTTTTTCGCCAAAGAACCCTTCCTCCCAGGGACGGGCCATCAGCTCCATGGTCATGGAATGGACTTCCGCACTCTCCATGGTGGGGGTCATGTTTTCCAGATACCGCAGGTTCCGGGCACGATAAGCGGCAAAGGCATGGCCTGCCTCATGGGTCAAGACCTCCACATCATCCACGGTGCCATTAAAGTTGGCAAAGATAAAGGGGCTTTTATAATTGGGAATATCCGTGCAATAGCCACCGCCGGCCTTCCCTTTTTTGCTCATCAAATCGAACAGCTCATTTTCCAGCATAAAGTCGAAAAACTCTGCGGTTTGGGGGCTCATGGCGCGGTACATATTGGCTGCGGCTTCCACCAGCTCTTTTTCCCCGCCTGCCGGTTTGGGATTTCCTTCCGGCAAAAGGGTGTCTTCATCCCAAAAGCACAGGTTGGAAACTTCCAGACGGGCAGCCTGCTTTTCTTTCAGCTTTTGTACCACCGGAACCAGATCCCGCGCTACCTGCTCTCGGAAAGCTTCTACATCTGCGGGGGAGTAGCAATTGCGGCCCAGCCGGTCATAACCCAGCCGGACAAAGTTCTGATACCCGAGTTTCCGCGCCTGCTCCGTGCGGCATTTGACCAGCGCGTCATAAATTTCGTCCATCTTCTGCCCGTGCTCCGCAAAGAAAGCGTCGGTTTTTTCCCAAGCTTCCTGCCGCAGCTTCCGGTCCGGCGATGTTTGATACCGGATGATTTCGGACAAATTGCACTGTTCTCCCCCAATGCTGATATCCGCCGAAGCCAGCAGCTGCTCATATTCGGTGGCCAGCTTGTTTTCTTCCTGCATCAGGGAAATAATGGACGGGGAAAACGTCTTTTTGGCGATTTCCAGATTCCGGAAAAACAGTTCCCCCGTCACCTTTTCCAGCTCCGGTCGGAAGCAGGATTCCAGCACCGCGTCGAGGAATTGCTGTACATATTCCTGCAGCCGGGGCAAACTTTCGTCAAAGAAACGCTGTTCTTCCTTATAAAACGTATCGGTGGTATCCATGCTGCTGCGGATGTAGGCCAAATTGGCCATGGTGCGCACGTCCCCCAGCAGCTTTTCGTGGGAATCCAGCAGTTTCAGCTGGTCTTCCGCCGTATCACACAGGGGAAACCGCTGGGCAAGATCTCGATATGCCATCTCCATGGCCGTCATATCCGGGCGGCGATATTTCATATCTTGGAATTTCATAACCGGTTCTCCTTTTCTGTTCCCGTTTCCGGGAGGGTTCTGATTCCTATTGTGCGCGATTTTTATGAAAAAACCATCACCCCAGTGTAAATTTTCCCAAAGAATTCTTTTTCTGCCGGGAAACTCTTACATTTGTTCCCGAATCCGGAAGCCCTCCCGCTCCAATTCGCGCTTAATGGTCTCCACATGGTTGCGGTCCTTGGTTTCCACGCTAATCCGCAGATAACAAGCGGTAATATCGGCATCCTCACCGGCATGGTCATGGTGGACTGCCACCACATTGGCCCCCAGGTTGGCAATAATAGAGGATACCTTTTGCAGCTGGCCCGGCTTATCCGGCAACTCAATGGTAAAGTCGGCGCTGCGTCCGGCCTTGAGCAGACCGCGGTTGATGACTCGGGACAAAATCGTCACGTCGATATTGCCGCCGGACACCAGGCAGACTACCTTTTTCCCCTTGATGTCCACCTTGTTGAACATAGCCGCCGCCACTGAAACCGCACCGGCTCCCTCTGCAATCAGCTTCTGCTGCTCAATCAAAGCCAGGATGGCCGTGGAAATTTCGTCGTCGGTAACAGTTACCACTTCGTCCACATATTGGCTGCATATGTCAAATGTCAAGCTACCCGGCTCTTTGACGGCAATACCGTCGGCAATGGTGGAAACACAGGGCAGACATTCCGCCTTATGGTGCTCCAGAGACTGTACCATGGAAGGAGCGCCGCTGGCCTGTACGCCATAGATTTTGCAGTTGGGGTTCAGGCTCTTAATGGCAAATGCCACACCGGAAATCAATCCGCCGCCGCCCACCGGCACAATCACAGCGTCTACGTCGGGGAGCTGGTTGAGGATTTCCAGGCCAATCGTTCCTTGGCCCGCAATGACATTTTCGTCGTTAAAAGGATGGATAAAGGTAGCGCCGCTCTTCTGCTGCATTTCCACTGCTTTATTGTAAGCATCATCATACACGCCCTGTACCAGTGTGACCTGTGCGCCATACCGTTTGGTAGCCTCTACCTTGGAAATGGGAGCGCCGTCGGGAATACAAATCATAGACTGGATTCCGTTTTTGGTGGCGGCCAGCGCCACTCCCTGGGCATGGTTGCCTGCGGAACAGGCAATGACGCCGCGGGCTTTTTCATCCTCGGTCAACTGGGAAATCTTATAGTAAGCGCCCCGAACCTTAAAGGAGCCGGTTACCTGCAGGTTTTCCGTTTTCAAAAACACCTGGCAGTCCGGGTTGATGTTGGGGGCAGCAATCATATCGGTTGTACGAATCACATCTTTCAGAACATAAGCAGCGTGATAAACCTTATCGAGAGTCAGCATAACGGCATTTCCTTCCTTTACAAAATATCAGATTTCTCAAACATTATTCCACCGAAACGGCCATAGTACCGGTACGGAGCATTTTTTTAATTCCATAGGGCTGATACAGCTTGACAAATGAATCCAGTGTCCGGGGGTCGCCGGTCAGTTCCACCAGCATGGAGGTATCCGTAACGGAAAGCACCCCTGCGTGGAAAGTGTTGGCAATCGCCACCAGAGCCTCGCTGTTCTCCTCGGTGCGGGCAACCTTTAGCAAAATATGCTCCCGCACTACAGAGCTTTCCCGGTCCAACACCGTGACCCGTACAATGTCCACCAGCTTTTCCAGCTGCCGTTTCACCTGTTTTATAATACGGTCATCACCGGTCACCACAATCAAAATTTCGGACTGGCTGGCGTCAGCTGTCTGTGCAGCCACAATACTCTTAATGTTATAGCAGCGGCGGCTGAACAGGCCGGAAATCCGAAGCAGCACGCCGGCATGGTTTTCTGCCAAAACGGAAAGGATATAGTCCTTCTCGGGATGGTTGGTTTCCATGAATTTCGCTTCCTTTCGGTATAATTATCTATAAAATAAACGGTAAGTAAATATCATTGTGATCATTACAGGAGGATTACATTTCCAAAATGGGCTCCTCTGCCGAAGCGCCTGCCGGTACCATGGGCAATACGTTGCAATCGGGGTCAATGTGGCAGTTAATCAGCACCGGGCCTTCGGCTGCCAACGCCTCTTTCAGCACCGGCTCCACTTCTTCCGGCTTGCTGATGGTCAGCGCCTTTACGCCAAAAGCTTCCGCCAGCAGTTCATAGTTGGTTTTCTTCTCCAGCGTAGTCTGGGAGAACCGGCCGCCATAAAACAGCTTCTGCCACTGGCGTACCATTCCCAAAACCTGGTTGTTGAAAATCAGCTCAATCACCGGAATCCCATATTTGGACAGGGTGGAAAGCTCGTTGCAGTTCATATGGAAGCTGCCATCACCGGCAATATTCACCACCTGTGCTTCCGGCAAACCAATCTGCGCGCCCAAAGCAGCACCCAAACCAAATCCCATGGTGCCCAATCCGCCGGAGGAAATAAACTGCCGGGGACTGCGGAAACGATAGAACTGTGCAGCCCACATCTGGTGCTGTCCCACTTCCGTGGACAGAACCGCTTTGCCGTCGGTCAGGCGGTCCAGAGTTTCCAGCACCTGCTGAGGGGTGACGGTGCCTTCCCGTCCGGGAAGCTGTACCAAGGGATACTCCTTCTGCCATTTGGCGATGTCCGCCATCCAGTTTTTGTGCTCTTTCTGGGAAAGGCGGCGCAAAATTTCCTGCAAGATTGCCTTGGCGTCGCCCTTGAGCTTCACATCCACTTCGATGTTTTTGTTAAACTCAGCCGGGTCAATATCAATCTGGATGACCGGGCAGTGCTGGGCAAACAAATCTGCATTACAGGTAACACGGTCGGAAAAACGGGTTCCTACTGCCACGAACAAATCACAATTTTTCAATGCCAACGCCGCGGTTTTGGTGCCGTGCATTCCCAACATTCCCATATACCGTTCGCTCGTTTGGTCAAATCCCCCCTGGCACATCAAAGAAGAAGCCACCGGTGCATCCAGCTTTTCCGCCAGCTGCGCCACTTCTTCGCTGGCACCGGAAGAAATTACTCCGCCGCCGGTGTACAGGAAGGGACGCTCCGCCTTTTCCAGCAGCTCCATTGCCTTTTCAAAACGGAATTCCTGGGGCAGTGGGAAAACCTTGGGCGCTTCCGGCGTTTTGGGCGTATATTCGCAAAACTGGGCGCTGATGTCCTTGGGAATATCCACCAGCACGGGGCCTTTGCGGCCTTCGTTTGCCAGCCGGAAGGCTTCCCGGATGGTGTCGGCCAGCTGGTTCACGTCTTTCACGATATAATTGTGCTTGGTAATGGGCATGGTCACGCCGGTAATGTCCACTTCCTGGAAGCTGTCCAATCCCAGCAAGCTGCGATTCACGTTGCCGGTAATGGCCACCACCGGCACCGAATCCATATAGGCCGTGGCAATACCAGTCACCAGGTTGGTAGCGCCGGGGCCTGAAGTCGCAATACACACACCGACCCGTCCCGTTGCCCGGGCATATCCATCGGCCGCATGAGCTGCACCCTGTTCGTGGGCTGTTTCAATATGTCGGATTTTGTCGCTGTATTTATACAGTGCGTCATAAATATTCAGCACGGCGCCGCCGGGATACCCAAAAACCGTATCCACACCCTGTTCCAGCAAACACTCCATGATGATATCCGAACCGTTGAGCTGCATAGTCAAAACTCCTTTTATGTATAATTTCATTTTGTTCAAACTCGATTGTGCATGACCAGAGGAACACGAGCACAATTTCCATGGACAATAAAGGACAATGAAAAAGCCTCCGTCTCCAGTCATTTTGACCAGAGACGAAGGCGAAAAATTCAGTTCCTCCGCGGTACCACTCTGTTTGCCATAGATATGGCCACTTATGGGCATCCATCAATGCCTGCCCCAATAACGGCGGGCTAACCGGGACAGCTTACTGGATTCAGCTGCCTGCTCCGGGGTGATTTCCTGCCGGTTCCGTACCGTCTCACACCAACCGACGGCTCTCTGAAACGGGAATCCAACATTCCTTCCCCATCCACACATTTTGCATCTATGCGTATAATCATACGCTTCCGTTTTTGGTTTGTCAAGGATATTTTTAGGCGTTTTTCCAATTTTCCCGGAAAAGCCTCAATCCTTTTCCAGTACTTTCACGATTTCCCCCACAAAAACACGGTGGAAATCCCCAGCTGTATACTGTTTATCCAAAATCCGGCGGTCCAAAAAACACTCTTCCTTCATGTCCTGTTTATAGAGTTTCCGGCAAATAAACACCAGCTTTGCTTCCTGATAATAAGGCGCCGCCTGGTCAAATACAGGGGTCAAACCGGATTCTGCATCCTTGTCACAGTCTCTGCCGGACACTTTTCCGCACACCGTCAGCGCCTGCCGGTATTCTTCATCAAAAAAGCACAGGGAATAAAAGTCATTCTTTTCCACAAATTCCAAGGTATACCGCTGGGGACGGATATAAACGGTACTGACATAATTCCCCCACAGTTCCCCCACGCTGCCCCAGCTGGCGGTCATGGTATTGTGTTTCTGCTCGTTGCCGGCTGTAATCAGCATCCAGCCTTTATTGATAAGCGTAAATGGATTTACTGTCAGCTTTTCTACTGTTGTTTCATGAAATGACATCACTAAGACCTCCTGTCGTCTTCACGACTTTTGCACCTATACATTTTATTCATGATTATAGAGTATGTACCCTGCCCATAAGAATATGCCTCAAACGGCTACTCATTCGGCAGCATCAGCTCTCCCTCATAGGAAAGCTGCCACGAATACTCCATATCATCATAGTAATATAAAAAAGTTTTCCCATCTTCGGAATAATAATATTTTTCATTGTACTGTTCCTGCGGGTCTCCGGTGGTTCCCACAGACGAATCCGTCAAAAACTGCACACAAAAATCCTTTGTGACAGCCTGGTTACCGGTGGACTGCACCATAGCGGCAAAAGGAGCCAAGTGGCTTTCCGGTGCATTGCTGCCCAAGCCATATGTATGACTCATGGTAATGGAAACCAAATGGGACGGCTCTGGCACATCGGACAAACAGGTTTCCAGCATGACGGAAATCTGTGTTGCCTCATCCAGCTCCACGGTATAGTATCGGATATAATAATCCGACGACTCATAGTTGTCTCCTGGCTGAGTATCCTCCCGCATTACATACAGATAAGGTTCTATTGCGGCTTCCATGCTCGTTTGACAGCGGTCAAATTCCTGCGCGGCAGTTTCCCGGGCTTCTTCCTTGGACACACAGCCGGACATACAAAGGAACAGAGGCAGCAGCAGCAATATCATTCGTTTCATTTTTATCTACCGCCTTTCTGAAAAAACAAAAACAATCTCCAGCTGTCATTATTATACCAAAAAATTGTATAAAAACAATCTTTTTCAAGATTTGTTCACAAAAAGTCCAAGATATTTTATAAATTTCTTTTCTTGCCCTTCTCAAGCTTTTTCGCCTGTCCGTCGATGGTATTCCCCAGGGGTACAACCGCACACCTCACGGAAATACCGGGTGAAGTGGCAAACGCTTTTAAAGCCGCACAAGGAAGCCGCCTGCTGTACCTGCATGGTTTCGCTGGTCAAAAGGTTTTTGGCCCGGTCCATTCTTGCTTTTAAAAGGTCCTCACGGGGGGAAGTCCCAAAAAAGTCCCGGTAGTAGCTGTAAAACTGGCTTTTCCCCATATTGACCAGCCCGCACATTTTTTCAATATCCCAGTCTTCCTCACAGCGGGACAAAACCGTCAGCCTTGCCTGCTGGAACTGCTCCCTGAGGGAACCGGTGCTTTGATTCCCGCTTTCCAATAGACGCCCGGTCATAATCAAAAGCCGGCGCATCAGCAAATCCTCCATTTCCTGTGAGTGACTGTCCTGATTCAAATACTCTTCCTGTAAATCCTTGAGCAGCAGGTTCAGCTTGTCAGGAGAGGCCGGATAAAACACCCGGTTGACCGGTATCCCATAAGTTTTGGGAAACTCTTCGCTGCTGGCAGCAAAATGCACATAGCTGTTACGAAAGGCTTCTACGCTATGATAATTCTGGCAAGTACCCGGAGAATACAGCAGACATCCGCCTGCCCGGGCTGTTTCCCGCTCCGTTTTAAAAACCACATACATCGGCGCTAAAAAAAGCAGAAACAGCCAGTCTCCGCTGCCTGCTGGCCGATAAATTCTGTCTTTATCACAATTTTGGCGGGAAAATTCACAATAATGGATTTGGTACATTTTCACTCCTCCCAAAAAGCCTTCCTGATTCAATGTACTCCTCACCGGAGAAAAAGTCAACACTTCTTTTCCCGGCTTCTATTTGGAACTTTGCACTGTTCTCATTGACTTCCTAAAACGCCCCGGAAGCTTCACACGGATTTTTCCTATTTTTTTCCAATAATTTACCATTCCTTTCTTTTTCGCTATTTTTTCTCCCATATTCTCTTTTTTTGCTTTCTGGAATATTTTTATAAACCAGTAAACATTTTACAACAAATTACCAAAGTTTTACATACCGCTGCCTTTCAATTTCACAAACATCCCTATACTGGAATGACAGAGGACTGTTACCGGAGCCCTGCAAATGCCAGTGGAAAACCCGCCAGTCTGCTCACGCCAAAGAGAAATGGAGATGTCGAGGGATTTATATGCAAAAGAAGATTTTTCAAAAAGTACTGAGCATTTGCCTGGCGCTGTCTGTCCTGATTGGACTGATGCCCCAAAGCTCCGTATTTGCCGCCGGAGATACCCTGAAAATCTGTGTCATCTCGGACGCGCACTACTATCCGCTGACTTATGTATCAGATTGTGAGGATTATCAGACTTATGTAAACGGCGACCCCAAGATGCTGGCAGAATCCGGCTCTATTCTGGACTCAGCCGTGGAAATGATTGAAAAAGACCAACCGGACATTGTGCTGGTTTCTGGCGACCTTACCAAAGACGGTGAGAAAAAGGGGCATCAGGAATTTGCCGCCGAAATGCAGCAAATCGAAGATCATACCGATGCCGAAGTCTTTGTCATTAACGGCAACCACGATATTTACAATTATCAGGATGCCTGCACCTTTGAAAACGGCAAGAAAGAAAACACCGAAACTGTTACTCCTTCTGAATTCAAAGAAATCTATGCCAATTTCGGCTATAACGGGGAGTTCAACGCCAATTACTACACACCCCCTGCAGGAAAGCAGGCCGGCGGCCTCTCTTACACCGCTGATTTGGGGGATTATGTGATTCTGGCACTGGATTCCGGCATGTATAGCCCCGACGCCACCGGCATGGATACCAACGAACACATTACTGCCGGACGGGTGGACGAGGATTTACTGCAATGGGCGGTCAAACAGATTCAACAAGCCGAAGCCCAAGGGAAAACCGTTATTGGCCTGATGCACCACGGACTGATTCCCCACTTCGACATGGAAGACCAGGTGCTCAGTGAATATGTGGTGGAGGATTGGGAAGAAACCGCTACGGCACTGGCCGACGCCGGCATGCGGTACATTTTTACCGGCCATATGCACGCTAACGATATTGCTGAATACACCACCGTTAATGGAAATCATCTGACCGACCTTGAAACCGGTTCCCTCTCTTCCTGGGGCTCCCCGGTACGCTCCGTAACCCTTTCCAAAGGGGCAAAACTGAATGACGGTACCAACCGCACCCACGAAAATTTTACCGTTAACACCGAAAGCGTCAAGTCGATTGTTTATAACGGCGAGACGATTGAAGATTTTGCCGCGTATACGAAGGAAAAACTATATCCGGAAACTCTCTTGAACAACATGGCCAACGGTATGCTGGTCCCCATGCTGAAACAAATCAGCGAAAAGGGCATCCGGGAATTTATTTCAGAAATGGCGCCGGATTTGGATATTAACGGAACGATTCTCGGCATGGTACAGGACACTTTGAAAGGCGGCATGCAGCTGGAACTGGGCTCGGGAATCGGTCGTGTCAATGTCAGCTATCGAAACGGCGGAATTCAGCTCTCCCCTTCCGGTACAGCCGGGCTGATTGGAGATATGACCATCACCGACGAGCAAGTCATTGAAATGGTGGACGACCTGCTGAACAAAGTCCAAACCCGTTATATTGACAATCCCGATTACCTGCTGAACAAGGTGGACGAAATCGTAACAAAGGTTTCCAACTTCGGTGTAGCCTCTCTGGGAACGCCGGAAGAAAAAAGTCTTTATGATTTGGTTGTCCTGATTCTCATGAACCATTATCAGGGAGCGGAAAATTCCCCGGAATGGGTGGAACAGGCTCGCGAGTATATCAAGAGCGGCGAAATCATTTCCAACCTCATCGACATGCTGCTGGATGAAGTCATGGGAATCGTGGATGATTTGACAAATGAACTTTCTGTTGATACCAGCATTGCCTTCAGCGGTATTTGGAAAATCGCCATTGATGCCAAAACCGACAACGGTAATCTGAAAGCCATTCTGGACATGGCCGGTCTGGATGTCCGCACGCTGCTGGAAGGGCTTCTCAACGAATATATGAGCGAAAGCTTTCTCACCGGTATGGGTGGCCTGATTGATGATGTAGCCAGCTCCATGCTATATGATGATACCCAAGACGACGTGGAAAACGGCGAGGGCCGTACCATTGTATTTGACGGGACAGTAGAAAAGCCGGAACCTTCGGTGGAAAACGGCCTGCTTCCCGACCAGGTGACCATGACCTTTGGCTCGGATACGGAAACAGGACGAGCTTTCAGCTGGTACACCGGGATCATGGTGGACAGCGGCGCAGTACAGCTTTCCACTTCACCGGATTTTTCGGATGCGCAAACCATTACAGCCGATACCACACAGGTGGTAAAACCCAAAACCCTCCTAAATCTGGGACTGATTACCACTTATGCCACCAAAAAAGCCAATCGCCATACCGCCCAAGTAGAAAATCTGGAGCCGGACACCACTTATTACTACCGGGTCGGCTGCCCGGAACAGGGATACTGGAGTGAACCGGTTTCCTTTACCACCGATGGCGGAAACGATGATGCTTTTACCTTTATCGATGTCAACGACTCTCAGGGCATGGTGCAGTCGGACTATGAGACCTATCTCAACACCCTGAAACAGGCGGATGAAATGTTCCCCGACGCTTCCTTCCTGCTTCACAGCGGCGACTTTGTAGACGATGGAAGCAACGAAACCTATTGGAGCTGGGTGCTGGATGACCCTGTTTCCATGTCCCTGCCCATTACGCCGGCTGCCGGCAATCATGAGGACAAATCCGATGTAGAAGGCGTCACCACTCCCAATGCGCTGATGTCCCATTTCAACTTCCAGAATTTGCCCGAACAAGACACCGATACCGGCGTGTATTATTCCTACGAATATAAAAACGCCACCTTTATTGTCCTGAACACCAACGATATAACCAACGACGGCTATCTCTCCGATACACAGTACGACTGGGCCTATGAGACGGCAAAAGATGCGGATACAGAATGGAAAATTATCCTGCTGCACAAGTCCCCTTATTCCAACGGACCCCATGCCCAAGACGACGATGTGGTGGCCATCCGCAGCCAGCTAAACCAGCTTTCGGCGGAATGTGACATTGACCTGGTGCTGTCCGGTCATGACCATGTGTACAACCGTACCCCCTGGCTGTCCTATGGTGACACCCAGCAGGTAGAAACCCAAACCACCACCTATGAGAGCACCAACTACGAGACCGCCATTGAGCCAGACGGCACTCTGTTCCTGATTGCCGGTACTGCCGGTGTCAAGAACTATGAGCAGGAAGTGCTGCCCGAGATTCCCAGCGCCGTGGCTCTGGATTTGGATTGCCCGGTGTATAGCGGGTTTACCATTGACGGCGACTGTTTGTATTATCAGGCTTACAAAGTGGAGGACGGCGAGAGCGTAAAGATTGACAGCTTTGCCATTGACAAGGAAAAAGAAGAAGTAACCCCCGACTGGGAAAAAGTTGTGGCAAAAATCGACGCCCTGCCAAAAATCCCCGAGCTGAGCCACAAAACAGCCGTGGAAGAAGCCCGCGCTGCCTATGATGCGCTCAGCAACGAGGACAAAACGAAAGTCACCAATTACGAAAAGCTCCAGCAGGCGGAAGCGATTCTCAAGGCGCTGACCAACATCCAGAACGGCCAGACTGTTACCGTTAGCAATAAAAGTCAATTTGTCAACGCCCTGAATAATTCCAATGTCACGACGATTATTGCAAACGGCACAATCGAATTTGAGAATTTCTGGGGCAATGAGAGGGAATACACCGTATCCCGTGACCTGACCATCCGGGGCTCCGGCGTTCTCCGGTATGTAGAATTCCATGTAACCAACGGCGCAACGCTGGTACTGGACGACAGCATTTATATCAATGATACCCGCTCTCAAGGCTCTACCTATGGTTCCCTGAACCCCATTGAAATTTATGCAAACTCCACTCTGATTACCCGGGGCAACGCACAGCTCCGAACCGAATATGGTACCGGCGGCTCGGAAGAAGGCCACGGTATTAAGCTGATGGAATCCGGCGCAAAAGCCTACTTAAACAGCTCCGGCAGCGTTTGGGGTGCAGAAGGAGCCGTATACTCCCCCGCTTCCGGCACTAAAATCGTCATTAACAACGGCACCTATGGCCGCAAAAACGACAGTCACCGGGCAGTGGATACCTACGGTGATTTGGAAGTAAACGGCGGCACCATCCGCAACCTGTGGGTAAGCTCCAAAAGCACACTGTACCTGAATGGCGGTGAGCTGAACAACGGCAGCGAACTGAATCCCCAGGTTCCCCTGGACATCGAAGGCACCGCTTATGTCACCGGCGGCAAAGTGGTTCCGCTGAACGGCCAGTCGGTGGACCTCAACAATACCGGTAAAATGCATATCCTCACCAGCGGTTCCGGTGCGCTGGACTTGGGCAACAACTTAAAACCGTGGACAGGCAGTGTACAAACCCAAAACTATAAGGACGTCACAGTTGCTTATACCGACAGTAACGGGTTCAGCAGTAGCGACGGCATCTATCAGACTACCGTCTCCGGCAACACCCCCGAAGAGCTGGCAGCTGCCGGCGGCACACGGCTGGACACTTCCGCCGAAAACGGCATCATGTCCGCAGAGCTTCCCCAGGGGCTGAACATCGTATACGGTAAATATTATCTGGTGGGCGGCGGCAAAACGGCTCCTTCCGGCATCACCGGAACCGGCGGCAGCGCCCAAATGATTGTCTATGGCACTACCCGTTTGATTGAAAACAACGATGTCACCCATGTGGAAATTGAAGGGGACGATACCCGTGCGGTCGTCTTTGAAGAGGGGGAGCAGATTCGCCTGACCGGCAAAACGCTGCCTGCCAATGCTTTTGACAACGCCGTACAGTGGGAATCCTCCAACGATGAAGTGGCTACCGTCAACAGCAAAGGCGTGGTAACGCTTCACAAAGCAGGTATGGCTGTCATCACCCTGCGCTCCGTTTCCAACCCCAACGCCACCGATACCGTCACTATTTTCGCAGTAACCCTGAGCCTGAACGGCCCCGATTCCCTGGATGAGCATACCGACATTGCCCAGTATACGGCTTCTGCCGGTTTTGAAAATAACCGTCTGGGCTTTGTCTGGAAAACCGATAACCCCACACTGGCAGAAATCAATTCGGATGGACAACTGACCAAGAAAGCAGCCGGTAAGGTAACGGCAACCGCCGTCCTCACCATTGACCAGAAGGAAACCGAGCTTTCCGCCAGCAAAAAGGTGGAACTGCTGGAAACCAAAGTTGTTTCCGTCAATATTGACTGGGGTACTTTGGATTACAACTATGAGCTGGGCGACTGGAACCCCGACAACCATACCTATGAAAATGGCGGCTGGAAGGGGACCAATGAAACCAGCGGTCAAATCACCGTTACCAATGCCGGAAATACCGGTGTAAACGTTCATTTCGATTATCAGTCTGTTCCCGGGCTGGAAGAAGTAACGGGCACTTTCAGCGGCAACGACTTCTCCCTGCCTGCCTCGGAAACCAAGGACGACTCCAGTAAAACCATCCTCTTCACCCCGGCCGGACGTCCTGAAGAAGCCTTCTCCAATCAGAAGCTGGGACAGATTACCGTTACCATAGGAGGCTAACCGTACATGGAAACCAATCGCGAAAGGAAATCATCCAAAGGCAGGAATATTCTCATCGTTCTCCTGCTTCTCATTACCATCTCCGCTGTGGGCGTAACCGTTTTCACCCTGACCCGGGATAACTCCCAGACCGCCATTGCGCCGGACTACGCGCCCCAGCAGGTAGACAGTAACGCCGAAAAAATGGAGGATACCGGGGAAAGCAAGCTGGATGCCGAAGAGGGCGGCGGCGCTGTGGGACTCACCTATTCCACCGCCGTATCCATCGACATCAGTGACGGAACCGCCTCCATCCTCTTCCAGAACCCCCAGCGCTCTACCCAGGACATGGTATTGCAGCTGGTGGTGGGCGAAGGCGACGAAGAAACGGTTTTGGGGGAATCCGACCTGCTTCCGGCGGGCTATTCCCTCTCCACCATGAAAATAACGGAAGCTTCCCGCCTCTCCCCCGGCGGTTATGACGGAAAATTCCGGGTCTTGTATTACAACACCGAAACCGGCGAAAAGGCTGTGGTAAATACGGAAATTCCCGTGGAGATTACTGCCGTTGCCTGAAAGCAATCACAGAGAAATCTGTGTTTCTATATATGTATCCCGTAAGCAAACCTACTGATATTGACAAACTGGAGGAAAGTAAAAGATGAAGAACATGAAGAAAATTGCAGCTGTCCTGATGGCCGGCGCTCTGCTGGCCGCTGCCGGAATTTCTGCTTCTGCTGAAGAAACCACCGCCATTACCGAACTGGGCGGCACCAGCAGCGCTGATGTAACCGGCACCTATTCCAATACCGTTACGACCCCCACTGTCTACAATGTGGAAATCGAGTGGGAAAAGCTGGAGTTCTCTTTCAGCAAAACCGGTACCATGGACTGGAATACCGACAGCCATACCTATGAGGATCATACCGAAAGCGCATGGACTTCCGACAGCAACGGCGTTTCTGTTACCAACCATTCCAATGCAGCTGTCAAGGTGAACCTGGACTTTGCGGCAGCCGAAGGAATCGGCAATGTGACCGGCGATTTTGGGGACAACAATGAATTTGTTCTGAACCAGCCCGAGGAAGGCCAGTTTACCGGTGCTGACACCTATAAGAACTGCGTACTGACCCTGAGCGGTGAGCCGAATCAGTTTGAAGACGGTAGCACTATCGGTACGGTGACGGTTACCCTTTCCGAAAACCTGTAATAGTCCGCTATTCCCATTACTATAAAATTGCAAGTAAACAACAATATAAAAAATGGAGGAACTCAATTATGATGACCAAAAAAATTACTGCTGCTCTTCTGGCCGGTGTCATTCTGACTGCTTCTGCTGTTTCTGTTTCCGCTACGACTTATGACCGCGTTCCCAGTTATAACAGTCATTCTGTCAAGGGTACTTACGTAGCCAATGTCTCCGCAGAGACTGTTTATAGTGTGGATATTGACTGGGGCAGCATGGAATTCACCTATACGGTGGACAACGAGGGTACCTGGAACCCCGAGACTCACACCTATGATGGTGCTACTCCCGGTGTATGGTCCTGTGAGGAAGGCGCTAACCTGATTACCGTCACCAACCATTCCAATGCCAAGGTAGGCGTCAAGCTGAACTTTAAAGAAGAAGCCCGTCCCTTCCAGGGGGTAACCGGCACCTTTACCAATGAGCAGTATACCCTCGAAAGCGGCGAAGGCAAAACCTATGATCAGGCTGATACCAAAACCTCCGCTTTGACCCTGAGCGGCGCCATTAACAAAAGCTATCAGAACAAAATCTTTGGCAGCGCTAATGTAGCCCTCTCTGTTGTGAAGTGATTTTGATGAAACAATTTGTCTTACTGGCGGTTTCTGCCGCCCTGTTAGTTTCCGGAACCATGGCCTCTGCACAGACCATTGATTCTGTACCCAACAGCCATTCGATTCCGGTACAAGCCCGGTATCAGTGCCTGGCTCCCAGCGCTACCGTATACAGTGTCGATGTGGAATGGGAGGAACTGCAATTCACCTATACCCACACCGGTACCAAAACCTGGAACCCCCAGACCCATCAATATCATCTGGAGGCTTCTGGCCAATGGTCCAGCAAAGGGAACCAGTTTACGGTTACCAATCATTCCAACGCTTCCGTCCAGGTGAACTTCGATTTTGATTCCCAGGACAATCATGTGACCGGCAGCTTTTCAAATCCTTTGCTGTCCCTTCCCACGGCCGAAGAAAAACCAGTGGATGACCCTCAACTCACAGGTGTTTCGGCACTCTCCCTTTCGGGGGAATATCGGGGAAGCAGCAGCTTTTCCCGGATTGGCGCCGTCACCGTAACCATTCAGCCATAATCCCAGAGAGCGGGGAAACCCGCCCTCTTTCCAAAGGACAGAGAGCCCGTCTTTCTGCCCTTTGGAAAGAGTTCTGTAACAGGAGTGTTCCTATGAAAAAGCAAAAAATCGCTGTCATTTGTGCTGCCGTGGTCTGTATTATTTCGGTCATTGTCATGGCCTCTGCGCTAATTTTTACCCAAAACCAAACACCGGCTTTTACGCCGCCCGATTTTGACAATACCGCTCAAGTCGGAAGCCCCTCTGTGCCGGAAGAGATGGACTATACCCCTGTTGAGGTGGAAGATGGATATGTTTTCTCCGTTTGCGGAAAGCCTGTGGAAGACAATGGGCGCTTACTGCTTTATTTTACCTCTGCGGACGAAAACACCGTATGGCTCCGGCTGCGGGTATATGACGATGCAGGAAATCTTTTGGGAAAAAGCGGCGTGATTCGCCCGGGGGAATATATCCCTTCCCTTGAGATAGAAGAAGATGCTGGGGTAGGAGACGCGGTCAAACTAAAAATCATGGCCTATACGCCTGAAACCTGGCACAGTGCCGGTGCGGTAGAAATGAATACCCAAATCTATTCCGGCAGCGATTCCACTGAAAAGGAGAACCAAACATGAAAAAAATAACTGCCATAATCGTTTCCGCTTTGCTGGCTATGGTGTCGGCATTTGGGATGACGGTACCCGCTGCTGCTGTGGAAACGGACGACGCTGTAAAGGCCCAGGTACAGGCAAACCGGGAATGTCAGTATCCGGAAAACCTGTATATTTCCCCGGCGGAAAATGGCTGCGCCAGTGTGACTCTCGATGATGGCTGCGTGATTTCGGGAAGCGGGCTGCCGGAAGAAGACTGCTATTTTTGTGTCGTCCATGTTGTCCCGGAAGAAGCCGATGCGTTTCAGTGGCTGACCGGCTTGCTTGCAGACCACGGCGATTTTCTGGATGGCTGGAGTATTTTTCTGACGGATAATGAAGGAAACCTCCTACAGCCTCAGAAAGATTTTTCCGTTACCTTTTCCAGCCTGCCCAAAGGATGCACCTCCCTGCTGTCAGTTGGCGCTGATGAGAAAATAGAGGCAGCTTCCCTAACGAAAACCCATTCTGCTTTCCAGGTGTCCCACTTTCATCAGGAGTATCTGGTTGCCGTTTCCCAGCAGGGAGAGCACACTACCCCGCCGGTTACAGGAAGCAAGTTTCCGGCAGCGGTGCTTTTAGTCATTGCCGCAGGCAGTGCCTGTTGTGTCTGGCTGCTGCGCACTTGGCAAAAACGAGGTGCCGGTGAGACTGTAAACCTTTGAGAAAAACTTCCCTTTTCCATTTTGAATTTGTGCCAATCATCACTGCAAAAAGCTCCCGATACCTGTTCTTGAAAGCAGGTATCGGGAGCTTTTTTGCAAAGCCGGTTACGCCGGTACTGGTTTTTTCTTTTTCTCTTTTTGTGGCATTTGACTGCGCCACTGCTTTTTTATCAGGTATCTTCCCAAAATCAAACAGCCAATCAGGAAAATCCCATACCATATCTGGCTGACCAGCGTATCCTGCAGCAACAGGTTTCCGCCGCAAAACGGCAGTACGGAAATATACTGTAACGGATGTACTCCTGCGCCCACTGCGATAACCGGTGCGGCGATGACACCAAACGAAACGGCAATGGATACCGCATCGCTCCGGCAGCAAGAAGAAACCACCGCCACCATCGTACCCACCAGCCATGCCCCCAGCAGCCGCACAATAAACAGCAAAATCAGATATTGCTGCAAGGTCATACTGCCTGAGAAATTCATCATCTCTCTCAGGCTTTGTACCGGTGCTTCGTCTGCATAGAGAAGCGGGTAATCTTTTATCACCATACCAAATCGGGTAACTTCCACAATGACGGCTGTCAACGTAGAAAACAGAAGCGTGATGCACAGCTTATCATAGGGAAGCTGGAATCCTCTCCGGCAAATCCGCAGCAGCTTTTTCGTGCCAAAGGTATTCTCCATGGAAAACAGCCCCGCACAACACAGGATCGTGGCCGCTATGATAAACAAGGCGTCCTCTACATCCGCCGCCGTATCCCGCATCAGCTTGCTGTAGCCCGATTCATCCACCAAATAGGCAGGGACCCCCTTTTCCTCCTCTGCCTGCTGCACCAGCAACAGCTGCAGCTCAATATCGGAAAGGGCCTTGGAATAGTTTTCCTGGGCATAGGATTCCATTTTCCCGATACGCTCCCATTCATTTTCCACAAAGTCCAGCGTATCCTCGGTCACTTTCCCGCCAATCTCCTCTATGTATTGGCGATACACCTCCCCCTCCCCGGTTTTAAACCGGAAAGCGGCGTCATACCGGGATACCATCAGCAAAACCAGCGCCAGCAAAATCCACAGAGCGCGGCCATGGGAAAAGACTTTCCGATTTTCATGAAGGAACAGGGAAGTGTGCAGGTTTAGCCGGTCTGCTATCCTGCAAGCCTTGTCAATCGCTGCAGCCATCCATCTGGGCACCCGCAAATGGCGGCATACCCCACAGGTATAAAACTGAAACAGTATGACCCCAGCCGCCACGATAAAAACGATTGCCAATGCCACCGGAAGTAGTAAGGTCATGGAGACGGGATAGGTAAACAAATTGACATTCTGATAACGGCTAATGACCGAAAAAGCATCCATTAGCTGAAACGCGTTGATAAAATGCAGGGCGTTCAGGCTGGAAGTTACCGGGATTCCGGTGTACAGCCAGTAGGAGATTCCCAGAAAGGCCGCCACGATAAAAAATACCAGCGTGGGCTTTTTGAAAAGGGTAAACAGCATGAACACCAACATCCCGAAGGCAATGGCGCAAAATAGCTTGATAGCAAACCCCAGCCCGATATATCCCAAACAGGAAATAGCCAGCGTACAGCTTCGGAAATCCGGCAGTGACTGGATGGGGCGGCTCAAATCTCCCAGCCCCAAAAACGCGCCGCCAATGGCCAGGTTCCCCCCATACACGGCAATCACCGCCACAGCCGTCAAGAAAACCATGGTGACAATTTTGGCCCCGCCAACCCGTATCCGGGAAGGGGTTGCCAGCAGCAGGGGGTACAGCTTTTTCTCATATTCCCGGGAGAATATGCGGACACAGACGATCAGGACAAAAAACAGCACTAAAATGTCTGACAGCGAAAACCGATACAGCTCATTCACCGCGGCATTGAGCCCTGCCCGGACAGGAAGGGCATCCAGTCCCGCAAAGTCCGCAACGGTTTTGTCGATGTTCCGCCGGCTGAACCCGCTCTTATCCCCCGCTCTGGTAAGGATAGACGCCGCCCGTGCCCGCTCCGGCATCTCTTTGATATATTGAGGATACATTTGCAGATATTCCTGCTGCACCGACGCCTCATACAGGGCATAGCTGTTTTTATCCAGAGCCATGGCGGTAAGGTCCGTGTCCAAGTCCTGGTTGAGGGCATCCAGCATTTGTTCATACGCCGGGTATTCCTGCCGCAGGCCGCCATACATGCCGCTGATACGGTTATAAAACAGGTATCCGTTCACGGCAATGCAGATCAGCAATAACAGCAGGATACCCCGGCTCATATTTTTCTTCAGTTCATATCTCATAATCGGCCTCGTTTGCATTGCTGTAGTACAAATATACGTCCTCCAGCATAGGCTTCACCGGTTTCGCGTTTTCGGGCGGCGTGTCGCTGATAATCCGAAGGCTGATACCGCCGCTTTCCCGGAAAATGTTGCTGATTTGATATTGCTGCTGATAGCGGGAAATTTCTTCCTCGGATACCAGACATTCGCACACTTTTCCCGCGATGGAATCAAGCCATTCCCCGGTGGTGTGAATCCCGATGGTTTTTCCGCTGCTGAGCAGGATCACCTGGCTGGCGATATACTCAATATCACTGACCACATGGGTGGCAAGCAGCACGATTTTATCCCGGGAGAATTCACTGATAAAATTCCGGATACGGATACGCTCCCGAGGGTCAAGGCCAGCGGTAGGCTCATCCAACAATAAAAGGCTCGGGTTTCCCAGCAGTGCCTGTGCCAGCAGCACCCGCTGCTTCATTCCTCCAGAATAGGAGCCCATCCGCTTGTGGGCGACGTCCTGGAGATTGACTACCTCGAGAAGGTGTTCGATTTCTTTTCCCGGTGATTTGATTTTTTTCAGGCCCGCCATATAATACAAAAAGCTTCTGGCGCTGAAATCGTCATACAAAGCCTGCTGCTGGGGCATATAACCCAAAGTGCGCAGAATATCCCCCTCCGGCTCCAGATGGATGGTACCGGAGTCCGGTGTAAGATTTTGAGAGATTAGGTTCATCAAGGTGCTTTTCCCCGCGCCATTGGGCCCTAAAAGTCCATAGATTCCCGGGGTTAGGGTACAGGAAAAATCCACCAGCGCACGCTTTTGACCATAGGATTTGGTAAGCCCTTCCATGATACACTTCGTCATCTTCCACCATCCTATCTGTTTTTTGTCGGCTTTACGACACAGTAACCATTCCTTGGGAGTTTGGAGCAACATAAGTGAAAAACGGCTCACCCTCCAGATTTTCCTCGTCCAATCGGCTCAAATCGACCGCCCAAATATCCGTTCCGCTTACTTCCGGATCTTCCCCTTCGTGCAGATAGAAGAAATACTGCTGGTCCATACCTACGCCGGGAAGCGTGCTGGTACCGAGCTTGATTTCTTTTACCAGGTTCATCTCTTTATCATAAATTTGAATCGCCCGGTCTTCCCTGGGGACGTCGCCATAACGCACCAAGGACTCATTATCCACAATCAAATATTGGTCATTGCTGTAAAAATTCATTTGCTTATTAAAATCAAGCTGCCCCACCATATTGCCGTCCATATCGGCCAATATGGCATTCCCGTCACCCAGCGTTTGGGAAAACGCAATGGTCTTTCCGTCCCAGCGCACCAGGTTATTCCAGTCGAGCTCCTTGGTTTCGGTGGTTTTGTGATCCAGGATATTATAAATGACCATAGTTGGCAAAGCGTCTGAATCTTCGGTAAGATTGCTGATCGTCATATACACCCGGTTTCCATAGGCGGACATCACGTTAATTTGTGCCGGGGCTCCCTGTACCTTCCAAACCGTTTCCGGCTCCTGTGAGGGGTTATCAAGGGGAATCCGGACGACTTCACAGCTGGCATCTTCCAGCAGTTCCGGGTGGTTTTCGTACACTTCCATATCATAGTAAAAGTCATTAAAAGAAAGGTACAAATAGCCGCGATGCACGAGCATGACGCTGACATCTTTTTCGCTTTCATAAATCTTTTTTCTGCCGGCCCCGCTCAAGTCCACTTCATATACAACATCCCCACTCTCCGAGTTCAGTCCCAGCTTGTCCAGTACGTACATTTTTCCCTGGTAGTAGGCGATAAACTGCTGTCCGGGAAAATAGGCGTTGCAGTCCACACGGCGGCTGTCATCGGGCTCGTTGTCGTGGAGGCAGTCAGGTTTATTGCAGACCACGGTTTCTGTACCTGTCTCCTTATCGATGGCATACAGGTAATGAAAACCGAACACATAATAGCAGTCCTCCGATTCCAAAATTTCGTTTTCTATCGTATTGCGCAGGTAATACTGGTCATCGGTATCCAGCAGATAATCATCGCCAAGATTTTTTTCCTGGCTGCCGCATCCGGATAAAATCAGCATGGGCAGCAGCAAAAGAATTGCTATGAATTTACGCATGATTTTACTCTCCTTTCTCAATGCCAATTCTATTTTTCTATAAACGCGCCCTCCTTTCCGTCAATTTCCGCATAAAATATATATAAAGTATACATGATTTATTAAATTTGTCCATCCACAAAACGTTAGATTGGGATATATATTTATAATTCCACATTTATAAACGCTGTAGAAGCATCTATATTCTTATATAGAAAAAAGCGCTCCCCGGCATCTGAAACATCCGGGAAGCGCCCTTTTTTACCCGACACAAGTTACTTTTATAACCTGCACGGCTTATTTACTTTTGTTCGCCTTTCTTTCTTTGAAACACCAGGTATGCTGCACCGGCCATGGAAATCAGAGCCGCTGCCAGCCAGAGAGCCAGATTGGTATAATCCCCGGTAGCAGGCGCCTGGGGCTTGCCGGTATTTTCATTGCCGGAAGGCTTGGTGGTGGCGGGCGTGTCGCCCTTACCGTCATCGGTAGAAGGCTTATCGGTGTCGTCATCCTTGCCGTCATCAGGCTTGGTAGAATCGGTATCGGCACTCAGGTTTTCGATGGCTGCATTCAACTGGGAAACAGCTTCGTCTACCACGGCCTGGTCATCCACGCTCAGGGTCTCGTCGGCCATCACCAGGTTGGCATTGTACAGCGCCGCACGGAACACGGCGACACTTTCCAAAGTATAGGTACTGACGTCCATTTTATTGGCTTTCTCAATCAGTTCCTGCAAAATGGACTTGTCGGCCTTATACCGCTGGGCCATAATAGCTTTGAGCAGGGCTTCGGCTGCGGGCTGGACGTCCTCTTCCATGGCGTCGCCGTCATCGTAGACATCCTTGGCCTTTTCCAGAGCCTCCACCAGCTGCTGCCAGTTGGACTCTACATACTTACCGGAATTTGCCATCATGTCGTCGGCCTTGGCAATCAGCTGCTCCAGCAGGGTCTTGTCGCCCTGGGTGAGCCCCAAGCCCCAAATGCCGTTCAGCAGGTTGTCCCATGCCGTATCGACTTCTTGCTGGGTGGCCTTATTGTCATCCAGAACTGCCTGGGCTGCTGCCAGGGCGTCTGTAAAGAACTTCTTGGCGCTGTCGGTCACACCTTCTGTGCTCAGAGTCAACGCATAGTCATAGGTCTTTTGCAGCAGGGTCTTGTCAGGCGCCACATACTCTTCCAAACCGGCCAGAGCTTCCTTTATATCCTTGATTGCTGCCTTGATTTCCTCGGCAGTACCGGATTCCAGCAGCTTTTTGCCAGTTTCCACGGCTTCGGTATAGGCGGTATAGCTTTCGTCGGTATACAGATTGCCGTCTACCGTATCAAATTCGGCAATGGCGGCCTTCAAATCGGTAACGTCCACTAGCCCATCCAGCGCTGCCGTAAAGGCTTGGGTAGCCTCTGCCATTTCCTGAGGATTCACCCGGTCGCCGGTCTTATCCTGAGCAATCAGGGCGGAAAGGGCATCTCCGCTCTCGGTCAAAGCGGCATAGCTGGCAGCCGTATAATCCTCTGCGGTTACAGTGGCCAGCTTTCTCAGGGCAATTTCCGCCAGCTCACGGTTACGGATGGAATATTCCAGGGCATCCTGTGCCAGCTTCAGAGCATTTGTCAGCTCGTCGGCAGTCTCGGTATCCAGGTTGTCGGGATTCTCCAGCGCGTTTTTCAGGTTATCCACGGCCTCGCTGTAATCGGCAAAGGTAGCAGCGGAGTACAGGTTTCCTTCATTGGTCAGGGCTTCGTCCACCAGCTTTTGCAGCTCGTCCAGATTGGAAGCCTTATTCTTAGCGTTACTGCGGGCAGCTTTGAGCATCCCCAGCGCCGAGTTCACGGTTTCCTGGCTGACATAGTCGTTATCCAAGACTTCCTTTGCAATGGTTTCCGCCTTCTTGTAAGCGGCGATACTGTCAGTTATCCAGTTTTCGTCCACACCCTTGTCAAGTTCTGCCTCAAGCTCCGCCTTATCGGCAGCGGTAACGGGGGCTGTCGAGGTCTGGATTTCGGCAATTTCGGGGACAATTTCATCCCAGCTGACGGTGATGGATTCCAGAGTCTTGTCCTGGGGAAGCACGAACTCGGTAATGGACTGGTTCAGGGTACCCAGCACCATCTTATCGGCTTCACCCACAAAGGCGGCTTCCACTTTGGCGTTGGAAACGGCGCCCAGCTGAATCAGCCGCACAGTACGCAGCCCCTGAGGTTCGGAAATCCGATAGGTAAAGGAACTGTTCTTCTCGGAGGACTGGAAGGTAGTGGAAAAGTCCTTGTCCAGCATGTAAGAAGGCAGCTTGCCCTGCACTTCCACGGCCTCGGAAACCACGTCGCGGTTGGCTTCGGGGGAGATATACGCGCCGCCGTTAATTTGGATTTCACCAAAGCCCATCCATCTGTGGGAATAGGTGGTCAGCGGGCGGACACGCAGATAGCGGCCGGAAACATTCAGGCCGGTTGCCTCGGCGTACATGTTGCCGGGATTCTGGGTATCGTGGGTCAGATAGGAAGCGGACTTGGCGGTGGTGTCGTCCCACACGTTTGTAAAGTCGCCGTTGCCCACGGTGAGGATTTCCGTCCAGTCGTCGCCGTCGGGGTCGTTGGATACCTCGAACACAGCATGACGGATGTAGTTCAGGTTGGTTTCGTTGATATAGTAGCGGACCTGGTTAAAGGTAATCTCCTGTCCCAAATCGAACAGAATCTGCTTGCCGACTTCCTGGAAGCCGGTAATCATGCCGATGGTGCTCAAATCGCCGTCGAACACATAGCCCACAGTACCGGTGGTACGCATATCGGAGCCGGTGCTCTGGTTGGCAAAGTCACTGGTCACCTTTTTCTCGCCGATAAAGAGGTAGTTGACGATAAAGGTGGAGAGAGTACATTCCACATCACTTGCAGTGCTGTTGAACACGCGGATATACCGGGCGTCTGTATCGCCATCTGGGTCATAGTCCGTCCAGGTAACAGCGTTCATGGAGGTTTGCAGCTTGAGTCCCTGGGGAAGCTCGCTAACTTCAATACCGGTAATCTTCTTGATATTGTCCAGCTTAATGCCAATATAGCTGCCTGTGGAGAATGTGACATTCCCGCCGGTCAAGAAAGCCTTGCCTTCTTCATTCAGGTTGGCCTTCATGGTGGTTTCTATGTTGGTATAAACGTGCTCGGTGTCGCCGCTGGTGGGGACTTCCTTCACGGTGAACTCGGAGAACTTGCCCCAAGCGCCCCGCCGCTCCAAATTGCGGATGCGGATATACCGGACTTTGGTGCCGTTCAGGTTGATGCTCAGCTCGTCCTTGCCGGAAGAAGCGCCGGTATAACTTTCATAACCTTCCACAGGGGTCCAGGTTTTGTTATCTACAGAGGTTTCGATGGCATATTTCAGCAGCTTGTCACCGCCGTCATGACCCACCACAATGCGGGCGCTTTCCAAGGTGGCGACCTTGCCCAAATCATAGCCCAAGAAATCGTCCACCATAAAGTCGTCGCCGGTGGTATTGCCGTCGCCGTCCGGGTCATACCAGACAAAGGTATCCTCGTTGCCGTCATAGAGGTTGCTTTCGGGTCCCTGATAGACTTTCCAGCGGTCGGTATGCATGACTGTATAGGTAATGGGGGCGGTGTCCTCTTTGGAAGCCACAACCCGGAATTCGCCCAGACGCCACCACACCGGTGCCAACGTCTCGTTACGCACGCGCACGGCAGAAGTGGTAACAGAAAGGGTAAAGGTCTGGCTCTTATCGCTGGTCACGTCGGCAGCTTTCTGCCACTGGCCTTCACTATCCAGATATTCAATCACGCCATCCTTCATCACGTCGCCAGCAGCGGAACCGCCCTGTTCCAGTACGACGCTTTCCACAAATACCGGCTCGCTGAAGGTGTAGGTAACGGCACCATCGGCAGGCAGCTGGTCCTTAAACTCGCCGGAGCTCTTGGAAAGCCACACTTCCGAACCAGCGTCGCTGTCTGCCAGCTTGCCCAGCGCCGCGCCGTTCATATTGTCCAGGTTGGTGGAGTATTCGCCGGTGATTTCCTCACTGCCGGAATCCTCCTGTTTGTTGATGGTAATTTCGTGTACATTAAGGTATGCATCCAGCTGGTTGTTGGCGGTTGCTACCAGACGGATGCCCATGGCCTGGAAGTTTTCGGGGAGATTTTCTTTTTTCACGATAATTTCCAGGTACTTGTCCCGAACACCGGTAAAGCTGTTTTCCATACCGGTCAGTTCCAGATCCTTCCACTCTTTGCCGTCCTCGGTATACTGTAGCTTGGACTGCTCGAAGTGGTTTTTGCCGTTGCCCAGCAGGAAGCGGATGTTGTTGACAGCGATTTCCTTATTGAACATAACGCCCACATAATCGCCGGTATAAATCCACACGGGGCTGCGGTAGCTCACCTGGGTACCGTCGTCGCCGTCAAATACGTCGGCGGTATTGCCCACGGGGTTGTCCTGCCGGTTGGTGATAAAGCTCTGCACCACCTTAGACGGGTCCATAATGGTCTCGGCCTGGGTGGAAATGTAAGAAGCCAGGGTGTTAATAAAGGGGACAATGTGCTGTACGCCCACTTCGGCCACTTCATAATGGTCCACATACCAGAAGCTGTGGGTTTTGGAGCGGTCAAATGCGGCCTTGCCGTTGGTATTGGCGTCGATAATGCCGGCAGTGTCGTGATTCAAAACGGACTTGACGCCTTCCAGATAGGTAATGGCCGCCTCGGTGGTATCGTCCCAGCAATCCAGCCAATAGACTATCTGGTCACGCAGGCGGGAATCCCCCGCATGGTCCCGGAAGGTCTTGGCGGCTTTCTGCAAAACTTCAAACTCGTCAATGATGGCGTCGGTATCCTCTGCGGTAACCGTGCCGGCGCTGAGCTTGCTCTTATATTCGTTGAGCAGGGGTTTCAGCTCCACGGATTCCTGCAAGGCGGTGACGCGGCCGTCCATATTCTGGTTAATCATATGCTTGGACAGTTCCCTTAGGGCATTGGATGCGCTGTTGGCATTGGAACCATTATGGTCCACATACTTAAAGGAATCATTCCAGGCTTGGTTTGCCTCGTCCTCAGACTTCCAGATATTCCAGCTGTAGCAGGCATTGCCGAAAATGGCCACCTTGCTGGGCTCGGACTGCTGCATGGGGTTGAGCATGATGCCCTGGATATTGTTGGGGTTCACGCCGGGATGCAGGAACGTGGTATAACCGCCCATAATCAGGTGCTTTTTGGAGTTATCAGTGCAGGGCCAGTTAATCCACAGGAAGGGGCCGCGGCCTACATTATTGGTAAAGGTGCTGGTAAAGCTGTCGGTTACTTCGCCCCAAACCTTGCCGCCGGTCATAACCAGCTGCACATTGTCGGGAGCTTGCTTTAAAGAAGTAAATTCAGAGCCGCTGCCATTGCCCATATAATCATAGGGCACATAGGGCAGGGTGGTTTTCATATCGGGATATTTGGCCTTCACTTCGGTTTCCAGCCACTGGGTCACGTCGTTGAGCAGCCTCAGGCCGTTTGGGCCGCCGGGGCTCCAGAAGTCGTCTGCCAGAATGGCAATCTGCCGCACGCCACAATCAATGACCTGCATAAACTTGGCTTTCAGCTTGGCCAAATCCTCCTGATAGTGCTCTTCGGTGTCAAACCGGAAGTGGTTTCCGCTCGGGAAGGGATGAAGGGCATAGGCAAACCGGCATTTGGAAGCATTGCCTGCCTCTGCCAGGGGGATAATTTTTTCTTTCAACTCCTGGTCGGTATACAGCTCGTCCCACTTGCTACGATGCTTTTCATCGTCCTTGGGGGCATAGAAGTAGGTATTCAGCTTGTAATAGCCGCCCCAGGTCATCAGCGCCGCCCGGTCCTCGGTAGACCAGGGGTTGCCGTAGTAGCCTTCGATAAAGCCGCGGCTGACCACATCCGCATAGTCCTCAATCTGGAAGTTGCGGATGGTGTAGCTTTCCAGCTGGTTGACAATATGGTACAGGGTCGTCAAACCGTAAAAGCTGGCATCGGTATTCTTGCCTACCACGGTAATGACGTTGTTGTCGCTGACCAGCAAATAGGAATCGGTTTTTTCAAAGAGGGCTTCGGTGGCAATCTGATAATGCTCATCGGCATAGGTGTCGGCATATTCTCCGGAGCCGTCCACACCCACGAGAATATTCGTTTTGCCGTCCTCGATGCTTTCGGAAGCCGTGACCTTCAGATTTTTGAGGGCAGCCACTTCTTCCAGCCGTGCCTGGGTCGCTTCATCGATACCGCTCTCGTACACCACGTTCACTTCGTCATACATGATGTAGTCCCCGTCCTGATAAACCGTGGAATGGGGAGTGGGATAGATTTCGTACCCTTGCTGTTCGGTACCTGCGGCAGCTGCCTGTGTCACCGGAACCATTCCCAGCACAATACCGGCGGACAGTACGGCAGCCAAGGTTCTGCGCAGTCTGTTTTTGAACTTGACCATGATTTGCCTCCTTTTCAAAAAAATACGTTCTGGAAACTGACAAAGGCTATTACACTTTGCTGAAATAAAATAAGACCTATTAATCCCAAATGCCTTTTTTAGAAAGCCTCCAGGTTAATAGGTCTTGCCTGCCGAGCAGTAACAATCCTCAATGCCAGTTTCATTATCAGGTAAATAATACCACAAAAACAACCGATTTGTCAATTGTTTTTTGTTAGTTGAGTAAATCTTGTGTATATTATCTATATTTTCTATCCGTTATCAGGCATACAGGACAGAAAAAAAGCTGCCCCCCCAATTTTCCGGTGGTTTCAGCCTTTAAAAACAAAAATTCATATTTTCAAACAAACCGGTTTTCTCAAAACTTCTCACACCCGGCCATTTTCATTCCGCACCGGACAGCCCGGAACAGCCGAACCGCCGCATCCCGATAGAGGGCTTCACTATCCTTCATGGCCTGCTGCAAGTCCATAGCGCCGCTAATAGTGGTCATCACCGTTTCGATTCCGCACTGATAAATCGGCTCATACCCGGGCAAAACGCCACCCACGATGGCCACCGCCGGGACTCCTGCTTTCCGGCACCGTTTTCCCACACCGGCAGGGACTTTCCCATAGGCGGACTGCCAGTCCATCCTGCCTTCCCCCGTCACCACCAAATCGGCATCCCGAATGATTTCGTCAAAGTGTATCAAGTCCAGCACCGTGTCAATGCCCGACTGGAGCCGTGCACCCAAAAAGGCCATCAAAGCAAACCCCAGCCCTCCCGCCGCGCCGGCTCCGGGAACGTCCCTTCCCGAAGATGAAACGGTTTTTTCCACCAAATCGGCATAGTGGCTCATGCCCTGTTCCAGCCTTTGCTGCATTTCCCTGCCGGCTCCCTTTTGAGCGGCAAAGGTAAACGCACAGCCCCGCTCTCCCAGAAGAGGGTTGTTCACGTCGCACATCACCACAAATTCGGTTTCCAAAATTCCCGGATACAGCCCCGACCTGTCGATACGATCTACTGCTTCCAAATCGCTTCCGCATCCCCGCAGCACAGTCCCAGACTGATCCAAAAAACGCACCCCAAGCGCGCTGAGCATTCCCATTCCGCCGTCGTTGGTGGCGCTTCCCCCAATGGCAATGACAATTTTCCGAACTCCCCGGGACAGGGCATCCTGAACCAGTTGCCCTACTCCGAAGGTAGTGGTTTTCATGGGGTCCCTTTGGGATGGAGGAACCAAGGGGAGCCCCGAAGCCGCCGCCATTTCGATAACGGCAGTCCCTTGGGACAGGATGCCATATTGAGCTTCTACCGGCTCAAACAAGGGACCATGAACCGATATTGTGACCTTCTCCCCGCCCAGTCGGCCTACCAGCGCGTCCACGGTTCCCTCACCGCCGTCCGCCATGAGCAGGCTGACCGTTTCCCCATGGGGGAATATTTCTTCCGCCGCCTCCTGTAATAGGGCGTTGATTTTTGCAGAAGACAGCGAGCCTTTAAATGAGTCGGAAGCAAAAACCAGTTTCATTTATTTTCCCCTCTCCTTCCGGCAGAACCTTCACACCCACTTTTTTGGGCAGCCGCCGCATTTCTCTATCATCAGGTTATACCCCTTTCCAAAACGATTGTCAATGGAAAACTCGGGAAAAAGAGAAGAAAGCCATTCCCCCGGGTCTGCGCCTCCCTCAAAAGAGTTGAGAAATAGGTTGACAAGAAAAACCTTGTGAGATAAAATAAATACGATTGTTTTAGCTTGTCAGAAGATGGCAGGCCGGAACTTATCAAATCCAATCCGTTCCCCATGCCTCCGTAGTTAAATGGATATAACAAACCCCTCCTAAGGGTTAGTTGTGAGTTCGATTCTCGCCGGGGGTGCCAAAAAATGACGCCGTAAGCCGCTTTTTCGTGGTTTGCGGCGTTTTCTTGTTATCCATTCTTCTGCGCTTGGCAATTCGCTTGCGTAAGATTGTTTATTCGCTTTTTTCTGCATACCTGCTAATTGGCTTCGAACTATTTTTCTGGCCTTGCTAATAAAAAACGCCAATTTGCTAATATGATTTTCCCGCCCTATTTTTCGGATGGGGCCGACACCAGCAATGCGGCCAGTGTGTTTGCCAGTTCCGGCGACTTGCGAAGCTGTTCCACCAGGGCCTCCAAATCCAATGTGGCGGGCGCCGGTTCCTTTGGTTCCTCCGGGGGACGAACCGAACGCAGGTCGGGATTGGCATAGAAGGCGCTCTCAAACTTCTGGGCATTGATCTTGCGGTCCTCGTCCAGAATGTGAGCATACACGCTGGTGATCATGTCGATTTGGGCGTGGCCCATGTCGCCCTGGGTGGCCTTCAGGTCGCCGTGGTTCAGTTTGAGTTTGTAAGTGATGCTGGAGTGCCGGAGAGAATGGAAAACCACATGGGGAAATCCGTTGTCCTTGATGAGCTTGTTAAAGGCCCAGTTGATGATCTGGCTTTCCATAGGGCGTCCGTTGCTGGTGCAAAACACAAGATCATTGTCGATGTATTCGTCACCAAACAGGTCTTTCAGCTCGTCAATTTCGGCTTTCCTGTCCACCAGCATTTTAGCAACCGTCTTGGGAAGGTAGACCCGCCGAATACTGGTCTTGGTCTTTGGTTCTTTTAAAACAAGTGCTGTATGGGTGCTTGCGATACAAGGAGGAAACTTTTTGATTACCCCTTTATCGCCGAGATCATCCAGCGCCCCACGAGTGACACACTGCAATTCCTTGTTGACGAAAATGCTGCATTACCAGCATCAATGCTGTGCGGAGATATATGGACACAATCCCATGTCAATCCGAGCATTTCGCCCATATGCAAAGAGCAGGAGAACGCAAGGTTCAGGGCCAGCAATAAAATCGGGTCATCACAAACCTCCATTGCTTTTGCCAGCATATCAGCGGTCCAGATTTCCCGCTCCTTATGCTCCTCTTTAGGAAGGGTGGCGTTCAGAACAGGGTTTCTTGCCATCAGTTCCCAGCGCACAGCCTGGTTAAAGGCATTACGCAGCAGCTTGTGGATTTCACGAACGGTGTGGGGAGTCAAATACTCATTTGTTGGCTTGCGATTGTTTACGCTGACCGCTTTCACGCTCAGTAAATCCCGGTAGTATTTGTCCATCATTCGTGGAGTGATTTCCTCCAAGCACATATCCCCAATAATAGGGGTTATGTAGTTTCTCATTAAGCCTCGACGGCTTTCGTATGTGGACATTGCCCAGGTGTTTACACCGTAAATAGACATATACTCACCCAGCAAGTCATTCAAAGTCTTGGCGTTGGGGACGATGAAGGTGCCGGATTCCTGCTCATACTCGATCTGAGCTTTTCGCTTTTTGGCTTCTGCATTGGTGTCAAAGGTTTCCCACCGCTGCCGTCTCTTACCGGCCTCATCAAAATAGGCATATCCTACCGAATACTTGTTTTTGCGCTTTACAATGGATGTTATACTCAGCAACTCCTTTCTGTGATTTTTATGTAGTGATTTTGATCGGCGTACCAGCTTTCAAAGCTGTCATTGATGACTCGGATTCTCCGGTCTATGATCATGTTCTCCAGGTGTGCCCGCTTTACCAAGTCATAGGCGATTTCCGATTTAAGGCCAAGAAGCTCAGCGAGCTGCGCATTGTTGTGTGCCGCCACTTTGTGCCTGGGGGTGTGCCATCCACCTTCTTATAGTGGAACTGTCCAGCATTACCCGCATATGGCCCGCCACCTGGATAGTGGTAAAATAATTTTTCTTGACCAGCCAATATGATTCGACTTTGCCTAAGCCAAGAATCCTGCCCATCTCTGGGACAGAGATACTTTTTTCGTCTTTACTTGTGGCATTATGTAACCTCCTCTTAAAATTGAAGATTGCCTTTGTTGTGGCTCCATTGTAAGAGGATTGAGGAAAAAAGTTAAGGATGCCGATTGGGCAACCGGCATCCTTGACAAATACTATAATTTTTGATCCAGTCATTCATCAAAACTCTTTTTAGAAATACGGATATGGCCGCCTACTCTGACACTGTGAAACAATCCTTTTTTCACAAGATTGTATGCGGTGGGACAGCTGATTTCCAAAATGTCCTGTATCTCATCTACGGTATAAGTGCGTTCTTCATAGCAATCAGCGTCCTCCCGAGGCATATTTCCCCATGTTGATGTCCAGCACCCCTCTGGGAGGTTGGATCAGGGCATCCTCATACTGGCACTTCCACTGAATCTCCCGGCACATCTGGCCATCCGCCACGCCGTCTATGGTTTCACCATCCTTAATGGGGTTATCATGTTCCAGAATGTAGGACGCCACATTGTAGGCATGGTTTACCACCCAATTTGGGTCCATGTCGTGGAAGTGGTACTGGAGATCCGGTATAAACAGGGTGCTCATGCCCACCGTGTCGATAAGCATATCCTCAGTACCCTCAATGTTGAAGAATCGGACATTGACGCCAAAGCGGATGAACCGATCCGAATCTTCGATCTGATGGGAACGCACATCCTCCGCCAGTAGGAGCTTGCCGCAGTTCTGGAAATAGAACGCCTCACAAGTGGGGTACAGCTCCGCCAGAGCCTCCAAGAAGTCGGCGTCCAGGTTGGCCCGCTCCAGCGCCGGAAGCGCCGCAGCCAGCATATCGGTGGCCACCACCTGATACCGGCACTCCCGGAAAACCCGCTCTCGGTCCTCCTGGCAGTCCCACATCTGGCTCATAAGGAAGGCATCAAAGCCTTTGCCCTTGAACTTGTCGCATTTCATCACCATCAGCTGTACCGGGCACTTGCCGTCCTGAAATTCCGCTATATGATCCAGAGCGGCAAAGCCAGCCATTTTCTTATCATAACAGAAGCACTCTACCGATCCGATGTGTTTCTCTATTACGGCAGTCATTTTTTCTTTGTCCGGCATGGGCACCGGTTCCTTAAACAGCATTTGAATGAGATAGGGGCCTCCGGGCTGGGGGCCTTTTTTGTCATCCAGGTTTTGCTGGAACACTTTATTGCTCATTTGGTCTCCACCTCCTGACGAATCCTCTTTAATAATCAAGCAGGATGGGTACCTGCTGTTCCTCGGCAAACCGCATGGCCCGCCAGAACATGGAGAAGGCGAACTTGGCAAGGGATTGGGTGTCATACTGAGTGTGTTCCGGGATGTCCGCCTTGCTATACTGTCCATTCGGGCCCACGGTCCCGTCTACCGGGTATCCCTCCGTATCTGACCAATCAAGGATGGTATCTTCATCGGCCTGCCACGCCAGCTGGTTCAGCTTCTCCAGCTCCTTCCTTGGAGTTCGATATATTGCTTTCGATATTCGTTCATGGTCACACTCTCCCATCAATCCCACCAGAGATACCAGACGGTGGACTGCCGCAGCACATCAGCCAAAGCGCCCACGGTGGCGTCTTCCGGTCCCTGGTCGATCACATCGGGGCAGAAACCATACAGTTCCACCGCTGCATCCATGGCCTTCTCCTTGGGGACGGGGGCCGGGAGCAGAAACTCCAACTCGTCGTGGCTCATGGCAGCGGGCACCGCCCCATGCTGCTCAAACCAGTATTTCGCCACTGCCATCAGTTCCGGTGTATCGGGGCATTCATTCCAGCCACCAAAGGGTAGATAAGCAAAAATCTCCCAAGGATTCTTCACTGGGATTTTAGCCAGAATGAGAGGATAGGTCATATTGTTATCGGAATTCCAGTAGCTTGAAAAACGACGGTTATCATATCCGCCCTCCATCTCGCCCAGGATTTCCTCATCCCAGTCCATATCGTCATCCTCGGCTTCTTCCTTGCGCTGCCCAATCATTTCCTCCAGAACTGCCTTACTGTTCTTGATGGGGGCGGAGAGCATTTTCTTCCGGTATTCGGCAACTTTGTCCGGGTCGAAAGCATAGTCGTCCTCGCCATCGCTGTCCGGGTCAGAATTCATAATCAGGCATTCCCACAGGATTTCGTCATCCGCCTTGATGAGCACCGGCACAAAGCCTTCCTGGACGCTGTCTCGCTTGGCATAGTTGTATGCTGCCATAATGGGGTCATCGTCCTTCATGGAGGGGAAATAGGTGCATTCACAGTCCAGATACTCCATCAAAGCCTTGGCCAGCTCTGAAGGCTCCAGCGTATCCTCGTCAAAGTTCTGTCCCTGCCAGTTGACGAACCGCTTTTCAATAACTTTTGCCATAGCCTGATAATAGTTCTCATCAAAAGGAATAAACAGATAGGCTTCATCCTGAAACTTATCGGAATAATATTGCTCTGAGCCGAAATATTCCAAGGCATAGTTGTCAATGTCGCTGGGGAAGTAAGGGCTGTCCGCCTCCCCATAGTAGTATCCGGCAAAGGCTGCGCCCTCCTTGTTGAACAGCGCCCCAAAGAGCTGTCCTTTCAGCTGGTCCCGGATAAAGCCACGCAGATCGGCGCGGCTCAGATCCGCCATAAACGGCTGCACCTGCTCCCAGTACCGCTCCATAAATTCCACGCTCATCAGATCATGTTCCATGCACCAGCGCAGGTAAATGGCCATGTGGTTGTAGGCATTGATGGGGTCAATAGGCAGCTTCTTCTCCTCAATGCTCTCGATATGATAAGAGGCATCGTCCATATAGCCGGTGAAATCCTCATCCGCAAGCGTTCCTCTGGTGATAGCATCCTGACGATCAGGCTCCACTACAAAGCTAATGCCGTCCATTTTGTCCAGCAGGGCTTCCGCATTATGGGCCAGTTTGTACTCCAGCTCGTCCCGGTAAAGAGGGATCACCTGATAGAAGTTGACTTCCTCGCCTCCCGGTAGGGTGCAGACCTCGCTGCCATCTTCGGTGTCCTGGGGACCGGTCAGAATGGCAGCGCAGAGCTTCGTATTTTCCGCAAAGTCCTCCTCATGGTCCATGGTATGGCCGAAGCCCAGCCAGGTATCGCTGGCAATGGGCAGGCGGGCCAGGGCTTTCAGAAGGTGGATGGGCCAGTACCACCGCTCATTCCTCAGATCCTCATACTTCAGCTTCCAGTCCTTCGGCAGAGCGATGGCCAGCTCTGCTCGCTCCAGCTTGTATTCCGCCAGTTTCTCCGGCACATTCATCCGGTGAGCACCCATACCCATCGTCACCAGTGTGTAATAGTCTCGCTCCTCAGAGGGAGGAACAACGCAGATGTCCACATGGATGTCCGGGGAAGACAGCTCATGGAACACATTATCAAACTTGCCGAAGTACTGTTGAATGTGCCCCTCGACAGCCTCCATCTCCTCCTCAGTGTAGACCTCGGGAACGCCGGTTTCTTCATCCTCGGGCGCTTCGCTGTCCGGGTCATCTTCATCGTCGTCATGGTCAGGGTCACCGCCTGATGACGCCCAGGAGATTTTCAGCGTCATCTGATCTTCCGGCAGACTGACGCCGGGGCTGCGGGTGATGGTATGCTTATCATCTGCCGCAAAGCCGATGGTCTCTCCATCGTGGAGTTCCACATCATTCTCCAGCACATAAGACACAAGGCTGGCCAAAAAGTCCCGCAGATCGCCCGGCTCAGCATCGGTGTCCAGTACCTCCATCTCGTCTTTGCCAAACACATCCATTCCGTAGGTATAGCCATTTATACCGGTTTCGTTCCGGTACAAGCCGAACCAGATCCAGTTGAAGATGGGCAGTTCATCCTTCTGCATCATGTCGGCAAAGCCCTCATAGAACCGGGGTTCAAACACCACGCCGCTGGTGTAGATGCCGGTGGCATATTTCTGACGGCAGCAGGCGGCCATTATCTTGGTGAATAGCTTGCCCTTTTCCATCAGGTCTTCCTCTTTACCCAGCACCGCTACCATGATGTGAGCGCTGTGCTCTTTGGCAGCCTTGACCGCATCCGCCCACATATAGTTGTTTTGGGCATTGGCCTCGGCCTCACCGCCTGGAATTGGATAGTTGTTCAGGCTGACCGCGCCAATCATATCCCCTACCTCAAATACCAGCGCGTCGTCGTCCTTCTCCTCGCTGGCGTCGTATTCATCCACGGTGATGTCCCATTTTTCCTTCATGTTCTGGATGAACTGCTCCTTGTCCCACTCTCCCATGGACAGCAGAACAAAGCCGGTAAAGACGCCTGTGTGGTCACTCTCGTCCTCGGCCTCTGCCTCGGCCCGCTTTGCGATCTCCTCCTGACACGCTTGGATCACCGCCGGGGCGTCCTCGTCCTCCGGGTCCAGCTCCGCCCACCGCTGAGCGTAAGGGATAGCCTTTTCTTCCTGACCATAGAGATACTGATAGGCATACGCCATCCGCATATTCCACTGGGCCTTGTCCTGGCCCTCCTCCCGGACGGACTCCAGTACCTTGATGGCACGCCGCAGGGCCTTATCTCTCTTATAGGTAGGGGTCCCCTCATCGTGGTCCCCAATGATGGCATAGTTCTCCAGCGCCCGTGCCATGGCATAGGCGGTGCGGTAGTTTCGCCAATCCTCCGGGATGGCATTCAATGCCTGGATACAGCGGGTGTACTCGTCCCCATCGTTCCACTGCTCCAGCTGCTGGAAGAATTCTTCTTCGTTCTGCGGGGTGTAAGGGATATAGTCCATGCCCGTCAGCGTCTCGTCCAGCTCGTGGACCTGTTCCCTATCGTCCGGCTCCTCCTCGGGCGGCGTTTTCAGGTTCACAGTGCCTGCTTCCCGACGGAAGGTGTGGAAACTGGCCCAGGGGATGTCGCTGTCCTCGAAGAATTTCTTGGCCATCTGGAGCGCCGTCCGGATGTCCCAGGCGATGAAGTCCACATAGCCACAGTATAGGCCGGTGGCTCCGCCAGTGAGGGTGAGCACTTCCGGGCCATCGCCGGTGGTGAACAATTCCTCAAGCTTGTCCCGGAAGTCGAAGATCTTCTGGGTTCCTTCCTCCTCCCGCAGGGTATCCAGAGGATAGCAGAAGAAACCCGCCACCGCACCGTCGGCATGGAGCTCGTCCATGAAATCATTGTCGGCATTCAGATAGCCGTTGATGAGGGCGGCACAGCAGGTGGAGCCCACTATGGTATCCAGCCGCCAGTCGGCGTCCGGGTCCTTGTTGGGTTCCATTGTGTAGCCAAGGTAGCTGTCCAGATAGGCTTCCGGATCGGTGGAGAGGTTCGCTCCCTTTTCTTTTAGCTTGTCGGGCAGTTGGGACAGGAGGATAGAAGGTTCTTCCTTGGGCTCCTCCAGCAAATCGAAGTCGTCGATATACCACATATGGGAGATCTCTCCCAGCACTTGGTCGGTGAGGGTGGTGAGCATCCACCAGACTCTGCCTTCCGCCTCTCGGAGCATGGGCAGCAGCTTTTCACAGTAGGCGGAGATGGCGAAGCTGTTTTCGCCCTGCTCCTCGAGCCAGATCTGCACATCATCTCCGGAAATCTCCCATCCATCATTGGTTCGCAGACCGATGTTTTGAACCGGTTGACGGCCCACCAGGATGTTCCAGTGCTCCAGCACCTCCTTGGGGGCGTGCTTCTGGAAATAGATCAGCTCAAACAGTTTGACTTTGTCGCCCTCCGGGGTGAGGATCAACTCATGCTTTTCTCCGTTATAACCCATCTCAAAAGAGATCTCATCAAAGACCTGGTTCAGAGCTCCTTCCATCTGGGCCACGAGTTCTGCACCGCGGGTATGATCCTTGTCGTCGTCCATCATCTGGCGCAGCCCCGCCTCCATTTCGGTAAAGGTCTCCCACCAGTTCTCTGTCCGCTCCCGAAAGCTTTTCTCAAAGCGAGGCAGAGTGATCAGATTACGGCAGGAATCAAGAAGTTCCTCAATCTCCTGTCGGGTGTTCAGCTTGGGATCATCTCCGGGGTGCGCTTCCAATGCTTTTTCAAAGTATCGCAGGGCGCGGCCCTCCTGATCCAGATAGTACCAGGCATAGCCCATGCGGAAATTCCAGGAATAAGTGTCTCCCAGTTCCTCCTCGTGGGACTGCATCAGTTCCAGTGCCTTTCGCAGCAGCTTTCTGCCCTCCGGATTTCCGGGATTTCCCAAATTGTTGTAGGCTCGCGCCAGCTCCATATCGATTTCCGGAGTGTGCTCCTCGGCGGGGATGGCCTCCAGCGCGTCAATGATCTTCTGGTGTTCGTCGTTTTCATGCCACTTCTGGCACTGCTTTAAAATATCCATATCAGGCTCCTCCTCGTCCTGTTCCGGTTTCCAGTCTTTGATCTGCTGGAACACGCCATTCTCATCCCGCTCAAAGGCGCAGGGGGCGGGTGTATGCAGCAGCGGAATGATGTCGGGATCGTCGTTGCAAATTGTGTTCAGCTTGTAAATCCCGGCATTGTTGGGGTCGTCCATGTACGCCTCGCTCTCGTCACCAGCGGTGAAGCGCCAGCCGCTGTCCCAGTCGCCGTCCGGCTCCTCCCGGTAGCAGTAGCCAACCTTGCGACTCTCCACCGTGATACGGTTAGTGGCAATGCAGCCATTAGCTTCATTCCAGTCGGGGAGCAGATTCTTCATGTCTTCCGCCTTCACATGGTAGTCCGGGTTGCGTCCGGCGGCCGCGTACAGTTCCTTCCGCAGCGCCTCCACATCCCGAGCCATCTCCTGAATCTCCTCGTCGTCCATCATTTCGTGGAGGTCATAGGACAGCGGATCTTGGGCAAAATCCGCCAGGGCTTTGTTCATTGCGTCGTGTTCCTCTGGCGTGGCGGTGATGCAGATACGGCGGGAGGGGGTGTTGTAGTCGTCCAGATCGTGGAGGTTCACACTGCCGCTGACGCTGCACTCCAGCAGGATGGCGGCCAGGTCGGTGACCACATCAATGGCGAAGTGGAAGTCCATCTCCACGCCATTGGAGTGGGTAAATTCCAGATACTCCACGGTCTGGTGGAAGTCCCAGTCCTGCTTGTCCAGCCCAATCTTGGCGAAGATCTCGCTGAGGGGGATCTCTTCTTTTTTCTGATCTACCAAAAAGGCAACAAGGTTCAGGCTGTCATCCGATCCTCCAATAAAGCTTTTCCAGTATTTGTCGATATACATCCGCCACGCCTCCTTCAGTCTATTTTCTGTAAGTAGTAGGTCCCACACCAGCCCCACAGCCAGATGTCCAGGTTTTCCTTCGTCATATTCCTCACAATCCCGTGCGCTGCCAGCCGTCCAGCCGTTCCTGCACCGCATCGATCTTCCAACCATCACCCACACGCTTCATGAGGAAGCGGCGGTCAAAGCCGATGTTTTTCTCTCTGGTGTAGATGTAGAGCTTGTTCTTGGTGATCTGCTCCGCGTCCAGGAACTTCTCCCCCTTGTAGGTGCCCTGAGCGCTGTAAGAGAGGCCCAGAGGCCGGTAGCCCATACGAGGCTTTTCGCTCACATATTTCTCCCAAATCGCCAGCAGGCGCGGCACTGCCTCGGTATCTTCAAACCCGGCCTGATCCATGTACTGCTCCCATTCTGTCATCTCGGCAAAAAAAGCGGACAACACCCTGCGGCATTCCTCCGCTGCATGCTCGTCCAGCTGGACTGGCTTTTTTGCCTTTTCCCGCTGAATCTGGGAGAAGTGTTCCATCTGCTCCTTGGTGAATTGCACATGGGCTACCGGCTCAATACGGTTGTTGCCAGCGATGGCCAGCAGGCCCTCATAGGTGACGGCGGTATAGTCGATCTGGATATGAGAGAGCTTGGGGATGGAGGCCGCCTGGAGCAAACCGGCATCGTCCAACCCGGTGCGATTGAGGGTCAGAAGGTCCAGCTTGCAGCTTTGCAGGGCGGACAGGCCGCTGCCGTGGATGGCGGCGTTGCCGTCCAACAGCAGGTAGCGCAGTTTGGGCATAGCGGAAAAAACGGGGAAACAGGCATCGGTAAGCGCACCGTCCTCCACGCCGAAGTTGGCCATACTTTTGTGTCCGGCGAAGGGTGCAAGCAGTTCATCGGTCACCGGGTAGCCTTTCACATGGAAGCCCACCAGGGGGTAACCGGCCAGCCGCTCCATGAGGGCCATGGTCAGCTCCGGGATCTCAAACTTCTTCTCTCCATCTAAGGTCAGGACACCGTTTTCCCATTCCGCTGTCCGCGCCCGTTTTGGCCATTCCATCGCATGCCTCCTTACATCTGCTCCTGGTAATCGTCCTCAATGTTGATAAAGCTTACATACACGGCGCAGACTTCACCCTTTGCATCATAGCCGAAGTAGACGGGATAGTAGCCGTCACCCCAGCCGGAGTGGAACATGGGCAGGTTGCAGTCTGTGTCCGGCACTGTCCAGTTGAGCCAGTCGCCGTAGCCCCCCTGATATTTTGGATGGGCTTTAGCGTTTTCCTCCAGAAGATCGCAGAACAGGTCATTGTAGGGGTCGATGTCCGGGTCTTCCTCCAGCCGCTTGGCCCAGTATGTCTTGAAGGCCGCCTGGGTCTGGATGTCCGCAATGCACCCCATCCCGGCGTCTACACCAAAGCCAAAATAATCGCCCTCGTTCAGTTCTTCCTCCAGATCCTCGTTGCCCGTCATGCCCAGCTCATAGCGGACAGGCTTTTCCCGGCTGATCTCCACCTTGACACAAGCGTAGCGGTCGCCGTATTTTTCACTGGGCACCACGCAGATCTTCACAGGGTAAGTCCCGGCGGGGATCGTCTGTATAAAGGGCGGTGTGTCTTCCAACTCTACCAGCGGATCACAGGCAAAAATCGTTCCGGTGGAAAAATGAACGGCGCCGATGTCCAGCACATCCACTCCCATATTCCCAATCTTCTTTTCTGTAAAATGCGTGTCCAAGTCCATTTTGCAGGCCAGTTTGTCCTTAATGGATTCATATTTGTTCAGCCATTCGGTTGTCGGCATGGTGGTTTCCTCCTGTTGATTCAATCGTTTTATAAAGGGCAAGTTTTTCCCGAAATCTCACCAGTCCCTTTCCCGGATGGCCTCCTCGGTGTCAATGGGGATGCCAAACCACTTCAGAATGTAGGACACGGTTTCCGCAATGCATTCCCGTGCCACCGTTTCGATCTCACTGTCGTTCTCGTCAAATTCCTCCTGAAGATCATTGATGCCGCAGACTGCCTCGTCCAGCGTTTCCTGCACCACTTCGGTGTCGGTTTCGCCGCCCTCCAGCAGATCGATGACCTTCTGGAGCTCGTCCTTTACCTTGTCTACCAAAAAAGCAGGATAGTAATCATCCTGATACATCTCGTCCAGCAACTTATAATCCGGGTCAAATGCTTTCATAGGGTTGGCTCCTTTCTTCGTACTCGGCTGTAATGCTCAGTTCAATCTCACCGTCGCTATAAACCAAATGGAGTCCATGAGGGGCCTTTCTATCGAAATGCAGTTCAATGTCATGATATTTGAGAATTAGAGGTTTCCCGTCGCTTTTCATCGTGGAAACAGCATCGGGCTTACCGAATATCTCCATGATCTCATCCTGGGACATTCCAAATTTCAGCGGTGAAATGTTCTGGGGATTCTGCAATATTTGCTTGCGCCAAGCAGTAAAGTCCTGTTTCATATTTTTAGTAGCACTGGAGAACCAGCCATATCCGATCAAAGCGGCGGGCTGCCAGGTCCTCTTTGGTAATGTAGAAATAGATGTGCCCGCAGTCTCCGAACATCAGCTCAAAGTCGCCATGCTCCACGGTATCCAGCTGGAGCAGCAGCATCCAACGGTCACGGGAGGATTCTTCTGCCCGCTGACGAACCTCTTTTGGAATCTTAACCCAACCATTGCCCAAATAGTAGCCTTGGGTCACCATATCACATTCGGCAAACATACTGTTCTGGATCACATCGGGCCAACCCAGCAGCTGGGAACGGTCATCTGGGTCATCTGGGTCATCGCCGGTCAGTTCTTGCCAGGCTGCATCGAAAGCGTCATCATCCTCATCTGGGAACACTTCGCTGAAGTCCTGCCAAGAAGGATAGGAGTATTTTGAGTCCATCTTGATTTTAACCATAGGAAATTTGAAGTCATCTTCCATATCCGCAGGAAAGTTTGCAGCGGACAGCGCCGAAAGATCCTCAAACCAATAGACGCGGGCGCAGCCCTTGTCCTTGGGGTCATAGCCCCAGCACTGAGTGTCCGTTTCATAGAAGAAGGAAAGCAGACCGTGATCGGGCAGAAGATGTTCCTTGTCGAACGGGGCCAAATCCGCACAGGCGAACTGAGCCAGAAAAGTGAGGGGACGATCCTTCACCACATGGTCATAGCTCTCGCCTTCATAAGTAGGCCAAACGAAGTCCGGCGGCACATCCGGTTTTCCGCCGAAGCGGGTGGCTCCCAGCTTGTATGCTTCTTTTTGAGCAATTTTCAGTTGAATGCTGTTTTTGCCCAACGACTCCAGTCTTTCCTTTATGCTCATGTCAATTCCTCCATTATTACTCACTTACCCCTCAATGTTGGCAGTTTTGAGGCCCTTTTTCAAGGAGCCATAGACCGTCACCGCATGGTCGGTGAACATCTCGTCGCAGTCAAACCAGGCGGTGAAGCTGCCGCCGGAGGTGACGGACAGGCTCGTCATACTGATCCGCCGGGCAAGTTCTTCCTCTGTGATGGGGTCTGTTTCCGGGTTACGGGGGTCTTCCTCATCCTGGGAGAGCCAGCCATTGGCCTGCCCGGTCAGGTTCTTGGCTGCAAGCTCCCGCATAGCCTTGTCCCAGGTTTCGCAGTCGGCCAGCATCTTCTTGGCGGCGCTGCGAGCGCGGGTCCAGGAGGGCTTGCTCTCGACACTCACCTCCAGAGAAAGGTACACATCCTTTCCGCACCACGGGATCTCACCCTCAAAGACATCATAGTCCTTGTCCAGCTCCAGCTTTCCCAGCACCTCATCCTGGATCACCACCGGCTTGTGGTACTCATCCAGAATGGCCTGAAGCTCCGGGCAGTCCTCATGGGCCTTGAGCATTTCGGAGATACACCAGGGCCGCGCCACCAGATTGGGGGCCCATTCCTCCTTCATTCTCCGGATCTTCAGGCGGCAGATCTGCTCGTTATCAAAACGCTCCCAGCCATTTTCGCCGCCCCGTTCCTCGTCGGTAACCGGCCACTCCAGTCGTTCCTTTTTAGCACTGACCTTTCCGGTGTCACAGAACACCATACCCAGTGTCACAACACTCATTTCCCAAAAGTCGCCTTTATTGTTATATCCGCCTCCGATGTAACGATTGATTAGAGCGACCACTTCTTGCTCCTCGGGCTCGTACATCTCATAAAATTCTTCAAACATATATTATGAATCCTCCTTTACAGCCCAGCCAGAACTGCCCCCATCTTGGGAGCAAACTCGGGAAAAACTTCCTGCTGCAGTGCGCTGCGGTAGGCCAGCACCGCCTGCCAGGAGTAGTAATACAAGCTGTAGAACAAGTCTGCGGGGAAGACATCGTCCTCCTCGTAGCGCATCTCATCTTCTTCCTCATCGTATTCCTCCGACCACAGGTATTCTTCTTTCAGCAGATTGGAGAACAGTGGCAGCGGATCGGCGTGCTCCATCTTATCTCCATCGTGGAAGCACTGGAGAATGTAGGCAAAGGAGTCAAGCAACTCCCCGACCAGAAAATGGGCCACGGAGTTCTGGCCGCTCTCTACAAAAGCCTTCTCCAGAATCCGGCTCAGAAACACCATGCCGAAGAGGATGTTGTCCTGGATCACATTCTCAAACCAGTGGGCCAGCAGGCCGGTGAAGTGAACGGATACATTCTCTCCGGCTTCGGTCTGGGTATCTATGTGCAAAGTATGGGCCTCAGAGTCGCCGCAATAGCGGAGACCCTGTCGTCGTGCAAATTGTCAAAGCATTGAAGCACCATACTCATGCCAGCTCTGCGTCCAAAATCTGAACTTGTTTCCCGTTCTCGTCCACATAGAAAAGTGCAATATAGTCGATGCCGTCTCGCTTGACCTGCTCCCAGGGCATACACTCGCCGTTGACTAGTTCCACGGTATCCGCCTCATCCGGTTCGAAGTCCTCTTTTTCGTCCTCATAGTCGATGTCGTAGCCCAGCTCCAGTACCAGCTTGGAGGCTGGAATGTCGTACCGCTTGAGAGGGCGGTACTCCAATGCAACCGGATCATGTTCATCGCAGAACATATTGTCGTAGCCATGCCGCCCGCCGTCAAAGATAACGAACTGCTCGCCGCTTTCCGGGTCACGGGCTGCCACCAGTCCAGGGACCTCATCCCCATCTGCAATATAGGATTGAGGCTCTCCCTTCACCGTGAGCAGATCTCCGTAATACCAAACCTCCAGCAGTTCATTGCCGGTAGTGGAACAGAGTGTCACGGTGGGCAGACGTTTCTCCGTCCACTCTTTCACATGGCCGGTGAGCCAAGTAGGATATTTTTCAGTCATCGTTTCGCCCTCCTTATCAAAGGTCTATCCGCCACACTGGGCGTAGCTGGACGGGTCCACATAGAGGCTCTTGCGCCAGGACCGGGGGTTCCGCTCCAGCTCCAACAGTGTTTATCATCTCCTTGCATAGCAAGGCAAGACATCAGCTCGGCGGCCAATGCTGCCCGCTGGATCTCCGGGGTGATGGCGTTCCGGCAGCCCAACAGCTGCCAGAAATGGGTGAGCTCCGGGTCTTCCATATCCGCCAGACACTGGATGTTCTGAATCAGGTTTTTCTACTTCTCTGCGATTTGTTCCGGCGTCCAGGCAAGAGCAGCATTCCGATCCTGCTCACATTTGCATTTCCAGCACAATCCGTCATAGTCCAGGGAAGTGCCGCAGCCGGGGCAATTATATTTTAGCTTCATCTTTTCTGCCTCCTATTTTGCAATAAGAAATGCCCTGTGCCGCACTGCCACAAGGGCAGACGAGCGCAGGACATAAAAAGGCCGCAAGAGAACAGCCACATCTACCAGCTGATGTGGTTTCCTCGACAGCTAAAATAGTTTTTTCATTTCTAAGGACAGTCGGTGGCTGTCCAAGAACTCTGCCCATAGTGGCACCTTCTTTATAGGCATAATTTTATATTTTATTATATCATAAGGCACTCGTCATTGGAAATGTTTTGTCGATTTTGCTGATTAACTTTTTGTGAATTTGTTAATTCATCTGAGATATGCAATAGTGGGCAGCCGAGTGTGATGACCGTTTTAATCAGCTAAAAGACAACGAGGAAGAATTGAACCGCATTGTCATTGACATCTACGGCTTGCAGGACGAGCTGACCCCAGAAGTAGAAGATAAGGATGTGACTGTCCGCAAGGCCGACTTGCAGCGTGACATCAAGAGCCTGATTTCCTATGGGGTGGGCTGTATGTTCGGCCGCTACTCTCTGGATATGGACGGGCTTGCTTACGCTGGCGGCGAGTGGGACAGCAGCAAATACACCACCTATCCTGCCGATAAAGATAATATCATTCCCATCTGCGATGACGAATACTTCGACGACGATATGGTGGGCCGCTTTGTGAAGTTCATCGAAACGGTTTATGGAAGCGGCACGATGATAAAAGTGGATGAGCTTGCAAGTACACTGCAGGTATGTCTGGATAGTGGCGCAAAACGAGCGCTGATACCGAGCACTTCATTTGTGGATTTTACAACGGTTCCTCCCGATTTGATGAGTGCATTCCAACTGATTCCATATCAAAGTGCGGAAGATGCAGTCTTTAAAGCTTTGGGGGTTGAGTAATTTTTTAATAAAATTCAGAAAAGCATCTTGTCTGACTGAAAGTTGTTATCTTAAAATACCATAAATACCATCGCTCCCTGTTCCTTTTGTCGCAAAATAAGCCCTAAGCTGGAGAAGAAGTAACCGTGTGCTTTCGGAGGGGGAGGTTTTACCAGACAATGGGTGTATGGTAAAAAGCTCCTGTTAACAGCCAGTATTATATAATGATTTTTGAAATATATAATTTTTTGTCAACAAATGATATCACTTTGATGCAAATATTTTACATTCAATCAAAAACAGCCTTTTATCCTCTCCTGTTTATTAGAGAGAAGTAAAAGGCTGTTTATCAATATAATTTTGCTTTATTCCGGGATCACTTCGATCATTTTTTTCGTGGGGTACACAGACAACAGCAAATAGTTCTTCTTGTGTTTGATTTTCTCGCTGTCGGTACGCGCCCAGTCCAGCGCCGCAAAGGGAAGCGTCAGGGTGTGCTCTGTGCCTGGGGCAACCCGAAAACCAAAGGTACTCTGGTCTAACTTGGGATACATTTTCCACAGCAGTTCGCTATTCAACTGGTAATAATCACCTTGACTCAAAATTTGGATATTGAGCATATCAATAAACTGAGTATCCTCCTCTGGAGTTGCATTTTTATCATTACTGTTCCGAATTGTCACTTCTACTGCCAGGATATCTGTCACTATGATTCCATCGGGCCAAACTTCTTCCATAGTAAGTCCCTGTGTTTTTACATATTCCTCTGCCGGCATTACCACCGCTGAATTGACCCGAATGGAGTAATAATCGCGAATTTCGTCAGAACGGAAAAAGAAATCATCCTCAAAAGGCACCATCTCTCCCATGGGATAGATTTTCGTCTCTACCTTTTTCTGGTCTTTATTCACATACCAGATCCGCACCCCGATTCCCGTCAAGCATAGCAGCACCGCCAGGCAAATCGCCAGACCTCGCTTTTTCATCGCTCATTCCTCCTCCTGATAGGGACGCAGGGCTC
>JAHZDE010000013.1 GCA_019422525.1 Clostridiales bacterium
CATGGCGCACCGGCCGACCGGCTCCACACAGACAGATCGTATCCGTCTGCCTTATACTGCCCCGAGGGGGGCTTTCTTTGTCAAGGTGGGGGTCACATGATTCTATCCGGTTTTATAGATTGGCTTGTCTCGGCTTGGAATTATGTGAATTGAGGGCAGTCACAAACGATGGCCTGTATCAGCCGAATCTCCATACAACGCTTCGTATAGGAGTCGACGCCTACGTAAGGCACTCCATTTTTGTCGTAGAGAGTACGTGTGCACAGGCGGTTCATGTAATCGTCATAGTGCCGGAGCACACGTTCAATGGCTTCGCAGTCGCCTTCGATGGCTGCGCGGATGACCGACATGGGAAGCAGGGCTTTTCCTTTATGGATGAATTCTGCCATCTGGATCAGCCTCCCTCCAATGCTTCGCGGAGCTGCTGCAATGCCTTCGCCCTGTGCCGTTGAATGGCACTACGAGACATACCCATAAGCTCGCCAATCTCGGTGTCGGTCATTTCCTGTGCAAAGCGCAGAATCAGGATGCTTTGTTCCAGCTCTGGGAGAGCGGAAAAGGCTTTGGCCACAGAGTCGCTTTCAATATGTAATTGGTAGCCGTGTGTGGAGAATACTGTGCTTTCACAGGGATAGTGGTCTACGGTATAGAGGTGAGAAAGCTCTGCCGAAGACAGATCGTCCAGGGAAACCTGCCGTTTCCGCTGGGCATTCTGGTTTCGCGAGTGAGCCCAATTTTCGTTTCGCAGCACTGTTTTACAATAAGAATCAAAACGGCACTGCGGACCGTAGTCCATGCAAGTGATTTGCTTCATTTTCACCTTCTTTCTTGTAAGGCGTAGCTGATATATTCGGTTTAAACATCTTTTACTAATATAAATCCTGAGACACCATTTTTTGCCCGCTAAATACGTTCTTTTTGAAATATTTTTAAAAATAATTTATCGGAGAAGCAAAAAACAGCAAAAGCGCCCGACCAGTCATTGACCAGTCGGACGCTCATAACAATGAAAATCCTCTGAAAGAGGTCCATCACTATTGTGGCGCAATGGTCAATAACGACAAGTTGTAAGAAAGAACCACGGAGCGGCTAAAAGAACGTCGTTATCTTTGGGGAATCGCGCACAAATAGCGATTAGAATTTAGATAAATGTTGTTCTGTTACGCATATTGTAAGCTATCATACGAGTCGATTTATCGCTGAAAATGTCCATGCGAAAACATCTTTGAAAATATAATGATATTATCACTTTGACTTTATCTTTTGTGGGTAAAACGGGAAGGCACACGCATTGTATATATGAAAGGGACGAAATAGAGCAAGCACAGCCAGTGAGTACCCACTGGCGATTTTTGGGGCTTTTAGGGGACCCGTATCCCTAAAACCCAAAATGCTTGCTGAGATCGTCCCAGACCCTTACAAGTCGGAGGATTTTGCGTATGGTAAAGCGAAAGCGAGAGATTCAGATGAAGTTCTGGGTCACGGAGGAGGAAAAGCAGCTGATCGACAGGAAGATGCAGCTGGTTCCTACCCGGCGGTACGGTGCGTATCTCAGAAAAATGGCTATCGACGGTTATGTCATCCAGGTGGATACCACAGACATCAAAGAGATGACAAAAGCCCTGTCGGCCATTGGACGGAACATCAATCAGATTGCCAAGCGGATCAATGCAGGAGGCCCTACCTATCAGGCGGACATAGAGGAAATCCGTGAAAGGATGGAACAGATATGGCAATTACAAAGACGCATCCTATTAAGTCAACGCTAAAAGCGGCCATTGACTATATCTGCAATCCCGAAAAGACGGATGGAAAGCTGCTGGTGTCTTCCTTTGGCTGTGCGGCGGAGACAGCGGACATTGAATTCTCCTGGACGCGGCGCCAATCCATCGAGAAGGGCACCAATCTGGGCCGCCATCTGATTCAGGCGTTTGAACCGGGAGAAGTTTCCGCCGAAGAAGCCCATGAAATCGGTGTACAGCTTGCGCAAAAAATACTGGGCGGCAAGTACGAGTATGTACTTGCCACCCACATCGACAAGGGGCATATCCACAATCATCTGATTTTCAATGCAGTCAGCTTTATTGATCACAAACACTACCACTCTAATAAGCGCAGCTACCATGAGATCCGCCGTGCCAGTGACCAGCTCTGCAAGGAGCATGGGCTTTCCGTTGTTGTTCCCGGAAGAGACAAAGGAAAAAGTTACATCGAACATCAGGCGGCGAAGAACGGCACCAGCTATAAAGCAAAACTACGGGCCGCCATCGACAGACTCCTTCCCACCAGTGTTGACCTGGAGGACTTGCTCCGGCGGCTCCAGCGGGAAGGATATGAGCTGAAACGCGGCAAATACATATCGGTCAGGGTGCCGGAGCAGACACGGTTTACCCGCCTAAAAACGCTGGGCGCAGACTATGCCGAGGATGCTTTAGCTACCCGTATCTCCCGCAAGCCTCACGGCCCCAGAAAGGCCGTACAGCGCCCCGGAAGACCCAACCGGCTCATTGATATTCAGAACAATGTGAAAGCCCAGCAGAGCGCCGGATACAGGCATTGGGTGTCTGTTGAGAATCTCAAACGCTCTGCGGAGACACTAAACTTCCTGACGGAGCATGGCATCGGCAGCTATGAAGAATTGATTGAGCGGTGTGACGCGGCGACAGCCGCTTCTGCCAGAATCAAAGCAGATATCCGGGCTACCGACGCAGCGATGGAGCGCTTGACACTTACCGCCAAATATGCGGCCACTTACCGGCAGCTCCGCCCGGTATATGACCAGTACCGGCAATCCAGAGATAAGGAAAAATTCCTTCGTGGACATGAGAGTGAAATCATTCTGTTTGAAGCGGCAGCCAGAGAGCTGAAACGTCTGGACGCGGTTCCAGTTCCGGCAACCAAGCGACTCCATGCGGAGCTGGACGAACTCACCGCAAGACGAAATGCCCTGCGCGCTGAGCATAAGAAGGCACAACAGGAAGAAAAGGTATATGATACCCTGCGCAAAAACGTGGAAGATCTGCTGGACAAAGACCTGCCAGCCGAACCGGAAAAACAGCAAAAGAACGAACTGGAATGATGCAGTTTGTGTGCTTCGCCAGTCTTTTGAAATACGACTAGGCGCCGTCATTTTTTCTCGGTATAATGGAAACGTGAATGGAGGTGTCACCATGACAAGAGCTGCTGTCATCAAAGAGTTTTTCCGTAAGACAGTTCTTCCTATGGTCATCGCAGGACTGCTTCCAATATGCTTGCATGGCATTCAAGGCTTTTAGGTAGTACAATAGTAGCCATATGAACACAATCTTCCTCGTTACAGAAAATCATCATACCGTCTCTGGCCGTCTCTGGAAAATCTGTTTAAATACTTTGAGGATACTAAGCGGCATTGTATAGCGAAAAATTGACTGATAGGTATTGTTGTAAAACAATTTTCCAAATCAAGCGTTCGCTTGATTTAGAGAGAATATCGTGATATCATATAAAAGTATGTCTTTACCACAAAAGGTTAAAATTTTAAGCCTAAATAAACCAAACTGGAGGACAGCAGTGGCTATTAGGTATAAGAAACTTTGGCTTTTGCTTAAAAAGCGGAATCTCAAAAAGAAAGATCTTCAGAATATTGCTGATATAAGTTCAACTTCTATTACAAAGTTGGCAAAAGACGAAACCGTGCGAACGGATACGCTGGACAAAATCTGTCTTGCTCTTCAGTGTGATATATCTGATATCATGGAAATTGTTGAAGATGGGGAGGGATAAACAATGAGTTGGTATAACATCCAAAACAGGGATTGTATTGATGCTATGAAAAAAGTGAAAACTGGCTCGGTTGACCTGATTTTGACAGATCCCCCTTACAATCTTGGCATATTCATGAAAAATCGAGAAACAAATCTTAAACAGATGCGAAGTAACTTCTTTGGAAGTGCTGGGTGGGACAATCTTGAATTTGACGAATGGATTCAATCGATGGATGACTTCTTTTTTGAAGCCGCTAGAACAACCAAAGTTGGTGGTTCTATGATTATGTTTATGTCGCTCATTAAAATCGAAACTATAATAAAGCTTGCAGAAAAACATGGGTTTTACTATAAAACCACAGGGATCTGGCACAAACTAAATCCAATGCCTCGAAATATGAATTTGCATTTCATTAATTCGACAGAAGCATGGCTGTATTTTGTATATAAAAAGCATACCGGCACCTTCAATAACGATGGAAAAGCAATTCACGACTTTTTCGAAACATCTGTTACTCCTGCGGGTGAAAGAAAGTTTGGAAAGCATCCCACGCAGAAGCCATTATCCTTGATGTCGCAATTTGTTCGTCTTCTTTCAAACGAAAATGATATTGTCATGGACCCGTTTATGGGAAGCGGAAGCTCTGGAGAAGCAGCCCTTGCCTTGAACCGGAATTTTATCGGTTGTGAAATCGATACTGACTATTTTAAAATAAGTAGTTTACGACTTTCATTACATGGAGAGCCAAAAGATGAGTTATAAAATTATTGATTTGTTTGCTGGTGTTGGCGGGCTTTCTCTTGGTTTTGAAATGGAAGGCTTTGACGTGGTTGTTGCGAATGAATATGATGCATCGATTGCTAATGCGTATATAAAAAATCGGACAGCTCCTAACATGATAGTTGAAGATATTACAAAGCTTCCTATTGATGAAACATTTGGAAAGTATGTAGGGAAGATTGACGTTGTGGTAGGAGGGCCTCCGTGTCAAGGTTTTTCCCAAAAGGGGCAGCGAAAAACAATTAATGATCCCAGAAATTTTTTATTTAAGTATTACGTAGATGTGGTAAAAACTGTTCGCCCTCGATATTTTGTTATGGAAAATGTTCCGAACCTTCTAACGACCGAGCACGGCTATTTCAAAAAAGAGGTATTTGAACTATTTGAATCGCTTGGATACGGTGTTGATGCGAAAGTCTTGTGTGCTGCTGATTATGGTGTACCACAGAATCGAAATAGAGCAGTTGTGATAGGAAAACTGCATGGAAAGTCTATTGGATTCCCGAAGCCATTAGAAATGCGAGTCACAATTTGGGATGCAATCAGCGATTTGAATTACTTGAATTCTGGAGAAGGAGAAGAAGTTCAGCGTTATCGGTTCGGTCCACAAAGTGCATACCAAGAGAATTTACGAAAGAATTCGAGCCTATTATATAACCATGTTGCAACCAACCACTCAAAAATAGCGTTGGAGCGCTTGAAACTTATTCCCCCAAAAGGCGGAAAGGAATATTTACCAAAAGAACAGTTGACAAAATCTATATATAGTGGGACATGGACACGCATGGATGCGGATGATATTTCAGTTACTATAACCACACGCTTCGATACACCATCGTCTGGCCGTTTTACACACCCATTTTTAGATCGAGCTATCACCGTGCGCGAAGCAGCACGAATTCAGTCTTTCCCAGATACATTTATTTTTTATGGCAGCAAAACTTCACAAATGAAGCAAGTTGGGAATGCTGTTCCACCATTACTGGCAAAGGCGATTGCAAAGCATATTAAACAAGATATGAAATAAAAAAGCCAGCCGCACAAGAATGCGGCTGGCTTTTTTACTTCAGCACGGATATAAGATGAGCTCTAAATGGTTGCCATTTTAATGACAGCGAGAGATCAATCAATCTAATGCGGAGAATTTGGTGTATTCCATTTGCTAATTCAAATGAATAGTCTCCAACATAGTTAAGTGAATCAGCGGCATGGGGATATAGCAAATATACAGCTTGTGTATGATCAAACGCTGTTCCATATGCGTTCATTTGGTAGATATCCGACTCTTTTGCAAAGCCATGAAGCTGTTTCCATTTGGCATCCAGTATCGTAATTGCATTATTTCTTTTCAAAATAATATCGGGCCGTAAAAGAACATATTTTTTGCCAGATGTGCTTTTTAGAAGATATTTTTGGGCATATTGATATTTGACTTGATTCCCATAAATTTTACGATAGCAGCAATAAATATACTGCTCATAGAGTTTATTCATGTCAAACAACATAAATTGCACATCTTGGGCTCCTGCATTAAGGCTGGTAGACAAATTTTTTAGATAAAGCCTTGCAAAACATACGGGAGATTGTATTCTTGCGTTTACAGAATTGAAGGTAATATTTTCCTTTAGAACACCGTTTCTTGAAATATTTTGGATATCGGAAAACTCAAGCAGCAACTTTTTTATTTTATTACGGAGCTGGGAATTGTCAGTGTCGTTGAACATTTGATTTAGTGCACATAGAAGCAATTGGTTTATTTTATTGTCTTTCAGATACTTCGAATAAGTACACTTAAACTTTGTGGGGAATTCTTCTGCTCTGTTAAATTGGTCCCTAAAATCGATTTTTCCGCGCAGGAGAGATTGGGTTTTAGTTATCTTTACGTAATCCATAATCAATGATTCTTTTACATATTGTTCTATTAAAACAATATAATTGTAAATCATTAAATCCCGAAATCCGTAAGACTCTATTGAGACAGAAGCTCTCTGCGGAAGAGATAATGTAATATGATCGACTGTGCAGAGCATATTGACTAGAATTTTTCGATTTTGAAAGGCGCTCTCACAAAATGAAATTTTGGGTAAAATTTCGATAGTAAGCCCTGGAAGATTGACAATTCCAACCCATTGTTGCGCAGCAACGTAATTGTTTCTCCTGATAAACACCGGAACGTCATGCACAAAAATATTTTGTAATTGTGTGGCGTCCTCAGAGGTTATATGATGCAATTGATCGTTTCTATGTTGCTTTATTGAAAGTCTTTCATATTCAAAGATGGTAATTTTCATAGCAATTTAATTTTGATAGATTTGTACAAGTGATTCTGCAGTCAAGGTTGGATTTACAAAGAAATGCTTGACGGGTTCGATATTGTACTCACCTATATACGGAAACAAATCATCTGGAGAGAGTTCTGAATGGCAATATACCGCATTCTTTTTGAGCTCCCCGTCCATATTCAAAGAGTTAAAAATGAGCTGAATCTTTTGGAGATCATCAAAGAAATACTCTTCAAGGAGCGGAACTACTTTATAGGTTATTACATTTGCAATATCTTGCACGTTCCGAACATTCATGAAATAGGCATGACCCAACATATGGTTTGCATCAAGAAGCAATTCTATGCGCTTATTGACTGTATCGAATAAACAAGCCAAATCAACACCATCAATGTTATTCGCATTGATACCATGTTGTGCAAGAACATCAACTAAAATATGTGAATTCGATGGGAAGGGCCTGAACTGGAATCTTCTTCTTAAAGCAATATCCATCGCCGCAATAGATTTATCAGCAGAGTTCATTGTCCCGTATATATTAAGATTGTTTGGAACCGAAAAAATCTTCTTTGAATAAGGTAAAGTCGTTTCCAACTCAGTTGGCTCACCTTTTCGTTTGTCTGGTTCAATCAAGCTAATGAGTTCGCCGAAGATTTCTGCGATGTTGCCACGATTGATTTCATCAATAAAAATAGCGTACAAATTTTCTGGATGAGCAGCGGCCACATTGCAAATTCGTTTAAATACGCCGTCTTTAGGTGAGTAGTCGAGTGTATGCGTTTGGACGTCATATGTTGGACGAATGCCTTCTACAAAATCCTCATATGAAAAAGATTGGTGAAATGTTACAAACTCAAAGCGTTTGTTTATAGCAGACTCGGACATATACTTCTTTATGAAATCGGGTTCAAAAGAAAATAAGGCGATTTTATCAACAAACCATTTTCCTTCTCTATGAGAAAAAATTTGTGGGACTTGACGCTCAATTAGACCTTTATGCCCCACCGAATGTGTCTCTAAGGTATCTGATGGTGTAAAATCGGTTAGGCCGAGATTAAGCGATGCAACTTTTTGGGAAATTTCTGCTGAATCCATTAAGCGATTGCTTTGGAGCAATATCAAAGCAACTAACAGCCATTTTTCCGAATGATGCATATAGGTTTGGCGGATCGTATCGTCTTCGATGTTATAGTCAATGTAATCGCTCATCATTTTCTGCATAAAAAAGGTTTTTCCTGTACCGGGAGGGCCATAGAAAATAATGTTTTCTGCCATAATATCATTCCTTATCGTTTTATCGTTTTTAATCCGCTTAAAATTTCAAACTCATTTTTGATAGTACCACCGCCATATGTTGTCATATACGATGAGTACATCACTTCATATTTCTTTTCTGAAATTATTCCATATGATTCCAGGAAATAGTCCCAGTTTTTAATACGCAGTTGTGGCTTTCTCGGTTGGCCACCCTCTAAACGATCTCTAGCAAGGTTATAATTTACAGTAAAACCCTCTTGTATTAATAGATCTTTCAGGAAAGATCCGGTTGAATTATTTGGGCAATCCAAAGCAAGATAACGTATCTTGTTATTTCCTCTGTTCAAATCAATTGCCCCACGACCATCAAATGCACCAACTATAAAACAACGTTTCACCTCAGGAGAAGCCTCTTCAAGTGCTTGGCTGATCTCCGGAATTTTTTGCTCAAGATTGTCACAATTCTGACTGCAAAAAAATGCACCAAATCCTTGCAACCGATAAAATTTACCTGAGTCTAGCCCGGCACTTTTTATGGTGTCTCTCATATAAACATAACCATGAAGATCCCTATTTATATTCTGAACATAATTATAATGCTTTTCGATTTGTGTTGGGGTTGCGTATTTTGGGTTTGAACGAAACGGTGCGATCCAAAAAGTCTGTTCGTTTCTAGTTGTGCGTTCATCCGCAGCCAAAATTCCACCTAAAAAGTAGGCTACTTCATTTGTCAGATAGTTACTACCAAAATCAATGCCAATGTTTAAAGGAACATAATCTCTAGGCATATTGCCACCTCCAACAAAATGACTATTTTAATTATATACGCTATAATATTTTTTGTCAAAAGAAACAACAGGCAAATATAGATTCAATTGCTAATGCCAAAAGTAAGGCAAATCTGTGCGCTACTTTAATTATGGTGAAAATTGTTTTGATCCTATTTTCCAAGCTGCACTTAATGTATATTCATAGTGAAATTGGATCCCTTTTAGAAATAAAGGAATAATCGAAAAATTAAATAAAAGATGCAGGCTGAGGATCACTTTCAGCCTGCATCTTTTATTTACATCCTAGCTTCCACAAACCACTTGTTCCCTTCGTGGTACAGGTAAGTCTGTCGCCCCTGAATCATGACCGTGTAGCGGATACCGCCACCAGACACTTTTGAGGAAGCAGCACGGCATTTATAGAGTAGCTGATCGATTTGAAATAGTTTCCCATTCGACCAGCGGATGTAGCGAGGATAAATGACACCATCTTCATCCACGTCGAGGTTCACCGATACATATGCTTTCCGGCATTGCTCTGCCATAGAAAATCACGCTCCTTTGCGCACCAGGCAATCCTTCAACTTGACACGAATGGCAATTCAAGGTAGAATGGTAGCAGTTAAATGTCTATCTATATTGTACGCAAATGAATTGCCACTGTCAACCAAAAATAGCAATTCAATGTCTGCTTCTTACAAAACAGGAGTGATGATCAAATATGACATTCGGTGAGAAATTCAAAGCCCTGAGAGAAGAAAAGGGCCTGACGCAGAAAGATGTAGCAGCGGCTCTGGATATCAATGCCCGCATGATTACGCGCTATGAAAATGGTATTTCTCATCCCCGCACCCGGGAGGCGTACCGCAAGATCGCCGATTATTTTGGGGTAGATATCAACTATCTGCTGACAGAAGATGATTCCTTTGTTCTCCATGCTTCTGAACAGTATGGCGCGCGAGGCATGAAACAAGCGCAGGACCTAATAGATGGTATGTCCGGACTGTTTGCCGGTGGCACGCTGTCTGAGCAGGATAAGGATGCCGTCATGAAGGCTTTGCAGGATATCTACTGGGAGTCTAAAGCGAGAAATGCCAAAAAATATGCAGCAAAAGCCAATCAAAAGGAGCAGGATTCTTCCGAACAGTAAAACGGCCTGCACGAGAAAAGGCTTGCAGCCGCGAAATCTGTGGTAGGAAGGAGGAAAAACAGTTGACGATTCAGTCGGAAGAAATTTATCACAAGGCAAATAAGATTCTCCATCGCTGCGGAACGCGGGATTCTTTGCAGATTGCCCGTGAGTTGGGCATCTATCTTCATTTTGAAAGTGATTTTAAAAATCTGCTGGGAATGTACACCTATCAGCAGAAGGAACGACATATTCTGCTGAATGCAAATATGGACGATATTCTTATGCAGATGGTATGTGCCCACGAAATAGGACACGACACTTTACACAGAGAAAAAGCCAAAGGGAAAAGTGTCCTGTCGGAGTTTGTCCTCTTTGATATGCGCACGGCCATGGAATATGAGGCAAACGCCTTTGCTGCGCATTTACTGATTGACGATGATGAACTGAACTCGTATTTGCAGCAAGGATATGATGTGGCCCAGCTGGCATCGGCCATGAATACAAACATCAACCTGATGCTCATCAAACTGAATGAGATGAACCGCATGGGGCGCAACTACCATTTGCCGTACATACCCCATGCAGACTTTTTCAAGAATGTAAAGCCGGAAGGATGAACCGACTGCAATGGCAAAGCAAGGAGACAAGTGTCGTGAAGCAGCGTACCTATGTAGCGATTGACCTCAAAAGCTTTTATGCATCGGTAGAGTGCCGGGAGCGCGGCCTGGATCCCCTGGATACCAACCTTGTGGTTGCCGACGAGAGCCGCACAGACAAAACTATCTGTCTGGCAGTAAGTCCTTCCTTGAAAAGTTATGGTATCCCTGGCCGTCCACGCTTGTTTGAGGTGGTCCAGCAGGTTAAAGAAGCCAATATGGGGCGTATGTACAGCGCACCGGGACATAGGCTGGCTGGCCAATCCTGCTTTTTGTCAGAGCTTAATTCAAATCCGGCATTGGCAATTGATTATCTGATTGCACCGCCGCGCATGGCGTACTATATGCAGTACAGTACGCGCATCTATGAGATTTACCTCAAGTACATCGCTCCAGAGGACATCGTCGTCTACTCCATCGATGAAGTGTTTATGGATGTGACGGACTATCTTGCCACCTACCAACTGTCCGCACGGGAACTGGCCATGAAAATGATTCTGGATGTTTTGGAAACTACCGGGATCACAGCAACAGCTGGAATTGGCACTAATTTGTTTCTTTGCAAAGTTGCCATGGACATCGTGGCCAAACATATCCCGGCCGACAAAAATGGTGTGCGGATTGCAGAACTGGATGAGATGGGATTTCGCCGCAAACTGTGGTCACATCAGCCGTTGACGGATTTCTGGCGTGTTGGCAGAGGTTATGAAAAAAAGCTGGAGTCTCATGGGATATTTACCATGGGCGATGTGGCCCGGTGTTCCGTCAACAATGAAGATTTGCTCTATAAGATGTTCGGCAAGAATGCGGAATTGCTGATCGACCACGCATGGGGTTGGGAACCATGTACGATTGCGGCGATAAAAGCATATCGGCCTGAAAATAACAGCCTTGGCTCTGGACAGGTTCTCCACCAGCCATACACGGCAGAAAAAGCGCGCCTTGTGCTGCGGGAGATGGCTGACCAACTCTCACTGGATCTGGTCAGCAAACGGCTGATGACCAATCAAATTGTGGTAACCATTGGGTACGATAGAGCAAACCTTGCAACGCAGGAGCAGAAAAGCCAGTACCGCGGCGCTATAACAAAGGACCATTATGGAAGAGATGTTCCAGTGCACGCGCATGGAACGCAGAATCTTGAACTCTACACATCTTCCTCCAAAGAAATTGTGAAGGCTACCGGAGAACTGTTTGACCGAATTGCAGATAAAAAGCTGCTGGTCAGGCGGCTGAATGTTGTGGCGGCTCATGTGATTCCGGAGGATAAAGTCCCTCAGGCAGAGGATGCGGTTGAGCAGTTGGATTTCTTTACGGATTACGCAGCAAAACAAGCGGAACAAGAGAAAAAGGATGCCGAGCTCGCTCGTGAACGTAAACGTCAGGAGACCATGTTGGCCATCAAGAAAAAGTTTGGAAAGAATGCGATTCTCAAGGGTATGAACTTGGGGGAAGGAGCCACCGCCCGTGATCGGAACGAACAAATCGGAGGTCATAAGGCATGACAACGGAGTATGACGATATTATCCATCTGCCGCACCATGTATCGTCCAAGCGACCGCAAATGCCGATGTCAGATCGTGCAGCGCAGTTTTCTCCCTTTGCGGCTCTGACCGGATATGATGATGCCATCCAGGAAACCGGACGGCTGACCGAGCAGAAGATTGAGTTGGATGAAGAAGCCTTACAAGAGTTGAATGAACGGTTCAACATTCTACAGGAACACCTGTGTGAGCAACCGGAAGTGCAGTTCACCTATTTTAAACCGGATGCCCAGAAAGACGGAGGCGCCTACCTGACCGTAACCGGAGTTGTCCGAAAAATCAAACTCTATGAGCGAGAGATTTTGCTTCAAGATGGAACCATTATCCCTGTGGATGACATTTTGAAGATGGAAAGCTCCATTTTCCCTGAGATAGAAATTTCATAAGGATATGAAAAAATGCCACCATCGGACATAAATCCGATGGTGGCATTTCAGTTTTGTTTGTGAAAGGGTGAAATATAGGCGTTTTTTCTATCTAGGAACGTCCTGTCATCCCACATGAAAAAGGATATTACCTAGGCATGAAAAAACCACTACAGACGATTTTGTGTCCGTTTTAGCCCCCCTAATGCCTGCCTTTTCTGGGAAAGGAGCATACTGGTGCGGTTAGACAATAGTCTCCGCGCATCATTTGACCAGTTTTGGGATGTTATACCGAAAATCGACGAATCCAATCATCCAGAAACTTCATTTGATTCTCGGTGTGGAACCAATGCTCTCCATTTTTCATCACAGTAAGCGTAGCATTCCATCGTTTTGCAAATTCAGCTATTATTGCATAGGAAGTCAGGTTGTCGTTCTCCCCATATAAAATGTTTGTCGGAATGTTCCAGGAGATCGGGTTCTCTCTTGCATAGCAGAGATACTTCCAAGAAAGCGTTTCGCCGAAAGGTGTTTGTATTTCTTTCTTCTCGTGGAGTTCATCCTCTGTAATGTTTGCCCAGGTCATCATATCCGAGATCAATTTCTCCATGTTCACCACAGGAGAAATAAAGTATGCTTTTTCTATTTGATAAACCGACAAGGCGCTCATGGCAAAATAGGCACCGATGCTGTTAGCGATAATTTGGACGGATTGGTAGCCTTTGCAAATCTGGTCAAACAGCAACGGAAATTCCTCTTTAGCTTCCCATGGAAATTGCGTGGTATAATCCAAACCTACCACGTCACAATTGCGGAAAAGTGTTTTGTAATGCTCTGCTTCTTCTGCGTTGCCGCCTTTCCCATGTATATAAACAACTACTTTATCCATAATCGTGTCCTCTAAAAATTCTGATCGATTGCTTTTATGGGGGCAGTATATCACAAATGCCTGCCCAAAGCCATACTATCTATGCAAAAACGAATGTTACTCCCGTTTGAAACGCCAAGGCAATTAGAATCTTATGTTCGCGCTTTGCGAATGGAGGAAGCGATAGTGCCGGCAGAAAACAAATTTTCCCTTAGGACTCTACATGGGATGCAAGATTTATATAGAACTTGTTCTTCTTTTGGGCGTAACGCAAGGTTTGATACGCCCCACCGCCTTTGTGATCTACATAAAAGACTACCATATCGCTGTGATCAACGATCCAACGATTCCGAACCTGAAATGCGCTTTTGGGATGACTTCTGGCGGCTGTATCACAGATCTCTATTGCATCGTAGTATTCTTCAAAGCTTTCCTGATTGTCGCGGAGATTTGCTGTAGGATATGGAAGTACCCAGGTCAAAGAACTGTTATCGTCCCGAACAAGGCGTTTGAGCCGCCTGACTATAGAGGATATCATCTGGTCAAAATCTCCGTCGCGTCCTACCATAAATTCGATGTATTCTTTTTCTAAAAGCAAATTGTGAATTAACAATTCGGCCTGTCGCTCGGTCGTGGAAAAGTCATGTATAACTCGATGGCCAAAAAAGCTTACGGTATAGATATCCATCATCATTCTGCCAAACCCCAAGGCATTATCGTAAAAGTAAACAATCTTTTTCTCATTATATATATTTACTTACTTAAAGTAAATAATTATATACTTGTATTCAATTATAATTTCTGCGGTTTGTTGGTAGCATAATATCCGGGAGGAGATATTATGCAGACAGAGTTTACAGAGCGTTATATCACTTTGGGCTTAAAGATTGCATATTACCGAAAGAAAGCGGGATTGACTCAGGAAGTCCTCGCGGAGCGGATCGGCAAGAGTGTAAACTTTGTCGGCCAGGTGGAAGGCACCGGCACAGTTCGAGGAGTATCTCTTGAAACACTTTTTAAGATTGCCCAGGTTCTAAACATTCCGCCTGCTAAATTGTTAGAGGAAGATTAAACATAATAATAAATAAGCGGGAATGCTACTTTCTGTTGACTTGAAGGTGGCATTCCCGTTTCCTGTAAAAGAGAGGCGACTCTGATCCATTCGTATTGAATTTATTGAATTAGATAAGCGAAGAAATGTTTATAAGTGTTTTAAATATTTCATTGAAATTAAAAACGTAATAGTTTGATAAGCAATAAGATATTAAAAAGTATGCCAAACAGAATGGAGATCAAAGACAAATGATAAAATCATATACGGATATACAGTCTTTGTTAGAAAAATATATGGACTTACAACATGATTGGAATTGGCATTGGGAAAAAGATGATGATAAATGGCCAATAGAGAGAGTCGATAAATATATTAATGGCATTGTTTTTGGATGCTTTAGAGAGGGTGATCCACTAACATTACAGACGCTAGAGTGCGGAGTTGAAGATGATGCATTAAAGCAGGAGACATTAAAGTATTTAGGGTATTGGACTTCAGTCAGAACTACAGATCTATTAGAAAAACAAAATGTAGAGCACTATAAGGATATGCTCAAACAATTGCGGCAACTCCCGATTGATTTGTGGATTAAGGACAATTATGGGTGGTTAGAAAGAGAAAGTACGAAATTGACTAACTCAGAAAAAAAGGTCTTATTGTTTTTACATTATGCGTTCCAAAATGTTCAAAATATGCAGAATAATCCCTACAATACAGATATAAAATATTTAAAAAAAGTATATGCTAGTGTGTTTGATAGGCAGAGCCAATTTTCCAAGTATGGAATTGTACCTATTAACCAAGATCGAGAAATTATGCCCCTAAATCCACCTCGCATTTATGATTCTGCTTTAGACCGAACATTTTTTGTCAAAAATGTTTCGCAGGATCTATTGGAAATTATGTCTTCGATGCTTGATGACGGGAAAATTGGAAGTTTGTCATTGAGACTCTTGAACGATCCGGGCTGCCAAGGGAAAATATCTGATGAAGCTATAAGCGAAGCCTTTGCCTTTGGAAAGAAATTTAACATGACTGGATTTGGAAAGTGTTCTGTCAGTAAACTTTGCTCAGAGACATTGGCAGAAAATTGTCTATGGGTTATTGTAGATCAAAATGATATGACCTTTGAAGAACTGTGTGAGGATTTCAACATATATAATGACATGATTGTGACTCAAGTTATCCATTTACAATATGAAAAATGTGGTGACGATGTATACATTACCCATTTAGACCATGAATATATCTATTACACTATTGAAGAGTACGGTAGGAGGATGTCCCATGCGAAACAAAAAGGTACTGCACATACACGTATGAAATCTTTTAAGATCGATAATGCAAAGATTCCTTTAGATTACAGATGCGATGTTCATGAAAATGGTAGTGAATCAGACACTGTAAGTGAACTTTTTTTATACTATGTATTAGAAACTTATTTCAAACACAAAGATTTACTATATGAGTATTTCTATGAGACTCAAGGAGATCAATAAATAAAAAGGGAGTACGCGTTCACTGAACAGAAGGCGTACTCCCTTTTTATCTAAATAACGATATTAATATGCGTTAATCTATCATTTGCATTTATAAAACAAATTAAAAGGGCCGACGACTAACCATAGGATTATCTATATTCTATATCAAACCTTGACACTACATTTGTTTGTCCATGCAGATTTATACTTTGGGCAAGTCATAATAGTAACTCGGAAACTCTGCTTACAATCACGCACACATAGTTTACAAACTTTATTGTACTTGCGGCGGCCTTTTTCGCTCAGAAAGAGCGACCACTCCAGTCTCCATTTCTTGCTCCGGCTCATAAGTCACCCACCTCTGGAGGCTTCTTCTGTTGGGCGGGTTTGTCCGGTACTTTTCGTTCTGCACACTCTCGTTTTGCATCCTCCAGCCGCTCCTTGACGGACGGCTTTTTCTCAGACTTGTTTTTACGTGCCGCATCTTTGGCTTTTTCCACTTCCTCGCCACGACGACCGTTGTTGATGACTCCGTCGATCATCCCATAGTCATCTTCCAGTGTCATCTCGGCGGCGCGCAGCGGATTTTCCGGCTCCACAGGGATGGATACAAGCTGGCCGTTGATGTTGGCAAACAGTTCCGGCTTTTTGAATTGCTCAGTGTACTTTTGAATCATTTCCGGAGGCAGCGATGTGAAATTCTCTTCTCCCAGACCCACCACCAAGAAGGTGCCAACCACAATGTCATAAATCTCCCCATGCTCGTCCCGGAGAGAACGGTTCAGCTCCAGGCCAATAAGTTTGCCTTCGTCGTTCAACACCAGTCCTACCGGATCGGCAAAGGGATAAGAGGCGGCAATATCGCCGCCCACCTCCGCTTGCAGAGAGTGAAGCCCAAGAGCAATTTCCTTCACATAGGGTTCCTTCATGGGTTCCACTACCAGAACAGTTAATTTCTCCGGCGCAGTATGTTCGTGGGCGTCCCCACTGGGGATGGCAAAGGCACGGCTCCCGTTGGCCATGATGAGATACTTCCCATCCTCGGATTCGTGGTGGAAACCGTATCCGGCTGCCTCCATCTGTTCCCGATTCATATCTGTCACATGGAAGGTGCCCCTGGGAGTTTGTACCGTTTCGCCGGTATCCCGATCATCCGGGGTGGGCGCCGCTTGCTGCCCGTATAACCCCGCTTCATACTCCCGACTGGCCTGCTTTGCAAAATCCAGCATCTCGTCCACATGGGATTGGTCAGGATTTTCAATGGCTTCCCGGATCGTCGCAGAATCTACATCCAGACATTCATCATAGCCGATGGCATCCTTGAACTTCTCAATCTCCGAAGGCAGAAGGTCCTCCGGCGTCTGACCAAATGCAGCCAGTTTATCAGACAACGCGGAGATACGGCCGGCCATCAGATTCTCAGAGAGTTCTTCCCGTGCTGCTTGTACATCCGGATGTTCAGTGGCATACTGCGGATCACGCTGCCGGAAGAGTGCATCTGCATCGTAGGCGATATCCGCAGCCCACTCTTCAATTTCTTCTTCGGGAATATCATCCTGGAAGGTCATGACCCGGCACTCGTCCGGGATACTGCCGCGCTCTCCGTCATAATAGATATCAAAGCTGTCACCGGTGTCCCGCACATAGCCAAGATCGGTAAACTCACCGCCTTCCTCCAGAGCGATGTCCCGGCCATAGGCTTCATAGTCGATGTAGTTGCGCAGATGTTCCGGCACCTGCAGGGCATCCAGTTCCTCGACGTAATACCGGCCCAGATCGTCGTGGTCGTGAACGTCAGGGTAAAAGTCATAGCAATCCAGATTCATCGTCAGGTTGATCAGTTCTTCAATGCTGCCGGTATGTTCACCAATTTCCAGGGCAGCCTGGAACCGCTCATACTCATCCTGGCTCATGTCATCCAGCTTGGAGGCTAGATAGTTCAGCTCATCCAGATTGGCGTATTCGCCCAGCAGATCATAGAGGCCGTTCACATAGCAGTCATAGTCCGTGATGAACCATTCCTCATAGGGCTGCCCGAAGTCATCCTTTTCGCCGATTCCGATGCGCTTAAATACTTTCTGCATTTCTTCCGAGGTGGTGGGAAACTTCACCCACTCTCCCACAAGGGCGCCTTCATTGTACTTGCCCAGATTGGTGATGAACGCGGCAAAGGGATAATCTTTGTTGTAATCATAGTAGGGCATGGTAACACCTCCTTACAGTTCCGGTGTGGACTTTTTCTGATAGGGTTGTACCTTGTTCGAAAGTGAAGACGCTTTCCGGCTCTGCTCCAGCTGCTCCTTGATAGAAAGCTTTTTCTCGGCCTGCATTTCTCTGGGGCGTTCATGTACCCACTCGTTGCCGGAAAGGGCAAGATAGCCGTGCCTTGTAAAGCAGCCCTGTTCTTCCTGCATGGCAAATTCCCCGAAAGGAACAGGGTCAATAGCATCCAACAGCTTCGGAGGCAAAAGAACATCCAAATGCTGTGCCAGATACCGCCAGCCCACATCTTCCACCTTACTGATGTTGGGCTCCAGAACAAAATATCCTGTGTTGGCGGGAAACTCACGGAACTGTTCCAAGGTGGTCAGTCGATGCGGTGACTCCTGGACTGCGGCCAGCAGATCGCGTTCCGTCGGAGACAGCCTTGCCAGTGCCTTGGCTGCCGCGTTCAGTTCGCTTGCGTCACTGCCAGAGGGAATCATGTGCCGCATAAAGTCAGTGTTAGAGTTGCTCATGCCATCTCCTTTCCAAGATAGACATATGAAAAGAAAACCGGACAGAATTTACTTTTCGATGCGGTAATTCACATACTTGCCGCCGGTGTCGGCTAGGACAATTGTCCCGTCATAGCTTTTACCGGTTCGTAGGGAGCGCAGCCCTTTGACCTTCACCTTGCCATCTTTCAGCAAAGCGGCAGCAATTTTAGCGCTAAAGGATTTGCCGCGCTGTTCGAAAAATCGGTCGTTCTTCCACATGACAAACTGACAGGCCCGGTCGGAACAGGCATAGTTCTTTTTGCCCTCATAGACCGGATTGCCGCAGCGGGGACAAATCCCAATCGTTTTGCGCTCCGGTTGGAACAGCTTTTGTCCATCCTCGGAAATATTGGAGTAGTTTCGCACCAGCTCTGTTGCCATTGCTTCGATCCCCGTCATGAAATCACCCGGCGATGTCTGGCCCTTCGCCATCTCGTTCAACTGGTGCTCCCAATCCGCTGTCAGCTTGGGAGATGTCAGTAACTCCGGCAGCACGGTAACCAGATTGACGCCTGCCTTTGTGGGGATAAGGTTCTTGCCCTTGCGCTCCACAAACCCGCCGGATACCAACTTCTCAATGATGGCCGCACGAGTCGCCGGGGTGCCCAGTCCTTTGCGCTCTGCTTCCTCCGGCATATCTTCCTTGCCTGCGCTCTCCATGGCCGACAACAGAGTGCCCTCGGTGTAGGGCTTGGGCGGCGAAGTGAAGTGTTCAGTGACCGATGCGGTGACTGACTCAAAGACCTGCCCCTCCGTCAAGGCAGGAAGGGCGCCTTCTGCATCTTCATTTTCCGTCTTTTCCTTCAGGGAAGATTGGAACACTTCCTGGATAGTCCGCCAGCCTTGGGAAAGCACTTGCTTTCCCTTTGCCGTGAAAGTGTGTCCTCCACACTCAAAAGTGGCTGTGACCGTCTCATACACGAAAGGCTCCGCTACCGCACACAACAGCTTGCAGCAGACCAGCAGCAGAAGTTTCCGCTCGCCCACAGGAAGAGCGGATATATACGCCTTATCCAGCTCCAGTGTGGGAATCAGCGCATGGTGATCGGATACCGCCTTGTCATTTACCAGTACAGCAACATCGGGGAAAAACTCCGCACAGGTATCGAAGGGCGGCACCCGCGCCGCTAGACGAAGAACCACAGAGGTGGTCTCGGCCATGTCGCCGGTCAGATAGCGGCTATCCGTCCGGGGATAGGTCAGCAGTTTCTTCTCGTAGAGCGACTGGGCATAGTCCAAGGTTTGCTTGGCTGTGTAACCGAACATCCGGTTTGCTTCCCGCTGCAAGGTGGTCAGGTCATACAGCTTGGGCGACTTCTCAGTCTTTTTCTCACGAACCAGGGATACACATACGGCCCGCTGTCCATCGCAGGCGTCCCGGATGGCCTGCGCTTCCTCCGGTGAGGCAATACGCTCGCTGACGGCCTCGGCGCTGCCCAGCTTCAGCCGTACATGATGATATTTCTCCTTGCGAAAAAGCGTGATTTTACTGTTCCGCTCAGCCAGCATCGCCAGGGTGGGCGTCTGCACCCGGCCCACATTCAAAGTGCGGTGATAGAGGACGGAAAACAGACGGCTTGCATTGATGCCAATCAGCCAGTCAGCCTTTTGGCGGCAGAGTGCCGATTGGTAAAGAGCATCATAGTTTGTGCCGGGCCGCAAGTCGGAAAAGCCTTTCCGGATTGCTGCGTCCTCCATGGAAGAAATCCAGAGTCGGGAAAAGGGTTTGGCGCACCCGGCTACTTCATATACCAGCCGGAAGATCAGTTCACCCTCGCGGCCCGCGTCACAGGCGTTGACCAGTTCCGTCACATCGGGGCGTTCCATCAGCGATTGCAGGACATGGAACTGGGCGGCCTTTCCCTCAGACACCACATAGCGGAAAGGTTGGGGCAGTATGGGAAGGTCTTCATACCGCCACTTTTTGTATCGCTCATCGTAGGCGGCTGCGTCTGCCAGTCCCACCAGATGGCCGATGCACCAGGAGATCAGCCAGCCACCGCCCTCAAAATAGCCGTCGGCCCTGGATGTGACGCCCAGGGCCGACGCGATACTCTTGGCTACGCTCGGCTTTTCGCAGATGATTAGTTTCAATAGAACTCCTTCTTACACTTGTTAAAGAATTGATTTTTAATGACTTAAACATTATAATTACGACAAAAATATATTAGGAGATGTGATTGTGTTCGAAAAAAAGTATGAAATGGCCCAAAATCCACCCGCACCAATATCATGGGAAGAATATTCTAATAAAAGTTATATAGAATACCAAAAACTTCTTCGGGATCATGGAGATGACGAGGCTGTTTTCCAGAGGTTTTTTGAGAAAAATCCTTCCTTTGTTCCGGGCGCATTTGAACTGTCTGCTCCATCGGGGCATTATCCATTTACACAGTCATTGATTTCCGAGCCAAAACTCCGCGGCGCTCTTTTTGACCGTATTCCAGATTTTATTTGGCTGGCGCAGGATAGTCTATCTTTTACTCCGGTATTAATTGAGATTGAAAGGCCAAACAAAAAAACTTTTACAAGCACTGGTACGCAGACTGCTGAGCTAAGTCAAGCACTTGGCCAGATTGCAGAATGGAAGTCTATTCTTGGGAATGCTGTAAACATTCTTACATTTTACGACTGTTTTAGAATTCCAGAAAGGATGAGAAAGAAAAAATTTTCACCTCAGTACGCTCTTATTTATGGAAGAAGGGCCGAATTCGAGTCTGATCCATTTTTAACGCAGAAACGTGCCAATCTTGCTCCAGAAGGCGTCAAACTCATTTCATTTGATAGATTGCATCCCGATCCCAACGCAATTGATCTATTGTGTACAACTTTGTCTCATGGAGTATATGAAGTGAAAACTATACCGCCTTTTTACAGATACTCGCCTATGACGGCTGATAATCTCTCTGTTGTAACTGGATTTAAAGATGCCATTCCCAACATTGAATATATATCTGACGAACGCAAAAAGTTTCTCCAGGATAGATATAGTTATTGGGAAAATTATGGAAAAATCGAAAGCAAGGGTATTATGTATAATTGTGATCATGAATGAGGTAGATAGTTGAAAATATTACAATCTATTAATTGCTTATTCCCCTTCGACTTTACTTTCTGATAGTTCTGAGATCTCCTCGTCCTGAAACTCATAATCATCGGGATCACTGCTGGCCTTGGGAGCCTGGTTGGGACGGATAAACTTGATATAAACGAAAGCACCGGCACCGGCCAAAGCAACCAGAAGAACAATGAGCATCAGTACAGCAGTGCTACCGTTGGATGTCTCTTCCTCCGGTTCCGGTTCGGGCTCCGGCTCCATCCCAGCACAGCCATTCATGTCAAGGCTACATACTTTACAGGCTGTGTTGACGGCTCCGGGTTCACATTTCTCCGTGCAAGTACACACAACGGGAGTCTCGGGTGTTCCACCATCCTCCATGAGTGCCATCAGGTCTTGTTCATCCACCTGGTTGAGGAAGTGGACGGCGGTTTCTTTGTCTTCATTGGCCCGGTCAATCAGAATATAAAAGTAGTTGCCAGCCTTGGTGGTGACGGTAATGAGCTGCTTATCCCCGTAATAGTCATCCACCAATGTAGCGTTGCCTTCCGGGGTCAACGGTTGCCCCTCCGGTTCCATGCCGCCGGTGACCGGCTCCTCTGTGGGTTCCGGCACAGGTGTAGTCTCCGATGTTTCGGGAGCAGGTGTGGCGGTGTAATAGGGTTCATTTTCTCCGCCGGTGGCAAATGCCGGAACAGAAAAAGCCACAGCAAACAGGAGCACGGCCGCCAGCGCCGCACAAAGACGGGCATACATCTCAGTCATTCTCATCTTCCGCGTCCTCCATCTCATCATCGTTGGGAGCGGCTGCCGCTTCGGCTTCCATCATGCCCTCCGGGAGCTTGATCAGGCCGCTGGCGTAGGCCTTGAGGAAGACGGTCAGTTCCTTGCTGTCCATCTTCACGGCCTTGACCATGCGTGCAATTTCCAGATTTTCGGTTTCGGTGAGTTCATCCTCCAGCTCCCGAAGCCGTTTCTGCTGGGTGGCGATTTTCTCCTTGACCTTTTCGATGTCGCGGCGGATCTTCTCAACAGTTGCCATGTGTGCAGTGCTCCTTTCCAAAGCGTTCTTTCCATGAATAGTTGCGGCCCAATCCCTGGACGGTTTTGAGATTGGGGCGGGCGTTTTCTTCCAGTGCAAGCGCGCGGAGGAACAAATCTGGGTGGTGTTCCCGTAGATCGATGATTTCGTTGGCCTTCATGCTGGGGCAGAAGAAACAGGAGGATTTGCCCGGTTGCGGCAGGCCTTCAGCTTCGATGGCTTCCAGACAGACAGCCCGGTCCCAGCCCCATTCCATCAGCGGATACCATTTGCTGTACTTGGGGTCGGAGAGATCCTGCAATTTAACCTTGTCGCGGCGGTAACCTTCACCGGCATCATAGCCTACAAACTTGACCACCCGTTTCCCGGCGGCCCAGGTTCTCCGGCAGGGCGGGTATCGGTTGCAGAACTTATCCTGTGGACCGATTTTGTGCTTCAGCGAACAGCGCTTGAAGCCGTAAGCAATGGACGGCAAGGTGCCGCTTTGCAGACATTCCTGCTCTAGCGTCAGCCGCTTTCCGTCCCGAGTGGTCTTATACACTCTGGTGATGGCGGGCATCCCGTGGCTTTTCAGCCAATCGTCCATGATATCCAGATAGGCATAGGTGTGGGGATGTTCGGCGCCGGTATCGGCAAACAGAATCAGGTCTACCGGAATGTGGTGCTGATGCAGCCCAATCAAAAGGGCGGTGCTGTTGGCGCCGCCCCCGTAGGAAACCATGTTGATGGTTGGTTCACCTCCCATCAGCGATACGGCGGTCTGCCGTAGGCGTAAAAGTGTGCTTGCCAATAGCTGGCGTTCAGGTTGGTGTAAGAAATGGGATCGCCGCAGTGCAGCATCATCCCGTCTCCGGCGTAGATGCCCACGTGGGAGACATTCGGTGTGTCGTAGGTGCCGATAAAGAAGACAAGGTCGCCCGGCTGCGGAGTCGCCACCGGTGTGGAGATGTTGTAGAGCCCCTGGGCGGTCAAGCGGCCAGTGTTGCAGACACCGCTGTTGGTGAGAACATAGCTGACAAAACCGGAACAGTCAAAGGAAGTTTCCGGGCTGGAACCACCCCATACATAGGGATAGCCAAGGTACTTTTCCGCCTCGGTCATCAGGGCGGAAAACCGTTCATTGCTCAGATATTCAGCGGGAATATCCCAGGCAGTGGGCGGGTTTTCTATGTACTTGTCTACATAACCGGAGGATGCAAACAGGTCGGGACGGTTACCCAGTGTGGACATATAGGTGGCGTAGAGGGAAAGCTGGCCTTCGCTCATGATGTAGACCGGTACATGGGAAAGGTCGAAGTTTTCCAGCGTGACATAGCAGATTGTCCAGGTATATGGAACTTCTTCCTCGTACTCGTATTCCTCGTTGGTGGTTTCTCCGGTCACCGGGTCAGTTACCGGTCGTGTCCCGGTTCGGGTCTCTGTGCGGTACCGCGTTTCTTCCGTTACCGTTTCGGTGAGGATGTATTGCTGGTCAAATAGCATCTCCAAGTCACTCTGAACATCTGCCAGTGTGAAGACACCCTCATGCAGGGCCGACAGAATAGACAACAAAACATAAGGATCATGCCCGATTTCATCCAGCTCAAAATGGAACTCATCATAATCGTGGGTGGTTTCGTAGGTGTCGAGATACTCCTGAAGCTCCGCTTCCATTTCGCAGTAAGCGGCCTCAGCACCGGTAAGGTCGGCGTCTTCGGAAAGATAGGAGGATGCCGCCATTGCGGAGGAGCTGCTCCCGAACATGGAAGTGCAGGACTGCATGATGCCCATCACAAAGAGAAGCATCAAACCAAGGCCACCGAAGATCAGAAGGCCGCGCCGGTGCCGTACTACAAAATCAGCCATCTTCTGAGCGATCGTTTTACCGACCTTTTTGGCTGCTGCTGCGCCGGACTGTGCTGCTTTGCTTGCGGCCTGGGTTGCGTTTCCGCCAGCCCGATACGCCGCCGCATACTGCTTTTGTAGACGCTTTTTCTGCCACAGGCGGGATATGGGATTGCTGAAGGCAAGCTGCGGATTATCCGCAACGGACTTCTGCCAGTAGAAGTCGGCGTTGGATTTTAGCGCGGCCTGTTCCGCCTTCTTTACATCGCGCCAGGGCTTCAGCTTGTGGTCGGCCTTTGCCTGATGAAGGCGGCGCCCTCCGAAGCTTACGGCCTTTTCCAGCTGCCGTTCGCCCATATGGCCTGCCTGTGTACCCACATTGTCTTGTTCCACTTCACCGACTTTGCTGTGAAGGGCAGATTTCACTTCCTGCAATGGCCGTGCCAGTGGATTGCCGCGCCCCATACCGGGGCGCTTGGCCGGAAGAGCATCCTTGGCGGCATCCAGCTTGTCGGCGGCTTTGTTGGATTTGCGGATCGCCTTTTGCAGCTCCGGCGCAGCCCGTTCCTCTTCGGTGAACTGCAATCGGGAACTGGGGCGCTCCTGAGCGGCTTCTCCATCCCGGTAGGTACGGCGCCGCTTGCGCCGCTTCTTCTTGGCGTGACGCCGTTCCAGCCAACCACCGGCCTCGTCCTCCACCCGGCGAGCAGCCCTTGCGGTGTCATGAGCAGGAGTATAGTCCTGCTCCGCCGGGCGGTCTGAGGCTTGGGTGGTTTCACCGGTCACAAGATTTACCGTGATGGCGCCGTCGTGGGTCATCTTCTGTGCCTCTTTTTCAGAGGCTTTCCATTCCTGCAATCATCCGTCACCTCCTTCATAGGGACAAAAACCGGCACAGGCGCCGGTCTCTATGGCGGCTATATAGCGAAAGATGGGATAAGCCTGCGGCGGGCAGACGGCATTACCCAGCGTTTTCAGCCGCAGCGCACGGTCTTTGGTGTCTTCGGTTATGCGGGGGATGTTTTCCGGTTCAGCTGCCCAGAGGATACGTCCGTCCATCCTTTCGGAAATCCCATCAGCCATTCCACCCAATCCGGGTTGAGGGCTGCTTTCTCCGAGAGCGGCTTTTCCTGGCGGATGACCTGTGCCGACAGATTGGCCGTCGGAGACTGTTTTTGATGAGCTGTCGGTTTCAGGGTGGAGCGGTATCCCTCCGATGCAGCCGGGGTCAGATAATAGACCGCCGTTGAGAGAGAAGGCGTCCAGATGGTTCCGCTTCGGTTTCTCCGGCGCAGAATTCCCGTCTCTGACAGGAACACATCCAGGTTGGCTGCGTCCCGGCAGATTGCCTTGTCGGAGGCAAGGGGCGTGGGAAACATCAACCGCGATGATAAAAGTTCGCTGGCGCTCATGCCACGCGCCGACGCCGCAAGCCGGAAATACGAATGGGAGAACAGCGTATCCCGCTTTTGCCAGGTCAAATATCGTCTTGTCGAGCCCCATATGGATGAAGCCAGCAACATTCTCCCCAAGCACCCAATGGGGCCGCAGTTCGGCAATAACGCGGCACATTTCCGGCCACAGGTAGCGCTCATCCGCAAAGCCTTTTCGCCGCCCGGCGGTGGAGAAAGGCTGGCACGGGAATCCTCCGGAGAGGACGGTGACGGTTTCAAGCCCGGTCTTTTCAAGAAACGCCTCCTTTGTGAATGTGGTGATGTCTCGGAATTTGGGAACATCCGGCCAATGTTTCTTCAGCACAGCATACGGGTAATCTGCCCATTCGCACTGGCAGACGGTATGGAAACCGGCGGCTTCTGCCGCCAGATCCAGCCCGCCGATGCCGGAAAACAGGCTGACGTGGGTCAATCGCTCCATTCTACATCCCACCCCTGAATGATATCCTTGAGTTCATCATCCTCATCCTCGAGAGGGATTAAATTATGGCGCTTGATGATTGCTTCTTCCAAGACGTCACAGACGGCGCTGCTTCCTTCCGTGAGACCCAGGCTACGGCAAATCTCTTTCATATCTCTTTCGTAATAGTCGATTCGTTTTTTCAAGCGGAGAAAATCCTTTTCCGTTTCTGCTTCCCTCAAATGGCGGGCTATGGAGTAATACTGTGCAATCAATTTGTGGATATCAATCACCAGCAAACGAAAACCGCTGCCGGGAATGATGTACGCATCCAGATATTTCTTTGGTTTTGGCTTTTCTTCGGGGACAATCTCCACTTCATCTAGCTCTCTATCCATGAGTTCCTTCAGCTCTTTGGACTTGCCGAACACCAAGTAGCAACTAGGAATTCCCAATTTTTTAAACTTTTCCTCTGCAACCTCTCCGTATTGCTTTACAGTATCCAATACGTGAGATATGTCTTCTTCATCTTTAGCACGGCCAGCCAGAAAGGCAAGCTGGTGCAACAGGCTGTACAGATGGACCTTATCGTTAATATGGGAAAGATAGGTTTTACCGTGGATGATATACAGTTTATTTCTCATATTCACGTCTCCGTTTCTGCCGCCAGATGCTCCACCTCGCTGGGCTTGGTGGTGAGCAGCTTGTACAGCTCCGTGTCCTTTGGGAAGTCATCTGCAAAGGGTAAGATGACGTTGTTGAAGAACAGCAGCCCATGACCCGGTTCGGAGTTGGTCACATAGGCAATCTGTTCCGCCGAGATGCCCAGCCGTTCCGCCAGAATCTTCCGGTCACCGGCTGCCTGATTTAGCATATAGATGAAGTCGCTGTTCTCCAGGATGTTTTCGATTTCCGGGGAGGAAAGCAGGTCTTTGGGGTTCTGGGTGGCACCAGTGGGGACGCCGCCCCATTTGCGGAATCGCTTCCAGATCTCGGCGCTGTAGGCGGCGGTCTGTTCCTCCTTCAGCAGAAGATGGAACTCATCCACGAAATACCAGGTGGAACGGCCAATGGCCCGGTTGATGGTCACGGTGTTCCACACGGCGTCCTGGACGATGAGCATTCCCGGTTTCTTCAGGTTCTTGCCGAGACTCTTGATATCGAAGCAGACCAGCCGGTTCTGGATATCTACAGTGGTGCGGTGGTTAAAGAAATTCAGTGAACCGTTCACATACAAATCCAGTGCCTGCGCCACCCGGTCGGCCTCGGGAATGTGCTGGGCCAACAGAGCGTTCATCAAATCTCCCAGGACGGGTACTTTCTCCGGCTTGGGGTCGGCAAAGTAAGGCTGATAGATGCGTTGTACCGCCCGGTCAATGACCGTTTTCTCGATGGCTTCCAGACCAGTCTTGCTGCCCATGATGAGTTCGCAGAAAGAAAGCACAAAGTCACTTTTCAGAGCCAGCGGGTTTTCCTCGTCCGAGTAGTTGAGGTTGATGTCTAACGGGTTGAGATAATCCTTGCTGGAGGGCGACAACCGTACCACCTGGCCGCCCAGCCGATGTACCAGCGGCGAGTATTCATCCTCCGGGTCACAGATGATGACATTATCCTGTGTGGTCAGAATGATGAAGGTAATCTCCCGCTTGCAGCTCATGGACTTGCCGCTGCCCGGTGTTCCGAACACAAGGCCGTTGGGGCAGCGGGATTGCTTGCGGTCCAGCAGAATCATGTTGTTGGAGAGAGCGTTCAGGCCGTAGTACATGGAATCGCCACCCATGAACAACTCCTGGGTGACAAAGGGAACGAACACAGCCAGCGCCGATGTGGTGAGGCTGCGTTCAATCTTGATGCGGTTCAGCCCCAACGGAAGACAACTCATCAACCCGTCTTCCTGCTGGAAATCCAGCCGGGTGAGCATACAGTTGTAGGTCTGGGCAACGCTGGCTGTCTGGGATACGGCAATCTCCAGCTTTTGCTTTGTCTCTGCCATGTGCATGACGAGAAAAGTAAGGTTGAACATCCGCTCGTTGCGGGATTGCAGGTCTTGCAGGATGGTCTTGGCAGCACCGCCGTAGGTGGCAAGGTCGGAGGGCAAGATATCCATGTCGTAGCCGCTGCGCACAGCCCGCTTCTGTTCGGCAATCTTCATTGCGTCCAGATCGGTGATTTTGCGCTTCAGCATTTTGATGGCATCATTTTGGTTGATGCCCCGGATGTGCATGGTCACCAGAATGTTGCCGTCGGTTTCCATGAAATCGGCTAGAATCCGGTCGTGCATCTCCGGTGCGGTAATCTGCAAAAAGCTGATCGCCCCATACATCTCGCCGATGCGGAAGGTACGAGTCTCACCAAAATGGAAGGACGTCGGGGCGATGAAGTCCTTGACCGATAGCCCGCTGGGAGCCAGCCAATCCCAGTCGAAGGCGAATTTTCCGCCAGCCGGATGGAGAATCCCATGCAGCAGTTCCAGCCGCTCCCGGCCGTCCAATACATGAGCCGCGGCGCCCATCACCTTGAAGCGGTTGAGGGTGTCGGTTTCGATGCGGGCGAACCGCGCACGGGCTGCGGCCAGATTTTCCGCTTCAATGGTCAGGGTCACATACTTGGTCTTCACATAGCCGTTGCTGCCGCGTTCGTACTGGTACTGAAGAATCTTGACGGCATCCTCCCGCACCGGGTCAAGTTCATCACCCTGAAGCTGAATGCCGAACAGATTTTCTTCTGACCCGTGTTCCACATACCGGCTGCTCAAGGTCATCTGCACGCCGATGGAGGGGTCATAGCCGTTGTAGAAATCGCAGAGATGTTCGAAGATATCCCGCTGGTCGTCCGGGCTGGACAGGCGGTAGTTCACATCTGCATAGGCGATGGTTTTGGAATAGGTGCCGTCATCCAACCGGCAGAGTCCGTCCGGAAAGATGTTGCGGAAAGGCAGACTTTCCTGTACCGAGTGCGGTTTACCATCGCCTTTGGCCCGGCGGACAATAGTTTCAATCTGCTTGCGCTCGGCACGGGTCAGCTTGCGTCTGGCCTTTGCCGGGCCCTTAGTTTTGGAATGCAATTTTCTTCACCTCCCGTTCCAGGGCATACTGCCGCATCAGGGCGGAGTAGAGATTGTTTGTCTGATAGACGCGCACCTTGGGGCGAATGAACTTGTTCTGGATGAGATACCCGAGGAAAACTTCCAGCGGTTGACCGTTCTTCTCGTACATGGCGAACAGGAAGAAGGGCAGCATCACCAGAATCATGCACAGCGCCGAGGTGGTAGTGCCCAGGCTGGGTTTGACCAAAAAGAAAAGCGGTACACCTACCAGTGCCGCCGCTCCAAAACAGATTACTTGTCGTTGGGTCAGCCCGAACAGGATTTTGCTCTGCACACGGCTGAGGTCTTTGGGGATCGTAACATAGGCCAATAGAATCAGCTCCTTTCGGTCAGTGCGCGCCAAACAGCGACTTGGCAAGACTCCCGGTTTTGAACAGTGTGAAACACAGCAGCACCGTGTAACCCATACAACCCCAGATGGAGCCGGAAATGTCTCCGCTTGTCAGTGAGATATGCTCCACCAGCACCGCATAGATGCCCACACAGATCATGATGAGAAAAGCCTGGAAGCCCAGCGCCAGCAGAGAGCGGAGATAGTTCTGTCCAGTAGAACCCCACTCCCGGTTAACCATTGTGGCAAAGGGGATAGGGCCGACAGAGGTCACCAGGTAGATTTCAATCATGCGTCCGTAAATCACCAGGAAGATGCAGATGGACATGATTTGCGTACAGAGTCCCACGAACATACTCTGGAACCATAGTCCCAGCAAAGCCCCGATGCTCCAGTCTGCCAGTTCAGTTTCCAGATTGTTGGTCACGCTGGAAATATCAATGCCCGCATCGGTGATGATGACCCCGGCGCTTTGACTGACCACGTTCTGAGCTACGTCAAAGACGGCCATCACGATGTTCCAGGTGTTGGTCACAATGAGCACGGCGCAGAAGGTCTTGAAAATCCATTTGAAGAAAATCCAGGTATCGAAGTCATGGAGATTGTTTTTCTCGATGATGAGCTGGATCAGTTCATAGCACATCACGAAAGTCAGAACTATCCCGGCTATCGGGACAATCACTGTTTCGGAAAGGCTGCGAATCATATTGAAGATGCCGCTGTCCCATGTGGAAGGCGACATACCGACTTCACCGGCAATTTCGCCGACTTTGGTATTCAAAGTATCAAACATGCCGGTCAGATTGGCAATGATGCCGTCGATGAGCAGTTCTTGAAACCACTCCTGTATCGCATCAAAAACCAACGGAGATCCCTCCTTTCCGGGAGGCCCCGTTCTGGGGGCCTCCCGTTGGGGTTACCGGAACAGAATCAGGCGATGGTAAGCAGGTTGGACAGCAGCGGAATCAGGGTGACACCGATGAGGGCGACACCGCCGCCTGCCATCAGCTGCTTGATGCCCTGGGATTTGGATGCCGGGTTGTCCTGGCCGTAGCCTTCCAGCAGGTTGATGCCGCCCCATACGCACAGGCCGCCACCCAGCGCGATCACGAGAGTCTGAAGAACATTGATCGAATTCGTGAAGAAGTCCATAGAGCAGTTCCTTTCGTTGGTACAATCATTTCAGGTCGTCAGCAGTCAGTTCGTACAATTCAAAGGGCTCGTCCGGCTTCACGATGGCCGGGCGGCGCTTCATGTACCGCTCCATGTCAAAAAGATTCTTCTTGTCGGCGTCGGCCGTGTAGGGGTAATTGGGATGCTTGGTCAGGTCGTACTTCTCCGACAGGAAGGGACGCACGCCCCGAAGCATGAAGATACACTTGCCTCCGTCCATGACTGCCAATTCGTCCTGTGTCATCAACTCCTTTCCCATTTTCTGATATGTGAGGCCATGAGAAACCTGGCTGCCCCTGTTCTCGGATTGATTGAAACTGTCGATGGTCTCCTTGCCCAGCAGTTCCGAGATTTCCTTCAGGGTGGATTTCTCCTTGCCTCCCAAAAACAAGGTGCTGTCGCAGTTGCCCACAATGGTATCGGCAGCATCCTTGTAGATGGTTTTCAGCTGACTTTGCGACTGCAAAATAATAGAAGCCGAGATTTCCCGGCTTCGGATGGTGGCGATTAACTTGTCAAAATTGGGGATCTGACCGATGTTAGCGAACTCGTCCAGCAGGCACCGCACATGAACCGGCAGGCGCCCTCCGTAGAAGTCGTCCGCTTTGTCGCACAACAGATTGAACAGCTGGGAATACATCAGCGCCGCTACAAAGTTGAAGGTACTGTCCGTATCCGAGAGAATCACGAAGAGGGCGGATTTTCGATCGCCCAAGGTATCCAACTCCAGCTCATCCTCCGCCATCAGGTTGCGAAGCTCTGCGATATCAAAAGGAGCCAGACGGGCACCGCAGGAGATCAGGATGCTTTTCAGCGTCTTGCCCGCAGCCATCTTGAATTTGCGGTATTGCTTGACGGCGAAGTGGTCGGGGTGTGTCTTCTCCAACTTGATAAAAAGCCTGTCCACCGGAGACTGAAATTCCTCATCGTCCTCCCGAGCTTCTGAAGCATTGATGAGGTCAAGCAGCGTGATGAAGTTCCGTTCCTCCGGCTCCGCCTCGTACCAGATGTATCCGATCAGGGCGGAGTAGTACAGCCGTTCCGCCTTGACCCAGAAATCTTCACTGGATTTTTCGCCTTCACCCTTGGTGTTGAGGATGAGGGCGTTCACGAGTTTCAGGATATCCTTCTCGCTGCGGATATAGTTAAGTGGGTTATACCTCATCGATTTTTTGAAGTTCACAAGATTCAGGCTCTTGATGCGGTATCCCTTGCGGTCCAGAAGAACACCTACCTCGTTGAGGATGGTGCCCTTGGGGTCGGTGACCACATACGAGGAATGGCACTGGAGCAGATTCGGCTTGACGAAGAACCGAGTCTTGCCGGAACCGGAACCACCGATGACCAGGATGTTTTTATTCCGGGCATACTTGGGCTGCTTGGGGCGGCTGGACATGGTGATTCGCTCGGTCTGAGTGAGAAGGACGTTTTGGGAGAAGTCTTTGTCCATGTAGGGGGCAATATCAGCCGGAGTGCCCCAGCGGGCAGAACCATACTCAACACCTTTGCGGTATTTCTTGGCGTTCTTGCTGCTGGAGTATACCACCAGCCGGATTATGACAGCCCCAGCTGCACCGATACACAGGTCAGCCAGATGCAAACTTGGGAGGACAGTAGAAAACGCCCCCGTAAAGCCCTGACTGAGATTCAGAAGCTTTTCAGAGGCGTCGCGGCCAGGTGCCAGACGGACAACCTGGCTGAGCTTATCAAACAGATAGACGAAGATGAGATACGGTAGATTAAGGAGAAATTGCTTTTTCAGAGTCCCTGTCACCGCGCCACCTCCCGGTCCTTGGTTTTGACCTTTTCGCGCTGGCGGTGCTGCGTTTTGGTTTGCTGCTGCGCTATGCTCAAACGTTGCCGGATGGTGGGGCGTTTCTTACGGTTCAAGGTCACGGCCGTAAATTCCCGGAAAGCGGGTTCCATCTGGTCTTTGTCCTTTGCTTTGAAGAAGACATAATAATGCGGTGGTTGGGTGCTGGTATCTTTCTTCAGCGCGTAGTCGATATCATACTTTTTGGCTACCGAAGAGAAAGCCTTAATGTTCTGTTCGGTGATCTCAACATTCGTGAGTGAAGCGCCGTGCTGCTTGAGCTGATGTAATGTCTGCTTGCCTTGCCGCAAGGTGCGCTGCGAAGGCTTTTTCTGCATCTCCTGCAGCAGCTTCTTCACGGCCTTCTGGAGGACGTCCGCAGTCATCTTGCTTGTCTCCACCGCAAGGGAGATGGTGCGTTGGGTGACTTCTTCCTGCACGCCATCACCTCCGTTCTTGGTTGCCGTACAGTGTATGGTTGGCGAGAGAAGCGTAGTAGCTGTCCATCGTGGTGGGGGCGTTATACAGGGCAGCCAACAGGTATTTCTTGATGTTGCGGATGTGAGTGGTGTTTTCCTGCATCCGTTCCAGTATGTACTCGATGTGTGCGCTGTTGAGCTTCAGAAAGCGGGATCTGACTACCTCGGCAGGATAATCATCTCCGGCAATTCGGATGGACTCCCGGCGGGAACAGACGGTGTCCAGAATGAGTTCCACCAACTCATCCAGACGTTCACAGTCAACGCGATCACTTTCGGCCAAAACCTCGTACTCGATGCTTTTCAAAATCAATTCCCGATACTTTTCTCTCTCCAGAATCAAGTCCCGTCCTGTCCGGTCTGCCCCCTTGGGGGCTTTGGGGGAGGATAAGACAGGATTGGATACTTCCGTGGTTTGTCTATCTTTCTTTTGTCTTTCAGGATTACTTTTATCTTTATTTAATTGCCGCCGGTTTCCCGGACCTGGATTATCCATATCCGGGTTTTCCGTATCTGGGTCAACCATATCCGGCGGACTCTTGTCCGATGTATCGGGACCTCGATTGTGGGGTGTTTCGTAGATGAAATACTCCACATCTGTGATTTTCCCCTTGCTGTCCCGAAGCCGGTTGCGGACAATGTATCCGGCCTGCTCCAGTTCTTTCAGCGCAGAACCGATGCTGTCGGTGCCTTCTTTGCATATCTTTGAAAGTCCTCTGGTTGTGTAGTTCCAATCTTCAGGCAGGGACAGCATCATGGAGAGCAGCCCTTTGGATTTCAACGACAGCGCCTTGTTGCGCAGATGGTGATTAGACATCACCGTGTAGTCACGGGTTTTATCAATGCGGAATACGGCCAATGGACACCTCCCAATAGAAGTTTATAAATGTGTGTAAATGCCCAAACTATGAAGTCATTGTTGTTTAAGGCGTATCGTGCTATAATATGAAACAATTAGAACAACGTATATGATTTGATGCACGAAATCCTATATAGATGTATAGTAATTTAAAAATATGTTTTGAATTTGAGAAAATTTTCGCCATTTATTACACAGAAATTGCGAGGTTTTACTATGGATTATAGCCTTTTTTTCTGCAATGTTGACAAAACCCAAAACAACACACATCTAATAGATATTCTTTCACAATATTCAGCACAAAGCTCTGTCCAAACATATGTGATTAATGCTCCTTTAGGAGAGGAGGCATCTACGCGTTATGGCTACGACGGAGCTTGCGTTGTTCTTATGCCCAAAAGAAAAATATGTTTTGTTAATTACAGTAGTGACCAAGAATCTTTTGAAGAATATTGTGAAGATTTTATTGAAGATTTGGGTTATTTATCAGAAAAATTCGAATATCGAGAACAATTGGGACGGCCCAGAGTATGGAAAGCAGATCTGATAACTTCCATATCAATTTCTGATGTTAATAGTATTCAAGATATTTTGCATAAGACGGAATTAGGTGATGTGACGAAACAGCGTCATGCCGAGTTCTTACTTTCTCTGCTTATTGGTAGTATAAACGATATAGGAAGGATAGGCGGCGAAAATCCGAAAACAATCCTAGATCAGGTGAAGAAAAAAATTATTTTGTTCGACGGAGATCAAAGTAGATTCATTTATTCTCAACCGGCAACCCAAAAGAGAATTACAATTCAGGGTCTAGCAGGTACAGGAAAAACAGAGCTTCTTTTGCATAAGCTTAAAGATTTGTATACTAAAAACAAATCCGCTAAAATTGTTTTTACCTGTTATAACAGAGTGCTTGCTCGAAGTATGAAATCCCGTATTCCGGATTTTTTCAACTTCATGAAAGTGGATGAACAGATAAAGTGGAATGAACGTCTTTGGGTTATGCCAAGTTGGGGTTCTCGCGGTCTTCCCAATACAGGAGTTTATAGTTATATCTGTTCGAGCTATTCACTTGAATTTCACTCATTTTCATATCAATGGACATTCGATCAGGTATGTCGCCAGGCTATTGATGCGATTCAAGCTAAGACTCAAAATGAACCTATTGTTCCGTGTTTTGATTATATGCTGATTGATGAAAGTCAAGATTTTCCCAAAAGTTTTTTTAAGCTGTGTGAATTGGTAACAAAGCATACGGTTTATGTCGCTGGTGATATTTTTCAAGATATTTATGATCGTACTATTGATCAATCGGTTCAAAGCGATTACCTTTTGAATAAATGTTATCGTACAGATCCCAAAACATTAATGTTTGCCCATGCTGTTGGCATGGGACTATATGAATATCCAGTCATTCGTTGGCTTGAAGACGAAGAATGGATTTCTTGCGGGTATAGAATACAGAGAGATAAAAAAGAACGCAAATTTGTCCTTTCACGAATTCCATTAAGGCGCTTTGAAGATCTAGACACTTCAGACCTTCATAGTATAGAAGTCGTGAGTAGCAAAGAAGAAGAAATGGAAACTAATATTCTTAAGATTATTGATTCCATTCGAGACACGCATCCTACTGTTCATCCTGGAGACATTGCTATAGTCTTTTTGGAGGGAAAAAACAAGAATAACTACGAGCTTGCGGATTCTCTTGTAATGAAAATTGCTAAAAAATACGCATGGCTCGCTGTAAAAGGTTACGAAACCAAAGATAGCACAGAAGATGCAGTGTTCATAAGCAATCGAAACAATATTAAAGGTCTGGAATTCCCATTTGTCATATGCCTTGTACGTGGAAGAGTTTCTGATAATGTGTTTTTGAGAAATACTCTATATATGATGTTAACCAGATCGTTTATCACCTCATATTTTCTTGTGAATTCTATCAATGCAAATTTTATCGGTATCTATCAAAAAGCGGCCGAAAGAATCAGTAAAAGCGGCGTTATGAGTTTACGCGAACCTCCTGAAGCAGAGAAAGAATTACAAAATCAAAAAGTTAGCATCGCAGTCACGAAAAAGCAGCGCCCACTTCGTGAAATTATTGAGGATGTCTTTAGCAGTCATCCACAATTAAAAGAAAAGCAAAAGCAGCGTATTATCGAATCGATGTTAGAAATTATCGGTGATGAAGGAGCTATGAGCGAAACTGAAATTAAAGATCGTACAGCCAAGATGATCTCTGCTTATGTAGGATGATAATTGGAGTGCGAGGATATGAAAAGATTTGAGTTTGAACTTACTGATGACCTATATCAACAAGTCCTTCGTCCAATTCGAGAGAAAAGCGACCTATTAAGAATATTGGCGAATGCAATAAAGCTTATTATCTCACAGCGGGAAGTAGTAACCTCGATAGACACAGAGAAAAAGATTGTGCTCTATATAAACAAAATGAGCCGACTGATTTTTTCCTTAGAGAATAAAATATTTTCTTTTTGCTTTCCTTTTCGCGCCCGGATTAGCCAAAGCGGAGTCTTATCTATTGGGTTTGATGATTATTTTGACTTTGACAGTATAAATAGCTCATTGTTATTAAGCGTAGTAAATCGCGATGATCTCTTTTGTGGGTCCTTAGAAAATGTTCCCATCATCGTTCTTGAGGAAATTGAGAATAATGAATGGGACGATTCTGTGGATTTTGAGAGCTTTTGCGAGCTTATAAAAATGTTGATGCTATTTGAGCCGGGATATCTACGCTATGATTACGATGAGGAACGTGCAAACGGTGACATTCACCCATTGAATCACCTAGACATCTACTTTTCCTCTAACGCTACAATGAAATTGGGTCTAGAACACGAGGTACAAACTGATTGGTTTATTGATCTGCTGGATATTACAACCGTATGTAAATATCTTAAACATTAATATTCACATGTAGGTGATTCCTCGAAAACGAAAAGCCCCGAATTCTTTCACAGATTCGGGGCTTACTTTTTATTACATTCCCTTTGATGCCATCCACTCTTCGAACGACTTTTTGGAGATGCGAATGGTGGTTCCAATACGCACACTCTTGAATAGGTTTTGCTTAACAAGCTTATAGGCGGACGTTCTGCCGATGTCCAGGATCTCGGCAATCTCATCCACAGTGTAGGTGCGACGCTCGTGAGTAGGGCGGTTTTCAGTATCATTTTGGCTCATTTTTAGCTCCTTTTTCATTCGTCAAATTGACCATAAGACGGCTCAAATGCAGATAGAATAAGGCTCTTTCAGAGGTGTTCTTGCTAAGAATTTGCTAATAGGCCCCCTTAAAAGGCACATAATCAGCCGTCACTTTGTGCAAAATGCACTACAGATTTCGAATGCTACGCGAACAGAATGAGAAAGGAAGTTACTAGATGTACCAAACGTGCTGTGCGAGAGTTGGACGCCATACTCCTAAGCCCGAGGCCCCCGGTTCGAGCCCGGGCAGGGACATTACCTTACAATCGCGGAAGATTTTTCATCGAATCTTCCGCGATTTTTTCTAAAGATTTTTTGCCCTCATTGACGATTTGTCAAAATAACCGGCATTTTCTCTAACGCTGAAAACCGGCTTCCGGAGGCCAAACCGCTAAAAACGGCGAGTGCACCCTTAATCCCTGGTGTAATTGGGTTTAACTCCGTAATCAGGTAGCCTCCCCCGCCCGGAAATTTTGAATCAGCCGGATTTCTTCCTGGCCGATGAGGGCAAAAAATTCTAAGTCGCATTAGAACCGCCAGCCCTGATTTTTCAGATTTCCAAAATCAGGCGCCGGGATTAGAAAGGAGTTACCGTAAGATGGAAGATATTGAAAAAGCCCTAATGGAAGCCCGTAAAATCGCAGAACAGTTGCTAGAGTCATCCCCGCTGTATTTCCGTGATTTGACGCCATCCGATCTTCCGGAAAGCACCCCTGGTGTGTATGCGATCTTCGACGAGGATCACAATGAGGTTTTATATGTGGGGCGCACAAAGAACTTAAGACGGCGACTGTATACCAATCATCTGCATGGTCCCGAGGCAAACGCCAGATTGAAGAAATATCTGGTGGATGATGAATTGCAGACATCCGTTGATACTATGGCGGATGCAAAGCAATATCTGAAAGATCATTGTTATGCGAAGTATCTCGTAGAAGAAGACACACTTTGGCGTGGCCGAATTGAGGGGCTTTTGAGTTATTTGCTCAATGTCCGATATATCCACGAAGAGCATTGAGTCTCTACACTCCCCTATAACTAAATACCGATATCTTACATAGCCCTGTGATGATTATCCTTCACCACAGGGCTTTTTTCGTTTCCTGATTTCACTGGTAACAGATCAACAAAGGAGGATATCGATATGAGCAAGAAATCGAAGCATAAGATCATTCTGATTGGCGGCATCCGGTACTACGCTGACAAGCCTGACACCTGCCGCAAGTGTTTCTTCTGGAAGAACCGCAAGGTTGGCTGCATCCTTGGCCGGCAGAACTGCTACTACCTGGCAAAACCTGTCATGACGGCGCAGGAGAAAAAGTGCAGCGGCTGTTGCTATGCCAAAGGTCAGCCCTGCGTCAGCGCCGCCTGCTACAAGGATCTGGATGCTTGGCTTCGGATGGTCAGAGCAAGCCGGATGAGAAAGGAAGGGCCGGGAAATGCGTAAGCAAGAGGAACTCTTCCGCCATTACGAAATACTCTCCAAGGCGGACAAGCCCGGGAAATCGAAGGACAAGCCCGGCTGCTGCAAGCGCTGCATCTACTACCGCCCGGATTTCAAATACCGCCGGTGCCAGTTTTCCAGATGCATGTACGGTGACCAAAAGGCTGTCTTTCGCAAGAATCCCCTGAAGCGGGATAAGTTCACCTGAAGGCAGGTGGTGACAATGCGTGTTTGACTATATCTACGGGGCCCAGGCAGAGCAGTTTACCTTCTACCGGATACCCAAAGTTCTTTTCACCGACAGTGAGTTTCACACGCTCTCCGCGGAGTCGAAAATTCTGTACGGCATCTTATTGGACCGAGTTTCCTTATCCGCGAAAAATGGCTGGATTGACTCGCAGGGCCGTGTGTATATCATCTACACCATTGAGGATATCATGGGCGATCTGAACTGCGGGAACAAGAAGGCCATAAAGCTTCTGTCGGAGCTGGAGGAAAAAGCCGGGCTTATCGAACGGAAGCGTCAGGGACTCGGAAAGCCAAACCTGATTTATGTGAAGAACTTCATCTCGGCAGAAAAGGAAGCGGAAAGACATTTCTTGAAATGTCAAAATCACACTTCTGGAAATGACGAAACCACACATCCGAAAGTGTCAAAAGGACACGCAATTAATACTGAACAGAACGATACTGAGTATAGCGATACCGATTCTTTTCCTTCCGACAAAAATGTCGGGAAAGGAAGCGAAGCGATGCGAATTCGTGCGCAGTATGAATCGTATTTCATAGAATCCCTTGAGATGGATATTCTTTCCCGGGACACTTCCCTGGATCAGGAAGCGCTTTCTGCCATGGTGGATCTCCTGGTCGATGTCTGCTGCTCCAGGAAAAAGACCATCCGTATCAACCGGGAAGACATGCCGCTGGAAGTCGTGAAAAGTCGGTTCATGAAACTGAAAGCCGAGCACATCAAATATGCCCTGATGACACTGGAGAACAACACAACCCGTGTCCGGGATATGAAGCAGTACATGCTGGCGGTTCTCTACAACGCTCCAACGACCATGAGTGCTTACTATCAGAACTGGGTCCAGCACAATCTGGCCAATGGGTCAACCTAGTTTGATGTTCCCTATGGGGAACGCCAGTGACGGGAGGTGAAACTATCTATGGCAAAAGCCACAACGATGGCTGTTGTAAATCAGAAAGGCGGTACCGGCAAAACCACCACCTGTGAGAACCTGGGGATTGGCCTTGCGAACGAGGGAAAACGGGTATTGCTTGTGGATACCGATCCACAGGCTTCCCTGACCATTGCCCTTGGCCATCCCAGGCCGGATGAAATTCCGGTTACCCTGACGGATCTGATGGCGAAAGTCATTCAGGATCAGCCATTAGAACCGAAGGAGGGCATTCTGACGCACGAAGAAAGCGTCGACCTGATTCCGGCCAACATCACCCTTTCCGGCATGGAGGTATCTCTGGTAAATGCCATGAGCCGTGAAACCGTGCTGCGGCAGGTTCTGGAGCCGCTCAAGGACCGGTACGATTATATCCTGTTGGACTGTATGCCGTCCCTCGGCATGCTTACGGTCAACGCCCTGGCCGCTTCTGACCAGGTGCTCATTCCCGTGCAGGCGAACTATCTGTCGGCCAAAGGGTTGGAGCAACTTCTGCAAACCGTCAACAAGGTGAAGCGGCAGATCAATCCGAAGCTCAAGATTGAGGGGATTCTGCTGACCATGGTGGACTTTCGGACCAACTTTGCAAAGGAAATCAGCACCCTGATTCGGGACACCTACGGCAGCAAACTGAAGGTTTTCGAAGCAGATATCCCCCGCTCTGTCCGCGCGGCCGAAATCAGTGCCGAAGGCGTGAGTATTTTCAAGCATGATCCCGGTGGCAAGGTCGCTGATGCCTACCGCAGTCTGACAAAGGAGGTGTTGGCAAATGTCGAAAAGAAGCGGAAACATCAGCTTGACCAGCTACGATGACATTTTCGAAACGGATGAAAGCCGTGCCGAGAAACAGCTGGAGCATGTGCAGAAGATCAGCATCAGCGAACTGGTGCCCTTCAAAAATCATCCCTTCAAGGTAGTTGACGACGAAGCCATGCTGCGGACGACGGAAAGCATCGCGCAGTACGGGGTATTGACTCCTCTGATTGCCCGGCCATTAGAGGGCGGCGGTTATGAGATCATCTCCGGGCACCGCCGGGCACATGCCGCCGAACTGGCCGGGCTGACGGAAGTCCCGGTTCTTGTACGGCAGATGGATGATGATGCGGCCACGGTACTCATGGTGGATTCCAATCTTCAGCGCGAAAATATCCTGCCCAGCGAGAGGGCCTTTGCGTACAAGATGAAGTTGGAAGCGATGAAACATCAGGCCGGAAGACCCTCCCAAGGTAATTATTCCCAAGTTGGGAATAATATTGGTAAGTTGTCAAGTGAAGAAATGGCAGAAGAACTTGGAACCAGCAAAAATCAAATTTTCCGTTATATCCGCCTCACCAACCTGATTCCCGAACTTCTGGAAATGGTGGATCAGAAGCAAATCTCCTTCAATCCGGCGGTGGAGCTTTCCTACCTCGCGCCGGAGGAACAGCGAATCTTCATGGTAGCCATGGAAGAAATTCAGGCCGCCCCTTCCCTGTCCCAGGCCCAGCGCCTGAAAAAGCTGGCACAGGAAGGAAATTTCACCCCAGATGCCGCCCGGGGGATCATGAACGAAGTAAAGAAAGGTGACCTGGAGCGGGTGACCTTCCGCAACGAGCAGCTGCGGAAGTATTTCCCTCGTTCCTACACAACCCAGCAGATGCAGGATACCATTCTCAAGCTTCTGGATCAGTGGCAGAAAAAGAAAGCCCGGAACCAGGAGCGATAAATTTTATACCGAACCGGAAGCACCGTCGAAAGCCTTCGCTTTTGTGGGTGCTTTTTTACTATCCAAACTTTGAAAGGAGCAGGAACCGATGATGGAAAAAGAAATAAAGCAGCATCCGAAGTTCCCGGCCAAGAACACAGTGAATTTTTCCGAAGGAGATCCGGCCGCCAAGCTTGGCGCTTTCCTGGATGAGCTGGCAGATCTGTTCAGCGACGGTGCCGGCATGCTTTCCCAACTTGCCGACTGTCTCCAGGAAGACAGCGATCTCCGGGATGTAGAAGATATCGGGCTCATGAATGCAACCGTGCTGTATGCCGTTCCCGGTGTTCCGGCACAGCTGATGACCGTGGAAGAAGCTCTGTCGAAGTTTCCCGGCTTTGAGGAGGAGCAGACCTTCCATTGTTTTGAAATTCAGGAGCACCTGTATCTCTACTACATGGAGTGCGCCTGGGAAAGTGAAGAAGAGATTGCCATTACGGCGCCGGTGTTTGTCTCCCGGGTCAGTGACGACGAGACGAAAAGCGTAGAACTGACCGCCCGTGATTTTGTCGCTGCAATCGCCTTCCTGAATGATCACACAACTACACTTGCGGACGAAACCGGTACCGGCGGGTTCGGCTTCTGGCTGCCCAAGGAGGACTGAGCTATGGAATATGAAGAGTTTATGACGCGGGCCATCGACGAGATGCGTGACCGTTTCCCGGAAGCAGAGATCAGCGTGCAGGAAGTGTCCAAGCTGCAGGGCCACTCCTACACGGGTATGTCTGTCCGCCCGGAAAACAGCGCGATCGGAGCCACCCTGAACCTGAAAGAATTCTATGAGGCGTTTGATTCCGGACTGCCCATCGAAGAGGTCATGAATCGGATTGAGAGCACTGTTGACATGGCAATCCGGCATATGCCGAATTATGATACCCACATGCTGGCCGACTACGACCAGATCAAGGATACCCTCACCATTGAGCTTGTCCCTGTCGCCGGAAACGAGGAAAAGCTTTCTCAGATTCCGCACAGGAATATGGCAGACCTGGCCGTTGTCTATCGTTTCAAGTTGGAAAGCAACGCGCAAGGAACTGCCAGCGTTCTCATTACAAACAACATGCTGGCCGGCTATAAGATCACCCCGGATCAGCTTCACGCGGATGCCCTGGAAGCTTCCATGAAAAGTCGTCCGGCCAATCTTCTGAACATGAGCGAGGCTGTGCACGAGATGATCGGCAGTATGGGAGATCCTTTGTTCACGGAAGAGTTTCCCTCTCTTTGGGTAGCCACTGCGGGCGACGGGCAATATGGCGCCGGGGTGATTCAGTATCCCGGTTTTCTGGATCAGGCGGCAGAAATGCTGGGCGGCGATTTCTATGTACTTCCCTCCTCGGTTCATGAAGTTCTGCTCGTTCCCGATAACGGCACCATGGAGCTTGAATACCTGGAAGGGCTGGTGCGAACCGTCAATGCGGAAGATGTTGTCCCTGCAGAGCGGCTGTCTGACAGCGTATACCACTATGACAGCGAGGAACATATCTTCGAAAATGCCAGGACATTCGAAGAACGCGAGGCAGCTAAAGACACCGCCATTCTCCGGGATGAGCCCTTTGACAAGGCTGCGGATGATGCACCCGCCAAGGACACCATCCGGGTTCTTCTGGTGGAGCCGAATGAGCACCCGAAAGTGGTCGAGATCGGCACAGGACTGAAGCCCCTTCAGAAAGCCGTCGGCGGCGACATTGAAGTCGTTTATCCCTACGCAGATCCGGTAGGTCTGATCGTCAACGAAGAAGGCAAGATCAACGGGTTGCCGCTGAATCGGGCACTGCGTGACGAAGACAACGAGATCTATGACATTGTGGCCGGGCCTTTCCTGGTCGCCGGACTTACCGAGGATAGTTTCGGGTCGCTCACCGAGGAACAGATCAGCAAATTTGAAGCACTTTTTCATCAGCCTGAGGCCTTTGTGAGGATGGGACACAGTATTCTGGCGATTCCGATTCCCGACGAGGCGCTTCAGGCGCGTGATGCCGACAAAGCGAAAGAGGATCACGGAGAGAAGCCAAAACGCAAAACGCCGGACCGGGATAGCCTCTGAGCGTGAACCGGCCATGTACCTAACCGAAGGTGGTGGTAAACCATGCAGGAAGAAGTCGAAAACAGAACTGTCAATTTGGCCATTAGTGTGTCCAAACTCACCGCACGGAGCATTCTTCGGCTTGCACTGAAAGGCCTTGCGTATCTCAGGCGGAAATCCAAGGAATCGGCCATGAAAAAACCGATCGGCAAGCAGACAATCCAGCAGCTTATCGGGCAGGATCAGGGCGTTACCAACATCGACATCTCCAAAACAGACCTGAAGGGATTCGAGAAATACGCCCGGAAATATCGTGTTGACTATGCAATCACCAAGGATAAATCCGTGATTCCTCCCAAGTACCTGGTCTTCTTCAAGGCAAGGGATGCAGATGCCATGACGGCTGCCTTCAATGCCTATTCTGCGGAGATTCTGGCCAAGAACAAACGCCCCAGTGTTCTCAAGACGCTGCACAAGCTGATCAACGCAGTGCGTGACATCCCGGCCAAGGCGGTCACCCGGGACAAGCAGAGGGAGCAGTCACGATGAAGCTGGATACTCGCAAGCTGAAAAAAGGCTTTATTCTGGCGCTTCCCTATCTCATGGCGGGTCTCATTTGCACCAACCTGGGTGAAGCATGGCGTATGGCGGAAGGTGCCGATGCCTCCGAAAGATTGCTGTCCTTCTTTGCAGCTATCGGCATCGCTTTCGGCACTCCCCTTCCGAGCCTTCATCCCTTTGACTTGTTGGTGGGTCTTGTCTGCGGCGCGGCCTTAAAAGCTGCCGTCTACCTCCGTGGCAAGAACGCCAAGCACTATAAGCACAACATCGAGTACGGCAGCGCCCGCTGGGGCACGGCAAAAGATATTGAGCCATTCATCGATCCGGTGTTCGAGAATAACATCATCCTGACCCGGACAGAGCGCCTGATGATAAGCAACCGCCCCAAGAATCCCGCCAACGCCCGAAACAAAAACGTCCTGATTGTCGGTGGATCCGGTTCCGGCAAGACCCGCTTCTGGATCAAACCGAATCTGCTCCAGCTGCACAGCTCGTATGTGCTCACCGACCCCAAAGGCACCACACTCCTTGAGGTCGGGAACGCCTTTGTCCATGCCAAATACCGCATCAAGATTTTCAATACAATTAACTTCCACAAATCCATGCACTACAACCCTTTCGCCTATATCCACAGCGAGAAGGATATTCTAAAGCTGACCACCACACTTATGGCCAACACCAAGGGCGAAGGCAAGGGCGGAGACCCTTTCTGGGACAAGGCCGAGACACTTCTTTACTGTGCCCTCATCGGGTATATCCACTATGAAGCACCGAAAGAAGAGCAGAACTTTGCCACACTGATTGAGTTTATCAACGCTATGGAGGTCCGTGAGGACGACGAGGATTTTCAGAATCCGGTCGATTTGATGTTTGAGGAACTCAAGAAGAAAAAGCCGAATCACTTTGCCGTCCGGCAGTATGCGAAATTCAAGCTGGCGGCCGGCAAAACTCTGAAAAGTATTCTGGTATCCGCCGGGGCCCGCCTTGCCCCCTTTGACATCCAGGAAGTTCGCGAGATCACCATGTATGATGAGCTGGAACTGGACACGCTGGGCGATGAAAAGACCGCCCTGTTCCTGATGATGTCCGATACAGACGGGAGCTTCAATTTCCTGATCAGCATGATCTACACCCAGCTATTCAATCTGCTGTGCGAGAAAGCCGACGATGTGTACGGCGGCAGGCTTCCGGTGCATGTACGATGCCTGATTGATGAGGCGGCCAACATAGGCCAGATTCCAAACCTGGAGAAGCTGGTGGCTACCATCCGTTCCCGCGAGATCAGCACCTGTCTGGTATTGCAGGCCCGTTCCCAGCTGAAAGCCATCTACAAGGACAATGCGGATACCATCATCGGCAACATGGACTCTCAGGTTTTCTTGGGCGGCTCCGAACCTACCACACTAAAGGAGCTTGCAGAAGCCCTTGGCGAAGAAACAATCGATACGTTCAATACCTCGGATACACGCGGCAACAGCCCTAGCTACGGAACAAACTATCAGAAGCTTGGTAAGGAACTGATGAGCCGGGATGAACTGGCCGTTCTGGACGGCAGTAAATGCATTCTACAGCTGCGCGGCGTCCGGCCTTTTTTGTCTGACAAATACAATCTGACCCAACACCCGAACTACAAGTACACAGCTGACTACGATAAGAAACTCACCTTCGATATCGAGAAGTATCTGGATACCAGAGCAAAGCTTCACCCGAAGGATGAGTTCTTTGTATTTGGAGAGAATCTGTAAGCCGACAGATACGGATTCCAGACACTCTTCCCTGTCAACGCACAGGCAGCTTCTGCTGCCTGTTTACATATCCGGAGCCGACCGATCATCAGCCCCGGATATTTTTATGTCTTTCTGAACCGGCAGGTGCACATGCCGGTAAAGAAGGCAGCATCAACCATCCAACCCCGCCGAAACAGGCGGGCAAAACAAGGAGGAAAAACTTATGGCATTCTTCAACAGCGCAATCAGTGTTCTGCAGACCCTCGTCGTGGCTCTCGGTGCCGGCCTTGGCATCTGGGGTGCAATCAACCTGCTGGAAGGCTACGGCAACGACAACCCCGGTGCAAAGAGCCAGGGCATGAAGCAGCTGATGGCCGGCGGCGGTGTGGCCCTCATCGGCATGACCCTGGTGCCTCTGCTGTCCGGTCTCTTCAGCTAAGGAAGGGGTGTTGATCGTTGGACAGCGTACTCGATCAGATTGGGGAATGGTTCAAGGAAATCCTTATTTCCGCCATCATGAACCAGCTGACGGGACTGTTTGATTCGGTAAACACGCAGGTCGGCGATATTGCAACGCAAGTGGGAACGACCCCGGCGAACTTCTCGCCGGGGATTTTTTCCATGATCCGGACTGTTTCCGAATCCGTGATTATCCCGATTGCAGGTTTGATTCTGACATTTATCGCCTGCTATGAGCTGATTCAGATGATCATTGAACACAACAACCTTGCCAACTTCGAAACCTGGATTTTCTTCAAATGGGTCTTCAAGACCTTCGTTGCCGTCGTTCTGATCACCAACACCTTCAACATCGTGATGGCCGTCTTTGACGTAACGCAGAACGTGATCAATAACGCAGGCGGGCTTATTACAGGCAACACAGCAATCAATGCCACCGCCCTTGAATCCCTGCAGGATACACTGGAGGGCATGGAAATTGGCAACCTCTTGGCCCTCTTCCTGAATTGTCTGGTAGTTCAGCTAACCATCAAGGCTCTGAGCGTCGTGATCTTCGTGATCGTCTATGGCCGCATGATTGAGATCTACCTGATGACCAGTCTGGCGCCGATTCCGTTTTCCACCTTCGGGAACCGAGAGCAGAGCATGATGGGTCAGAATTATCTGCGTTCCCTCTTTGCCCTGGGATTTCAGGGATTTCTCATTATGATCTGCGTCGGCATCTATGCGGTGATGATTCAGAGCGTATCGGTTTCGGATGACATCATCGGCTCTATCTGGGGAATTCTCGGGTACACGGTGCTGCTCTGCTTCACCCTGTTTAAGACCGGCACCCTCGCGAAGAGCGTATTTTCGGCTCACTAAGGAAGGAGGGTTCCATCTCAGTGGCAGCTTATATTCCGGTTCCTCGCGACCTTACGAGGGTCAAATCCAAGATCCTGTTCAACCTGACAAAACGTCAGCTTATCTGCTTTGGGGCGGGTGCACTGATCGGTGTCCCGTCTTTCTTTTTGATCAAAGCCGGAGGCAATACCAGCATGGCTTCCATCTGCATGATCCTCATCATGCTGCCCTTCTTCTTTCTGGGAATGTATGAGCGGGACGGACAGCCTCTGGAAAAGATTGCAAAGCAGTTTATCCAGGCAAAGTTTGTGAGACCAAAGGTCAGACCCTACCAGACAAACAACTATTACGCCGTCCTGATTCGTCAGGAGCAGGCAGAAATGGAGGTAAGAGACATTGTTTTCGGTGAAAAATCTGTTTCGAAAAACAGAGACCCGGAACCTAAAGATTCCGAAGAATCTGACTAAGGCACAGACAAGGCAGATTCAAGGGATCATCGACCGTGCAAGGCGGGACGACGGCATTCCGCGCACCGCACAGCAGTCCATCCCCTTTCAGCGGATGTTCCCGGATGGCATCTGCCGGGTCAGCAACAGGTACTACACCAAGACCGTTCAGTACCAGGACATCAACTATCAGTTGGCCCAGCAGGAGGACAAAACCGCCATCTTCGAAGAGTGGTGTTCCTTCCTGAACTTCTTCGACAGCTCGATTCACTTCGAACTGTCCTTCATGAACATGGCAACGGATGCGGAGGTCTTTGAGAAGAACCTCCGCATTCCCTACCGCAACGACCACTTCAACAACGTCCGCAGAGAGTACAGCCAGATGCTGAAATCTCAGCTTGCCCAGGGCAACAACGGTCTTACTAAGACCAAATATATCACGTTTGGCATTGAGGCCGATTCCATGCGGGAAGCAAAGCCCCGGCTGGAACATGTGCAGACTGACCTGCTGAACAATTTCAAGCGCCTGGGCGTTGTCGCCCGTGTGCTCAACGGCAAGGAACGCCTGCAGCTCATGCACGCTATGTTTCACATGGGGGATACCAACGACCGCTTTTTCTTTGACTGGGACTGGCTGGCCAGCTCCGGCCTTTCCGTGAAGGACTTCATTGCTCCCACATCCTTTTCCTTTCCCGGAAGCAGGACGTTTACCATGGGCAGCCTGTACGGAGCAATGAGTTACCTGCAGATCACGGCATCGGATCTCTCCGACCAGCTGCTGAAGGATTTTCTGGATATGGAGTCCAGCGAGATCATCACCATGCACATTCAGTCGGTGGATCAGACCGCTGCCATCAAGCAGATCAAGCACACCATCACCGAGCTGGACAGGAGCAAGATTGAGGAGCAGAAAAAGGCCGTCCGTTCCGGCTACGACATGGACATCATTCCTTCTGATCTGGCCACCTACGGAAAGGACGCCAAGGCACTGCTGAAAGAGCTCCAGTCCCAGAACGAACGGATGTTCCTGGTCACCTTTCTGATCATGAACACCGGCAAGACGCAACAGGAACTGGAGAACAACGTGTTTCAGGCATCCTCCATCGCCCAGAAGCACAACTGCAACCTGCGGCGGCTGGATTTTCAGCAGGAACAGGGATTGATGAGCTGCCTGCCCCTTGCCAACAACCTGATTGAGATTCAGCGGGCACTGACCACCAGTTCCACCGCCATCTTCATCCCGTTTACCACGCAGGAACTCTTTCAGAACGGCGGCGAGGCCCTCTATTACGGCCTGAACGCCTTGTCCAACAACCTGATCATGGTAGACCGGAAGAAGCTGAAAAATCCCAACGGACTGATTCTCGGCACCCCGGGTTCCGGCAAATCCTTTTCGGCCAAGCGCGAGATCACCAATGCCTTTCTGGTTACGGATGATGACATCATCATCTGCGATCCGGAAGCGGAGTACACGGCACTGGTCAACTGTCTGGAAGGTCAGGTCATCAAGATCAGCCCCACCAGTACCGACTATATCAACCCCATGGACATCAACGAGTCCTACTCGGAAGACGATAACCCGCTGGCTCTGAAAGCCGACTTTATCCTCTCCCTCTGCGAACTGATTGTCGGCGGCAAGGAAGGCCTGCAGCCCATTGAAAAGACGGTCATCGACCGCTGTGTGCATCAGATCTACGTAGGTTACTTTGAGGACCCGAAGCCGGAAAACATGCCTCTGTTGGAGGACCTCTACAATGCCCTTTTGCAGCAGGAGGAAAAGGAAGCCCGCCGTGTGGCAACGGCCCTCGAAATCTATGTGAAAGGGTCGCTGAACCTGTTTAATCACAGAACAAACGTGGACATCAAGAACCGCCTGGTCTGCTACGATATCAAGGAACTGGGCAAGCAGCTCAAGAAGCTCGGCATGCTGATTGTGCAGGATCAGGTCTGGGGCCGCGTGACAGCCAACCGCAGTGCCGGCAAGACCACCCGCTACTATATGGACGAGTTCCACCTTCTTCTGAAGGAAGAGCAGACTGCCTCCTACTCTGTTGAGATCTGGAAGAGGTTCCGCAAATGGGGCGGCATTCCCACCGGAATCACGCAGAACGTGAAGGATCTGTTGTCCAGCCGCGAAGTCGAAAACATCTTCGAGAACTCCGACTTTGTTTATATGCTGAACCAGGCTGCCGGTGACCGTCAGATTCTTGCCCAGCAGCTGAACATTTCCCCGCACCAGCTTTCTTATGTGACGCACTCCGGCGAAGGCGAAGGTTTGCTCTTCTACGGCAATGTGATTCTGCCCTTCGTGGATCACTTCCCGACAGATCTGGAACTCTACCGCATCATGACCACAAAGCTCTCCGAGGTTGCGGGCACAAAGGCGGTGTGAGATGGCAAGGAAATCAACACGACTCCATTTCACCGATGATGAGCTAGCCAATTCCAAGATCAAAAAAGCGGCGGAAAAGGCTGAGAAAGCCGCAGACAAAGCGGACCGCGCCGCTGCAAAGGTGCCCAAGCGGAGAAAGCTCAAGATGGAAGCCGATAAGACCGCTGAGCGGGCAGCACGTCTCGCCTTCCAAAAAGAGGAGATTCCTGCAGGCGAACTGGTCGGCAAAAAGGCCGGCTTTCCGAAGGCGGCCTTTTCCAGTGCCATTCATGGACAGGTCGCTGCAAACAACCAGGATGAAAACACAGCGGTGCAGGCTGTCGATGCCTCTGTGGAAGCAGCCGAAACCAGTGCCCACGCTGTTGAGCATACGGTTTACAGCAAGAAGCTGAAGTCCAGCCAAAAGGCAGACCGCCTCCTGTCCAAATCAGACGCCGCCAACGTGAATGCACTTTATCAGCAGCGCATGGCGGAGCATCCGGAAGCGTTTTCCAACCCGCTTTCCCGCTGGCAGCAGAAACGGAAGATCCGCAAGGAGTATATGGCAGCCAGGAGAGCTGAGACCGCAGCGGCAAATGCCGGAACCGCAGCCAAAAGCGGCGCCACAGGGATTAAGAGTCTTGGACAAAAGCTGGCGGACATCAGGGACAAAGCCTTTGAGTATGCTGCATCCCATCCTCATGTGATTCTGATGATTGCGGCAATAGCACTTCTTGTCATGGTCGTTTCTTCTGCTCTGTCCTCCTGTTCTGTTTTTCTGCCGGGAAGTTCCGGTGCTGTAGTGGCAACCACCTTCGCCGCCGATGATGACGATATCATTGGAGCGAACGAGGACTACAAGGCCCTGGAAGCCGAACTGCAGCGAGAAGTGGATGCCATAGAGACCACCCATCCCGGTTACGATGAGTACAACTATTTTCTGGATGAGATCGGCCATGATCCGTATCAGTTGGCGGCATACCTGACTGTAAAGTTCGAGGACTATACAAGAAGCGAGGTTCAGACCACGCTGCATACCCTCTTCGACCTTCAGTACGAGCTGCAGCTGGAAGAAGAGGTAGAGATCCGCTACCGGACGGAAACCAGAACTGGCACCACCACTTCCACTGACCCCGAAACCGGTGAACTCATAGAAGAGGAATACGAGTACGAGGTTGAAGTTCCCTATGAGTATCACATCCTCAACGTTACCCTGCGTAATAAAAACCTGGGCCATGTGATTACAGAATCCGGCGGCATGAACGAGGATCAGGCCGAACGCTATGCCATCCTGCTTCAGACCAAGGGCAACAAGGACTATCTCTTTGCGGATGACCCTTACGTTGCAACCAGCGACGAGTACCTGGATTATCAGGTTCCGGGGGAAGCACTGACCAATGAGCGCTTTGCCAATATGATCCGGGAAGCAGAAAAATACCTGGGGTATCCGTATGTTTGGGGTGGGTCTTCCCCTTCCACCAGCTTTGACTGCTCCGGCTTTGTGAGCTACGTCATCAACCACTGCGGGAACGGATGGAATGTAGGGCGCCTGACCGCAAACGGCCTGAAAAACTATTGTACGATCATCCGTCCGGAGGAAGCACAGCCCGGAGACCTGATTTTCTTCCAGGGTACCTACAACACATCGGGGGCCAGCCATGTAGGCATCTATGTCGGCAACGGCATGATGATCCACTGTGGCAACCCGATATCCTATGCATCCATCAACACGTCCTATTGGCAGCAGCACTTCTACTGCTTCGGACGCATTCCAGGGTAAAGGAGAAAACACGATGACGAAGCTGGAACGAATCGGCGCGGATCTGGAACGCGCCCGTGTAAAACAGGCGGAATGGACCCGCCGGGTCAAAGATCTGGAGGCCCGCTATCAGGAGGAAGAAAACAGCAGAATTCATTCCATGGTGCATGCTGCAAATCTGACCCCGGAACAGTTGGCCCGGATCATTGAGATGGCCACAAAAGGCACTGTCGGCGTCTATCCCGCGCAGGATGAGGCGCCTGTAAATTCTGATAAGGAGGATGATGGCAATGAAGATTAAGCAACTGGCAGCAGGCTTTCTGGCCGGTTTCCTGATGCTTGGGACCTGTGCTACGACCTGCTTTGCATCTGGTCCGGACGTTGAGACCACAGAAGAAACCCCGCCGGTTCAGGTTGAGGAGGATTCTGGATCCGACAGCACGCTGCCCCTCACGCCGGACGGCAATCTGACCTTGGTGGATGACATCGGCGCTCCTTCCGAGGCCGGGCAGCAGTTCATCACCCTGGTCACCAAATCCGGCAACTACTTCTACCTGATCATCGACCGCAACGATAAAGGCGAAGAAACCGTTCACTTCCTCAACCAGGTAGATGAGGCCGATCTCTTTGCCCTTATGGACGAAGATCAGACCAACGCATTCCAGGAATCTCATAATGCGGGTGGTTCCGAAAGTGTGGAACCGACACCGACTCCGACCGCACCCGTGGAAACCGCAGAGCCGGAAACGCAGGAGTCTCTCGAGACCGAGAAGAAGTCCCTGAATATGCTCCCTGTCGCGGCTGTGATTCTGGTACTGCTCGCCTGCGGTGCCGGCTACTTTGTTCTACAGCTGAAAAAGAAAAAGGCCTCTGAACAGAGGCCCGATCCGGATGCAGATTATACCGACGATGAGGACGAAGAAGAATGTGTGATTCCCGAGGAGGATGAGTCTGAATCCCTTGAGGATGAAACCGACTACGATACAGAGTCGGAAGACGACAAGGAATAAGCAAAGATGCTTGTTCCGGGGCGGCATGGGCCGCCCTTTTTACATATGTTCTGTATATTTAATTGAGCATAATTATATCAAATACTTTTATTTCATTCTTTTTTGATGTAGACTTTAAATAGATAATGCTTTTTATATACACGTCCTTAAAATCAGCAGAAGCAAAAATCGAGTTCTTGTTCGATCGGAGTGATAGATGTGCATCAATATTTTGTCGATTCAACTTTAATTAATTATCATCTCATTAATTTAAGTAAATTATATTTTAATCCGTTGCCACCAGAATTGGGACGGAACCAAAACATACGAGTAAGATTGTATACTGACAAGCAACATCCACATGATTTTGATAAGTGTCATATTGACGACACGATTAATAGACGACTTTATCTTCCGATAGAGATAATATCATGGATAAGATGTACATTTGCATTTTCTGTAGCATACTATGCATCAAATGGTAAACCACTGAGGAATAGGGACATTGAAATATTCAATAAAGCAATACATAAACAAAAAAACAAGAAAACCGGTAATCCTATAAGAATGGATATTCCAGGCGAAACAATTTTGATTTCATGGGAAAAAGATGAAAACGGCTTTTATTTGGCAATAAAAAAAGGTTTTCAGATAACTGCTGACAATGCAGTTGATGTTCTCTCCAAGAAAGCAATTGCTTCGGTTTTACCATATATCTTAGCAACTGTGAAAGGCACGTCATTAGCTGCAACAAAAACAGATGGGAAAAAAAGCGATATAATTGATAGAACAACAGACTGGTTACCGGCAAAAGAATATGCAAAAATACAATTTTCCCATCCCGGAATATATTTGCTTAGAAGAAAAGACGATACCAATGGATATTCATATTATATAGGCAAAGCTTCAGATATCAGCAAAAGAGTTATTCAAAGCGGAAATACAGTTTCTCACCCAGATCAAAAAGGTGAAAGCAATAAGCAATATGATGAAATAGCTTGTACTGCCGTGAAATTTGATGATTACATCAGGTTGTTTGGAAAGGAAAGTGAAAATTATGCAACTCCGAAAAATAATCCCGGGGTAAAAAGAGGCAGCATTACCGATATCGCCCTATATGCCATAGAAGATTTGGCTATACATATTGCGGCTATGCTGCTTCGAAGCGAAGGAAAAACATTGGACAATATACAATATAGAAGTTACACAAGTGAATGGATTAAGAAATTATAAGTGCACGATTCCAGACCGTTTTTAAGAGGAATAGATTGAAAATCATCAAAGGATAATCATATAAGGCAATTTTTCCACACGCAATTTTACATAGCAGCCCTGCACACGGTGGTGCAGGGCTGCTTTTACTTTACAAAGGAGTTGATACGAATGAAGCTTGTCCTTGCCGAGAAGCCCTCGGTGGCCCAGTCCCTGGCCAAGGTATTGGGTGCAAACAAACGCTGTGATGGATATCTGGAAGGCAACGGCTATATTGTCAGTTGGTGTATCGGCCACCTGGTAGAGCTGTCTGCGCCGGAAATCTACAACGAAGCCTACGCCAAATGGAACCTGGCTGATCTTCCTATCCTTCCTGCAGAATGGAAATATCAGGTCTCCCCTGCCACCAAAAAGCAGTTCGATGTTCTTCAGCAGCTGATGCAGCGGACGGATGTCAAAAGTCTCATCTGCGCAACGGATGCCGGGCGCGAAGGAGAACTTATCTTTCGCCTGGTCTACCATCAGGCCGGGTGCCAAAAGCCTTTTGACCGTCTCTGGATCTCCAGCATGGAGGATCAAGCCATCAAAGAAGGGTTTGCCCATCTGGAACCGTCAACCAAATACGATGCTTTGTATGAAGCAGCCCTTTGCCGGGAGCGTGCCGACTGGATTGTCGGGATCAACGCCACCCGGCTTTTTTCATGCCTGTATCACCAGACGCTGAACGTCGGACGCGTCATAACTCCTACGTTGGCCATGGTGGTGATGCGTGATGCGGAAATTGCGGCATTCAAACCACAGCCCTTCTACACGGTGCAGCTTGCGGTGGACGGCATTACGGCCATCAGCCGACGCTTCGACCTGAAAGAGGATGCGAAACAGCTGCTTGCTAAGTGCAGGGAGTCTGGCAGGGCCAGGATCAAGACCCTGGAGCGCAAAGAGAAGTCAGAGCGGTCGCCGCTCCTCTACGACCTGACCAGCCTGCAACGGGATGCCAACCGCATCCTTGGGTTTACGGCGCAGCAGACCCTGGATTACACGCAGGCGCTTTATGAAAAGAAGCTGGTGACCTACCCGCGTACCGACAGCCGTTACCTGACGGAAGATATGAAATCAGCGCTTCCGGAGCTGCTGTCCCAGGTGGCCGAAAAGATCGGAACTGCCGGCTCTGTCCCCAAATCCGATTATGACATGGATCATGCCGCAAGCAACATGTGCAACAGCAAAAAGGTCAGTGATCACCACGCCATCATCCCGACGAAGACCATGTGTGCTGCCGATCTTTCGGAACTGCCTTCCGGCGAGAAAGCCATTCTGCAGCTGATTGCCGTACAGCTTCTGTGTGCTGCCGCTTTGGAATACCGCTATGCAGAAGACACCCTCGTGATGGTCTGCGGGGATGAGGAGTTCTCCAAAAAGCTCAGAACGGTGCTGTATGGCGGATGGAAAGAGATCCGTGACTGTTTTTATCCGCCTCTTGACAAGGACAAGGAAGTATACAACGGCCCTATCATCTCCCCCAATGCCATCATCTCGTTTTCTCGTGCCGAGCTGAAAGAAGGAAAGACGACCGCGCCGAAACGCTTTACCGAGGATACCCTTCTGTCTTCCATGGAAACCGCCGGGGCCGAGGATATCCCGGAAGAGGCAGAGCGGCGGGGCCTTGGAACGCCTGCCACCCGTGCGGGTATCATTGAAAAGCTGGTGCAGAAAGGGTTTATCGAACGCAAGGGTGATAAGAAAGCCCGTTATCTTGTCTCCACGGACAAAGGCAACGCCCTGATCACAGTCATGCCGGAGATGGTTCAGTCCCCTGCCATGACAGCTGACTGGGAGCAAAAGCTTCTCCGCATGGAGCGGGGCGATTATGAGGCGCAGGACTTCATGCGGGAAATCCGGGAAATGGTTTCCGAACTGGTGGAGAATTACGAGGCTGTAAAAGGAGCGGAAACACTGATGAACACCCACAAAAGAGTCGGAGCCTGCCCCTGCTGTCAGGCCGATGTGCTGGAGCGGCAAAAGGGCTGGTTCTGCAGCAACAAGGAATGCCGGTTTGTCCTCTGGAAGGACAACGCCTTCTTCAAAAGCATCGGGAAGCAGCTCACCCCTGGCATGGTGGAGAAGCTTCTTTCGGATGGCCGTATCCGTCTGAAAGGCTGCAAGAGCAAAAAGTCCGGCAAGGACTATAATGCAACGCTGGTTCTTTCTACGGAGACAAACGGAAAGGCCAATTTCAATCTGGAATTCGAAACAAAGCATCGGGGCGAAAAAGGAGGAAAAGAGCGATGACGCCTGAAAAGAAAGAAGTCCTTTATCTGGTGGATAATGAAGCCTACCTGCATCTGAAAGAGACAGCCGACCAGGGTGGCTTTTCCTATGAGACCTTTGACAAGACCACCGGCCAGGCCGGCTACAAAGGCCTCATCACCTATGGGGATATGCTGGACAACCCTATCCGGAGCCCCCTCGCCTGCGCCAGGGTTCTGGCCATCGAGGAAATCGGGTATGACGGTCATGTTGTGGCAGAGGTTGCTCTGCGTACGCTGGAACAGCTGAAGGATGCCCGGCGCGCCTATCGTCTGGAGCATGAGGATGACCCGAAAGACCGGAGCATCCGCTTCATCACCAGCAAGTACGATGAGCTGTTTCGCATTCCGGACGGCGGCAAGGTGAAAATCGATTACCCGGATCGGAGCTTTGTCGCCCCTTGCGAATATATCGACGACTACCACACGCGGATCGGCGGAGAAATTTTTCATATCTGTCAGTTTGCCGAGATACTGGAGCGCGGCAACGGCAAGGTCAGCCCTGAACCGGAAATGCTGAAAGATCAGGCTACATGGCAGCTTGCCCATCGCGAGTACCTTTCCATCCATGCAACGGAAAACGGCTGGGACTATTCGATCTACGACAAGAGTTTCAGCGAAGTGGATGGCGGGCAGATCGACCGGAAGGGCATCACGATTAAGGAGTGCCGGGATATGATTCTGCAGAGCCATGGTTGGCAGAATCGGAACTTCACTGAATTGGAGTACGACATGGTCGAGAACCGTGCCGCAGAGGCTGCGGGAGAACGATTGAACTCCGTGCTGGAGCAGCTTCACGAGAAACGCATGGCAGCCAGTAAAGGCTCCGCCGTAGAAGCACCTGATCTGTCAAATGCGGGGAAAACCAGATTGGAGGATTGCTTATGAGCACCGGAGAGCAGAAAGCGTATCCCTCTCAGTTTGAAAAGGTAAAGGCAATCACAGATCAGCTGGAAGCAGGTGTCCAGGCGCTTTTCGAGAGCGAAAAGTTCAAGCAATATCTGCATACACTTTCCAAGTTTCACAACTACTCCCTGAACAACACAATCCTCATCGCTATGCAGAAGCCGGATGCCACTCTGGTTGCCGGATATACTGCGTGGAAGAAATTGTTCGGACGGCAGGTTCAGAAGGGCGAAAGCGGCATCCGGATTCTTGCCCCTGCTCCCTACAAAAAGACAATGGAAGTAGACAAGACAGATCCCGCTACAGGCAAGTTGATCACAAAACCGGACGGAACCGCCGTAAAGGAGACAAAAGAAGTCCTGATGCCTGCGTTCAAGGTTGTCAGTGTCTTTGATGTCAGCCAGACGGAGGGAAAGCCTCTGCCCTCTATCGGTGTGAACGAGCTGACCGGCGATGTAAAACAGTATGACCTGTTTTTTGAAGCACTCAAGCAGTCCTGTCCGGTGCCAATCGGGTTTGAGCAGATCAAAGGCGGCGCCAAGGGGTATTTTCACACGATTGAAAACCGCATTGCCATCCAGGAAGGGATAAGCCAGGTACAGACCATCAAGACGGCAATCCATGAGATGACTCATCAGAAGCTGCACTCCCTTAATCCGGACGCCAAAGTGAATCCGCTGGAGCCGAAACTCACGAGGAATCACAAAGAGGTGGAAGCCGAATCTGTAGCCTTTACCGTGTGTCAGCATTACGGAATCGACACCGGCGACTACAGCTTTGCCTATGTGGCCGGCTGGTCCCACGGGAAAGAAACACCCGAGCTGAAAGCCTCTTTGGATAAAATCCGCAGGACAGCGTCGGAGATAATCACAGAGATCGATGAACATCTGGCTGTCCTGCAAAAGGAGTACGCCTGGTCGCACCTGACAGCGAAGGATGTAACGAACATCCAATGCATCCAATCCGAGTATATGCCCCATCTGCGCACGACCGAGCACACCTTTTCCTGCGAGATCGTCGGTGATCCCATGAGGCTGAAACTCACGGTGTCCCAGCATGACGATGGAGAAGGATACACCATTCATACCGAAGGCAAAGATATCTGGAACATCATGCCGGAAAATGAGCTGCGCAAGCTGGAGCCGGCGCTGACCTCAGCGGCTGAACTCTTCAGCTGGACCTCTCAGATTGAGAAGGCTGCGACGGCAGCCGATATCGAAGAAATTTCCCTTGCCTTTACGGAGGCAGAGATTCCGGGACTTTCCCAAGAGCAACGGCAAACTTTCTGGGATGCTGTGAATCAAAAGAAAGCCGGGCTCTCCCCTGCTTCCGCCCTCGCGAATCTGCATACCCAGAAAGAGAAGGCAGAAAAAGTAAAGGCTGCAAAACCGAGAGCAAAAGCAGCCCACAAGAAGGCAAAGAACACCAAAAAGGAGGAAGCCCGATGAGATTTACCGTTGAAGAAATGAGCCTGATTCAGGCACTGAATCACACCTGCCGGAGAATGCTGATTTTCGAGATCAGGGCCAGCCTTCCGGATATGGAAGACCGTGAGCTGAAAGAGCTCTGCGAAAAGACACTGCAGAAAGTGTTGACCATGTCCGACGATGAGTTCGCCGCCATTGATTTCTCCGTGGATGAGGAGGATGAAGCCAATGAGTGACTGGCATGATTCGTTTGCAGACCCCATGCATGACACGCCGGCGGACAAGGATTCTCTGATTGCGGCGATGGAGGCTGCCGGATACACGTATGACGGGCTGGAAAGCACCAAGGATTCTCTCCGCTTTTTCGGAGAACATGGTCAGCTGCTGACCCTTGGCGGCTGGCATGAATGTGAGGAGTGGCTGAACGGTGTCGTGTTCGATGATCCCCAGGTGATGAATCGTGTGGAGCTGATTCTTCACCCGGAACGTTTTCCCGAACGAGATCCGGCAAGAGCTGCCCTTCGCGCCGTTGAAGATACGGTCGAGCAGAACGACAACAGCTTTGACGGTATCATCAACAACCTTCCCGAACCCGCCCCGACGCTTCAGGCATGCCGGTGTGCGGATGAGGACGTCCGGGAATCGGTGCTTTCCAAGCTGAAGGAACAGCAGACACACGAACGGCTGCGCGGCCCTGAGCGGTCTACCATTTTTTGTAATCCGGAGGAACGAATCCGTGAGTAAAAGTACTTCTGTCAGGCGCGCTATGCAGCCAAGAAATCAATGGGTTCACTTTGTCATGTCCCAGGATGAAGTGGACCGGATGAAGCAGAAGATGGAGGAGATGGGAATCCGAAACAAGAGTTCCTATCTTCGCAAGATGGCACTGGACGGGTACTGTGTCAATCTGGAACTGGACGATGTCAAGGAGATGGTTTCGCTGCTCCGCTACTGCAGCAACAACCTGAACCAATATGCAAAACGGGCCAATGAGAACGGCTCCATCTATGCGGAAGATATCCGGGATCTCCAGAATCAGCAGAATGAAATCTGGGAAATTGCGAAAGAGATTCTGGCACGGTTGGCAACGATTCAGTAAAGAAACGGTGTGGCGGGAGGCTGTCACACCGAATACATAGACGACATCCTTGACTTCGAAAAAGTGATTTTCTAGACTGTAATTAGAACATACGAAGGAGGATTTTTCTATGTGGCTGCTCAAACTCCCTCTTAAAATCATCGCACTGCCTGTCATGGCAGTGGTTGCAGTGCTTTCCATTTTTTATTCCATAGCACTGCATCTGTCCTCCCTGGTTGTTGGCCTTGGCTATTTGTTCCTTGGCGTTTGCATTGTAGTGCTGCTGTTTCAGCAAATGTGGGTACTGGCAGCGCTCCTGTTTGGCATTGCGGTCATTGCTTTTCTGGCAGTGATGCTTGTGGAATTGGTTTCCATGGGCTTGGAAGCCCTGGTTGGTATGCTGTCGGAATTTATTTTTTCATGGTGACTGGTAATTGGCCGGACCCGAGCGCAGAATCGCCTCGGGTCCTTTTTTATGCCTAAAAGAAGGAGGAATGCCCATGGCGGCTACGCGACTGATCCCCATGCATGTAAACAAAGGAAAAACGCTTGCGCAGAGCCTGGGCGATCGGACTGATTATGCAAAGAACCCTGAGAAAACAGACAAGGGTGAACTGGTTACCGGGTATCAGTGCGACCCGGTGACCGTGGATGAGGAGTTTCTGCTGTCCAAGCGCCAATATGAGCAGATCACCGGACGCCGACATCGTCATGAAGTGATTGCCTATCAGATCCGGCAATCCTTCAAACCGGGTGAAGTCACGCCGGAGAAGGCAAATCGTTTGGGGCGTGAACTGGCGCTCCGATTCACCAAAGGCAAATACGCCTTCATCGTTGCTACCCATACGGATCGAGCCCATATTCATAACCACATCGTGTTCAACTCCACTTCCCTGGACGGAACCAGAAAGTTCAAAAACTTCTGGCTGTCCAGTATAGCTTTGCAGCGGATCAGCGACCTGGTCTGCCTGGAGAACGGGCTTTCGGTGATTGCACCCAAGCCGTACAAAGAGCGCGAAAAGCGGACAGAGTACCCGCGCAGAGTGAAGAACAGAGATATTCTGTGTGATGCCATTGACACCATTTTGCAAAAGAATCCCTCCTCCTTTGACGAGTTGCTCAAAGGCTTGGAGGGACTGGGCTACGAGATAAAGTATGGCAAACACATTTCCGTCAAAGGGGAAAATCAGGTGCGGTTCATTCGTCTATCCTCCCTGGAGGACGGATATACCGAGGCCGATCTTCGTGCTCATTTTCTGGGGCATCTGGAACACAAGCCTCGCACCAAGCAGCCGTTTTGTTCAAAAGGCCGTCCCTTCAATCTTGTCATCGATATACAGAACAAGTTGCAATCGGAAGGAGCCGCATTGAAGCGCTGGAAATCTGTCTATAACCTGAAACAGATGTCAAAGACACTGTTGTTTTTGCGCGACAACAATATTGAAAGTCTGGAACAATTAAATCAGTTTACAGCTCAAAAGATTGCCAGAAGAGATGAATTGCTTGCCTCTGTTCGACAATCCGAAAAGCGGCTGGCCGAAATCGGAACCCTGAAGAAGCACATCATCAATTACTCCAAGACCCGGCCGATTTACGAGGAGTACCGGAAAGCCGGTTACAGCAAAAAGTTTCTGGAAGCTCATCGGGAAGAAATCACAATTCACAAAGCAGCCAAGGCCGCCTTTGATGAATTGGGTGTAAGGAAGCTGCCGAAAGTGAAAGAACTCAGCAAAGAATATGCTGAGCTCTTTTCTGGCAAGAAACGAACCTACAGAGAATACTACCACCTGAAGAAGGAAGTAAACGAACTGGTGATTGCCCGGCAAAACATTAATTCCCTGTACGATGCCGAACGCAAAGAGAAAGACCAGCTCCACCAGAAAGAAGAACAAATCCACTGAACCACAGAAACGGACAAGGCCCGGGTAGCAGTCACCGTACTACTACCCGGGCCTTGCTTTTTAGTGTTTTGAAGAAACGCGCAGCCATCACGAAGTGATGATCCATAAGGGTTTGGGACTATCCCAACAAGCGCGTTATCCCCTTCCGGGGAAACGCTGTTTTCGCAGGACTTGACCAAGAAAACATTGCTTGCAAGTTAGAGAAGCGAGCATATTAATAAAGTCACAAACCAAGTAATTGCTTCATTCCGGGCAGCACTGGATGTTTGCCATCGTAGTCGATAATAAATACCTCATCGTTCCAAATGCGCACTACATTCTGGTCGAAAATATATTGAATTGATCGCATAATGCGGGATGGTTTATACATTGATTTGTCTAAGACAACCTGCGGAACGATTGCAAGTTTCCACTCCTTGTTCGTATTGCAAGATAAAACCGGCAATTTGCCTTCCTTGGACATAGTCATAAAGCGCGACAATATAGATTTATTTCTTTGTTGTATTGGAGGGAACGGAGAAGATTCGAGCAACGATATCATGTTATCGAACACTACCTTATCGGTTATATTAAACGCGAAATAGGGTGTTACTTTTCCATCAAATGGATTCAGATACACATGCTTAAAGAAATCAATGTCAACAATACATCCGTGAACTGTACCAGTTCCCCCAATCAATTTTACTTCATCAGAAACCATCGAAAGAGCTTTCTGATATGGTGACAACGCATCTCTCACTCTTGTAACGTATTCAGGGAGATTATTATAGTAATACCGGATGTCATAATAGAGCTTTTGTCGCTTTCCTCCATTTAGTAGGTACAAACCACTAACACTGTCAAGCACAAACATGTAAAATCCATCACGTTTTAAAGCATATATTTCTCCATGACTCCTCATGTCCTGCATCATTATGCCTTGGCATCGGTTAAACTCAATATACTGTTCTCGTGTGATCCGATGAATGCCATCTGGATAGCCCTTAAACGGGTCATACCTATGCACATCGAGCGTAAATGTGTTAAGATGCCAAATCTTAGGTTCGTAGCCGACTTGGTTATCTGAAAAAACCGCAGGACCGTTTTCCTTAAGTAAATACGAATTCTGATGTGTATGGCCACTGACATAAATCCAGTTGGAGTTATATTCAGCATTAGACCAATCAGCCATCTGTGTATGGGTCAATACAATTACTCGAAGATTTCCCGCACAAGATAGAATTTTCTCGTACACTGCTCTAAAGCGCCGTGCTCGCGCAGCATCTTCTTCTGGCGAAACCACTGCACGATACAAACCAGCCTTCGAATTATAGACAGGGTTCAGCCCAGAGAATCCAATTCCTCCAAGCACAATAAGTGTGGAATCAGCGCATGCTTCTGTCAATTCATCGATACTCGCGCTTAGAATTGTTTGTTCACCTAATACTGCACTGCGAACCCCCTTGTACATTATGAACAGTTCATTTTCCAGCAATGTTATTCTGTTTGGCATCACTTTTCGATAGCTAGAAATAATTTCATCGACAGCCCGTACTGGTTGCATTCCCATTGGATTGCCATCCCATAGTTCATGATTGCCAAGAACCGATATAATTCTACCCTGCCAACCATCAAATGCTGTAAGCTGTTTATAAAATAGTGATTCCAGCTCAACGCTGTCGGCTACATCCCCACCTATAAGTAATATGCCTTTTGTATCCATCACAGAAGATATAAGCTCTGATACTTTATCATGTATACGTTTTTTGATTTCAGGTAACGAAAGCTGCATAATATTGTTTAGCTGATGTTCAAGATGAATGTCGGTAATGTAACTAATTGAATCAACCGTTCCATCGTTTATCGCTAAATCGTATGTATGTGCTTTATCAACAGTAGATAATATCTGTCCATTTTCTCCTGTAATCTCAGGCGTTTCAAGCGCTATCGGCTCATACTTTATTACCCTAACAGGCGGAAATTTCTTTTCTAACTTTTTGCGGATATCCTCAGGGAACTCTATGATGGGAATAGTTGGATCCTTTTGCAGGGCATTGCTGCAGAGTTTTAACGTCAAAAGAGAGCGAGGAACGCACAGAATCGCACTTGGATTCTTATCTATTGCATAGTCAATGAGCTTTTTATCAATAAACGGCATATAGCGTACGTTCGTCGGATCTTGGTCGAGCATTTCTAGGCAAAGATCGCGAGATACAAATTCAGGAGGCACATATCTCATATTATCCGGATGAAGGCAAATCGCACTAGTGGCAAGTTCCCGTGAAATCAATTGCTTAGGAATAATCGACAAGATAGGACGATCGGTAAAGTAAGATTTCCGTGTAGTACTGGAACCATCAAATCGAATTACCTGTCTAACTGGGAACTGAGCTTCCACTGCCAGTTTGGCGAATTCCTCGGTCTTTAACCGTGCTGGAAGGTACTCAAATGAATATCCGTTCACACTAACCGCCGCTTTGCAGAGAGCCTTTCCTTTGTCTCCCTTCAAATAATTTTTAGGGACAACAGAAAGTAATGACCCATCAAACCCATTACTGACAGCAGCAAAGCAAATCTCGTAACCCTTATCACCAAGTAATATCTGTTTAGGTACTTCTTGCAAGGAGTCTCCATCGTTTTGCACTGCGGCCAGACACATATCTGCATCGCAATATTGTTCTGGCACATATTTCAAATTCATACCATTTTTTCTCACGGCAACTTCGCACACTTCACGAGAAAGGTACTTTTTTGCAATGACTTTAAGAATAGTACATGCACGGTTTTCCACCGAAAAGCTATGGACAGCTTCTTCCACCATTTCCTTCGTCTGTGCTCGCTTTCCAATGTTTTCCAAATGGAAATACCAGTAAAATGGACTATCTTTACTTATCATCTCGGAATTTTCATTCAAACGCTCTATTATATTTGACGAATGAACAGCATGATCAGTTTGCATGTTTTTCACCTTCGCTTCACCGTTGCAAGCCTATCATTAGGTAGTGTCAACATTCTTTCGCAAATTTGGTTTGCAGTCTCTGGAATAAATGAAG
>JAHZDE010000014.1 GCA_019422525.1 Clostridiales bacterium
CCCGGATGATCTCCGCTTTCGTCTCGCCGCTGGCGTAGCGCTCATAAATCTCACAGACAATGGCGGCTTCCTCCTCATCCACATAGAACCGCCGCTCGGCATCGACCTTGAATCCCAGGCCGGGATTGCTGCCGTTGGACAGGCACTTTTCGGCATTGATGGCCATGCCTCGATGGATCTTCTGAGAAAGCTCCACGGAATAATATTCCGCCATACTTTCCAGAACGCCCTCCACCAAGATACCGGAAGCGTCGTCCGCAATATTTTCCTTGGCGGACAGCACCCGGACACCGTTCTTTTTCAGCTTCGCCTTGTTGATGGCACTGTCATAGCGGTTGCGGGCAAAGCGGTCCAGCTGATATACCAAAACGCCCTCAAAGGTGTGCTTGTCGCTGTCGGAGATCATCCGCTGAAATTCGGCACGGTTGTCCGTGGTGCCGCTGATGGCCCGGTCAATATATTCTCCGACAACGGTATAATGATTCGACTCCGCATATTCATAGCACACCTTGAGCTGTCCCTCAATGGACTGCTCCGTCTGGCTGTGGCTGGAAAAGCGGGCGTAAATGACTACATTCATACAGAATCCTCCTCTCCGATTTTTATTATAGTCATCCGCTCTCCGGTGTCGAATGTGCCGTATATTCCGGGTGCTTCAGAAGCCATTTTGCAAAATAGGCCTTGCCCTCGTCGCTGGCGTAAAACTTACGCAGTTCCGGGAGCATGGCCTTGGCAAAGGAGGTGAGCAACTCCTCCGGCAGTGCGACCTGCGTGTAGTCGATCTTGCGATATTCTCCCATAGGCCGCACCTCCTTATCGCTCCCGGTCGGTTCGTCGGCGGTAGTCCCGCTCGCAGAGCTTCACCACAGCATCCTCGATTTGGGCGGCAGTATAGCTTTGCGGGAAATACTTTCGGATGCGCTCCATTGGTATTTTCAAGCGGGTCTTCTGGTTGGCTTTTTCCTCCGACATAATGGTTTGGATGACCGCCGTGGTCAGCGGCCCTTCCCGGTCAGCTTTGTGCATCCGCCAAGCCTGCGAATAGGACGGGGTGCAGTCGTTGATGGCACACTGTTCCAAAACCTCCCGCTGGATGGATTCGTCAAGGAACGAAAGCTCCACACCGACGGACAGGGCGATTTCGCCTTGATCCATCTTTTCAAGGAACTCTGGGATGAGATAGGTCAGGCGGATATAGCGCCGTACCTGAGATTTGCTGTCATCGGACTGCTGTGCAATAATCTCAGCGGTTTCCAACTTCCGACCAAGTTGGTCGGAAGTTAGGTCAGAGCGGTGTCCTTGTCTGCTCATTGCTTCCAGCTTCATTCTGTACGCAAACGCCTTTTCGGAGGGCAGAATATGCTCACGGTGCAGGTTACTGTCCACCACCGCAATGGCGGCTGCATCCCGGTCAAGGGCATAAATCAAGGCAGGGACCTCGGTAATCCCTGCCTTTTGTGCGGCGTGTAAGCGGCGGTGTCCGCTTATGACCTCATATTCCTCTGTATTTTCAATCGGTCGGACGATCAGCGGCGAGAGAACGCCTTGCATTTGTATGCTTTCGATCAGCGTGTTCATCTCCGCATCGTCCCGAACCTGATAGGGGTTATTTTCAAAGGGGCGCAGCTTGGAAACTGCAATGTTGGTTTGTTTCATCGTTCAATCTTCCTCTCTTTCTTTCGTGTCAGGTTGTTGTGTTCCATTTCGGTTTTACGCTCGGCATCCAGAAGCTCCTGTATTTTGGGAATGTGCTCCGCGATACGCAGAACGGTTTTCCTCTCCCGTCGCAAAGGCGTGAGCTCTTTTGTAATCTTTTTGCAGTGTTCCTTCAGGCCAGCTTCTTCCTCCGGAGATTTCACTCGGCGCAGCTTCAGGCGCAGGGCGTAGCGCTGTTCCTCCAGCGCCGAAATCCGGGCGGTCAACCCCTCCTGAAATGACAAAAGCTCCTTTGGCGACTCAATGCGGTGGTCGCAAAGGAGCTTGTATTCTTCCAGATATTGATCCAGCTTCCGTAACTCCGCCCGCATGGCCGGTGATAAAGGGCGGCGGTCGGTGTTTTCAATGTTGCTGCCGGTGCAGATTTTCAGCAGTTCAATGAAAATCTCGAACAGCAGCGTAACGGTATCTTGCCTCTGCGCCTGCCGCAGATGATACTCAATAGCTAGCAGCGGTGCTCGTTTTCGCTGCGGATAGGCGTATCCGTACAGCTCCGGCTTCCGCTGGTTTTCAAGGCACCGCTCCCGGATGGCTTCTCTGCTAAACTGTGGCCCAAGGCTGTCAACGCGAATAGGGCGCTGCCAGCCGTCGATGATGACGGAGGGGTGGGCATAATGGAAGTCCCGCTGGAAGCGATAGCCCAAACACTTCAGGTAATATTCAATTTCACGGAATGAACCGCACTTGGCCAGCGCCTCCTCCACATCCCGGCGCAGCATATCCCGGTGGGTCTGCTTGCCGGCCTTGTGAACCCAATACTCCCTTTTCTTACCCTTGGAGTAGAAATCGCTATTTTCTAATACTGACAATCCGTGTTCCCGACAGATTTCATCGGAAATTTTTCGCAGCTCCTTGTGGTCGCCGATTTTGTTTTTGAATTTTGTACCGTCCTTGAAGGACACTGGATTCACAACAAAATGGCAGTGAACATTGTCGGTGTTCAGGTGGACGGTGACGAGCACCTGATACCGATCGCCCCACATCCGCCGTGCAGTTTCCTTGCCAATGGCGAATGCCTGATCCGGCGTGACCTCGCCCTCACGAAAGCTCTGAATGCCGTGGTAGCCCACCACTTTTCCCCGCAGACCAAACCGCCGCTGTACGGCGATCATCTCAGCGTAGGCGTTCTGCGCCGAGCAGTTGATACCGCCCACAAACATCTTGCGGTCGGTCTTGTTATCGTTCTCTGCATAGCGCAGAGCGGCGTATAGATCCTCGTCCTGATATTCCGGGGCGGTGGTCTTGTCGGGATTGTCGGCGTAGTCCAGCGTGGCTTTCAGGTTTTTGAACACGGGCCAAAATCCTGTAACAGCCATACCGCATTACCCCTTTCCTGGCAGCAGAAACTCTGCCGTGATTTGTTTGAGCACTGCGCAAATTTCCTTGTCCAGCTCCGGTGAACTGGCTTTATCCGCAAGCTCACCCAGCCTTTCAAGGCAAGCAAAAAGAGCGTCAGGCGGAACCGCTCTCGGTTCATATCCCAACGCTCTTTGCTTGATATATTCGGTTGTACTCAGTCCGCACTTGCGGGCCTTTGCTTGGATTCTCTCTTTTTCCTTTGCCGTCACGCGGACGGCAATACGCACATCTTTCCCCATAGCATCACGCTCCTTTTCTTGGGGGGTTGGGGGCTGTGCCCCCAAAGAGTCAGCCGTTTTCGGCTGTGATTGGGACTTTTGCGGCACACAAAGTCCCTGCTTGTTATACCGTAAGACGCACCCCATAGGGCATAAAGAAAAGCGGCTGTCAGATACCGAGATTTCAGCGTATCTCTGCGCTGCACGATGCCGCAAACCGCTTTCTTGCCTCTTGGCGTATTGCGCCAAAGTGGCACTGGCTCTGCTGCAAATACTGCAATTTGAGCCACATATCGGCGTTTTGGCTCAGCCGAACATTTCAAGGTCATCCAGCACACTCTTTTCATTTTCAGCTTGCTGCTCCTCGGTCAGCTCCGGTTGTACCTGCTCAAAAACAGGAGGTGCCGCAGCAAACGACACCTCCTGCAATTCCTCCCGTATGACCTGCCGAATGTCCTCCAGCAAAACCCCGCTTGCGGATGACTGCCGCTGCATTTCGTTTAAGACCGCCGTTACCATAAAAGCGTTGCGGGATTTATCCAGCGACTGTAAGTATTGTGCGGCGTTTGCCTCCATCGGCTTGTCTAAATCAAACCGCACATTGATCCGATACTTGCTCATTTCTTCGCCTCTGCTTTCATCTGCGCCTCGGCCAGATACTCATATCCCTTTGCGGCGGCGCAGATGTCCTCGACGAATTTCACCCGGTCGGCACTGAACTTATAAAAGTTCTTCACAAGGCAGCCGCCTCCGCCTGTCACATACAAGGTCATCGTATTCTCATCGTAGCCGTGCTCACGAAGTCTGCGGAAGATATCCCGCACATACTCGGCGGCGACAATCTTGATGATTTTCAGGTCGGCAGGCGCAATATTTGCCGTGCCGGTGATCAGTACCTCGTCGATGATGGCATCGTTGATTTCCCGTTGCGTTTTCTGCATAAACGCCTCACGGACAGCGAGGGTACACTGATAAGTTCCAAATTTCTCGGTGAACATTTTGCCCTGCTGCGGTTTGCCGTTGATCATATACAGGGTGTTCATTGTGCCGTTGCCGATGTCGGCAATCAGGTTGACGCCTTTCAGAGTGGTAGCAAAGCTCGCAATAGAGGCGTAACCCTGCGGATAGATACGCACATCGTCGATATAGAGGTGGTAGTCCGCCTTTTTGTAGGAGAACTCCACCTCGGCATTTTTCATCAGATATTCCTTGAAGTCCGCCTTTTGCCCGCTTGTCCAGGTCAGCGGCAGACCGGCGGCAATCACAATGTGCGCCTCGGTGAGATTTTCGGCTTTCAGCTCCTTGGCGATTGCCGCAAGGGTCAGCACATAATAATCCTCATCCTTGATCTTGTCAGGTGCAAATTCCTTGTGCCCCTCGCCGGTGAGATAATACCTGCCGTTGTAGATCAGCATATCTGCTGTAAACAGCGGTTCGTGGTCATAGGCGGTGATGCCGGTAGGAAAGCAGCAATTGGCCGTTTTCATATTCCCGTACCCGTGGTCGATGCCGATGATTTTTGTGTTGTGGATCGTTTTCATCATAAGTCCTTTCCTGCGCATAGCGCATTTCAATAATATTTCGGATAACTCTTTTTCGGGCGGTTATCCATTGATCCCGTTTTGCCATAAGATTTCTGTGTACAGTTCCTTTTCAGCCGGTAATACCGCTTTTAGAAAATAGTTGCAGTAGATGCCGTGCCGAGAAATGAGCTGCACGCATTTTGTTTCCTCACCGTCATCCAGCAGCAGACAGTTTCCCTTATAGCAATTACAGCAAGCTTTGTGTACAAGGGCGTTGATCTTTGCCCGCTGCTTCGGCGTGATTTTGAGTACCATAACATAAACCTCCTTTCCGTTTTATGGGCAGCAAAAAAGCCGCCGAGTGTGATCTCGACGGCTCAATGACTGCCTTCTGTATATTGAATGGGGGAAACGGCTGAAAAAGGTATGATTATAGCAACACAGTAAAAACGCTGTCCGCAACATTGGGAAAAGCCTTGAATATCAGGCGTTTTTCTGCTACAATTATATAGAACAAATGTTCTTGCACGGTAATGCAGCGGTAAAATATCTTGATTTTTCATCACCGCAAGACCGGTTTATTGGACACTTTGTATGATAGGATATAGCAGGAGGCGGGGCATATGGGCGATGGATTAGGCTTTCTTACTGCCGTTTATCGGGACGGTCGTGTACATATAGGCGGCAAAAGCTACCCAGCAGGCACCTTTGCGGTACATCTTTTGAATCAGTATTATAAAGATGACACGGCGGCAAAGATCGCAGTATTCCGGCAAAGCAACTGGAATGTGCAGGAGCAGCTTTGCGCCGGGTATCTGAACGAAACAGATTTTATTAAGGCTGGAAAGGAGATTCTGACAGTTCTGCAAACTCTGCCGAAGCTAAAGCCTTTTTCCTCCTTGGACATTGCAGCGGAGAAGCAGCGAATGGCAGAGCTATTCACGGAAGGCAACGCTGCTGCCCTTTCCGACTATCTGCGGCGCAGAGCAGCAACAGCGCAATTCGATGGTGTGTTCCCTCCTGAATACGATAAGGCTCTATTCAAAAATGCTGAAACGATGTGCGCAACCGTTTTGAGTACCCTCCGTTTTTATGATACCATCCCGGAGGATATGCGCAAGGCTTTTGAACTGCTTAAACGGTTTGCATCTCATGTAGACGAAGCCGACCGATTTGACGAATACCACCTGTTGCCCATTGCAACGGAGATATTTGGGACGAATTCATTTCCCTTGCACACGGAATATATTGCTCTCCCGAAACGACGAAACAGTCGTATTTTTGTCACCGCCCGAAGAATGGCCTTTGAGAGCTATTACAGCTTTGTGCTGACGGATTTCTTTGAAGGGCTGCACCTCGGGCATTACCCGAGGCATTGCGAGGTTTGCAAGCAGTATTTTCTAATGCAAAGCGCACGGCGGCAGAAATACTGCACCTATGGCACGGCACCGGAATTGTACCATGGTGAAAAGATCAGCTGCCGCCGGTACGCTATTATTCAGGGCAAAGCGGAGCGGGCAAAGGATAACCCGCTGAAGGCCGCCTATGACCGCCGCTGCTCGGCGATCCGCTCCGAAAAGAGCCGGGGAACGATCTCTGCCGAGTTTGCACAGGCGGCGCAGGAAATGGCAAAGCGCCGGTTGGAGCAGGCAGAGGAGGACGATGCCTACGCCAAAACAAGTTATTATGCGGATTTGCAGCGTGCCAAGCTGTACGCTGACACGGACAAAAAAATGAAATGACAGGAGGTGCATCCGGTGTCCGAAGAACAGAATGAAGTTTTAAAGCAACAGCGGTATCTTTTGGAGTGCCGGATGTACCGCCTTGACCCTGCGCCGCCGAAGCTGCCAGCCCAGGAATACATCGTCCGCTATCTCACCGAAAAAAAGGACAAGTATTTGGCTTGGTATCTGCACGATCAGGAACCTGCGCTTAATAAACTGGCGCAGGCCGCCTGCGAACGATACGCTATGACGGAGCATTTTGCGGACATCAAACAGGCGGCGGTGTGCGGTATCTTGGCCGCCCTGCAAAAGTACGATTCGGCTGTTGGCGCACCGTTTGCCGCTTTTCAAACGCGGTATATGCAGGACGGCGTGGGTGACTATATCCGCACGGCGCAAAGCGGTGTTATCACCATGACAGCAGACACCTATCCCATCCTGCGGCGCATTATGGCGATTTACCATCTAAACGGCGATGATTGCAGTGACAGCTGCATTCAGCGAATTGCCGATGAAACCGGAATGGGCGAAAAGAGCGTCCGCAAGTATATTGCGATAGGCACGCTGAATGAACGCCGAGTAGATTTTTACCGACAATATGATGAGGATGGCGAGGAAACGGCGGAGGACATTTCGGTGGACACCACCTCCCAGCCGGATAAGCTGTATTTTCGGGCGCTGCTATATGGCGCACTGCACGAGGCTTACGACAACCTGACCTACCGGGAGCAGCGCACGGTTGCCAAGCATTTGGGCTTCTGCGATACCTGCTGGTCGGTCAGAAAAGCGGTGCTGATAAACGGTGAAATCGAGTACAAGCCCATAAAGCCCATGACCTTTGAAGAAATCTCCCACTCCGCCAGCCGCAGGTCCGATAAGGCTTCCGAGCGGACTTATAACAGAGCGTTGAAGAAAATGAGGGACCACATTTTGAAACTGCGGAGGTGACGCTTTTCCTTGATTTACCGATGGTGAACTTCATTTAACACTTTCTTTGCCGTTTGCTGGGTGATTCTCGGCGAAAATGGCAGCAAAGTGATGAAAAGCGCAATATTCAATTGAATATTTGGCAAAAAGTGATATAATGTGTTTGTGAAACCGGGCGCAAATATGTGCCTGTCGACTATAGTTGTTTGCGAAACCTGTTAATACACGAAAAAAATCCACTTAACAATGCCCAACAAGATTCCTTGCGGGAAGACCAGCACGATATCTGATTATGCAGAAGCAGAATTACTATTTTACTGCTGCAATACGGATGCAAGTTGAATGACTCGATGGAAAGAATACGAAGCTTGTTGTTAGGAGAGAATGTCGAAATGGATACAAATCACATTGCTCAAGTACTTCAGGACAAAAAACTTCAAAAGCATTTGAATACAAAGATCAACCGTCAGTTCAAAACATGTCGGTATATTGGCGATATTGTAATAAGTGAGGACGAATATATCCTTCTTAAGGCATATCTTCACAGTATTTGCAGAAAATATCTGAACACATCCGAGAGATATATCACTAGCCCAATCTTTGCGGTTGCGCTGGTTCAAATCGGCATTCATAAATATGATGGTCGGTTTTGGCCCCATGTTGAGCAAGAAATTGGCATGGAATTGCCGGGTTCATACCAGAAATGGATTGGACGCAGCTTCTATAAAACACTCGAAAAATACAACAAATACAAAGTAGCAGAGAATGAAATGATGAACAATATTCTTCTGCACTGCTTTATAACAAACTATTATGCGAGCGACCTCTTTGATTTCCTTTTTGCATATTATCAAATAGACTTAGAGCGTGACCTTACGAGTAATAGTAAGGAAATGCGAGATTATTTGATGCAATCTATGGCGAGCGGTGAGAATACAGCCAGAGCATATAAAATCAAAAAGCACACATCTGATGCAGTCGCATTCAATACGAGAGGCTGTAAAATTCGAGTTGGCAAAATTCTGCGGTTTATGGATAATGCTCTGTTCTATGGACTGTTCCCAAGAACATCACAGAATCGGATTGCTCAACTGTTTTGCAAGTGGGCTGACGAATCAAAGAAATTCGATCAAGCAAAGAAAGCTATTGCGGGATTAACTAAAAGAGGAGAAAAAAGGTATAGTTCTCCGTATTTGCGTTACAATGGAAGTCAAAACCGTTTTGAGCTTGTCTTGCCGCCGCAGTATATTCACTTAGCAACAAATGAGGAGTTGCCAAACCTACACTGGAAAATTGCCTTTTCCAATGTTGAAAAAACTCTTGAAGCCGAACCGGAAAACTGTGTAACTGGTTGCAAAACGCGAATCGTTTCCGATATTTACATTCCTTCCGATAATATTTTCGACAGCATCCGAATTGAACTTATCAAGAATGACGCAGAGGTAATCCATAAGTTTACCAATATCAGAGCAGCGTGCATTCGTTTCTTTGATAACAATTGGGAGTTGATCCATTATACAGACGCTCTGCCGATTGGGGATGCGTTTGCATTTACACATACAGAGGATGCTTTGTATACAGATTCTGACGCTGTTTATAACTGTGAATATCTAAACGGACTGAATCTGTACAGTATGGAACTGATTAAAGGGGATATTATTCGACTTCCCGATGGACGAGCTTTGCCGGTGGGGAGCGCGCTGGAAGACGGTCTTTTGAAAAACAACCTGAAAAATGGTGTATATGTCATGCGCGAAGGAGTAAAATACCCCGTTTTTTCCGCCGTTCCATCAATCTATTTTCGCATGTCACCTACTCAAGAGAGAGGAACACTGATTAGAATTAATGAGGAAAAATATCGCTTTGATATTGCACGAGCAATAAAATGTAATATGCAAGACAAAACTGATGAACATGGCTATATTCTTAGGCTGTCCGACTATATTAAAACGGATGGTATTTTCCATGTGAATATAGATATTCCCAACTCCAGACAAGCTAACGATTATTCTTTTGCAGTAATTAACCAATTTGACTACGAGTATGAAGATGCCCCCTTTATTTACAAAAAAGAGGGCAAAATCACATTCTCCGGCACTGGAATGATCTTGGGCGATGAGCACTCTGAGCATATAGCTAACAACAGCTTTGTTTTTAGAATTGACCCCGATATTGATTACTTGCCTTTCACTTATCAGACTGCTAACGGGAATTTGGCGCTGCGTGTGTACCTTCCGGCTTTTAAGTGGAAATTTGACGATGGGGCTTGGCATACGGAAAGGCCAGAAGAAATATGGCATGCGGAATTTCCCAAGATGATTTATCTGAAGTTCCCGGATGATGCCGTTTGCTTGGATATGCCTCCCCTGATGACGGATGATAACGAAGATGCGGAGTACAGCATAAAAGTTGAAAAAAACAAGGAAAAGCATCTTTTTGTCTGCGACACGCGAAAGATGTTATCGTGGTTTGGATTTGAGGATATTATCAGACCCTTGAGTCTGCACTTTGAATCGATATCGTTCGTGTTTTTGCGGGTTATCACACACTGTTTCTTGGCAAACTCGGAATGTGAAATTGTTGAAGATCGTCCTAACCGAAAGTTGTGGTTCAGGAGCAGTATTATCGGTTTTTCCGATTGTGTAGCAGATGTTTATTTAGATGGCAATCTGATTGCTGAAAAAGTCGAGGTAAAATCAAATGGCTTCAAGCTCAGCATTCCATTCACCAGCGGCAAATACCGAATTGAATACTTTGAAGTGGACGAGGAAGATGATTTTGGTGCACCCGATTATAGGTTATTTGACACTAAAGAATGTAATTATAAGAACACGAAAGATTTGAGCGGTAAAACAATTCAGATTGTAAGCGTTACTGAGCGTAGGCAAAAAGGATCCATTTTTTCTTCGCCGGAATATGTCCTCCGCGGAAATGTGACAGTTTCAAATATTCAGGCAATCCCCAATGAGATAGATAGCTTTACAGGTGTTCTCTCGTGCGATACATTGACACCACTCCAAATCAAAGTCACTTTTGAAAATCCCAACAATATGAAAGTGGGCGCACTATATTTTTGGAGTGATGAAGAAGATGGGTACATTGAATTTATGTACGACAAAATAGAGGGCATCCTGGTGCTGTCTGAAGACGAAAGCACCAGCTTATCGGAAGCTAAAAACAGATATTTGGTGCTCTACGAAGATAGCTACTATTACAATTTCCGGATTAAATAGAGAAAGGGGTATGGTCGTGGCTTTTTCGCCTGTTACTGCGTCTAAGCATATTAAGGAAAAATACTATCGATATTTAAAAACAACATTCAAAATGGGAGAACCCTATAAGAAGGAATACGAAGCCCTGCTTGAAAATCAGGATGCATTTGCAAAAGGGCCCTACCTTGATGTTACGGATGCTTTCGAAAAAGGCAAGTGTATTGCAGAGCTAATAGAAGAAGGGCTTCTCCCTAAAAGTTTTTCCAAAATCAACATGAACATGACCAGACCGCTGTACCTACACCAGGAAAAGGCCATAAGAAAGGTCGCAACTGAGAACAGAAATCTTGTCGTTTCAACAGGTACCGGTTCTGGTAAAACGGAAAGCTTTCTCATCCCCATACTGCGGGAGCTTGCAACGGAGGCCGAGGCAGGAACGCTTTGCCCGGGTGTTCGTGCATTACTTATTTATCCGATGAATGCTCTTGCTAACGATCAGACGGAAAGACTGCGTTCTTTATTGTCTAATTATCCGGAGATCAAATTTGGTGTTTATACCGGCCAAACAAAACAAAAAGATGCCGATGCAATTGAAGATTACAAATCACTAAATAACGGGAACCTACCGTGTGAGAATGAGCTTATCTCAAGAGATCAAATGATAGCGAGTCCTCCACACATTCTCATCACAAACTATGCGATGCTTGAATATCTAATGGTGCGTCCAAGAGACAGTGTATTTTTTGACGGAGAATTCGCAACGCACTGGAAATTTATTGTTTTTGACGAAGCCCATGTATATAGCGGATCAACGGGAATTGAAGTGTCCATGCTTTTCAGAAGGCTAAAAGCGAAGCTTGGCAATCAAAAAATCACTTACATTCTAACCAGTGCAACCTTGGGCGGAAAAGAGGATAATAAGCAGGTTGCAGAATTTGCAGAAAAGCTCTGCAGCGCACCGTTTGACAGCAGTGACATCGTAAGGGCTGATCGAATCATCCCATCAACAAGTCATGATATATCCGCCTTGCCGATTCAGTTTTACGAAAAGATTGCCTATGCAATTGATATGAATTGTCCCGATTCAGAAATCTTGGAAATCATCGGCAAAGCCAAAGAAGGGGTACTTGAAAGCGAGCTGTACGATTTAATCGTGCATGACCAAAATTATTGGAGAATACGCTCGTTGCTTTCCTCTCCGGAAACAGTAAGACAGGTAGCGGACAGCATGAACTGGACACAGAAACAATTGTCGGACTTTGTTTCCGTGGCATCATTGGCGGAGAAAAATGGCGGAAAACTGTTTGATGCCAGATACCATATGTTTTTACGTGCCACCGAGAGCGTGTTTGTGACGCTTCCGCCTGACAGTCATGTCATGCTTCATCGAAGCACAAATAGATATGATATGGCTACGAACACAAGCTTTAAGGTGTTTGAAGCAGCTACATGCTCGTTCTGCGCCGCTGTTTATCTTGTTGGAAAAATAGAAAATGGCAAGTTGGAGCAATACAATATGTCTGATGACATATCGACAAAAGAATTATTCCTTCTTGCGGATAGTATTAATGACACGGACAACGACCACATATTGGAGGACGAAGGAATTGAGGCCGAGGCCTATCGTATTTGCCCATACTGCGGATCCATTCACAAGGATGGTGCAAAGACACACTGCGAGCATATCACAACATCCTATGTAAAGGTATACCGCGTAAAATTCACGACAGAAAGACATACATTGACAAAGTGCCTGCATTGCGAAAATGTAAATACTGCCGGAGTCCTTAGAATGTTTTTTAGTGGTCAGGAAGCATCCACAAGTGTTATTGGCACGGCGTTGTTTCAGGAATTACCCTCCTATAAAGTGACAGTTCAGAAGCATGATGCCGATGATGAGTTTGGTGACGATTTCGGCTTCTCTGAAACGATTAAAGAAAAAACAGCGAAGCAATTCATCGCGTTCTCAGATAGTCGTCAGGCTGCCGCCTTTTACGCAAGCTATCTGAACATATCGTATAATGACATTCTCTATAAAAGGCTTATTGTAGAAGCGCTCAAAAAGAGGGAGGCATCAGGCGGTCTGATGGTTCCGTCTTTTGTCGACCTGCTGAAGACAGTTTTTGAAAAAAACGATATCAAAGGAAGAACCTCGTTTGATGCTGATTCTGATTTTGGCATTCAAAAAGAGGCGTGGAAAGCGATTCTCGCTGAACTGGTGGACAGCAATGGAAATACTTCTTTATCGCATTTTGGCCTTATCGGAATTGAGACCGATGTTTCGGGAAGCTATAAAAAATATCACATCAACGAAAACGAATTCCGTTCGCTCTGCAGCATTTTTGCCGCGTCAATGATGACGGATGCAGCTCTAAAATATGATGCTCCGTTAAACGAAAGCGATTTGGAAGATTTTACTCATGGCGGAGCGGAGTATTCTTATACTGTTTCAGAATCCGGAAAACGGAAGAAGGCCTTTATTCCATCTAAAGCAGGACTATCTAATAAACGGGTCGATTATCTGCAAAAGATCACAAAAAAGAAGGGTATTGAGCTTTCTTTAGATGATGCAACGGACTTCCTGAAACTGTTGTGGGACAAGGTTTTTGTACTCAGAGGCATAGTGGTTCGTGACAGCGGAACATCATATAAGGTGGACACCTCAAAAATCAGAATCACAAATTCCAAGCCTTGGTTTATATGCAAAAAATGCAGGCGATTAACCTGCCACAATATTGAAGATGTTTGTCCGACATACCAATGCGATGGTGAGCTGATACCAATTGATCCGTCAATTGAGTTTAAGGAGAACCATTACTACCGCTTGTTCAACGATATGGAAATCCGAGATCTTCGTATTGTGGAACACACTGCCCAACTTGACCGGGATATGGCATACGAGTTTCAGAAGAAATTCAAGCAGAAGGAAATCGATATTTTGAGTTGCTCTACCACCTTTGAAATGGGCGTTGATGTGGGTAGCTTGGAAACAGTCTTTATGCGTAATGTGCCGCCGATGCCTTCTAATTACGCCCAAAGAGCCGGACGAGCAGGCCGAAGCAAGCAGTCAGCGGCGTTCGCCCTGACATTTTGCAACAAAAGCAATCACGATTTCTCCTATTTTCATGATCCTGCCAAGATGATCAAGGGCAAAATAGCTCCTCCAAATTATGTTGTTGAAAATGATAAGATCGCAATTCGGCACCTATACGCATCTGCTATGAGTTTCTTTTGGAAAATTCATCCGGAATTGTTCAAGACGATTGGCCAATTCTTACGCAAGAACGAAATGGGAGAAGACGGTTTTGAGTGCCTTAAAAACTATTTATATTCTGAACCGAGTAGCCTTCGTGACTATTTGACCACATTTTTGCCTGCGGTGCTGACAGAAAAATTTGATGTTGCCCATTTTGGCTGGGTAGCATCCCTTATAGGAGAAAAAGGCGTTTTAACTGAGGCAATTCAAATGTATCAATATGAAATTGACTTGTTGGAAGCTGTAAAGAAGCAACGCATAGAAAAAGGGACCTATGTGGACGGTATTATTCAGCGAATTGCCGCATATGAAAGGGAGGATATCCTTTCGTTCCTTTCGCGAAAAAATGTACTTCCTAAATACGGTTTTCCCGTCGATACGGTCGAGATGACGGTTACCGATGCAAAAAAAGGAAGAGGCTACGGACTTCAGCTTCAGCGCGACCTGTCTATGGCTATTTCGGAGTATGCTCCTGGTTCCCAAATAGTTGCAAATAACAACCTGATAACAAGCCGTTACATCAAAAAGATACCAAAAATCGGATGGAAAATGTACAGCTATATTCAGTGTGATGAGTGCCGCACTTTGAATATCAAGCCATTTGCCGAAGATGAACCGGGAAAGGATGGTATAACGGAATGCTGCCAATGTCATAAGAAATTCACATCATCTCCGAAAGTATTTTTGATACCAGCTCAGGGTTTTATTGCAGATGGAAATATGATTCGAAAACCGGGGCTCAAAAAACCGGAGCGTACATACAGAGGCGAAATCTCTTATGTTGGATTCAACAATAGTGTTCAAGAAAACACTTATAGCATTGGTAACGCCATCGTAAGTGTCAGATCAAGCCAAAATGATGAAATGGCTGTCTTGAATAAAAGCCCCTTTTATGTATGTGAGAACTGTGGATATTCTGAGGTAGATGAAAATCAATTTACCGGCATAAAGAAAAAGAAGCACAAAATAAGCAGTGGTTACCCGTGTTCAAATGAGCACCTACGGCTTTTTTCACTTGGGTATCGTTTTCTTACCGATGTTGTTAGAATTAGATTTGACAATTATGTTATCGAAGATTGGGAGCATGGGCTTTCCATTCTGTATGGGTTTCTTCGAGGTGCTTGCTCTTATTTGAATATCGAAGAAAATGATATTTCCGGTTGCTTGCAGTATGAACCCGTTGATGGACGACCCAATTATTCGATTGTCGTTTTTGACAACACACCTGGTGGCGCAGGTCACGCCAAGAGACTTGATAATGAAAATGCGCTTCATAGCATTCTGACTCACACTTTAAAAATGATGAAAGGATGCGTTTGCGGAGGAGAGGTTGGAGATTCTTCCTGCTATTCGTGTTTGCGCAGCTACAAAAATCAGAAATACCATGATTTGCTTAAACGAAAGTATGTAATTGAGTTCGTAGAACAAATTTTGGATGAGCGCATGTAAACTCATTTGCATTGTAGCACAGAGCTGGCAAGAATACTCTTACCGGCTCTGTGCTTATGCCTTATGTATAGATAATATCTGCCTCAACTATTTCAAATGCTCGGCTGCGGACATTATTCATCCGTCTGACCCATTCCATTTGGTCGCTGGCTTTCAGCGTTTCCGTAATGCCCTCTGCATCTGCCATTTGTTTTACCAGCCGAAGAAAAAGTTCCTCTGCCTGCCGGTCAATATCCGCAAGATAGGCATTCAATTCGCCGCTGGTCAGCAGATTGGCATATCGCACACGGTGGTGCTCCCTGAGATAGCGGAGATGCCGCTGCCCCCATATCCCGATTGGCCGATCTTCCTCCGGCTCATCATCCCCGGCAATCAGATAATAGTCTCCAACCAGCTCATACTTCAGCCCCGTGCGTTCATCTGTAACAAATCTCTCCATTCGTATAACCTCCTGTTCCTTTCTGCAACCATTGTAGCAGGAGAATTAGCGGAAATCGAATGTGCGGATAGCAAAAAAGCGCCGTCTCGGGATCACTCCCAAGACGGCGCTTTTCTGTTGTGGATCAGAGCGAACACTTCACGGCGAAACCGCCGCTGAAGAAATAGGTGTTCGTCCAATACCTGTTTGGTGGAGATGAGGGGGGTCGAACCCCTTACCTCTTGAATGCCATTCAAGCGCTCTACCAGTTGAGCTACACCCCCGAACGATGGTATTATATCAGATATTGCGTCTTTGTCAAGCATTTTATTTTGCAGTGCTGCCTATTGTGACGGAAAAAGCGGTCAAAAACGCAGCCGCGGGTATGCCGGACGAAATTTCGGCAGCAAATATTTCCGCAAAGCGCAGAAAGACTCAGCTTTTCTTTATTACCGGCGGTCCGGGAGGGGCTTGCAGGCCGCTCAGCACCCTTACTATTTCGCCCGCCGCAAGCAGACCTGCGCAGCCGGGCACAAAGGATACGCTGCCCGGTGTGGCTCTGCGGCCTAATTGTGCGCAAAGCGGCAGCGGTTTGCGTGGCTCCTCCGGCGAAAACACCACCCGAAGGGAGGAAATGCCGCGCTTTTTAAGCTCGGCGCGCATGACCCGCGCAAGGGGACAGCAGCGGGTTTTAGAGATATCGCATATTTGCAGGCGCTCCGGCTCCAGCTTATTCCCGGTGCCCATACAGCTTATAAGCGGCACCCCGTGCTGCGCACAGGCCTGTGCAATGGCCAGCTTTGCCTGCACGGTGTCCACGGCGTCCACGGCATAATCATAGCTGCTCCATTCAAAGCCGTTTATATTCTCCTGCAATACAAAATCCCGCCTGAGGGTAAGCTCAAGCTCGGGGTTTATATCCAGTGCGCGGCGTGCAAAGGCGTCGGTTTTATACTCTCCCACTGTGGAGTGAAGTGCAATAAGCTGCCTGTTTATATTGCTTAAGGCAACGGTATCGTTATCCACCACCGTAAGCCTGCCCACTCCCGCGCGCACAAGCGCCTCGGCGGCATAGGAGCCCACGCCTCCAAGACCGAATACTATAACATTGCTGTTTTTAAGACGAAGCGTGCCCTCCGGCGTAAGCAGCATTGCGCTGCGCAGTATTTCTTCCTTCATTTGATTTTTTCCCTTTGCAAAGATATTTTATAAAAGCATAAAAGAGCGTGCCGTTCATTTCTCCGCTTCGCTTTTCTGCATTTTAAGAGTTTCCTCCAGCCTTCGCTCGTACATAAGGCGCACCTCCTCGGGATGGGTTATGCGGCACTGCGGAAGCATGAATACAAAGGAGAAAAACACGGGGGACACGGCGGCATCAAAGCTTGCAAGCAGCCGCCCGTTATCAAGCGGCGTTATAAACGCCTCGCTGCCGAAGCGGTCGATAAGCACCCCGAGGCTGCTTTCGGGAAGCTCTATTTCCACATGGCGCACCTGTCCTGCAAACATGCCGAAGGAACGGGAGGCATAGGCGCGCACATCCTCGGCGCACTCCCTTGCCGGCTCCCCGGTTATGTTTATCAGGCGCATTTTATCCACGCGGAAATTGGAAAGCCCGCCGTAGCGGTCGTGATACGCCGCGAGATAATAGTTTTCGTCGTCCCAGCACAGCAGGTACGGGCTTACGGAATACCGCTGCCCGCCGCGGCGCGGTCTTAAGGTTTTATCCGGGGCGTATTCAAGATACTGAAAGGTTATTTTCTTCTTTTTGTCTATGGCCTCATGAAGGGTGTCAAGGTTATAAAACAGCGCCTCGTTGTCGGTTTTGGGGCGTCCGGAAAGATACAGCCTGCGGGAAAGCGCTTTTGCGCGGTATACGCTTGTGAGCTTTTGCAGCTTTTGCGTAAGGGTGCGGCTGGAGGCGCGGCTGACGCTGCGGCTGGCCTCCACGGCATCGGCAAGCAGGGTAAGCTCCGCCGGCTCAAACAGCCTTGTATTTACATAGTATCCCGCCGCCCGGCCGCGTCCGCTGCGTATATCCATACCCGCCTGCCGCAGAGCGGCAATATCCCGATACAGGCTTTTGCGCTCGCATGCAAGCCCTGCATCCTCAACGGAGGCGATCAGCTTCGCCGCGGTAAGGGGATGCTCCGGGTCGCTCTTTTCCCAAAGCAGGCGTGCGCACAGCAGCAGCCGCTCCCTTGAAGTGCCGCTCAAGCGTTATCTCCTTCGTCCTGCGGAAGGCTTTCCGCTTCGAAACCGTCGTATGCGCCCGTATCCGTCAGCGCGGACTGCCGCTCCTGCTCAAGCTCGCCCTCGGGGGAATAGCGCTCGGCGTTTTTAAGGCGATCCCGTATGGTGCGGGTGCGGCCTATGGCATCGCTCAGGGTTTCTCCCGCTTCCGATATTTTTTTCTGCGTTTTTTCCAGCAGACCGCCGAATTTTTCAAATTCCTTGGATGTTTTCTGCACATCCTTCCAAAGCCGGCTTGTATGCTTCTGAATGGCCAAAGTGCGGAAGCCCATATGCAGGGAATTAAGAAACGCGCCCAGCGTGGCGGGGCCCATGACCGTTACACGGTATTCTCTTTGCAGCTGAGACAGCAGCTCCGCATCCCCTGAGGCTATGGCGTAAAGCCCCTCGGTGGGCAGATACATAATGGCAAAATCGGTGGTATGAGGGGGAACTATGTATTTATTCTGTATTGTACGGGCATTTGTGCGTATTTCCGCAATAAGCGCGGCGCGCTGACTGCGTACATCGCCCTCGTTGCCCGCCTCCGAAGCCTGGCAGTAGCGCTGATAGCTTTCCATGGGGAATTTGCTGTCAATGGGAAGGAAAACGCTTTCGCCGTCCTGCTTGCCGGGCAGCACTATTGCGTACTCCACCACCTCCTGGCTGCGGGGACGGACATGGGCGTTATGCACAAACTGCGCGGGGCTGAGCACCTGCTCAAGCAGCGCGCCAAGCTGCATCTCGCCCCATGTGCCGCGCGTTTTTACATTTGTAAGCACCCGCTTGAGGTCGCCTACATTCGTGGCCAGCGCCGTCATCTCGCCCAGCCCCTTGGATACATTTTTAAGCTGGTCGTTTATCACGGAGAAGCTTTCGCTGAAGCGCTTGTTAAGCGTGCCGGAGAGCTTTTCATCCACCGTTTCCCGTATGAGCTCCAGCTTTTTCTCGTTGCCCGCCGTCATATTGCCTATGCTGTTTTCCATGCTCTGCTGCACCGAAAGCAGCTTTTCGTCCACCGTGCGGCGGATGTTTTCAAGGGCGGCGCCGACTTCCTTAAGCTCGGTTTTCTGGTTCTGCCCGAACTCACCCAGCGTATCCGACAGCTCCTTTCGGCTAAGCGCCAACGACCGGGTAAGCTCCTCGCGGGTCTTATCCGTGCCGGAAACCATTTCGTTGCGCGCGGCTGCCGCCGAAGCCGTTATCTCGGCGCGCAGGCGGGCTATCGCCTCGCCCTGCTCCCGGCGTCCCGCCTCGGCGGAATCCGTAATGCTTTTGTTAATGCGCGCTTCCAGCGACGCAAGCTCCTCTCTTCTCTGCTGCTGCGCAAGCATCAGGCGCTCCGACGCCTGTTTTTGCTGCTCCGTCTGTTTTTGCAGCTCCGCCTGCGCCTTTTTTATTCCGGCAAGCGCCGCCGAAGCAACAAAGGCCGATATTGCAGAAGCAAGAACGGCCGCGGCCGAAAGAACAACCGTCAATATATCCATTTTTCTTTCTCCTTAAACTTTTTTAATGCTTAAAGCGCAAATTGACCGGAAACACAGCCCGTTTATGCCTTTTTTGTCAGGAAAGCACCGAATACACAATACACAGCTTTTCGTACAGCTGCACGGCGGCCTGACGCATAAGCTCCAGTGTTTCCAGCACCACCTGCGCGCTGAAGGTATCCCCGGTGGGGATTTCCTTTCGCAGCGTCACTTGCCCCTGCACGGCGTAGGCATTGAAAAAGGCTCTCTCCTCCAGTGCGGAATTGAGCACATCCAGCACCGTGTCCGTATCCTTTTCATCGTACTGAAAAAAATCGGTAACGGTTATCCTGATGCCGTGATCGTCGTTGAACAGCGCCACATCGGCCTGCGCCTGACTTCCGGCAAAAAAGTCCAGCGTAAAAACGGTTTCCAGCTTGGAGGCGTGCTGACTGCAGGAAAGCCCGTTTTCCACAAGAGCTTTTGTAAAAAGAGCCGCGTTATTTTTCATTTCCGTCCGTCTCCTCTCCGGGCTGCCCGTCCTTATTCTGACAGCTTGACTCTGCGCCGCTTTGGCTATCGGCGCTTTCGTTTTTCGTGCCGGCAAAAACATAATCCGGTATTCCGCAGCAAAGCCGCACCGAAAAGAATATCAGCTCCGTAAGGGTCTGCGCGTCCATAAGCTGAACGGGGTAAACCCCCTGAAGGACAATTTCCCCGTTATTAAGCAGGAAATTGGCAAACGGTCCCGCCGCATTTGCGGTGTTAAGGCGCCGAAGCACCTCTTTTCTCTCCGGCGTGCCGTTATAGGGGGCAAACCCCGCGCATATAAGCCCTACGGCACCCGGGATACAAAAATCCAGGCTGACCCGTACATCGGGCAGCTTGCCCGATTCGTCGCTGAATATCATTGCAATGTTTCCGCTGCGGGAATCAAAATCGTCCCGCACCACGCATTTAAGCCCGCGCGAGCGGCAATAGGAAGCAAAGCTTGCTGCATTGAGCATATGTCTGTTCTCCGAAAAGTGATTTGTAGTTTTTTTATAAGCTGTAAAAGGCTCGCCTTAAGTAAATCCGCCGCGGCAGCCCCGTCATCGGCGGCTGAAAGGGCAGGCTCTGTCAAAGCGGTATTTCGGCAGCGCCGTCAGAGCGACTCCATAAAGGCAAAAAGCGCTTTAAGCGGCGGGGAATCGTCCCGTTCAAAGAATACGCCCGCCACAAGATTGCAGTGATAGCGGTTCTTTTCCCGCACCTCCACCATGGTGGCGCTTCCCGGCGAAAGCTCGTTTACCCGGCGAACAAAGGCGCGCTGATTGTCTATATTGCTTATGGGATCAAGGGGGGAATGTATGCACATCACACGCACGCCCTCATCCCCCTTTACCATATTTAAGGGAGCGGCCAGCGCCCGATTGTAATCCTCGGTAAAAAGATTGTCAAACAGCTTTTCGGTAGCGTCGGGATATTCAAAGGAAAAATCCATTATTCCGCCCAAGGAGGCAAGCCCCAGAAACCATTCCTGCTTTACCGCATATTGCGCCTGCAATTCCCTGTCATAAACAAGCACGCCGCCCAAATGTCCCCCGGCGGAGGAGCCGATAACAATTATGTTGTCCGCATTATATCCCTGCTGCTTTACATATTCCCGCGCCTTTATAAAGCCCCGGAAAACATCGTGAGCCTGTGCGGGATAGCGGTACCGCGGCGCATGACGGTAGCCCAGGGACACCACCGGGTAGCCTCTTTGGGAAAACCTGCGGCATATGAATTCAAACTCGGCAGGGGAATAGGAGCTCCATCCGCCGGCGTGAATATATACCGCCAGCCTGTCCTTTACCGGAGTATCGGGCTTAAAAAACAGAAAATACTGATGCCCCTCCGGCCCGTAGGCGATTTTATCCGAATGTATGACGGGAGCGGTAAGCAGTATCCCCGCCGCCATGGGTATGGCCCTGAACCTGTCCGCCCTCTGGCGCGCCAGCACTATTTTTTTGGTTTTGTCGTCCATAATTCCTCACAATAAACAGTTATATCCAATAAACGCTTATAAGCTTATTATAATGCATATCGCCCCGGAAAACAACCGCAAAATGCTTTTGCACGCCGGTTTGCCGCCGAATAGGGTTCTGCTTAATATCCGCTCTTGCAAAATATACAGGGTTATACCATTGAGCATCGTTTTGCGATAAAATCAATTGATTCCTTCGGCGGCAGGTTTTGCTGCTGCAATCGGAAATTGCCACTCCCATATAAAAATACGAATCCAAATGCTTATTTTTAAGAAAAGCATTACCGAGAACTGCGGTTATGATATAACCCTGTTCCGTTTTTGCAAATTTCGTTTTTATTAAAGCATCTCCCAATATCACATTTCTGCCGCTTAGAACATCGCAGGCAATCGCTCCGATTTTCCCGGCGACCGCCTTCGGAAAGAAAAATATGCTGTTATACGAGTACACCTTTGTACCGCATAACAGCAAATGAACACCGTCGCTTGTTAGCGTATCAAAACTGTTTTCATTGCTGAAACAAAAATCGTCATCAGCCGGAAAAGAACGCTTCAAAATCCCTTGCCTTACATATGATAATATCTTTTGACGAATCCACATAATAAGATGCCAAGGAAGCTGAATTTATCATATAGCAATTATCTGCTTCTTTAATGCTGATTGTATCGCCCGCAATGGCTTCAAAACTCACATGAACTTCCAAATCAATTTTTCCGTATTCGGTTATATCTGATAAAAGCGGCAGCCTGACGTTTGTCGCAACATGCTTGCCATATAAATTATAACAAAACATGCAGTATGCCCGCCTCCTATTTATAATGTTTAGCCTGTGATTCATATAGAATTCTGTATGATTTAATGCTTTCCAAAAGCGTTTCATGAGTATCGAACCCCTTTATACCGCTGTCCTCCATGAAGATAACTTTATCGGCATATTTTGCGACAGAAAGGCGATGCGAAATATAAAACACGGTTTTGCCCTTAAGGGCAGTGTTAAATGTCCTTATTAATTCGTCCTCAGCTAAGGCATCCAGCGCGCTGGATGGCTCGTCAAGGATCACAACGGAAGAATTTTTGAATAACACTCTTGCCAAAGCCAGCTTTTGCAATTCCCCGCCGGATAAAAAAACCCCTTCTTTATCAAAAATTTTCCCCAATTGCGTATTAATTCCCTTTGGTAGGGAATTGATTTTTTCACTAAGCCCCGCAGCATTTAATGCATCCGATATTTTTTTAATTACCTCTTCCGAGCCGTCATACTCATTCATTGCAACATTTTCCGCTATTGAGACGAGATTTGTCAAGGGTATTCTTTTCTCGAAAATACAATTTCAAAATCATTATATGAATGAGTCAGTCCTCTTCCGGGTCTGACTCTTTTTTCTTAAAGACTTATACAGTCTTAGTTTCGATTGCAGGACCCTTTTCCCCACTTAATACTTTTAGCGGTATTATGGCCTTGCAAAAAAGAAATGAGGTGAACAATTATGAGCATTACAAATGCGGCGAGAAGATTTGAACAGAGATTTGACGCAAAAGCGGAGCGCTTTATTTGGCATCATCCGCTACTTGGCTTCATCTCCATCTTTGTTGGAATGCCCTTACTGGTTTTGGCGTGTGTCTGTATCAGTACGATCGTTATCGCCTTTCCTATGGCATGGCTTTTGGGTTGGTTGTAATCTTTATTTCATCTTTAAACGCACAAAAGATGACTAATGCCATTTTTAGAGGAAAGGTTTTATGATATTGGGGACAGCAAAAAAGGAGGATGAATCTTATGCAAATGCTAATTGCACTCATAGGTGTATGTGCGGCAGCAATGCTGCTGTGGTATGTCTATATTTTAATGAAGGGAGATGATCAGACATGAGCACCATGATTCAGTATGTTTTATACCTTGCCATTCTGGTCGTTTTGGCAATTCCGCTGGGCGCATACATAAAAAACGTCATGAGCGGAGAGAAAACTTTTTTGTCCAAAGTTCTGACACCGTGCGAAAACCTGATTTACAAGGTTATGCGTGTAGACAGAGAAGAACAGATGACATGGAAAAAATATGCGGTAAGTGTAATGATTTTTTCCGGTATCGGGCTTGTTTTTCTGTTCCTGCTTCAACTTCTGCAAGGAGTTCTTCCCGGAAACCCGCAGAATCTTTCCGGTGTGAAATGGGATTTGGCATTTAACACTTCTGCAAGTTTCATTACCAATACAAACTGGCAGGCATATTCCGGTGAATCCACATTGAGTTATCTCACTCAGGCTTTAGGTCTGACTGTTCAGAACTTTGTTTCCGCAGCTACAGGTATCGCCGTTCTATTTGCATTGATCCGTGGCTTTATCAAGGTGAAATCCTCCGGGTTGGGAAGCTTTTGGGTGGACTTGACCCGCATTGTGGTTCACATCCTGCTCCCGCTGAATCTGGTCATTTCTCTGTTGCTGGTAGGCGGCGGCGTGATTCAGAACCTGAAAAGTGCAGAAACAGTATCCCTTGTAGAACCGATTGCCGTCAGTGCAGAAGGCGAAATCCTTGAGAATGCGGTAATTGACTTAGACACCGAAACCGTCACTGTAGATGGCGAAATCGTTTCAAATGCACAGATCGTCACCGAGCAGTTCGTACCAATGGGTCCTGCGGCCAGCCAGGTCGCAATCAAACAGACCGGCACCAACGGCGGCGGTTATATGGGCGTCAACTCCGCACATCCTTTGGAAAATCCCAATGCCTTTACCAATCTGATCGAAATGATTTCCATTCTACTGATTCCGGCGGCACTTTGTTTCACATTCGGTTCTGCGGTAAAGAACAAGAGGCAGGGTATTGCAATCTTTATGGCAATGTTTCTCTGCCTGGTTGTTGCCTTGGGCTGCATCGCCGTTACTGAACAGGTTGGAACATCCCAGCTTGCACAAAACGGCGCAGTCAATATGTCAATGGCAGAACAGGCGGGCGGCAATATGGAGGGCAAGGAAACTCGCTTCGGCATTGCAGCGTCCTCTACCTGGGCAGCCTTCACCACAGCAGCTTCTAACGGCTCTGTAAATTCCATGCATGACAGCTACACACCGCTTGCCGGTATGGTGACTATGCTGCTGATGCAGCTTGGCGAGGTTATTTTCGGCGGCGTGGGCTGCGGCCTTTACGGTATGCTTGCTTTTGCCATTCTGGCGGTGTTTATTGCCGGTCTGATGGTAGGCCGCACTCCGGAATTCCTTGGAAAGAAAATTGAGCCTTATGAGATGAAATGGTCGGTACTGGTTTGCCTTGCAACGCCCATTGCAATTCTGGTCGGCAGCGGTCTTGCCGCTGTAGTACCCTCTGTCATGGATAGCCTGCATAACGGCGGTGCCCACGGTTTCTCTGAAATGCTGTATGCCTACTCATCCTGTGGCGGCAATAACGGCTCTGCCTTTGCCGGTTTCAATGCGAATACCGTATTTCTGAATGTAAGCCTGGGGCTGATGATGCTCTTTGCCCGGTTTCTGCCCATCATCGGCACACTTGCAATCGCAGGCAGCCTGGCTGGGAAAAAGAAAATTGCCACGACTGCGGGCACCTTGTCTACCACAAATGGAATGTTTGTTTTCCTGCTGATTGTTGTGGTATTGCTGATCGGTGCGCTGAGCTTCTTCCCGGCGCTTGCCCTTGGTCCGCTTGCTGAGTTCTTTGGCAGCATTGCGTAAAGGAGGTTTACAGATATGCGTACAAAACAGAAAAGCGCTTTTGCCGACCGGAAAATGCTCGGCAGGGCAATGAAAGATTCTTTTGTGAAATTAAGTCCGAAAACACAGGCAAAAAACCCGGTTATGTTTCTGGTTTTTGTGAGTGCGATCTTGACCAGTATCCTTTGGGTGGTATCCCTGTTCGGGTTAAAAGACGCTCCAAGCGGATATACACTGGCGATTGCCATTATCCTTTGGTTTACCGTGCTATTTGCCAATTTTGCCGAGGCCATTGCAGAAGGCCGTGGTAAAGCGCAGGCAGATTCTCTCCGGGCATCCCGAAAGGATGTGGACGCACATAAAATTCCCTCCGTATCGCAGAAGGACAGCGTGACTGTGGTTCCATCCGCCCTACTGAAAAAAGGGGAACTGGTGATTGTCAAAGCAGGAGAGCAGATTCCGGCAGACGGCGAAGTCATAGAAGGTGCGGCATCTGTGGATGAAAGCGCCATCACCGGCGAATCTGCTCCCGTAATTCGTGAGGCAGGCGGCGACCGCAGCGCTGTAACCGGCGGCACCACTGTACTGTCGGACTGGATTGTTGTCAGAGTGACCAACGAAGCCGGAGAAAGCTTTCTGGACAAGATGATTGCGATGGTAGAAGGTGCTGCCCGAAAAAAAACGCCCAACGAAATTGCTTTGCAGATTTTTCTGGTAGCCTTGGCCATTATCTTTATCTTGGTGACAGTCTCTCTCTACACTTATTCCATTTTTTCTGCAAAGCTGGCGGGAATTGAGAATCCCACCTCTGTAACAACTCTGGTAGCGCTGTTGGTGTGCCTTGCGCCTACTACCATTGGTGCCTTGCTTTCTGCCATCGGTATTGCCGGCATGTCCAGACTGAACCAGGCAAATGTTCTGGCCATGAGTGGACGTGCCATTGAAGCCGCCGGTGATGTAGACATTCTGATGCTTGACAAAACCGGAACAATCACCCTGGGCAATCGGCAGGCATCGGAGTTCATTCCGGTAGATGGTGTTGATATTCAGGAACTGGCGGACGCCGCTCAGCTTTCTTCTCTGGCCGATGAAACCCCTGAGGGCAGAAGCGTTGTTGTGCTGGCAAAGGAGCAGTTTGGAATTCGTGGCAGAAGCCTTCAGGACAAGAATATGCACTTTGTCCCATTTACTGCCGTGACTCGTATGAGCGGCGTCGACTTTGACGGCAACGAAATCCGAAAAGGCGCAGCAGATGCCATGCAGAGTTATGTGACCCATGCAGGCGGAATGTATTCTCCAGACTGTGATCGAGTTGTCAAATCTATTGCGTCCAAGGGCGGCACACCTTTAGTTGTGGCTAAGAACCACAAGATTCTCGGCGTTATCTATTTGAAGGATATTATCAAGCAGGGTGTGAAGGAGAAATTCGCAGATCTGAGGAAAATGGGCATCAAGACCATTATGATCACCGGCGACAATCCGATTACTGCTGCGGCCATTGCTGCCGAGGCCGGTGTGGATGACTTCCTTGCGGAAGCAACGCCGGAAGGAAAGCTGGCAATGATTCGTGATTTTCAGGCCAAGGGTCATTTGGTCGCCATGACAGGCGACGGCACCAACGACGCTCCGGCTTTGGCACAAGCAGATGTTGCAGTTGCCATGAACAGCGGCACACAAGCAGCAAAAGAAGCAGGCAACATGGTGGATTTGGACTCTTCACCCACAAAACTGATCGACATTGTGCGCATCGGCAAACAGCTTTTGATGACACGAGGCAGCCTGACTACCTTCTCCATTGCCAACGATGTGGCAAAATACTTTGCCATTATTCCGGCGCTGTTTATGGGACTTTATCCGGGACTGTCTGCTCTGAATATTATGGGGCTGCATTCCCCGCAAAGCGCTGTCCTCTCTGCGATTATTTATAATGCGCTCATCATTATTGCGCTCATTCCGTTGGCGCTAAAAGGTGTGAAATATCGTGAAGTTGCTGCCGGAAAGCTGCTGTCACGGAACCTGCTTGTTTATGGTCTGGGCGGTCTGGCGGCTCCCTTTATCTTTGTAAAACTGATTGATGTTCTGCTGGTGTTTACCGGCTTGGTATAAGGAGGGGATCTATCATGAAAACAATAAAAAGTGTATTACCAAAGGCAGGTATGATCTTTCTAATCTTTACTCTGCTGTGCGGCGTGATCTATACGGGTGTTGTCACAGGAATTGCTCAGCTTATTTTCTCGGATCATGCCAATGGAAGTATCATTGAAGTAGATGGGAAAAAATATGGCTGTGAATTACTTGGGCAGCAATATACAGATGAAGCCCATATGTGGGGGCGCATTATGAATATTGATGTTTCAACCTACAAGGACGAAAACGGAAAGGCGCTGATGTATGCCGCCCCATCTAACATCTCTCCGGCAAGTGAGGAATATGCACAGCTTGTGGCAGAACGTGTAGAAAAGCTCCGGGCTGCCGACCCGGATATGAATGAAACAGCTGTTCCGGTGGATCTTGTTACTTGTTCCGGCAGTGGGCTTGATCCCCATATTTCCCCGGCAGCAGCGGAGTATCAGGTAGCACGTATTGCAAAAGCGAATGATATGACCGAAGATGAAGTGCGTGAGATCATCCAAAACTGCACCGACGGTCGATTCCTTGGCATCTTTGGTGAAGAGACCGTCAATGTGCTGAAAGTCAATCTGATGCTGGACGGTATTCTGGAGGGGTGAAATGAACATAGCTAAAATCATGATTCCCAAAATCTCCACTGTATTTCTTCATGAAAAGGATACGATTCGTCAGGGATTGGAACGGTTTATGGTACATGGCTATACCGCTGTCCCGGTACTGAATGATCAGGAACAGTATATTGGAAGCGTGACGGAGGGAGATTTCCTCCGCCACCTTCTTGTTTGCCAGACAACAGACTTGAAAGTACAGGAGGGATACCGACTTGGCAGCATTGTTCGCAGAAATTTTTGCCCTGCGTTACAAATAGATGCAGATTTCGAGCAGGTTGTAACTTCAATGCTGAATCAGAATTTTGTCCCCATCGTTGATGGCCGGAATGTTCTATGCGGGATTCTGACAAGGAAACGGCTGATTGAATTTCTGGCACAAGATCGTGATAAAAAAGAATAAGTCCTGCATCTTTAGACGGCCTTAATACATATACGCATTCTCTTTTACCTTCTTTACGCCCTTTGATTTATGATTAAGGGCACATAAAGGGGTATAAAGGAGGATTGCAGTTATGGGAGTAGTGTTGTTAAAAAGGAAGTTGACTTCGTTTCAAATTATCATCCTCGGGTTTTCCGGTGTGATCCTTTTCGGCACCTTCCTTTTAATGCTACCGTTTTCCAGTCGCAGCGGACTGGCAACGCCTTTCTCGGATGCATTGTTTACTTCTACCTCAGCAGTTTGTGTAACCGGACTCATTATACATGATACGGCAACATACTGGTCGGGCTTCGGTCAGCTTGTTATTTTACTGCTGATTCAGATTGGAGGCATGGGGGTTATTACCGTGGCCGCATCCTTTGCAATGATTTCCGGGCGGAAGATTTCTTTGATGCAGCGCAGTACCATGCAGGAGGCGATTTCAGCGCCAAAGGTAGGAGGAATCGTTCGCCTGACCGGCTTTATCGTCAGGGTGACATTGGTGATGGAACTGCTGTGTGCAGCCGTGATGGCACCGGTGTTTTGCCGTGATTTCGGGAAAATTGGCCTTTGGATGGCACTGTTTCATTCCGTGTCCGCTTTTTGCAACGCAGGCTTTGATCTGTTGGGTGTGCGCACTCCCTTTTCCTCCCTGACCAGCTATGCAGCGAATCCAGTCATAAACTTTACGATTATGTTCTTGATTGTGTTTGGCGGCATTGGCTTTCTGACTTGGGATGATATTCGGACAAATCGATTGCATTTGCGCAAATATCGGATGCAGAGCAAGGTGATTCTTTGTACCACAGCGGTTTTATTGATCGCTCCGGCAATGTACTTTTATTTTTTTGAGTTTGCTGATCTTCCCCGAAAGGAACGGCTTTTATCTTCTCTTTTTCAAGCCGTGACACCACGAACGGCGGGTTTTAATACGGTGGAATTAACGGATTTAAGTGAGGCCGGACAATTTATCACCATTGCGCTGATGCTGATCGGCGGTAGTCCCGGGTCTACCGCAGGCGGTTTGAAAACAACAACCATTGCTGTTTTGCTTACTACTGCAATTTCCACCTTTCGGCGCAGAGAAAATGCAAACCTCTTTGGACGTCGCATCGATGATGATGTCGTAAAAAATGCAGCGACAATTTCGCTTATGTATATCACGCTATGTTGTACCGGTGGCCTTATCATCAGCGTTTCCGAAGGACTTCCCATGCTTACCTGCCTTTTTGAAACTGCCTCGGCTGTTGGCACAGTCGGCCTGTCCCTGGGAATTACGCCGGAACTGAATCTGCTCTCACGGAGTGTTTTGATTCTGCTGATGTTTTTTGGACGAGTCGGTGGCCTTACATTGATTTTTGCGGCCTTGTCCAGTGCACAAAAGAAAGTTTCAAAACTACCAAAGGAAAAAATAACAGTAGGATAAAGGAGACATTATGAAATCAATTCTTCTAATTGGTCTGGGGCGATTTGGAAAGCATATTGCCCTGCACTTAAATCATTTGGGTCATCAAGTGATGGCGGTAGATACTTCGGAGGAACGTGTAGAGGCTGTTCTGCCCCTTGTTACCAATGCACAGATTGGAGACAGTACGAATGCCGATTTCTTGGAATCTCTCGGTGTTCGCAACTATGATGTATGCATTGTGGCCATTGGCAACAACTTTCAAAGTTCTTTGGAAACAACTTCTCTGCTCAGTGAATTAGGAGCGAGGTTTGTAGTTTCCAGAGCTGCAACGGATGTTCAGGAAAAATTTTTGCTGCGTAACGGTGCAAATGAAGTAGTCTACCCGGAAAAACAGCTCGCAAAGTGGACAGCAATCCGTTACAGTGCGGATCACATTCTCGATTACATAGAACTGGATGAAAATCATGCCATGTTTGAGATTCCCATTCCCAAAGATTGGGCGGACCATTCGATTGGAGAGCTTGATATTCGCAAAAAATTCAATATTAACATTATGGGAATCAAGAAAAGCGGCAAGCTGGAGTTATCTATTTCTTCAGACACATTGCTGAAAGCAGGAGATACCATGTTGGCGTTGGGAAGTAACAGAAATTTGCAAAAGTGCTTTCATACTTAATTTCAAGAAAAATCAAAGGAATTGGGGGGTGAATCCATGCAGGATGTTATTTTACTTGTAAGTACATCAGCTATATTTATTTTGGGGTATTTTCTGATGAAAAAACTGGATGTTTTTCTGGAAAACAATTGGAATAGGCAAGAAACTGCTCTGACTTACGGCGAAAACAGCCTTCGAATTGGTTTTTCCAACCCATTCATGGCGGGCGGTCTCGCAGATGCTTTCGAGACTTACGGAAAGCAGCATCCAGATGTCTCTATCCATATTTTCAGCGGAGAAGAAAGTGAATTGTGCAGAGAGCTGGAAACACACAAATTGGACATCATTTTTTTACCAGAGAATACAGACATATCAAAAGAAACTCATTATAATGCACGGATGGTGCTTCTTCGTTGCGCCCCGGTTGTGATGAAATATGCTGCCTTGCCCATTGCGCCGATTACCCGGAATCAAATCACACAAATAGCACTATGGAGGGATTCCCAAAAATCACCTGTCGTCGATTTTTTCATTGGATGCCTGAACAAATTTGCCGTGGATCAGTCGCAGTTGTAGGCTTTGACGTCGTGTGTTATAATATTGAAGAAAGGAATCGCTTTTATTTGAGTGACAGATAGAAGGGTTAAAATGGAACTGCCAAGACAAGATCCGGATCAGCTTCTTCGTGCGATCCGTAACGATGCATCCACTAAGAAAAGCGGAAAACTCAAAATCTTTTTCGGTTATGCCGCAGGTGTCGGAAAGACCTATGCCATGCTTCAGGCGGCTCATCAGGCGAAGGAGCGTGGCATCGATGTGGTTGCCGGATACATAGAACCCCATGCCCGACCTCAGACGATGGCACTTCTGGACGGCTTGGAGCAGCTTCCTGTGAAGCAAATTGCTTACGAAGGAATGACCCTTCGTGAATTTGACATTGATGCTGCGCTCAAGCGAAATCCCCAGCTCATACTGGTGGATGAGTTGGCCCACACCAACGCCGAAAGTAGTCGGCACACGAAGCGGTATCAGGATGTTCAGGAACTGCTAAATGCCGGAATTGATGTCTATACGACTGTAAATGTCCAACATATCGAGAGTCTCAACGATACAGTAGCCTCCATCACCGGAATTCTTGTGCGGGAGCGCATTCCGGATTCCACCTTTGATCAAGCAGATCAGGTAGAACTGGTGGATATTGAGCCTGCGGAGTTGCTGGAACGACTGGCAAGTGGAAATGTGTACCGGGAAGATCAGGCGCAGCGGGCAACAGTTAATTTTTTCACGCTGGAAAATCTCACCGCATTGCGGGAAATCGCCCTCCGTCGGTGCGCTGACCGGGTGAACTTGCTGACGGAAAGCGCCAGAGTACAGAGCCGAGGCGATTACCATACAGACGAGCGCATTCTGGCATGTCTTTCCTCGTCGCCATCCAACGCAAAAATCATTCGGACTGCTGCAAGGATGGCAAGAGCCTTTCGGGGAACATTTACCGCTCTTTATGTGGAAACGCCAAATACAGCGGCGATGTGTGACGATGATAAAAAGCGTTTGCAGGATAATAAGCGTCTGGCCCAGCAACTTGGCGCTGCGATTGAGACAAGTTATGGCGATGACGTGCCTTATCAGATTGCGGAATTTGCCCGTCTTTCCGGCATTTCAAAAATCGTAATTGGACGAAGTACCATTGCACGAAAGAATATTTTCAGCAAGCCCACCTTGACGGAACGCCTGATTTCCAGCGTACCTAATCTGGATATTCATGTGATACCGGATGCAAGCACAGCAACCAGCTATCAGGAAAAAAAGAGAAAGGCGCAGCTAGATGCGATGCCCCTGCGTGATGTTCTGAAGAGTATCGTTGTATTGCTGGCAGCTACATTGATTGGCTGTGGTTTTGACGCTCTTGGGTTCACGGAGAGTAATATTATCGCAGTCTACATATTAGGCGTACTTGTGACCGCTGTAATCACAACCAACCGACTGTGCGGGATTCTGACCTCGGTTGTCAGTGTGCTGGTTTTCAATTTCTTTTTTACCACTCCGAGACTGACATTCCATTTTGACGATCCGAACTATATTGTTACCTTTACCATTATGTTTACGGTAACGCTGCTTTCCGGATCTCTCGCTACCCGGCTGAAAGAAAATGCGAAACAATCTGCCCATACAGCTTACCGTACAAAGATTCTTTTTGAAACCAACCAGCTTCTGCAAAAAGAGCAGGATGAGAATGCGGTAATCACCGCTACGGCAGGGCAACTCATGAAGCTGCTGAAAAAAGATATTGTCGTCTACCTGTCTGATGGTAAAGAACTTGCCACCCCCAACGTTTTTCGTGCTGTTAATAGCATTCAGGAAGATTTAATTTCTGAGAATGAGAAAGCAGTCGCCGATTGGGTCTTCCGAAACAATAAACACGCCGGTGCCACAACAGATACATTATCCAGTGCAAAGTGTTTATACCTTGCGATTCGGGTCAACCAGCATGTATATGGAGTGGCTGGTATTGCGGTGAACGGTACTCCATTAGACTCTTTTGAAAATAGCGTGCTTCTTTCCATTCTTGGCGAGTGCGCTTTGGCACTTGAAAACATCAAAAACGCCAAAGAAAAAGAGGAAGCGGCTGTTCTGGCGCAAAATGAACAGCTTCGTGCCAACCTGCTGCGGGCAATCTCCCATGATCTTCGGACGCCTTTGACAGCGATTTCCGGCAGCGCAGACAATTTGCTTGCAAATTATAAAAAAATGGACGATGCACTACGGGAGCAGACCTTTACCGATATTTATGACGATTCCATGTGGCTAATCAATCTGGTTGAAAATTTGTTAGCAGTCACACGAATTGAGGGCGGACAGGTCAATCTAACTCGGAGTATCGAACTCATGGATGAGGTCGTTTCTGAAGCGCTGAAGCACATCAACAGAAAAAGTAAAGAACACACCATTCGTGTGACCAGCGGTAAAGACTTTATCCTTGCCCACATTGATGCGAAGCTGATCGTTCAGGTGATTATCAATTTGGTTGACAACGCCATCAAATATACCCCTGTCGGTTCAGTAATTGAAATACATACCGATCAAAAAGAGCAATGGGTCACGGTTTCCGTTTCCGACAACGGCCCTGGGATTCCCGATGAGCAGAAACCCCGTATTTTCGATATGTTTTATAGTGGGGCCAATAAAGTGGTCGACAGCCGCAGAAGCCTTGGATTGGGGCTGTCCCTCTGTAAGTCCATTGTGACCGCCCACGGCGGCACGATTTCCGTATCAGACAATCAGCCAAATGGCACTGTGTTCACATTTACATTACCCGCCGGGGAGGTAGAACTTCATGAATAAACCTTTGATATTAGTGGTTGAGGATGACCCATCTGTACGAAATCTCATTACAACCACATTGAAAACAAATGATTATCGTTATGTTGTAGCGCCCAATGGCTCGACAGCCATTATGGAGACCACATCGCACAATCCTGAAATCATCTTGCTGGATTTGGGCTTGCCAGATATGGATGGCGTTCAAGTCATTCAAACGGTTCGCTCCTGGTCCAATGTTCCGATTATTGTAATCAGCGCCCGAAGCGAGGATAACGATAAAATCAAGGCGCTGGATGCCGGAGCGGACGATTATTTGACAAAGCCCTTTTCGGTAGAAGAACTGCTGGCACGACTTCGGGTGACGCAGCGAAGACTCTCTCTGATGACGGCAGAGATGTTTACTGCCAGTTCTGTATTTGTGAATGGTAAGTTGAAAGTGGATTATGCCGGGGGATGCGCTTATCTGGATGAAAACGAACTGCACCTGACACCCATTGAGTATAAGCTGTTATGTCTGCTGTCCAAGAATGTCGGCAAGGTACTGACCCATACCTTTATCACACAAAATATCTGGGGCCGCAGTTGGGATAACGATGTGGCTTCGCTGCGGGTATTTATGGCAACATTGCGAAAAAAACTGGAGCCAACAGAGGAGTCTCCACAATATATTCAAACACATATTGGAGTGGGCTACCGCATGATGAAAATAGAATAACGCTATGAGGACGGCCAGTGTTCGCACATGGCCGTCCTCGCTAATTGTGTTATGACGATTTCTCTTGTCCGTAAAAAATGTTGCATCTAATCGTAGCTTAACGTTCAACGTCGATTCGTTTTTTCTTTGATTTGGGGGGAGTGTGTTCGGACTGAATTTTCTGCTGTTGCGCTCGTTTCAGCTTTTGTACGGCTTGTTCGTCTGCATATTCGTGAAGCAACCCGGATGCCTTTCGTTTGCTGTCGAGCATAGCAAGCGGGCGGTACTTATCCCCGTAAGCACGCTGTAGCTGTTCGACGGCATTTAGCTCCTTTTCAGGACGGATAGCCTGCCGTGCATCGTGCAACTCCACCGGGTCAAGATCCACGGCCTGCGCTTTCAGCTCGGCATATTCAGCCAGCGCCTTATCTAATTCAGCAGCGTATTTTTGCTCCTGTGCCTCCACCCTTTTCAGACCGGACTCCATGATGGCAATATCCTTGCGGAACGCCTCTGCGCCTGCATCCTCCGCATACTCAAATTTTTGCAAAAGGAGCGCCTTTTCGGAACGCAGTTCTTCCAAATCCTCTATCAGCTCGGCAATGCGGACAGCCAGCGCCTTGTGGCGTTTCACATGGTATATTGGCAATGCCTTTTTCTCGGCAACCAATGTTTTGCGTTCCTTGCTCTTTTCCTTGATTTGCTGCACCAGACCGGTGTAACGCTCCAGCTCCGGCTTCCATACGGCAAGGGATTTTTGAATATGAGATTTGCCGCTGCGAATATGCGAAAGCTGATAACAGAAGATCATCACACGGCTGCGCAGCTTTTCCAGCCCTTCCGCAATGGCGGGGACAGTACGGGCGACCAGTGCGGCCAGCTTCTTGACTTCGGCTTTCAGCTCCCGCAGCAGCGCATTATCGGCCTTGATCTGCCGGTTCAGTTCGCAGCGGTCAGAGATGATTCCTTTGCGCTCCAATGCCTGCGCTGCCACACCCTCATGGATGGTGGGGATCTCATCCAGCCCCCGCGCGGCGTTGCTGCGGTGGTCGATTCGCTCCGCCCGTCCGGCGCGCTCCAGATAGAGATTGGTCACATCCGCCCATGCAGCCCGCCATGTCACAAGTTGCTCCTCACTATTCCAACGTTCGGAGATGGGGTTCTGTCTGCCGTAGCGGGTGCTTTTGGGATGCTTGTCAGCCCGGACAAGCTCCTGTGCCTCGGCAGCAGACGGTGTCATATAGACCTTCTTTTTGCCGACCTTGTAGGGATATTGCTTCTCCCAGCCCTCGTTCTGCGCCGCCCGGAACTCGGCGGCGGTGAAGCCTCGTTCTTCACCGTTTCTCATACAGAGATATTCTTTTTCGGTCTTGTACTGCCAGCGTCCCTGCTCATCCAGCGGGCGCACCGTCAGGAGAATGTGAGCGTGGGGATTGTGACCGTCTGTATCGTGGATGGCAGCGTCGGCGCACATTCCATCGGACACAAATTGCTCCCGGATAAAGTCTTGCAGCATCTCGATCTGCTGTTCCTGGTTTAGCTCTATGGGCAGAGCCACAACAAACTCACGGGCAAGTCTGCTGTCCTTGGCCGTCTCGACTTCCTCCACGGCGTTCCAGAGCTTTTCTCTGTCTTGCCATTCCTGCGGGGCATATTCCGGCAGAAACACCTGCTGCCAAGTAAGCCCCTGTTTTCTTGTGTAGTCATGCTGAACCCCGTCATAATCGTTATACAGGCGGGAGCAGCTCAAATAGGCAGAAGCAGCTACTGCGGAGCGGCCTGCGCCCCGGCTGACCACCTTCGCTTCCAAATGATAAATCGCCATATCTTCTTCACCTCGTTCTTCCTTTTTCTGTTTCTCTTTCGCAAAAGAGAAAATGCCCCGAAGATGAGCTTCGGGGCATAGCCGCAAACAAAGCTGCCGGTGGCAGGTTTGTGCGGGCAGGGAGCAGACTGTTTCCAAAGTAGAAACAGTTGTGACCTGCGCAGACGATGGCAGCAGCACCCGCAGGTGTTGTGGCATTGTCTGGAGGCTGTCGCAACAGCCGCAATTCCCCTCGGAGAGCGCACGATGCCGCAGGCATACCACTGCCGCAAAAGGGCTCCCACAAAGTCGTTGACTTTGTGGGAAAAGGAGGCACAACGGAATGGATGAGACCTGCCGCTTGCGGCGAGGCGAAGGATATGGAGTTTGTGCCGACGCGGTGGTGAGTAAGTGCGCCCTTCGGGAGAAAAAGAGGAGGCCCCCAGTTTCCCGGAGGCCTCCCATTCGTGTCTCAATCTTGTTTTTCCAGCTTTCGTGATAGATACCCCTCCAGCTCAGGCAGCTCAACAGTCTGAGCCTCCGGCAGCACCTTCTCAAGAATTGCGCCCTCCTGAATGAGCCTGCGGGTGCGGGCTTTTCGCTCCTTGACACGATTCCGTGCCTGTGCTTCCTCCAAGCGGTGCTGTGCTTGCAGCAGTTTCTTTTCTGCGTCTGTCATGTGAAAAATCCCCTTTATCTTCGTTTCTGCCAGACGATTTCGTACCCCAGCGCATCGGCAAGCTGGACGGCTTCAACATACCGCAGGGACTCCCGTTGGAGCTTGTTGGATAGGTTGGATACGCTGTCAGACCAGCCGTGTTCGTCCCGCAGCAGATCGACTACCTCCTGCATGGTCATGCCCTGACGGACGATGTACGATTTGATCTCATTTCTCAGATTGGATTTCATCAACTTTTTACCTCCATAATTTCGTGTAGTGTAGTTTCGTATCGGTGATGCTGGTGTGTGGGGAGATGAAAAATCTGCCATGCCGCAAATCCGCTCAGATTTCCATTCGTGATGCTCTGTTCATAACAGCACCCTACCGGCTTCATCATTCTGCGTGAGGTCATGCGGAACGGCGGGATAGGCTACATCCCGGTGTAGCGGCTTCACGCTTCGGTAAATCACCTGATGGTGCAGTGCGTTCAACCTACGGCAAAAATCTTCACGGTTTTCACAAGGATTGATTTCAGGGCTGAAAAATTGAGCCGTCTGTGTACGGCTCGGTACGGCAAAGCCGACTTCTGTACGCTGCTGTACGCCGGTTTTGCGTACCGGATGCCGATTCAGCAGCAGATTTTACACTATGCCGTGAATTGCTTCACCAAACGCATAGGCAAAACCGTATTTTGCGGATGAAGTTGAAAATAGCCGTACAGAGTGTACGGCGTGTACGGCTGTTTTGAAGTCCACTCCTCGTTTTCAATACGGCAGCGGATTAACCACCTCGATGCCCACAAAGCCACGCACCCGCTTGCCGCCGACATGGACATTGTTGGTGGCCTCCACATTGTAAAGGCGTTCGTTCTGCGCCAGTTCGGAGCTGAGCCGGTTTGCCGACATGGGCTTCTGTGCGTTGTCATCACACCAACGGGTATAGGCTTCATAGATTGCCTTGGAACTGGCTTCACTGTCGGCCTTGAACCGGATATACCCTTCAGATTGCAGGAACTCGATCACATTGTTGCTGCTGCGCTTCACCGTTTCCATGTTTTCTCTGGCCTTGGAGCTGACTGTGAACTGATAGTTGTTCCCAATCAGCCGGTGCAGACCCTCCAGACACCAGAGAAAGATACCCTCTTTCTCCCGCAGCAGCTTATCCACCAGAAAGGGATCGTCCGCTCTGCCTGCGGGACGGTCCTTGGTGGTCAGCACGATCTGGCGACGAAAGAAGCCGTCGGACTTGTCGTGCAGGGCGGTCAGTGCACCGTTGCCAAAGCAGAGAAAGCGGACATAGAGCTGGCTCTGGTAGCTCTGCACGCCCTTACGCTCCATGTCCATCTTACACTCGGAAGTAACGATGGACTTGATATAATTGGTCTTGGGCAGTGCACTCATGTCCATATCGTCATCTACCATCAGGAGCTTGTTTTCCAAGTCCGCACGGCTGAACCGGTTGCTCTCCACCTTCTGGATGCTGGTGGTGTTCATGCTGTCGCCCAGCAGGGAGCGCATGACCAGTCCGATACGGCTCTTGCCCTCACCGCCCCTGCCGATGAGCATGAGCATTTTCTGCCCCTTGGTAGTCGGCAGCAGGCAGTAGCCAAGAAATTCCTGCAAGGTGGGAATATCATCTTCTTGCAGTAGCTCGGATAGAAATTGCAGCCAGCATGTTGGCGCAGGTGCGTTGGGATTATAGGAAGTGGTCAGACGATTGTTGCAGTAGCTTTTGTCGGCACTGAAGTTTCCGTCCATAAAATACGTCCCGTTGGCAACATGGATGCGGTCGGCTTCAATGGGCAGCGGCGGCGAATACGCTTGCAGCTTGATGCTGGCAAGCAGATTTGTCACGACTTTGGACAGGCCAGAGGTCAGCACTCCGGAGATTTCCTCCAGAATGAGATTGCCGATCTGCCCCTCGTCCTCAATCAGCCCATCCACCGTGAACAGCCGACCGCGCACACATTTCATGGGGTGCTTGTCCAAAAACTGCTGGCAGAACAGCACCTCATTGATGTGTCTGCCGTCGTACCACTCAGGCCACGCCTGCGGTGTCATATCCATCTTCGATTTCCTCCTTGTGAATTTTCTCTAATCTTTGCCGCAGCTCATCCAGCTTGCCGTCTGCCATCTGCTGCTGAATTACCTCGGTACGTTCGTGGGAATCGCCGGAAGTGAGAATCTCCAAGTAATACTCCGCCTCGTCCAGCTTGTGGCAGGCTTCTACAAATCGTTCATTCGGCGCTTCCGCCGAAGATTGCGGCGCACAGCTTACCTTCCAGTCCCGCAGCACACGGGCGTAATCGGACAAAACAGAAAAGCACAGCCGCTCGTTTTCTCTGAGCTGCTGTGCTTCTGTTTGGACACGCTTTGCGTGGAGCGCCGCTGCGCTGGGCGGCTTGTCTGGTGTAAGTTGAAAGTCCGCTGCCAGCTTCTGTGCTGCATCATACAGTGAGAGATGGAACAGCTTGCTCACAAAGTCGATCACATCGCCGTGTTCTCCGCAGACGAAGCAATGGTAGTGATCGTCTGCCACATATAAGCTGGGATACCGGTCATTGTGGAACGGGCAGAGCGCCATGCCGTAATGGTTGACCTCCACGCCGTACCGCTCCGCCGCCTCCCGCAGATTGACGTTCTCTTTTATGATTTCAAAAATACGCATGATACCTCCATTTCTGCGCAAAAACGGCGGCCTGCCCAATCTGGGGCAAGCCGCCGTCTGCGTCTTTTCTTATGCTGTTTTCGTTTCTTTCTCCGGCACTGCCGGTTCGTTCTTCGCTTCTCGCAAGGCTTTCTTTCGTGCGCCCTGCCGCTTGATCTGTGCCGCATACCGGCAATCGTCACTGCAATATTTCACATCTGACCTTGTTGTGATAAACTCCTTGCCGCAGTTTTCGCAGGTACACTCCCGGCTGCGGCTCTCCGCCGCCTCCTGCCGGTAAAATTTTGCCCGGCAATTGGGGCCGCAGAACAAGGTGTTTGTCCGTTTGGAGGCAAATTCCTGCCCGCAGTACTTGCAGGTCAGCATGAAAGGCTGACCGACAGCGTGTTCACCAGCCTTGATTTTCTGATACCGCTCCCTGCTTTTGATGCGGTGCCGCTTGAGCTGCTCCTGCCGCTTGATTTCTTCCTCGGTCAGATCCGGCGCGGGAAGCTCAAACTGCCCGATAAAGCGAAGGTGGATCTCCACCTCCTGCACCCGCTCACCGTCAATGCGCTCCGGGGCGTGGACGATGATTTTCTCAATAAACTCGTTGATCATGGGCGTGGTCAGCTCGGAAAAATCCGTGTACTTCTTTGCCAGCTCCAGAAACTGCTTGGCCCGGTCGGTGTCCTCCGCAAAGGCAGACATCTGCGTTTCCATTTCAGAGACGGATGCTGTCAGCGCTTTCTGCTCCGCCTCATATTCCGCCAGCAGGCTGTCGAACCGCTCGCCGGTAATGCGCCCGACGGCAAAGGATTCATAGAGCTTCTTGATGATGGTATCCAGCTCAGAAATCCGCTTTTTCTCCTTGTTCAGCTTCCGCTTGGTTTCCTTGGCGGCTTCCGCCTGGCGCAGCTGGGAGGCGGAGCGTACCTTCTCCAGAAAAGCGTCTCGGTCGGAGATGGCAAAGGTGCTGGCAGCCCGGATGGTTTCCAGAATCAGCTCCCGCAGCGCTTTGGTGCTGATATGATGTCCACAGCAAGCGGCGGAGCGCTTTTGACCTGCCAACTTGTATGTGGAGCATTCAAACGCATCGTAGGGATAAGGTTTGCTTTCTGTCCCTCGTGACCGATGGTTATACATCTTTGCTCCACAGTCAGCACAGAACACAAGCCCTGTCAGGGGATTCGCCTCACCCAGCGTGTCATGCCGCCGTGGCGTTTTCCGCAGCTTCTGTGCCAGCTCCCATGTTTCTGCATCCACGATGGCTTCATGGGTGTTCTCGAAAATCAGCCAATCCTCCGGGGGATTCATCACCGCATTCTTGTCCTTATAGGACTGCTTGTGGGAACGGAAATTCACCGTATGCCCCATATACTCCGGCTTGGAGAGAATCTGCCCAACGATGTAGCCGCTCCAGTTATACGGGTTGGGGAACTCCTCCTTGCTTTTCCAGACACCCTTGTTCTGTTTGCCAAAGTAGACCGCAGGCGTGTCGATCTTGTCATCAAACAGGATGCGGGCGATGTCGTAGGGGCCTTTGCCCTCAATGGTCAGCTGGAAGATACGCCGCACCACGGCAGCCGCTTCCTCGTCGATCAGCCAGTGGTATTTGTTCTCCGGGTCTTTCTTATAGCCGTAGATGGCACAGTTGGTGGTTGGCTTGCCGGATTCCCCCTTGACCCGAATGGCGGTTTTCTGCTTGCGGCTCAGGTCACGAAGATACCATTCGTTCATGATGTTGAGGAAGGGCGCAAACTCGTTGCTGTTCTGGTCATCACTGTCCACGCCGTTGGCAATGGCAACAAAGTGGACGCCATGCTGCCGGAAGAATACCTCTGTGTAAAAGCCGGTTTGCAGATAGTCACGCCCCGCCCGGCTCATATCCTTGACAATGACATGGGCCACCTTGCCTGCTTCAATATCTGCGATGAGCTGCTTCCATGCCGGGCGCTCGAAATTGCCGCCGCTCCAGCCGTCGTCCGTATAGTGTCGGCAGTTGGTGTAGCCCCTCTGCTGGGCATAGCTTTCGAGATATTTTTTCTGATTCACGATGGAGTTGCTATCACCGGCATTGTCATCGTCACGGCTCAGCCGCTCATACAGAGCGGTGATTTTTTCCTCAGTCTGTTTCATGCGCATTCGGCGCTCCTTTCAGACTGACGGCTCATTTGTGGTGCCTCCATTATACCATAGGTTCCGTCATTTGTAACCATATCATTGCGTACAATCCGCAAAATTTTATCCTCCATGGTTTCGCCGCCGCTTTCGTTGAACACGACCCTGACCTTATAGGTGGTGCCGCCGATGCGCCGAATGATGAACTGTTCCTGTTGCGTTTGCTCCATAAGCTTCCTCCTTGCGTAATTTGTTGGTTTTTGGTATAATAAATCCGGTTCCGTTGGCTGTAAGCCAACTGCGTCTTTGCGCTGATTTTCCATACTCATTTCTCCTTTCTGCCCTCTGTGTTTTAAGAAAGTAATCTCAGTAACTTGTGCTTAGATTACCCTTTCACTAATAGGAGAAAAACGGGGTGTAAATCGGAACTGTTTTTTTGAAAAAAGAAAAATATTTTTTGGGGAGGTGAAGCCGTCGTGGATTTATGGGAGGATGATCTGCTTGACGATGATTTTTCCGATGAGGAAGAAGAATTAGAAGATCTGCCCGAAGATGAAGCCCTTGATTTGGCCGAGGACGGCTTTGCCGATTGGGAGGACGCTTCCGATGGTGCGCCGGAGGATGAACGCTTTGATGAGGCACTTGCAGAAGAACGCGCTCTGGAGCTGGAGAGCGAGCTGGAGCAGGACGAGCATCCCAGAGACTATACTGCCGAGCTGGAGGACGAGGAGGAAGAAGCCGCGCCCACCAGCGAGAAGCGGCTCAAGCGGGAAATTCGGGCAGAGGCTCTGCGGCGGCTGGAGGAAGCAGCCCGGACGGAATCGGATTTTCTGACTGTGGTAGACGAGTGGAATAAGTTGGACAGGAACCGGGAGCGCCGGGAACGTGACCACGAAAACCTGCGCGGGGACATTCCGTTGGAGTTTCAGGCTGTGCCTGATCCGAAAATCGCCCCGCTATGGATGAATCTGCCAAGGTTTCGTCAGCTCTGTCAGGGGAATTTTCTTGACATCATCTTCGCCTGTCCCTACGAGCTGCACGAGCTGACAGCGAACCGTTTTCTCTCCAAGATCTTCTTCACCCTCAGTGATGAGCAGAAGGAGGTGCTGTACTACCTGTTCGTCAAGCAATACAGCACCACACGGCTTGCTACCCTCCGCGGGCAGTCCGACCGGAATATCCGAAAGCTGCGGATGACCATTCAGAAAAAGCTGCAAAAGCGGATGTACGAGCATCTGAGTGAAAAGCTGGAAAACGATCAGGGCCTTACCCTGCGGGAGCGCGAGTTCATGGAGGAATATGAAGCGCTGCTACAAACCATGGGCAAGGATGCCGTGATCCGCCGAGAGAACAAAACGAAGCCGAGAAAAAAGAAAGCCGCCCTTGACGATGCCAAGGACGGTTGATACAATAGTAATATTGTTAATATATAGATGGATTACGAATTGAGAGGAACAGCGTCATGAACAATCTGTTTGCACAGTCCCGTTCCCATTGGGTGCGGTATGACCGCTATGAACTGAAAACTGCCGCAGACGGAAAGCGGTATATCACGCCGGGGAAGAACGCCAAACCCGACATCTATAATCCCTTGAAGGAAGCGCCGGGAATCGTGCTGGATGCGCTGAATGTGGGAATGCTGATGATGAACCGCAGTCCGGAGGACGAGGTGCAGAAAGCTATTCTGGAGTTTGTGACCCATTACGGTTTGCTGGGTCTGATGACGGCGTTGCCCACCACGCCGTCTTTCATGGATTATGAGGCGGTCTATCTGCCGAAAAACCATTTTATAAAGGCAGAGTCTATGGAAACCGAGGACTATCTGGCACTGTTCTATCCCTTTGACCAGCTGGATGTGGTGAAACAGGGTGTTGAGTCCAGATGGAGCGTATCCGGCGACAATATGATGATGGCGCTGACCATGACCTTCATAAACGAGCCCATGGCAAAAACCATGAGCTTCCAGCGGGAGTATGCGGAAGCCTATGACTGGGTGGCGCAGCAGTTCAAGGACTGGGCCTTTACGCTGACCACTTCGATTCTGTACTACAACGATTATGACCTGATCGATGAGGACACCCGGAATCTATACCGCAAGGGCATGGCTGCCTTCGGCGGCATTGCACCCAGCTATCATATTGAGCTGCTGGACAAGCCGACCATCTATTGGGATTTTCATTCCCTGCTGCTGGGCGTCCAGATGATGTTCAGCTTCCTACTGGTGGACGGAGAGAAACCCCTGCGGCTGTGCAAGCACTGCCAGAAGGTGTTCCTGAGCAGCCGCTCCAATTCCGCTTTTTGCAGTCCCCGCTGCAAGAATCAGTATAATGTTTATAAGAGCAGAGGGAAGAAAACCAGCGAAGAAGATTGAGGTGAAACGATATGGCAGACGCCAAGAAGGATAAACTGCAAATCCGCAACAGCACAGTGGATTTCCTTGTGTTCACGAAAGATGCCCATGAGGATGGGATCGAAGTGCGCGTGCAGAACCACGATGTCTGGCTGACGCAAAAGGCCATTGCACAGCTTTTTGATGTAGACCGGAGCGTTGTGACAAAGCACCTGAAAAATGTATATGAAAGCGGCGAATTGTCCGAAGATTCAACTTGTGCAAATTTTGCACAAGTTGCGGATAACGGAAAAACCTATCACTATAAGTTCTATTCGCTGTCCGCCATCATTGCCGTAGGCTATCGAATCAATTCCGGCAGAGCCACGCAGTTCCGCCAGTGGGCAACCAAGGTTCTGGACACCTTCACCAAGCAGGGGTATGTGCTGGACAAGAGCAGGCTTATCAACGGGCAAATCTTCGATGAGGACTACTTCGACCACCTGATTTCCGAGATTCAGGAGATTCGGGCCAGTGAGCGGCGCTTTTACCAGAAAATCACGGATATTTACGCCACCGCTGTGGACTACTCTCTTGATAGCCAGACCACAAAGGATTTCTTCGCCACGGTTCAGAACAAGATGCACTATGCCGTCCATGGCGGCACAGCGGCAGAGGTCATTATGGCACGAGCCGATCACACCAAGGAACACATGGGGCTGACCTCATGGAAGAATGCTCCTGACGGCAAGATTGTCAAGGCAGATGTGTCCGTTGCAAAAAATTACTTATCCATGGATGAAATGCAGGAACTGAACGAAATCGTCACCATGTATCTGGACTATGCTACCCGGCAGGCCAGACGGCATATTCCTATGACCATGGCAGATTGGGCCTCCAAGCTGGACGCTTTTCTGCAATTCAACGATGCAGAGATTCTGCGAGATAAGGGAAAGGTCACCGCTGCCATTGCAAAAGCCTTTGCGGAAAGCGAGTTTGAGCAGTACCGTGTCATTCAGGATCGGCTGTATCAGAGCGACTTTGACCGG
>JAHZDE010000015.1 GCA_019422525.1 Clostridiales bacterium
TCCGACCGTGGAGCTGCCATACATCTCTCCGACCGTGGAACTGTCATACATCTTTCCGACCGTGGAGCTGCCACACATCTCTCCGACCGTGGAGCTGCCACACATCTCTCTGACCGTGGAGCTGTCAAGATATACCTTAACGTCATTCAGCAACTTCTTGACCTCGCACCGCTTCAAGCGGTAGTATCCGCTGCTCAGCTCGTCAATCTTTTTGTCTACAAGTACGTGTTCACCCCACCATGCTTTTACTGCCTGCCGGAACTCCTCTTCATATTTGCCCGGATCTGTATCGTACCAGTCTGGTGTCACGTCCTGATCTACCACGTACTTCCATCCGTCCGGGTCTGTCCACCATTCGTCATTTTCCGGCACAAGCTCTGCCCGTACAAATACCCTTGACGCGTTGGCATAAGTATCCTCGATATTCAGCTCACGCAATAAATCGCTGTGACTGTCATTTTCTCCAGGAGCTACCACGCACCGGGTCTTGAATATAATTCCACTCTTGAATCTACACAATGTTCTTTTCCTCCTTAAACTCCACCGCCAGGTCATAGATATACTGGCATATCTTTTCCGCAATCTCCGGCGCTTCTTCAATCCCAGCAATCTGGCGCACATACTGCTTCCCGCAAATAACGCAAGTCAGCTTTCGGATAGTCTCCCATACTTGCCATGCAATGATACTGGACCCGAATGCTTCAGACATCAGCGAATTTCCGCAACCGCCATTCTCGTCCTTAAACCATTTCTCTCTCGGCTCTTTCAGAGGTTTAAACACATCTTCTCTGGTAAGACAGCCTTTATACTTTTCTTCGAATCGCTTTTCAAGTTCATCCAAAAGTGCTTTCTTTTCGTCCTCGCTCATTACTCCGCCCTCCATTTTTCAAAATCGCTCCAGAAGTAGCTCGGGTGCGTCCCGAAGCTGGTCTTGATAACCACAAACCGCTCATACACCTGGTAGACCTTGCCGCGAATCTCATGCACTCCGTCACTGTCTACCTCCTCGTCCCGGAGCGTGCTCTGTATGCGGAGCTTTATGCGCTCCCCAACCTTGACACCGTGCAGCTTTTCCAGCCGCCGGATCTCCTGTTTTTTCTGCTCTGTCATTTTTCCTCTACCTCCCGACAAGGCTATCCATCAAGCTCTTGTCATAATCTCGTTCCAAAAAGTTGCTAAATGCAGTCTTTTTCCCTTTTGGCTCCTCCCGCTGGTTCAAGTAGCTCTCAAACTTACTCCCGAACAGTGTAGACGGTCGCAAAAACTTTTCAAACTCTGTCCCCTTCCACTCTGCGACCTTGTGGTCGATTACCACCTTGAAATCATCAAGTGTATATCCATCGTTGAGCCTTGCCCGTATATGCTTTTTTGTGTCTTTCGACGTTTTTCGAAATGCCGTACCCGCCGCCTGATTCAGATAATCTACTACTTCGCTGGACTCGTCCAGAAAAGCACCATCCGCAGACTTGTCCTCTGGATGGGTCGGCGTTCCGTCCTCGGAACCCGACATATTGTTTTTATTTTTATCATTATCATTTACATTATCATTTACATTATCATTAGGTTCGGGTTTGGTTCCGTCTTGGTTCGGGCTTGGTTCCGTTTCGGTTACGGTTTGGTTAGCGTTTGGTTCGGTTTTGGTTCCGTTTCGGTTTGGTTTCTTTCCACCTTTCTTCCCGTTCTCATACCGCTGAATATTCGCATCTATCTGCGGCTTGACCAGTGTGAATACCGTGTGAGCTATGCTCCCCTGCGTGCCTGGCGGCTTTCCGTCAAAGCTATAGTCAAGAATCGCTTGCATGGATTCCTTGAACTCTTCCGGTGGGAGGTTCTTAACAGCTTCGTAAAAGCTGCGATAGAATACCACGCTATCCCTCATTCCATTCCTGCCTCCACTCTTCCACATAGTCCTCTATGCTTGTCTGGCCTTGCTGGACGGCTTTCAATCGCTGATATGACTTGTTCATAGACTGCGCCTTTCTAAGCGTCTCTAAGGCTCTGCTGGTCTCCTTGGCTATGTATTCTCGCAAGTCGCTGTCCTCCTCCGGCACATCCAGCCGTGGGATATAGATCCCGCTGCCAACATTGATGATTAAGCATCCGTGTAAGTTGGCTTCTGCTATCAGCTCCCGGAGCTTCCGGTCAACGCTACGGTTCGCAGGTCTCTGTATCGCTCTGTCCCGTCCCCGGCCTATCTGCCGGAAGAGTAACCGGGCTTCTATATCCTGCTGCTTCATCGGCTTCCTTTCTCCCATCCAAGTAATCCTCCAATCTCATAGTCACAAGCCAACCCTCCCAGTTTTTGCGGTGGAACACTGTGGGGATTTCCCCCGGTCTCGCGTCCCGGACGGCCTGCGCCATTGCTGTGTAGATGTTTAGCTTTTCTACTCTCTTGCACTCTATGTGTACGCCAGGGATACCGACCACATCAGCCTCTCCGCTTGTCCCGCAATACTGTTGACCCCGGCGGGACTTATACCCGTGTTTCCGAAGAATCCCGGAAAGCTCCCTCTCCCCATCGACCCCCTTGCGTTTGCTGTTCATGTTCCTCCTTTCTCCCGCCCCGAAGGGCGGGCCTGCCAATCGTGGCAGGAGGTAAAATCTTGGCTTACATTGTGTGATATATTATTGCAGTCCAAGTATGTCTGGACGCATAGGCTTTTATAATTCGCTTTTTCCGTATCTGTCCCGGAATGCTTGTCGGGCTTCTTCCGGTGTCATGCCTTTCTTTCTCTTTTCCCACTCCCAGACGTTCTGGGCCTCCCGCTTAAGGTATCGGTTTGTATCGTCGCATTGGTGGGCTGACCATTTCCCGGTCCGGTGGCACCGTTCGCCGCACAGCCAGACCACAAGGCCGTCCTCATCGGAGTGCTGCCTGTTTGGGCTCCCGAAAAAGATATGATGGCATTCCAGCGGATCCCCGTTTCCGTTCCGACCGCACAAAAAGCACACTTTACGGTCAGCCTGGATTATACTTTTCTGCATTATCCAATATCCTCCTTAACTCGTCCGGCGGGATAGTCTCAATCCCCTGCTCCTTGCACTCCTCTACCAGTCCGTTAATCAATACGCTCATCTCTTTGGTGTCATAGTCGCTGGAGCCTCTCAACATCATATACGTCCGGTACATCTTGCCGCCCTTGCCCTGCTTAACCTGTGATGTAGGCTTAAGGTGGTAAGTCTCGGCGGCATTGATGGCCTTTTCCGCTTCCTCAGTATCCGGTAGGACAGTATATACAGCCTGCCCGTCAATAATCATCAGTTGCCCGTACTGCCGGAGTAGCCGATTGTGTAAATACGGCTTTGGGATATTCAGCACTTCGGAAAGATTGGTCAATAGCTGCCAGTAATAGGCGTTCGCGTCCAGTGTCCGCTTTTCCCGGTATTGCTTAATCTCAACCGTCAGCTTTTTGTCCTTTAACTTTTCCAAGTCCTCCGGCTTTGCGTCAATCTCCAGCGTCACCCGTGTTCTCCGGCTTTTCCAGTCCAGGAATAGGTCTTTGAGAAATCCCGTGTATCTCATGTCACTCGTCCTTATATGTCTGCTTCAGATACGCCAGCATCTGCCCGGCTGTGGTGTTCGTGATTCCTTTCCAGCTCACTCCAAAGCCCTTACAGATATCCTCAGGCGTGGTTCCGTGTTTTTTGCAGATGCTCTCGATGGTCTTAATCATTGCCTGCGATGCGGGCTTGTCTCCATCCTGTGAAAGCGATGGTTCCGCCTGTGATGTGTATTTTGTAGAATCAGCACCCCAGTATACGTCGGCTCCAATACCAAGTTGTTTACATGCGACTGATATTGCGTCCGTGGTCGCCATCTTATAGCATTCGTCGGAAGTGTAGATTCCCTTGCTTTCCAACGATCTGAACATACTTCCGCCGGTTCCTTCGATAGGCATTGACCATTCGTCATCAACCTTGATATAGAGCTTGATATCGACGAAAGCAGCAGCTTCCTTTTCGGATTCTTCAATCCATTTCCGGGTCGTTTCATAATACCAGCCAATCCCACACGGCCCGAACTGCTCTGTCAGCACCTTAATCCTCCACATAGGGTTAATATCGGTCTTTCCTTTTAAGCGTCCGGCCTTAATTTCTCGCTGGGCATTATCAGGAACCGTTCTGACAGCTTCATATATCGTCATGCTCTTGTTCTCGCTCATACTCCTCACTTTCCTCCTCTTCCCATCTGTCCCGCTTTCTCTGCAGCGGTACGCCGTATTCGCTCTCGCCCCACTCGGAATCAATCAGCATTCGATTCTCCAGCATACTTTCCTCTTTCTCTCTCCTCCAAGCCCATTAAATCCTCGACGGTAAGATTATCGCTCTCAGGCTCATACCCCAGAATGATAAGTGCATCATTCGTGGTCAGATCTTTCTTGGCGCGAATCAAGTCAACCAGTGCATTCACCCGGCCTTCCATAGCGCAGAGTGCATGGTATCTGTCGGCCTGTACTACCAGATCGTTATCTTCCATTGACTTTTCCCTCCTTATCTGCTACTCTTAATGTAGATTTTTTCCTATGCCCCTTTGCCACCCCTCGGATATCTGCATAAGTCCAATGCAGTCCCCGTTCACCGCCTCTGGGTTCCATCGGCTCTCACGCTCAATAAGAGCTTCCACAAATTCCGGACAGATATCAGGGGCACACAGTATCTCAATATACTGTTCCAGATCTGCCTGCCGTTCTGCGGCTTCCACTTTTCTGTCTACCAACGCAGACGCTATAGCAAGTCCGGCAATGATCAATCCAGCAATCATCATCTTTTTGTTCATCCAGCCACCATCCACAGAATCAGCGCCCAAGCATACATCCCGCATCCCATCACCATCATGGGAATAAGTGCGCGAAGAAATGCTTTGAATTCACGAATGTCTCTTTCGTTTCTCATGCTCCTCCATTTCCTTTCTGCGCCGCTCCCGGCGCTTATTGCCTTGAATCTTCCGGCCAATGTGTGAGTTTGCGGTGAAGTTATTTCCGCAGTAACCATTTCTGGCCACGCCCCGCATGACCGTCTCTCCGTCTAGCTCACACAAGACCCGGAACCAGTTACTATAGAAAAACCGCTCGCACTCCGCCTTGACGGCTTCCTGCTGGATTGTTCTGCCTTCTGTCTGCTTCTCCGGCGCCCTTGCCAGGTACCGAATCGCTGCATCATAGTCCATGCAGGCCCGGGCAATTATGCCATGCCGGAGAAGCTCCATTGCTTCAATGGTCATTTTTCTTCCTTGTACAGCGCCATCAACAATCTGGCCGCTTCCTTTTTGATAAGTCCCATCCGGCGCTCCCGCTCTTCGGCTGTAAGCTCCGGATGTTCAACAGTTACGGTGCATTTTTCATACACGAAGGTTTGTATAGTCATGCTTTCCACATCCAGATCCCGTTGCTCACGACCAAGGCCGCGAAGGTTATCAGCCAGATTGTGAACAGGATTCTGCGCTCCTTTCTATAATATTCCCGCTGCTGCTCGATGATTTCCGCAGCCAGCGTGTCTAACTTTGTCGATTTCTCATTTTCTCCCATAAAATTCCTCCTGTACTCTTGCCGATACAGGAGAAAAGTGGTATGCTGATCCTGTATCCGCATTGGTCTGTTCAATGTGGTTACTCGCTCTGGTGGGAGGGCCTAATCTCCCGCTGGAGCACTTTCTTTTTCTTCTTTCTCTTTCCGCAATTCGCAGTCCTCACACTGATCTACCTTATCCGCATAGCAGACGGCAAATACCATCAGTGCTGTTGTACCGAACAGCGCACCGCCGAAAAATCCAGCCAAAAATGCCATTTCTTATCACCTCCTAATCAAAAGTTTCCGGGTAATCGCTCATGTCAAGCGGGTACTCGTCCGCTTCCTCCTCTTTTTTGATGATTCAATTTAATTGAATTTATCAGGCACAAAAATAAAGTCCATAGGAATACCTGATAACTCACTCATTTTTCGAAGCTGGGAAAGTGTCGGCTCTGTGTTCCCTTTCTCCCAGTTTACAACGGTTTTGTTTGAAACACCAAGCAATTTCGCCCATTCTTTCTGGTTACATTTTGCGTTTACTCTAACCGCTTCAAGTGATATTTTGGGCATTGAATGAATCCCCCTTTCTCTTTGATGATTTCATTATAATTCAATTAGATTGAATTGTCAACACCGAAATTCAATTATTTTGAATTTCCTATTGAATTATTTTCTCTTATGGTGTAAAATCTAAGATGTAAGGAGGGTAAGTCATGACGAACGATGAGCAGAAAAGAATCTTTTCGAGAAATCTATGCAAATACATCGCAAACAGTCAGAAGCAGCAGAAAGAAATCGCGGACGCATTGGGTGTAAACACATCAACATTTAATATGTGGTGCACAGGGAAGTCAATGCCGGGTACTGGAAAATTAAGGGCTCTTGCCGATTATTTTAGGATAGGCCTGACAGACCTTACAGACGAAAAAGTGCAAAAAGATATAGACGCTGAATTTTCAGATGTTGCTATGAAAATCGGGCTGACCGATGACCGTTTCAAAAAAATAATTATTGAATACGATCATCTGCCACCCGAAAAGAAAGATTTGTTATGTGATTTTTTCGAGACATTCATTTTTTAGGAATCAGGGCGTGGGCTTTCCCCTCGCCCTTTCTTCATTGTACCCTCTTTTTACATACCAGTATATGAGATTCATTGTCTTTTCACCTTGAATCTCTTCCACCATCTCCAAAATCTCTTTCCTGTACTGCTCCATTCGTTCTTTGTCACCCATGCAGATCCCCCTCTCGCCGTTCCTTGGCTTAAATTATAGAACGTATGTTTGTGCTTGTCAACTATTCAAAAATGTAATGTCTATTTGTGTCGATTTTACATTTTTTACTTGAAAAACTCATCGTATTGTTTTAATATAGATACAAGATTTACCAATAACTTTTGAATTGATTATACAATAAGTCTAAAAAATGTAGTTGGTGAATTTTTAATTTTTTATAACCAAAATTTTTTGGTTGATTTTTTCAGCCAAAACATCAGTTTTTTGGTTAGAGAGGGGAACAATGAACTTATATGATGGAAGCAGACAGAGCAAGGGCTTTCGGGCTAATGCTCGAGAAATCCCGCGCAGACGCGGGAAAGTCCCGTAAGTACATGGCACAGGCCTTGGGGAAGTCAATAAATACCATTCAGAATTGGGAAGCTGGAATCGGGGAACCGGGGTACCGCACCTTGGAACGATGGTTTGAAGTCCTTGGGCTGAATTTGGGGCGTTACTTAGTAGAGTATAATAATCCAGGCACAATATCACACAGCACAGATGGCAATATTGCATCCATGAGAGAGCAGATACATCACTACGTTGATACCTATTTCACCGACACGGATATCCGGCGGGCTTACTTCTGCATCTTCGGCAATACTGGATCATCGTGGCGTGAACAGCTTAACATGATTGTAGCGGATAATCACTGCTCTATGCGGTCAAGGGTGAACGTGGCTCAGACCGTGTATGACAACTTTTTGATGGAATCCGCTCGTGGTGAGCTGGTCAATGAGGGTGAGATTATGCCTGATATTGAATCGCTGTCCAAGGTGGTTGAGAATGGCCGGAAATCGGCCTGCGATGGCGTGGACAGCTACATAACAGGAAAGTAGGTGTGATAGTGGAAACAAAGTATTGTAAGCACTGTGGAGAAGTCATTGACGCTGATTGCGTTATCTGCCCAAAGTGTGGTAAGCAGGTGGAGGAATTGAAGTCCTCCAAGCCCGACAATATCATCATCAATAACTCCGCTGCGGCCAGTGCATCCGCATCGAATACGGTAGTTGTGGCTGGAAAGATGAAAAGGAAATGGGTATCTTTCTTTTTGTGCCTGTTTCTCGGATGGATGGGCGCACATCGCTTCTATGAGGGGAAGATATTCACAGCAATCATATATCTGCTTACCCTCGGGCTTTGCGGTGTAGGAATCATAGTAGACCTGATTCTGATACTACTGAAGCCGGATCCATATTACGTATAGAAAAAGTCCAGGTGCTTCAACGCCTGGACTTTTTGCACACCGGAATTAATCACAATGCACCTACTACACTTGCATTGTATCATTCTGGAATATAAATATCAAGGAGGAATGTACAGTGTATCAATCTTACGAATTCAAACCAGAGGAGATCCTTGTCTATCTCCGAAAATCCAGATCCGACGACCCATATTTATCGGTAGAGGATGTGCTTCAAAAGCACGAAGAGATTATCCGGGAGTGGATAGGCCGGAACCTTGTCCACGATATCCCGGCGGAGAACTTTTATCGGGAGGTCGTATCCGGCGAGACCATAGCAGATCGCCCGGAATTCTGCAAGGTTCTCCACCAGGTGGAATCATCTGGTATCAAGGGCGTGCTGGTGGTAGAGGTTCAGCGATTGTCCAGAGGAGATCTGGAGGACGCCGGGAGACTGATTAAGATACTGCGGTATACCCATACCAAGGTAATCACGCCACAGAAGGTCTATGATATTGAGGATGATTACGACCGTGATTTCTTTGAGCGTGAGCTGAAGCGCGGCAATGAGTATCTGGAGTACACAAAAAAGATTCTTGCTCGCGGAAAGTATCAGTCTGTCAAGGATGGATGGTATATCGCTTCAAAGCCGCCGTTCGGTTTTGTCCGTGTAACTGTGCAGGATGGGAAGAGGAAGCGGCCTACACTGGATTTCGGCCCCGATGCGCCAACAGTCCGGTATATCTTCGACCGACTTAACGCAGGCGTGCTGCCGTATACTGTGGCAAAAGAATTGAAGGCTATGGGAGCAAATTCACCAGCCGGGAAGCCCTGGACGGTTCAGATGCTCATCGATATTGCCAAGAATGACCACTACGACCAGATGATTGCCTGGAAAAGGCGTGGCGATGTCTCACGCGTGAAAGACGGGGAAGTTGTCAAATCCAGGCCGCGCTCAAAAGACTATGAGCTTTTCCCAGCGCGGCACCCGCGGATGATAGACCATGACGTTTTTGTTCACGTCCAAGAGCTGCTCAAAAACCGGAGTCGGAAGCGTGATAGCTATGAGCAGGTCAACCCTGTTGCTGGAATTGCGTATTGCGGTATCTGCGGAAGAGCCATGATGTACCACACGGGGCTCCGGAATGGAAAGTTCAAATATAATCCTCGACTTGTATGTTCTGGTCTTACAAATTGCGAAGCTGCTTCTTGCCTATTTTCCGAATATTCGCAGGCATTAGTATCATCCTTGCTCTGCTCTATTGAGGATTGCAAGATAGAGCTCGAAGAAGAAAGCGATGGTCGAGAAAAAGAAGCCCAGATCCAGATGCTTGAGAAGCAGGTGCAAACGCTAGAACTGAAAGAGTTACATCTATGGGAAAAGTATGCGGATGGAGAAATGCCGAAGGAAATCTTCGACAAGTTGAATCTGAAAAATACGGAAAGCAAAGGGAATGCTGAAAAAGCTCTGGAACAGTTGCGGAGCGAGAAACCGCAGAGGGAACATCTTCAAAAAAAGATTGCCATGCTTTCCGATGCGATTAAGGCCATAGAAAGCACTTCGCTGTCTGCCAAAGAAAAGAACGCTTTTCTGAAAACTGTAATAGAACGAATCGAATATTCAAGGACGCACGAAGAAGCGAAGAGTCATGTACCGTTTAGAATGTCAGTAAAATTGAGGATTTAATTTTTTACCAAAAATACATATATCATCATGGTTTATATGAAGCCAAACCATGATGATATATGTATTTATTTACCCCCATTTTTAACACAAAAAATCCCGCCCGGAATTAACCGGACGGGTTTTCTGCTTACTTTTCCTCCTTGGTTTTTCTGATGGTGAGCGTATCGCCCACCATATCCAACTCTATGCTCCTGTCCTCGGGTGTAACACCAAGGGCTTTTATCATCTCCGCCGGGACTGTCAACCTGTAGATTAAGGCGTTCTTGCTGGCCGTCCCGCCAGACTTACATATTGTTATTTTTTTCTTCAAGTTCCCGCTCCTCCTCGCTGTTTACGGCCTGGTATTTTTTTCTAAGCCCCTCGATGGCTTCTATAGTAAGATTCCCAGCCTTTTTCATTTCCTCAGCGGCCTTTCTGGCTTTTACCGCAAGCTCAAGATTTGTTGCGTATAGTATCTTGTACTGTTTTCCATTCAGATTTATATGAGCTTGCCATTTTTCGTTTTCTTTGTTCCAATACACTCCGGGATGTCCAGATTCTTTTCTCTCTCCCGTGGCAGTTCTTCTTCTCGAAAACTCCCGTTTGGCTGCAATGGCCTTTTTCGCGTTATCACGTTTCCACGCCAGGGATTGTTTGTTGTCAACTTCTTTTAAATGGGCGGCTCCACATTCCGGGCAATATCTCCTGAGCCCAGAAGTTTTTTCGATTTCTTTCCCGCATATCTCGCAGTGTATTATGCTCCCAAGTTCTGCAACATGCCCCGCTCTCTTGCGGGCTCTGAATTCCCTTTCAGCTTCTCGCCTGCGCTCTGTCCTGCAAGATGGGCAATATCTAGCTCTCGGGCCGCCTGTAAAAGTGCGGCCACAGTTTACGCATACCCTCGGAAGAAGTGTTGATTTAGAAACACGGATTTTCCTTTGCAAACTCCCACTCCTCTCCGAATTTCTCTTCATGGCGCTTTGCGTACTCATCGAAAAACTCCTGGTCTGTACACGGTGCAAGCTCGTTGTGAATCTCTTCACGGATCTCATCGTCCATATACATTACAGCTACCTCGAAATCAACCTCAACACCATACTCGTTTACTACCATTTTTCTCATTTTTTTATCCTCCGTTCCTTTGATGATTTAAGTATATCACTATTTGTACAAATAGTCAAGCGTTATTTTAAAATAAATTAAAAAAATCCCCGGATTGCTCCGGGGATCTCTCAATTCCATCTCAGTATATCAACCATTGCCGCGTCAACAATGCCATTCGGATTCACGCCGTACCGCTTCTGGGCTACAATCGTGCCCGCCTTTGACGTGCCGCCGAATATCCTGTCAATATTGCTGTTGCCCTTTACGGTCTTTGCAGGCATACAGCCAAGCCGTACCAGGTGGTACTGCACCCAGCCCACATCGTCACCTTTCATCATCGGATCCGTCAGCTTGATGGTTCTGGTCGGCACCGGGTACGGATTGCCGACTGTGGCACGCGGGCGGGGATTGCCGGATACCACAATAACGGTATGCCCCTTGGTCTTGGTGACAAGGATATCACCATTATAGACCGGGGTTTTTGACTGGTTTACATAAGCAATCTTTGTAAACAGTCCGGTGGCAGCCAATACCCTGGCCTCGTTAGCTGTCGTAAAGTTGCCCGGGTCTCTCCCGGTCGCTTCCCGCACCGCCTGCCGCACCAGTGAGCTACAGTCTGCATTGGTCTTGACCTTGGTGTTAATGCCATGCTTAACCACGCCCAGCCTGTCTGACTGGCTGTAGCCAATATTGGGATTGTTCGCCGCCCTGGTGCCGCCGTCCGCAATCGCATCGGCGTGTGATACCTTTTTTGGGCGCAGGATATACCACCCTTTCCGGTGGATATACATCGGCTGCATACTCACCTCTCCCCGGGTGTCATTGGTCTTTGATTTCTGTTTCTGGTCTCCCGGCTTACCGCCGGTGTATTTACCACGCTCATCAGAGCGGGCAGAAGATACCATGATTGCCATGATTTTCTCCTTTCGGTTGAGATCATCTTCGTGACCTCACGAAAATGATCCAGGTTTATGGTTACTATTCAGTTTTTATCGCTTCCTCTAGTTCGCTAAATGCGAAGTTGAAAACAGGTATGTCAGTATATTCCGGGTTTACAGAGCTTGTGTATGGAAACGATGTCCAATACTCTTTTTATGGACGTACTTGGGATTTTAGCACACTTCCAACCCCCAAAGGAGCCCATGATTTATCGTTTATTGTCTCTTTGGTCGGCAGTACTATTGCTCTTGCGCATATGGTTATATCTGCCGCTGATGGACACGTTAGCCTATATTCAGAACCCGGTTGGTCGCCAATTCCAACGAACACTGATATACAGATACGTGGTACTATACGGTATATTATAAAATAGAAATTTGATTTTTCTGTTAATCAAGGAGTATTGATATTAAATTGCCTTGATACTTATATGTCCCTGGATTATAAACATAACCATATACGTATACAACGCAGTCGGTCGCACATTTAATGACGGTGACAACATTGCAACCTTGTCCGTTGTCTGTTCTCGTCCTGCTAATCATTTGAGGGAAATATTCAACTGTTCCGGACAAAATTTTAATGCCACATGACGTACTGATAGTATTGCCATTATCTGTCTCGGTCTCCCCAATAAGCATATAAGTGTGTCCAGCTTTTAATGATAAAGAAGCAAGCCTTTTTTCGCCTTCTGTACTACAGTCTGCTTCTCCGTAGTCTCTTTGATTGCTCCCTTTAAGGCTCAACTTCGCATTTAGCGAACTAACCTGTGTCTCAAGTGTAGAGACCCTGGACTGCAAACTTTGAATCAGGCCGATAACACTTCTCTGCGTAACTTTGGAGCTGTCCCATGCTCCTGCACCTTTCGCCGCCGTAAACTCCCACAGCGAGCTTTCATTGACACAGTAGTCACCAATGGCGTAGCTTTTATTGGCATTGAATCCCTCTCCGATGATTGACAGGTCTGTACCCTCGTCGGATCCGGCTCCGCAAAATGCCCGGATCTTCAACTCGGTGGTCGGCTTCTCGTTGCAGTAGAAAGTCACGTTGTTGACACCCTGCGCAACGCCGGTGAGCTTTCCATAGGATTCATACTCTGCATCAGTCGGCACCGGACCGGCAGAAATCATGGCGAATACCAGGGACTTGTCAGCCGTCATGCCCGCTGATGCTACGGTCTGGGCGTAGGGCGCAAAATCACCAACCCATTCAGATACCGGAAGAGTAAGCGTTACGTCATAGGTCGGGTTCTCTTCGGAGCCTCCGCTTACCAGCTTATAGGACGCACTGGCAGAATCCCAAGTGTAGATTTTGTTCGGATTGGAAGATGTATCAATGTACATCTTATTCTCTTCACCTGTCTCCGGGAAATCCGCATAGGCCCCGTAGAAATCATTCTTGACGTTCTTTGCCGCATCGTTTGCCGCCTTGGCCGCCGCCGTAGCCGATGATGCCGCCGTATTGGCAGACCCGGTAGCCGTATTCGCCGCCGATGTAGCAGATTCAGCCGCAGATGCAGCGTCATTGGCCGCTTTGGTCGCCGCCTTAATCTCACCCGCATACTCTTCTGTGACTTCCTGTACAACGTCTCCCGTGGCTTCCTTGATGTTATCTTTCATGTCCTCATAGGTCGCCATGCGTTTTACGTCTCCGGCAGCAAAGCACATATACACGGACTTTCCGTCCTGTGCTTTGGGGTCGTCTTTCAACACCGACGCCCATTCGCCCGGCAACATTTTGTTCGGGTCGAAATCTCCGTAGACTCCACGCCTGCTCTGAATCGCCATACTATCCCTCCATTCTGCTTTCGATGTACGCCCGGATTGCGTCTACGTGTGCTTGAAGATCCGGATCCACAACGATGAAGTTCTCCCGGACGTTCTGGTTCACCAGCTTTCCGGTGCTGTCAATCTCTGAATAGGTGTAGGAGATACGGTCTCCTTCCGCTGTGACATGATGGGTGAAGCTAGTCAGTTTCTTCATAATCTAATATCTCCTTTTCATAGTTGGCGAGGTAGACCGCAGCCAGCACCTCGTAATCTGTATCTTTTTCATCTTGCGAACGGTCGAGCGGATCAAGACGCCGGTATTCGTAGTCCCGCTGTTTTACTTTGGCTTCCCACGAAAATGCAAGGTTCGGTGTACCCTCTACGAGGAAGTAATCGACGGTCTTTTCTGATATCCAGATATCGCCCTTTCCCTCTTTCTGGAGGAATACGCAATAGGTGTAATCGGCGGATACCGTCTCTTGGAATACCGGGTCGAAGTAGATGTAACACTTTCCTGATTTGTCCGTCTGGCCTGTGCCGACATCTCCGAACATGGGTGTTGGGGTCTCATAGCAGTATTGGAGAACTTCGCCGAAGTTGTCAGTATCCACAACTCTGCTCTTGGATCCGGATGCGTACATATCTCCGCCTGACACCTCAAATCTTCCGCTGGAATCTTTTGTTATCAGCATACCCAGGGTAAGACCACAGTAATCTCCAGATAGGTCTCCTTTTCCCTCTACTTCCATACCCATTCCGTAAAAATATGCTTTTGCAACTGGAATAGATAAGGCGATGGTATTATCCGACGAAGAATCAGATGTTATATTTATGTGCCCTCCTGTGATCTCCGCATTTGAGCTTTTGAAGCTGTTGGATATTACATTTCCAGAAGCATCCACAGAAAAAAGCGTTCCGAGTTTGATAATGCCTTTCAGCATCTGTAAGCCGTCACTATTCATCTTTGCAATCTCGGTTCCGCTGGCATTCAAGAGTCTCAAATATCCATTGGTATTTCCATTTCCGCCAAGCGTGATAGAGCTTCCGGTTATGGTTCCTTTCAGAACCGCAAGGCCGTTACTGTCGAGCGTTGCAATCTTGTTCCCGTTCGAATCATACAGATAGCACAGGCCGTTTCCGTTATTCTTTCCACCAAGGGAAAGAGTTCCGCCGCTGGCCCAGTCGAAGTTGATTCCGATTGCTGACAGCACATTCACCACGGCATTCCCAGAAGAATCCATACCGGCATTCCAGTTCTTTCCGCCGTCTGTGGATACCGCAAAGGCATCGGCTGTCATCTTCCAGATAGTCTTCGACTCTGCCAATGTAGGCTTATTATGCAGGTAGAATACCGTGGAACCATCTCCCAGTACCTCTTCGGTCTTGAACACGCCAAAGGACTGCGTGATAAGGCTTGTGAGCATTTGGACGGCCTTGTCATACTCTGCCAACTGCTTTTTGGTGTTCAGCCGGGCTTTGACCGCCGCTTCTGTAGTCTTGGAATAGTAGTTGCTGCTATTCCGCATAGGGCTGTCAGCGGAGCATTTAAGCGTCGTGTAGCCAAAGAAGGTAAAATTCACATCCGTAATAACGGACTGGTAGATATTCTGCTTTCGGTCGATGACGTAGCACACATCGCCGAACTCCGCCATTGGATAGGCGATGTGATCCATTTCGAAAGGTCGAAACCTCACGCCGACAATCAGCGGGCCAATACGGTTCATAGCATCTTGTGGATTGCCCTCTATCAGCTGATTGGTCAGGGTAAGGATATATCCCTCTTCTCCGTACAGGTAAGTTACACCGTCAACTATAGTCTGAATTCCGGTGATAACCACATCGTCAGTTGCCACGGTCAGGTTCTTTGCACGGAAAAACACGTGATAGTCTTTCATGTCCGAAAATGTCCCTGCATCGTAGACGTATCCAGTGTCCCAGGGATTGAAAGAACCGCCGTCCGCCGTGTCTCCGCTGGCGTAAGGTGTGGCACCATCGAAGATGCCTCCATCCAGATCACCCTTGTCGAAGAATGAGAAGTCATAGCTTATGATATTCAAACGGCTATACTCGTCCATTCTGGCATTTCCGCCAGCCAGCATAGCACACAGACCCCAAAGTGTACGGTGTGTAATACCGTCCGGGAATGACGAGATCACATAGTCGCCATTCGTGAATGTAGTTGTCTGAAGCGTCACGCCACAGGTGGAACAGCTATCCCGCAGTGCTGCCGCGGCGGTCATGGGGAATGACAACGATGTGGTATAGGCCGTATCGCCCAGATACATTGCGTCCGCCGCTGTCACTTCTATGATGCTTCCGTAAGATTCCGGCTCGATGACCGTGAACGTGCCGAGCAGGATCTTTTCTGTTTTTCCGCTGTCCAGATTCAGGCAGCAGTACATGGTAAATTCAGCGCCGTAGAAATCATAGGTAGACCACTGGTCAACATCATTGACTATGGATATCCCCATCTGCTTTTCCAGAGCCACGCCGAGCGGGAAAGAACTGCTCCCGGCGGCGTCCGTGTAACTGTTGCCGGACAGATAGAAGTCGTTGCGGGACAGCTCTTTTTCTGTCCCGTCTGCGAACTTCACAGAAGCCAGCACGTAGTAGTCTGTGCGATCCGATGATGTGCTTATGAATTCATTACTTACATTTTTCATCGCGGATCCTTTCCAATAACATTGAATGACAGCTCGTCCCAGCACTCCATGTCATCCTCCAGCGTCAGGCATGGGGAATTGAAATTGGAGGCATAGAAGTATCCATCCCGCCATTGCCCTTCCTTAAGGTCGAAGTAATGCAACAGGAAGCTTGATTTATTAATGACCTGTTTAAGGATAGTAGATGCATCCGATACCCCGATATACTTCCATCCCATCTCATAGCTTTCTATTGTCGCAATAGGCGTGTTGTGCATCACGAGCATCTGGTCTCTGTCCGAATCTTCGGTTGATGTCGTGGCGAGCTGGGCCGAGTAGGATGTAGGCTGAACCACTACAATATTGTTGAATTTGAAGAAATCCTGCATACACCCTCCTAACCCAGTTCAAGCGGGTTGATACCCGTTGCCGCCTGCCGCATCTTCGCTTCGCTGATAAATTCATCGAACAGTACCCGCCGATTAATCTGGCCGACAAACCGATAGCTTCCGCCGGACTTCTGCCCGGATTCTTCCCTGATGATACGCCGCAGAAGATTCTCCGGCATTTCCAGATTGTTTCCGTTCCGCTGGTCGCCCAGCATCGCCATGAATGGAGCGTTCGGCGGAATGACTGCGCCAGTTGCAAGGTACGGGATATGCGGGGCCCTGACCTTTTCGATATCGAATCCAAATTTCTTTCCGCCGTACTTGGGTACCCACTTCGGAACTTTTACATTGATTTTGTTCAATGCACCGATTACCGCATTGATACCCTTGGCGCAAGCATCAATCATGGCATTGACGAGACCGATAATCAGGTTGATGGGAGCTTTCACAACTCCTACAATCGCCTGCCATACTCCTGCGACAATCTCCTTGATTCCTTCCCAACACTGCCGCCAATCTCCGGCAAAAGCACCGTTAAGAAAAGTAACAATGCCATTAAATACCTTTTTAATGCCCTCCCAGATATCCGATACAGACCGCAAAAAGATATTCAGGACTTCACCAAGCACGCCGAAGTTTTCCGACCAGTCAATCGCGAACGCTTTCTGAAGCCATCCATCAAAAGTCTCCATGATGTCCCGGATTCCCTGAAAGACAGAATCGACGATTTTTTTGAAGCCCGATGCAATTTTCTGAAGCCCGGAGAAAGCTCTATCCCAGTCTCCTGTGAATGCACCGATTAAGAAGTCCAGTAGACCATCCATCACGTCCAGGATTCCGTCAACAACTCCCATCACGGTATCAAGCAGGGCCGTCACAATCGGTTCAATGACCGGAAGGACATTCTTATTGATCCAATCCACAATCACCTTAATCAACTCCAGCAGCTTCCCGAGAATATCAATAATCTTCGGAATTGCAGAGGACAGAAGCCAGTTGAACAGCGGGGCAAGAATCACATCCCACAGCCATTTGCAGGTGTTGCCCAAGCTTTTAAGTAGTGCGACAGCTGGTTCTTTCAGTCGCTTAATCGCATCAATGATAGGCTGCAATTTTTCTTTGATTTTTGCCGCCCATTCCTGGAACTTAGAATCAATCGGTATCTCTTCGAACATATCCTTTGGGGATACGCCGCCGGAAGTTCCTGACGTATCTTTTGACGTGTCCTTCTTCTCCAGTTTATTGATCTCGTCCAATGGGGACAGATACCCCTCCGCCGCCTTTTCTGCGTCCTTGGTGCTGTCTGCTGTCTTGTCAAGAGATGCTGCATAGTCCTGCTGGACGGCTACGGCTTTCGTGAACGTCTTTTTCCCCGTAAGAGCCGCAAAAAACTGTCCTACCGCTGTTACGGCTCTTGAAATCAAGTCGATGAATTTGGATAGAATCGGAGCGACTACACTCAATATTGGGGCGAACGCTGTAGCGAACGAATTCTTCAGCCGGGTCATGCTGGACATCAGCATTGACATATCCTTGTTGACAGATTTCGAATACTGCGCAAGGTTCTGCAAGCCCTCTTTTGCTGCGGAAATCATCGCCCGGATTGCCTGACGGATAAGCATGAGCTTAACCATCTTTCCGAGGCTTAAGATACTCTTGCTGAACGGAACAATTGACTTCGTGGCATTCTTCGTCTTTTTTGAAGTCTTTTCCGTTTCTTTCCCGGCCTCTTCCATCTTCTCGCGGTATTCAGATACTTTCTGATTCAGGGCCTTATAAGACGTATTGAGCTGATTGTTCATGTTGTCCAGTTTCTGCTCTTCCTGCTCAAGTCTCTGAACCGCAGCGGAACCAGAATCTGTGTTCATCATCGGAGTATATGCGCCGCCGGAATCTTCCAAGGCTTTTTTCTTTGCCCGGGCCGTATCCAGCTTTGCGTTGAGCTGATCAATATCGTATTCCATCCGCTTAAATGCGGAGGATTTCGTATTGCCGCCGGTCTCCACGAACTTAATTTCTTTCTCAATCACAGCATCCAGGGATTTTTCCAGTTTCTCAATCTCTGCGGTCAATGCAGAGTATTCCTGTGTAGGAACTTCTTCTTTCCGCATCTCTTCTATCTTCTGCCGCAGCTCTTCGACTTTCTGAAGCTGGGCTGTATACTGCTGGTTCATCTTAGATACGGAGTTGATCTGCTTTTCAATGGCAATCCGCGCCTTATCGCTTAAATCAGCGGTAGAAGCGGCCATATTTTTCAATGCCTTATTTATGCTTTCAGAACCGGCCTTGATGCCGTCCTCATTGATTTGCGTATCAATAATGACACTTCCGTCTGCTTTCATCGCTCACCGCCTTATAGCCATTTTTCCATGCTTTCACGCGCCGCCCTTGCGTCCTCGGTCTCCTTGACCTTAAGATGGATAAGTGAGTGATTCTCGCGTTCAAACTCTCTCTCCCATTTTTCGAGCTTGACACGCTTGGCCTTTTTCTGCCGGATAGATACAATTTGTGAAAACTGGCTCTCACCAATCTCCATGAAGAATCCGAGAAATGTCCACCAGTGCAGGTATTTGAGCGCCCGTACTTCTTGCCCGGCAATCTTATTGACCGCGGGTATAATGAGCGGCGCGTCCTGCTCCCAGTCCATCAACCGATGGCGCGGCTTACTGTCTGGGGATATATTCGCGTCTATGAACTTCACGGCCTTTTCACAGGCTTCCTCATATCCGCTTGCTGGTATATCATCCTCATACAGGATCTCTATCATTACTTCTTCTTTTTCATAATCCGACAAATCCGGGTCAGTCATGGCTATCAATATGTCCAAGACCGCCCGGAAATCACTTCTTATCCCGTATTCCTTGCCTGCAACCTCCAGAGCTACAGGCAGGTCATAGGCGCTCATTTTTTATACTTACCAGTATACTTCTTGATTCTGGCGCTGGTGCGCTTGATTCTGACATCCATCTCTGTCTCGATGAATGTGGTAATCACATCAAGAAGATACTCTGCATACAGTGTTCCGTCCGGTCTGGGAGAGAGCGGATTGATCTGGAACAATGCGGATATATCGGTGTTCAGAAGATATTCGAACTGCTTCTTGATTTCATCAGAAACTTTGTACAGTTCTTCATCCCCTGCGTTCTCGTCCACGTGAAGCTTCTCAAAAACCTCCACAACCTTTTCGCATCGATTCGCGACATCCAGGTCAGACGGATTCCAATAGAACCCGCCGGTCACATTACCTCTGGTATCCTTAATCTCGATCCATTCTCTGGTATCAAGAACCAGTTCTCTTGCCATAGGTGGCCTCCTTACTCACTTGCGGGTGTGAATGTCTTGGATGTCACATTCCAAGTTCCCTTAACCCGGTTTCCGGCTTTATACACGGTGAACGGTGTCTGAATACCGGAAGTGTCGCCGCCTACACTGGTCGGGATGACGTACACATCTTCTCTGTACGCCCATACCGCGGTAGGTGCATCGTCCTCGTTGGTGCCTGGCTTCAGAAGCACGTCAACCATAGTGGTTTTGCACTTATCTCCTGTGGCTCTGGTATTGGCCAGCTCCATAATCTTATTGGACAGTGCATCGTCGTAGTCCTCATAGTAGAAGGGGTCAACATCGGACTGTACCTCATAGCCGGAATGCTGTACGGACTGCTCACCGAGAATATTCTTTGTAACTTCCACATCCGGGTTCAGCTCTTCGTTGTACTCTTCTAGGTTCTTACCAAGGCGAACGTAAGTCGTGCTTACAGCGCCGAAAGAAGAATCCAGATAGTGAGCAAGATATTTTCTTTCAATCATGAAAAAATCCTTTCTGCCTATAACTCTTCAAAGGCTCATAGGGTAACGGCTGCATTCTTCTTTTGCAGTCGGTAATCAGTTACCATTTTTCGTATTCGTTGGTGTACTGGACAGTGATAGGCAAGAGCCAGTCCTGCACACCGCTCTCTTTCGGTTCCAAGCCGTAAGAGTTATTGCGGGTGATCCGCTTTATCTCCCGCCCGCTGGACAAGGACGGGAACGCAGACAGGCGCGTCTCTTTGCCGTCTATGGCGACAGGCTCCCGGCATATCCACTTTCCGAGATTGTCAAGGAACTCCTGTACGCTCATTTTCTGGCGCTCCTTGTCCGATGCCGTCCGGTAGACCACAAAGAACGGATACTGACAGGTCTGGTGCATCACGCCGCACACGTCCTCTTTTTCAGAGTATACCAATGCGCCGGAGTCCGCCGAAAATGCAATGCCGCTGTCGGCCTGCAATTCTTCGAATTTGATGATTTCGTCCTTGTACAGTCCGGGGTACTGGTTCAGCAGTTCCCGCATTGCCGCTGTGAGAATCTCATATCCGCCAGCGTCCGCCCTGATAGGATTACTTTCCATATGTGCCACCTCCAGCCGTTTCTTTCACGTCTCTAACCCACTTGTCCAGGTCTTTCGCTTTTGCGGGTTCAAACCACTCCGCCTGTGCCTGTGGGTGGGTTGAATGATTGTAAGACAGGAATTCTTTGGCGTTGGTTTTTCTGCCATACTGACTGACCAATACCTTTTTCTCTCCTTCTTTCGCCCAGGGGCTACCGCTTTCTACTCCTACCATACCTTTTCCTTCATAGAGGAATCGGCCTTGCGGGCCAAAAGCAGCGTATACCTGTCCTGAGCCTTGCACTGCCGCACTGGCGGCGCGGGTGATATTGACAAGAGTTCCCGCATTCATAGGCATGAACGGTATCATGCTTTGGCTTACGTTTCCGTCGAGCTGATACTGCGCTCTGCCGTACTGCGTGTTAAATCGGGACATATCCAGCGATACCTTGATATTGCCTTTTACGATGCTGTACTTTTTGAAGTGGAACTTTCTGCTTCGTGCCATATCATTTCCCCAGGACTTCAAAATGCGGAATGACTGTATACGGGCCACCTACGCTGGTGATCAAGAACACGTTGTCATGCTTGGCGTTCATGTAAGCGTAGAAGCCATCGTACCGCCTGTCTGTGTACTCTGCATCATTCACTGTCCCGCCGTCCCATACACCTTCCCAGAAAAAGCTATCCGGGGAGAATGTGATGGATTTTTCCAGCGCATCATTGGTCTGCTTCACCCATTCTTTTGGCGGGATCCATTCAAGCCCATTCCCCGCGCTATCGACAATTATTTTAGTGCCATCACGAAGATGATACCGTACATGGAGCTGGGCATTGTCTGTACTGTCTGGGCCATACTTTTTCAGAATCGCTCCCCGGTCTGTGTTCAGGTCTACGCCTGTAAGGATATGTGGATACCAGACGGTTCCGGTCTGGGAATCGTATCGGTTGAATAGAGTGATGGTCTTATCGTACATATCTTATCTCCCCTATCTACGCCGCCGTTTTCCGGTATACACAAATTCCAAATTCTTTCCAGTCCAATCAACTTCACTTGCCTTTACAGTAGATTCAATGACTTTTACGCCGGGTTTTGGCCTGCCAAGTGGTGTTTTTGTCCACCGCTCTGCCTGTGCTTTTGATAAGAAAACCCAGTCATTTTGATTGATGCTATTGCCGACTGTCGCTCGGTAGATTTTTACATTCTGCTCTCTTCCAGTTAAGTTCCGGATCTGTTCAATGGTTTCGGCGGCGTGCTTGTCATTCAGGACATTTGAAGAAAGACTATCCAGTTTGCCACGCATTTCCGATACATTCACACCACTGCTTGAAGCTCTACCAGACCCGCTATTCTTTCCTTGGTAGCTTAGTCCACTCGCGCCGCGTCCTCCCATACAATCACCATTTCCCGGAAGTATCCGTCTTGCTCATCCTTTTCCACAAATCCGTCAGTTTTTCCCAGCCATACATGGCCACAAACGCCACGATGAATCCGGCCATAATAGCTGCCAGAATCATGTACCACAGAATCACCATATTGATATACTGCATATAGGCCACAAAAGCCGCTACAGTGATACCGATAGACAAGACGAACACCAGCGCGTCGGTCGGAATCTTGGACAGGAAACCCACGCCCTTAAATACCTGCGTGATTACCGACACGCAAAAAGCCAGCGCCCCGATTATCGCTAAAACCATAGTCATATTGGTTAATAATGCATCCATACTATTACCTCCAAAATCTTTTCCCACAGTTCTTGCACTGCCATATATGTCGTGTGCGCATATCCGCTCGCTCATCCTTTTCCAGATACGAGCCAATATATCTCTGTCTTGAATGGTCGCAGAAAAGTCTTTTCAGTAGATTCATACTCACACCCCCGCATACAAGAGTGGGACACCCTCGTCTGTTGTTACTCCCATCAGATACGGCCTTACCGTGTCCAACATGAGCTTGTTTTCCTGCTTCGGGTCACCCGCCGCCGCATATACTGCGCTCCACTCTTTTGCAGACGCTCCGGCCTGCTGCGGAGTGGCGTAGGATATAGACTCACTACCGGACGATACCGAAGTCACAATGCCCGTGGACGTACCGGTTCCAACCTCTACCGAAGAAGAACCAGACGCCGCCGCACTAGCCTGCTTCTTGGCCTGATCAAGCTGGTAGAGTACTTCCACCAGACTGCACACGGCTTTCTTAATCTTCTTCTGGCTTCGCTCACTGGACGGAAGGCTACCAATCACTCGGTCAAAGGTCGCCGCGTCCAGCCAGTCAGAAGCCCGTTCGGCCAGCCGTAAAAAATCAGATTTCGGCACGGTTCCGCCGTAAAATGAACTTGTATAGAATTCATAGTCTGCATAAGCCATGCCGGAATCCTCCTTATCCCCGTGTCACAATCTGTGCGATTGCTATAGCCTTAATCGGGAAGTACTTCTTGGAAGAAGAAGCGTTGTTGTTTGCCAGCTCCCAGTTTGCGCCAGTTTCAAGCTGCTCTTTTGTCGGGGAGACAATACCACTCTGCTTGAAGCTGATACCGTAAGGGGAGAAGATCTTTCGCTGTCTGGAATACAAGGTATCTTCTCCGCCGTTCTTCGCCGGGTCTCTATCCATCTCATACGGAACCTTTGCGCCGCAGTTTGTATACTCGATTGCGCCCTGTCCAAGAACGTAAGTGGTATACGCGGTGTAGGTGTATCCGTCCCCTTTTCCAGTATCAGACTCCGGCACGGTCACTTCCTTGGTCGGCATATTGTCGTCAATCAGGACAGCTCTACCGTTGAGGGTAGCAAGGGTCAGCTCTCTTTCAATGCCGTCCGCATCAGTGCCCTTCATGTACGCTACCAGTTTCAGATTCTCCAGATTGGTCGCCACCTGGGAATGCATGATAGCCAGCGCAAACTTGGACTTGTTATCGCCCAGAGCCTTCTGGATTGCGTTGTTCAGAGTAGTCTCGCCAAACTTGCCATCCGCGCCAGTGTTGGCGGTAATATCATAGGTGTGGCCGTCCACGAACTTCTTGTTCTCGGTTCCGGTCATGGAGAAGATACCTTTCAGAGTAGACACAAGGGTCTCCTGGTCGATATCGTCCCAGTACTCTGCGACTTCCTCCGCTGCGGGCATGAAATCCTCGCCGGTGATATCAGAGGAGAAGTCCTTCTCTGTCCAGCCATGAGCGCGGCCCACAACAATTCTGCCGTGAGTGTAAGTATCACGGGAATCCGCAGTGATGTTTGTACCGCCGTCGTAGTTCTGCGGTGTACCGCCGATTCTTGCCTTAATCGGCACGGTGATATAGTTGCCGCCGGTCTGGTCGGGCAGCATTGCCGCATACTGCGGCTTCTCTACCAGTGCGCCAGACTTCAGAAGCTCGTTTCTGTTAAGGTTCGGAACCCGGTCAACGTAGGCGCCAAAAACCTCGCCGTTAAAATTTTTCCGGTCAAATAATGCCATAAAAAAAGTCCTTTCTACCCATTAACTGTTAAAAGGTGTGTGGGTTAGCGGTAGCACTCCTGATGTGCTATCGGTTTCTTTTCAGTTACTGCATATACTGTGAGATATCCAGATCCGGATTTTCATTCTTCATCTTCATAAGCTGGGACATAGTGCACTTCTGTCCGGAAGCGCCGCTCTGCTGTGCGGGTTTAGTGAACTTCGCTGCATTCTGCTGGGCTGCTGCCTGCTGCTTATCCACGAAGATTCCGGCTTTCTGCTTTCCGTCCGCGTCGGTAATCATGCCTTTGAAGATATCCGTGATGGATTTTCCTTTTGCGGAATCAGAATCAAGAGCCTTGGAAAGCTCCTCCCGGTAGTGGTTGGCTGTGATATCGTTGAGGAAGTCGTATACTTTCTCTCCTTTTTCGTCCACGGTAGCAAAGAACTCGTCAACCGTCTTTTCCAGCGCCGCCTTGCGGGTATCGTCATCGTGTGCTTTCTTTTCGTCTGCAAGCTGTGTGGTCAGTGTGCTAATCTGAGTTTTCAGGTCATTCACATCCACATCCTTGAACTCTTCGAGCTGCTTCTGCACATCATCCAGTGAGGTTTTATATTCATCCCTCTTGATGATAGCCTTATCATAATCAGCCTTTGTGCGATAGTTCTCGTCGAATTTCTTTTTCAGATCCGCCTTTTTGTCCTCCGGAATCTCGATACCAAGCTCCGCAAGAATCTGCTCATAGTTCTGCATCTTACAATCCTCCTGAACGTTATTTCTTAACCGCCCGTCAGCGGTAATGGATTGAGCCAGATCAACCTCTGGCAAGGTAATCGGAACACCCGGAATCGAACCAGGACAGAGGGCGCGACCCTCCACATCTACCATTGATGATATATTCCGGTAGCAATTCAACAATCCCGCAGGCGTCGCCGTCCCTGCATCTCTTTTAGCCCGTAGGGCGCGTGGTTGCGACAAAATCCACCACCTGAGATTATCGAATTGCAACAGCCGCCGCCAGGATTCGAACCCGGAACCAGCTCCTTACAGGGGAGTTACTCTACCAGTTGAGCTACAGGGGCTTGGGCGGGTATTGCCCGCCCTGTTAGATATGAGGTGTTCGGTCGAGGAGATGAACCGATGATATGCGTCGGAAATTGCATCCGCTTTTCAACCTCCCAGAGCAATGGTAAGGGGACATTGTTTTCTGGTTTCTTTTAAGGACGCATATCCTTGAAAGGAGGGAAACTATCGGCAAAGCCTTTCGGCTTAAAGTCATAACTTTTCACACTCCCATCATACTACATATGGCATATATGTGGTGGCACCACGTTTTACCCATCTGCAAGCATCCGGATCCGCTTCATGATTTCGGCCTTTTCATCCTGGAAGTCGGAATCAATGACCATTGCCGAAAGCATATCGTAGACCTCTACCATCAGGCGGCCGACCGATTCCATGAGTTTGTCCCGGTGGCCCTGATCCCCGATTTCTTGATATGACTTTTTTGCCGCGATATACGCGTCATACAGGGCATCGATATTATGGTCATACTTTCCGTTGGAATACTTGCTGATGGCCGTCTCCGCCGCTTCTGCTACAATCTCCCGGCCCCAGCTTTCATTCTCCATGCATTTCAGATTACAGATTGCCGTAGTCAGCTTGGAGATGCTGTCAAGGTTCGATGCAGTCAGCTTATTCTTTGCTGCTGCACTCTCAATCTCCAGCTGCTTCTCCAATATCTTAATCAATTCACTCATTGTCCCACCTCTTTTCCTCTGCCTTATACTTGTCGTGCAGTTTCTTCTGGCTCTCCACCACATAGACCATATCGTATCCGGCGGATATCAGGTCAGTGATGATTCTTTCTAGCTGTTTCAGCTCTTCACTCACGTCCTCTACCATAGATTCCAGGAATACAGCGTCAGAAACCGCCCCGAGGTCTCGGAGCTTCTTGGAATAGTTCTCATAGAGCTTTTTTGTCTCTGCTTCCCACTCCCTGTAAGCGTTGAATCCATCCTCCACGGCTTTCTGCTTAGTGCTGCGACCTACACTGATTCGATTGGCAGTAAGCCAGCCGTCCGGTATCATGTTCACCGTTCCTGTAAATCTATCAGGTATAAGTCGCCCATGATGATTGATATAGTACCGATTCAGTTTCCGGCGCTCCCGGCTCTCCTCATAATACTGGTGCTCATGGATCCGCTTATACCCATGCAGGCCGAGAAAGTCGAAGTAGTCCGCCATCTGGTCGTGGAACATCAGCGCGGCGATATACCGCGCATTGACTTCGGCGTATACATCCTCTACTGTCTGCACGTCTGCCTTGCTCTTGAAGGTAATCATGTGATCACCTCCTAAGCTACCTTCTTAATGATAAGGTTCGCATCTTTGACAAGAACCGCTCCAGTTGAAATGTTCCCAACCGATACAGTTAAGGAAGTTCCAGCAGGAACCGGGATAAGCGTATCCGCGCTTACGTTCTGGTACACATCCGCAGTAACTACGGTATAATCCATCTCTGTACCCCCAATCGATTCTCCGTTCAGCTCAAGCGTAAGAGCGGTTGCTCCAGCGGCCGCAGCTGTCACATTTGCGTTGAACTGAAGTTCCACCGCCATCGGCTGATTTCCACGATTGGTGATAGTGAACAGGCCGCTTCCCTCGATGTGACTAAGCCATCCGCTCTGACAGCCACAGCGCCGAGATTTGACGCGTGTATCTGTGAATATAATGTTCTGATTGGTATTGACTGTCTGTGCCGTCTTTGCAATTACATTAAGCATATTTTTCTCCTTCTTTTAAAAAATAAGGGGGTAAGCCACGCCTACCCCCTTGCGCAAGACTACCTTGTGGTAGATATGGATTCTTCCAACATGCTAATTATTCTGTTCTGATTTTCCAGAATCCGCTCCAAATACTTCTTGTCCTGCTCTTGTAGATGTCTTGCGAGATCTGCGTTGCTTTCCTGTGATAGGTCGCTCTGGTAATTGAGCACCTGAAGAAAAACTCCGAACAGGTTGAGAAGATCTAGAGCGGTAAGCTCCTGGTTGGTCACAGCACGTTTCCACTACAACAGCCGCCCCCGTAAAAGGAACCACTGTTATATGCGAAGTACGGGCTGCAAGTCAGGTAAGCCGGAATCGGGGTCGGACGTATTGCATCCACGATATTCTTGGTCTGGTTGACCTGAGAAATCTGCCAGTATGCGGTCTGAAGGTCTCTATCCCGGTCTGCCAGCTTATCCCTCAGGCTCTGGATGGTGTTTTCCTGCATAAGCTGTCTGGTAGCCTGACCATCCGCCAGAATGGTCTCCTTAATATCGCAGCAGCAAGACGCAAGCTGTGCCTGTGCGGCCTGCGCCTGCAAAGCAGCAGCGTAGCGATTCTCAAGGATTTCTTTCTGCGTCTCACAGCAGCACTGCTGGGACTGTGCCCCTAACTGCTGTAATCCGAGCTGATTGGTGTACCGGTTTTCCAGAATGTCTCTCTGGGTCTGACAAGCTGTGTTGCTTACATTCTGGTTTGTGTTGAAAATGTCGCGTTTGACAAATTCATCACTGATGAAGTTGTCCTGTACGCCTGTCTCAACGCCGTTACGATTCCATCCGCCCATCATCGGGAAGAGGAACGCAATCAGGATGATCCAGATCCACCAGCCACCACCGCCCCACATGTTATCATTGTCGTTTCTGGTTACAGCAGCCACGTCAGCCGCTGTTAAGCCCATTCCATCTGTCATGTTGGTTATCTCCTTATCTTATATTTATCAAGTCGTTGCGCACCGACAAGATAGCTATTTCAGCATCCCGGTTATCTGCCCGGGGTCTATGCCGTTCTGACGGCACATATCCATGAATACCTGTTCAGGGCTCTTCCCTTGGCACATATCCATAGCCTTTTTTACGTTCGGGTTCTGCGCAGCCATCTGCTGCATCATGGCTTGCGGGTTCCCGGACTGTCTCACCTGATTAATCATTCCCATAGCCTGCCCGAGCATAGCCATCGGATTGTTCCGGCCACCGCCCATCATTGCCATTAATGGATTCATAAGGTCTTATCCTCCTTTTCCAGTGTAGGTTCTCCCAGTTTTCGGAGCAGGTCTTCAAATTCAGCGCGGGTCACATAGTCCGGCTGGGACTGCTGTGGCTGCGGAGCCATGCAGTCCGGGGAAATCTCCTCAAATCGAAAAGCCTTGAATGTGGCACTGCCCATGCCATCTACTGACTTGACGTAGAATACAGGGCTATTGTTGTCCATCATCCATGCCGTCTGTCCCGGCTGTACAATCTGATTTTTGGCTCCCTCAATCCCGGCCACCTGTATCCAGTTCACATTCTGCGCCGGGGCCTGCGGTTGGTACTGCTGTCTCTGCTGCTCCATCTGCTGGATTCTCTGCTGCAAGGCCGCCTGTTCTGCCGCCATTGCGTCCATGTTCATCATATAAGGCATATATCCGTTCATGTTTGCCCTCCATCACCGCCGCGATAATGTCGCGGTAATCTGTCCTTATCGGTATCTCGATCTCATCCTGCGGATCTGGATCCGCGTAAAGGTCATATCTTTTCATGCCTATATTTTCGCACAAAAAAAGAGCTTTCCACAGGCTCTATAAATGCCTGAGAAAGCTCTTAAAAGTTCCTCATTCGTGCCGAAATGGCGGCGGAGGTTAGTTCGCTAAATGCGAATAATGATCTTAAAAGTCTACAATTGTACCTTGGATATTGTGTAGTGTACAAAAGAAATGGCATAGTCACCATAACTGGAGACTCGTCGGATTACCAGATAGAAGCTGGCAAATACGTACCATTAACAACGCTTCCAGAGGGTTACCGACCACCAAAAACTATGTATATGCCGGTTAATAACTTAGGTGGAACAACGACGATATTTGGCAGAATTGAAAGTAATGGTATTGTGTCGTTGTACGCAACCGGAGTGACGAACTACTGGGCTTATAGCTTCTCATTTGTTCAGAAGTATTAATCCAATATAATGATTTTTAAATTTGTCTGTAGTATAGCACTCTAAAACTGCTACTATATCGGTACGATAATGAAAGCTCTTTTGAATCTTTGTCGTAGGTAGCTGTTATTGTCGCTTCAGCACTTTGGCCGCATATGTTATTTAATTCTACATTTCCGTCATTGAGCATAATTCCAAAGATTGATGTCCCATACCCGCCAATCGTTCCATAGACTATCAGGGCTTCATACCTTTCTACATTATGCACCACAGCAAAGTTTTCGCCTGCAACGTACACGGCAGGCGCACACTTCGCATTTAGCGAACTAACCTCCGCCGCCATTTCGGCACGAATGGTCTCCATATTCGTCTCTTCCCAGTGAGCAGCAGTCCACTCTTCCGCCGTGGTAATATCTGCTTTTGCCCTGTACAGTGTATCCCCATAAATGCAGGTAGCGCCCTTTACATAGGTCTTTTTCTGGTATCTATCCGATATTTTTTTGCTGTCGTTCTCTTTCAGCGGTATCATTCCTTGTGTATTCATAGTCATTCTCCTTTCAGCTCATTCTTCCAATATACAGTATCTATCCATTCCCGCATACGGCTGGCATCCGTCATTTTCACAATCTTCCGATTAACCCGCAGGCTTAGCTTACGGATATTCTCATAGCCCAAAATCTCCGCGCACTGCTCCAATGGGATATTCTTTGCCCGTAAATCATACAAGGCAGCTTCCCTAGAATCGAAATTGCAGAACTTTTTATAATATGCCAGCTCCGGCGCGGTAAAATCGTAGATCTTCAAGTGAACCCCTCTTACTTGTCTGTTAAGGCGTGAATCAGATCGTCTCTGGTTTTTTTTAGACCCTCTACATTGTTCCCGGTGATCTTGTTCTCAATGAGATCGAACATACTGCGCATCAGCAGATTCATGTCATCCCGATTCTGATTAATCTGGGTATAATCGTTGGTCAGCTTCTGGTCTATGCCGTCCAGCCGCTTCTCGATGTTGTCCAGCCGTCTGTTGACATCCTTCTGCGGCTTCTTGGCTTCCACGTAAGCCTTATAGATGATGGTTCCCGCGGCTCCCACCGTAGAAATCCCCACGCATATAGTCATGAATGCTTTTCCCAGTTCGTATAAGTCCATTAATCTGCTCCCTTTGCGTTTTCGTACCGCCGCGCAGCTCCCCGCGCCCTTGTGGCCTGCTCCCGGCTCCATTGTGCTATTCTAAGCCTGTCGGCCAGTGGCCGGAGGTCGTTGTCCTTGCAATACTCGTTATATGCCTTATTCTGGCGCTGTAAGATGTAAGATTTGCGGTCAAGCTCCTGTTGCAGAGAGAACTTGGCCTGTTCGTCCTTGCACCCATCTACGGCTTCCTGCAAGCCCAAAACAGCCCGCTTGGTCTTGCGGATACGGCGTTCAAGCTCTCGCTGTCGCTTCTCGGCTTGCTCAACCTTATAATTATCCTCCGTCAGAATATCTTTGTATGGATTGTCCTTGGCTTCTCCCGTTCCGCTTCCAAAGCTGTGGCGACAATTCACACCACACAGGCCTTCTATAGTCCCGTACCCGGTGGATTCCTTGAAGTCCGGGAAGCGCTTATCTTTCCCAGTCCGGGAAAAGTACTGGCCTTGCCACCACGCATGATTTCCCGGATTCTGCCCGCCGTCTCCTGTCCTGGCTCCCACGTGAGCGGACACCAGAATAATATCCCAATCCATTTCTTCCATGCGCTTCAGGCATATATCCCCGGTGGCCTGTGCTATGCCGGTTCGCACCGCCCGAGCCGTGGCCGTCTCTATGGTGTCCTTGTGCCCGGTTGGGTACCGGACTACCACGCCGTCCTTGACAATCGTGTCTACGGCTTCCCTGACGGCCAGCGTATAGCTTACCGTTCCGGTCATCACCTTGTTATAAGCAAGGTCACATTCAGTGATATACAAGGCCTGCGCAGCCTGCGCAGTGGTACGGGTGAAGTTCGTCCATTCGTTGACCGTGGCCAGCATATTCCGCTCCATAAGCCGGATAAGCGCCGGGGACTGTGTGAGCGGTTCCGGAGACAGCCCGGCGACCTGGTATACCTTATGGTCTGCTTCCAGGGCCTTAACCCCGGCTTCTTCCATTGCGGCCTTGATCTCTTTTTTTTGCCGCTTGGTGTACTTGGCAATCTCTGCGGTGATATCTTCCAGCAGATCCCCCGATTCCTGCAAGGTCTTAATCCGCCACACGTCCGATGATGTGATCAAATATTCATCGCCCCGACCGATACGGAGCATGATTCTGCGTATAATCTGCCGGATAATATAATCATGGAGGGAGGACGCAATCTGCTCACTGCCCTCTGATACCCGCCTAAGGTACTCCGGTTCAAGCATATTGTATCACTCCCTCCTGACTGATTATTCACCACTTAACCCAGTGGCCGGGAGATGTGCGGATCACCATCCTTTCGGCTTGTGTTGGTCATCCTATCACTCCTCTGTGAAAAGCCCGGGTTCCTCTTTGGGCTGGGCTTCTTCTACCATTGCTTTCGCTTCCTCTTCGGACATACCCTCGAACTTGACGAAGTACATCCAGGCCGGAACCTTGCTCTGTATCACATACTGCCACCATCTGGCCCTGTCTTCTTCCCGGTTATAGGTGATATCTCCGAAGTCATAAGTTGTTTCGTAAGCGCCCACCGGGGCCAGACCGTACAAGTCAGCAAATACATTGAGCGCATAGATTACACTGTCCAGACAGTCCTCCAACTTATCTCGCACATCCTTGATGAGCTGAATCGTCCGGCGGTCGTCCGCTTCTACCTGTGTAGCTGTCACCATGCCGGACTTCTCATTGAATACGAAGTACCCATTACTGTATCCAGCCTTGTATCCTATCTGTGACAGCAGCGCATTGATTCCGGCCAGCCGAACATCTGTATTGAGTTGCGGGTTAATCTCCTGATAGAAGTAGTCGGTGCCATTGCCGAATACATTCTTAACGTAATGCGGGAGCTTCATGTCTTTTCGTGTCTGATCCCTCGTGGCTTCCGTCGTATTCTTAAGGTTCACGCCGGACGGCATCATCAAGGTATCGTCCGCAAGGATGATCTTTTCACTGTCGAAGATCTCCCCGGCGTTCCGACTGTATGCCGTGTCAAGGTCTTTCAGCTCCTCGATGGCTTCTCGGAATATCGGTAAGCCCGTTGGTACGCTCATGTCAACATTGTTGGCCTGCGGCGTCCTGAACATACCGAACATGGGGCCGTCCAGTCTGGTGCCGTCACCCTTGAGGATGGGCGGCGTCTCTTCCATCAGCCCGGCCCATCTGGTCTCTTCTAGCGGTATCGGGTTTCCAATGCTGTCCTCTTTCCGGGATACGTAAGCCTTATTCGTGATAATGTACGGCTCATAGCCCTCATTGTCCGCTGACACGAATCTGTGATATTCAAGGCGCGTATAATGCTTGTCGCCCTCTGTGTACGTATCCTTGAATATGATACCATTAACGCCCAAGTTATCATAGTCCACCAGCAGAACATCCCCCGGCGTGAATACGTCCAGCGTCTGACCATTGGGCTTGATGTACACCGTACCATAGGCGCAGCCATACTCGACCCAGTGGCGGATCTGGAAATACGACTTATCAATCTGCTGTTGTAACCACTCGGCCCTTGCGCTGCCGTCGATGGTCACGCCGATTGCAAGAGTAGTGAGCCGCGCCGTCTCGGAGCACAGGGACTTAGCGAAGTTGATGGTCTTAACCCCGTCTTTCTCGTTCACCCACGGCGGACGGCCTGCGTATATGTTGGCGCAGGTGCTCACCACTGCGTCCATCTCCGCACAGTCCGGGGTGGTAATCTGGAAGTCTTTTTCTGCTTGGCTCTTAAATAACATGCTTATCCACCTTCTAATTGTTGATATCAGTCCCATTATGCGCTGCTTCCCCTTCTCTTCCATATCGGCTCTGTTGCGTACCGTGTCGCGTCGATGAAGTGATTGTTCTTGTCCGGGTATCCGCTGATAACGTTCCCGTCCTTATCTCGCTCGTATTCGTACTCTGTGAACTCCTTGCAGGCTTCCGGGGTGCGGCGCGGATCCATAACCAGCTTCTTTCCTTGCAGCCACTTCATGGAGTATTCGACGCTTCCGGGGCCTTTCTCTGCCCCTCTGGCGGGTAGTCCTTCGTCCCGGTAGTCAGATATAGATTTCGGCTCCGCACTGTCGCAGATAATCGCATAGTCATCATATCCGCGTTCCTTGATTCTCGCCGCCGTGTAACTGTTCGCCTTCTTGTTCTCTCCAATCTCGTCGATGAAGTACAAAGTCTCCCGTGCATGGTCATAGTAGACACGCACAAAAGCGTATCGGTCTGGGTACCAGCCCCAGTCTACGCCCTGGTATATCTTGTCCATCCGGGCGATCTCTTCGTCTGTAATCTCCCGGAGCTCGATATACTCAAACACATTGCCGCCGTCTCCGTTCGGTACACCCAGGTATTCATGCTCATAGGCTTCTGGGTTGACCTCTTTCAGGTGCTCCGCGTCATCAATGAACTTCTGGCCTAACCACTCCGGCGGAGCTTCGGTGTAACAGGAATGATGGATGACACGCTTCGGATTCGGTTTGAGCTTAATGCGGTGTACCCAGCTGCTCTTGCTCTTTGGCGGATTATAGGACGAGAAATCATATGATTCATTACCACCACGGAGCACGGACTGATTAACCGAACGCTCCTGGGCGTCGCCCTTCATCTGGTCTTTCTCCTCTTTCCAGAGAATACCGATATAGCCAAATGGCGGCTTGATGGATTTTAGCTTGGTCTCATCGTCCAGACCTCGGAAGTAGATGACCTGTCCCGTCTTGGTGTAGATAATCTCCAGCGGCGATACCTTACAGTTGAACTCCTCGTCCAGATCCAGCTCATGGATGGCCCACTTCATCTGGGCGTACACGGAATCTTTCAGTGTTCCGGCCACCTGCCGGGTAATGCAGGCGTGCATCTGCTGGTTGTTCTTAATCAGCTCTATGATTTTCAGCGATACGAAAGAGGATTTCAAACCACCACGTCCACCCTCGAACACATATTCCATGTTCGGGCGGATCTGCCTGTTGATATCCACGAACGCCCTACCAAGCACCCGGGCGGGGAGTTCATACCTTCCGGCATCTTCCTTGGTCTCCGCTACGAGTTGCTCCCACTTCTCCACGGCCTGCATATTGCCCTTGACAGCCTTAGAGTACACAGAAGCCACAATTACAGCGTTATTGCTGGCATCCTCGGCTTCTATGCCTATCTGCTCCAGTTTTCTTCTGGCGGCATCCGGGGCAGGATTGTCAGCTATCATTTTTGCAAGGTCGGAAAGCGTCTTTTTCTGCCGCCTTGCTTTTCCCGATGCAATCCCGCCCTTTCTGCCATTTTCTCGGGCTTCGCTCGGGCTTCGATGTGAATTTTGCACTAAGTTTTTCTCGTTCGCCATCCTACCATCTCGTTACCCTAATTTTTTTTGCGGTAATACTTATACCCATATTCCTTCTGGTTCTTTTTCAGCCACTTATCGGCTGCATCGTCGAAGTCCTTGCCTTTCATCTTGGCCGTCTTTACTGCCTTGATGAAACTGTTGGCTTTGAAGTGCGTCCCCTTTGTGAATACATAGTCATACTTTCTGCCCGATGCTACGATACCCTTTGAGTTTCTTTCCATTGATGTAGAAATAAGGTCTGCATCAGAGAAAGCCCCTCCGCTTGGGTGGTTGTGCAGTATCATCGTATTGCGTCCACGACTGGATATACGTACGCTTGACTTATTGCCCTCTACGAACTGATGTACATATCCCTGCTCATCCACTTCGTAGGCCCATTCATGATCTGAATTCTTGAATCTGTGTTGAAACTCATTCATAGCCCCTTCAAGCGTTTTGGACTTAATTCTGGTATTCGCATAAGCCGGAAGAAGGCTCTTGCTCTTATCCTTCCCACTATCACGGGCATGGTCGAATTTGAATGTCTTTTCTCCTCCCCCGGCTCCACGCCCCCCCTCCAGAGGTGGGACATATAGCGTTTCCTGGCTTTCTATGATTTTCCTGACGGTCTCGCCATCAATCTCATAGTCAAGTAATTCATCCACGCTTTTGAAGTTCACAGATTCCCTTGTCTGTTCGTTCCAGATTTCCAGAGGTTTTCTGAATACAATGATATGCTTTTTCAGGTAGAATCCGTTCAGTCTGTTGAACAGGTATCTAAAATGCTCAATCCGCATACTTCACTCTCCTACTTCTGTTTCACCCATGCTTTTGTCTTTCCATCCCACTTGAATCCGTTCTTTTTAATCTCTTCTCTTATACCATAGGTCTGCCCTGATACAGAAGTGGCTTTGTTGAGATTAACTCCGAATACAGTTCCATTAACAGCTCCATGTGATACCTCAAATGTCACATACTCCGTTCTATTCGTCTTTGCTGTCTTTCCTCTTTTCTTCGGGGTGGCATACTCGAATGTGACTTTCCCATTTTTATCGGCTTTCGCTTCCAGAACTTCATCTTTGTAGCCGGTATATCCACGTTGGCTTCCAGATGTAGCTCTATACTGCGTTTCGATCTCTCTCGGCTTTGCACCCTTTTCAAGCGGGCTGTTTCTTATTCCGCTTGCCCCCCTACCTCCAAAAAGCTGAAGATTAAGTTTTTCCATGTCCTATCCTTTCTGCGTTATGATTGCTTATGTAAACCGCTTTCGCTTTTCCGAAATCATACCCGATATCCCCGCCATACACGACCACAGTTTTCGGCTTAAGCTGTCGCATGGCTTCGTCCATCCCTGCTGTCCATATCTTCTTGGCATCCGGCTGCTGCTTAACGCCTATCGTGGATACCGATACCACTCCGCCCGGCTCTATGCCGTCAAACGCAAATTCGAAGGAATCCTCCCGGCACCATTGCAGCGTCGGTATCACCGTCAGGCCGTAGCCTTGCATGATCTGCCCTACCATCTTGGAGCGGTACACGTTCCAGATCTGCATAGGCAGCGGCATCTCGGTATAGAGTGAGAAGTCAGGCGTCAGGATGCAGTCGAACTGCCGGAGTATGTCTACATAATCGTGCGGGGTGTTCCAGATTCTTTCGAACTGGTAATCGTCGATATAGAAATGCACGCCCTTATCGTACTCCTTTGAGGTCTTGGCATAGTTGAATGAAATTAAGTCCTTGGGGATATAGGTACACTTTTTGATGATTGGCATCTGCCACTTTTCCGTCAGGCGTTCCTCGTCCACGTCATGGAGATTGTAAGCATCGAATGTGCGTTCCCGCTCTGCACCGTAATAGTCCGGTTCTTTCTCTTCCGGCGGATCCATATCGGGAAATCCGAAGTCCTGCATATTGATGTCCAAAATCTCGTCAAGCTCATCGGCCAGCAACGAATAGTCCCATTCGGCCTGCTCTGCCACCTTATTATCCGCCAGCCGAAAGGCCTTAATCTGCTCATTGTTCAGGTCACTTGCAACGATAGCCGGGACTTCTTTCAGCCCCAGCTTTTTCGCCGCCTTATAGCGTGTGTGTCCGGCCACAATAACATTATCTTTATCGACCACGATAGGAACCTTGAACCCGAATTCCTTAATGCTATTCGCCACATAGTCAACAGCACCGTCATTTTTTCGGGGATTCTTCTCATAAGGCTGTAAGTCCTTAATCTTAAGATTCACAACATCCATGCTACTCCTCCATCTTCCTCTATTATCCTATATCCCCACGTTTTTTCCCTCACCACGTTCAGACCCGGCCATACATCCGCAGGAAATCATAGAACTTGGACATTGCCTTGCGCCTGTACCCGTAGAAGTCATCGGACTTCATCGGAATATAATCTGTCCGGGATATCTGGTCATAGCTTTTCCCCATTGCAAGGCTTTCGTATACCAGAAACTCCATCCCTTCCGGTGAAGCGTCAATGCAGGCATGAAGAAGCCAGTGACGCTCCTCTGGTGTAGATTTTTTGCATCGCTCCAGAAGCATCTTGGTATCCTCTGGGTATACCCCGTGATCTTCCAGCTTTTTATATCGGTTCCTCATTCTATAGCTTCCCCCTCTCTGTGTGGGCAGTGCGACCTTTTGGCAGGGTGCACCGCCCTTTCTATTTTTTTCAGTTACTCATCCCACCAGCCGGGTCTGTTCGGGCAATCCGGGCAGTTGCAGACCAGTTCGCCGTCCTCGTCAATACTGTAATCATCGCCGTATCCGGAGCACTCATAGCAATAGTCGTAGTTGTCCCAGAAGTCATCACAGCTGTCATCTATATCATCTTCGTGCTGTTCGGTCATTCATTGCCCTCCGCAAGCCTCATGTGCGTCCATGTGCAGGTGCGCTTATCATCTATAGACCATGATGTAGCACCCGAATCATAAGTTTCCGGCTTTCCGTCACGCATTCCGGCGAAGTATCTGCGGTACCACCTTTTCCCATCACATGAAGCCAGAACTGGCGTGTCAATCGGCACCTTGCTCCAGTCCACATGCGGCTCCTGGTATTCGGCATTGAGCCAGTCGATAACCTCCTTCTTATGTTCAGTTTTTCCGCAGTTATTCATAAAAAGGCATCTCTCACAGCTGCCACTTGCACAGCTAGTAGGCCTTCCGTCTACTACTGCAACAACCCTTGCAAGTATAGTATCCAACTTTTCCCTATATGCTTCCCTATTTGTCATCGTTTGTCCTCCTGTTCCATTCGTAAATTACCTCCATCAAGTTATGTCCTGCCGGATAAGACACTACCGGCACAGGACAATCAGGATTGTTACACTTTACCATATACATCATTCCTCCACTTGACCAATGTTCGATTCCTGGTGTTTTTCCGCAGAACGGGCACGGTTTAAGCTTCTCCATCAGATTCACCTCCCCACTGTTCGGCCATCGCTTTTGCAATCCCTGGGAATGTCTTGCTCCGAACCTTTCCGCTTCTGGAATATGTGTCCTCCCAAGTTCTGGCTTTGCCGCTTGGTAGCCGTCCAAATATAGCGGCATTATCAGGCCTTGGAAGATTGTTCGTTTTCAGCTTTGGAAGGCCTCGAAGCCATAAGCACGTTCGCTTGGTTACATAGTTTTCCGTATCCTCCACGCTCTCGGCAAACATATACGGCTCAATAATCTGATCCGGCTTGCGGTATGCGCTATTCATGAAGCCTACTGGGTTTTCAATGCAGATTCTTGGGATATGAGCCAGGGCAAAATGCATGAAGAATACAGCGCCGTATGCCCTTTCTTGCCATCTCTCTACTACTTTTCCAGCTTCTGTACATTTTAGCGAAAAATGTCTTGTGCTTACATTGGAAAGATATGTACAAGGCGGGTGTGCAATCATCATGTCCCACTGTCCAATCTCATGCACAACTCCGTCCATAGTTACCACCGCCCCCCCCCATCAATGGCTTTCAGGGCGTCCCCAAGTATATGCCATTCAGGGTGACCGCCGGAAGGCTCCTGCAAATCGCAGGAATACGCCTCATGCCCGCGTTTGCGGAACTCTTTGCATACTGCCTGACTTTCTTCACACGCTATCAATACTTTCATCTCACTCGTCCCTCTCAAACATAATATCCAGCCCCTTGGCCAGTGCATACCCGTATTCCCGGTTTGCTCTGCAGGACTCTTCCCATCCTTTAAGCATATAGATTGTGTCGCACAAGTTCAGTAGTATCAGATCCGTATCGAGAATTTGCTCCCTGGTGAGGCCACACAGGTCAAGGCCTGCCGGATTGATAGCCTTGTGTCCGCCTTTTTCGATGATTCTTTTTGCCCGCTCAAATTTCTCACGGTAGTTGTCTACGCCCCGCATGGGGCCGCTGATGTAGATGTTCATGCTCATATCATACCCTTACCCCTTTTATTCGTTAAACAACGCCATGTTGATATTTCTTGCGATTTCTCGGATTTGCATTGCTGTCTCTCTGATTTCAGCCATATTATCACGCATGCAAGTTACTGGTCTATCTTCCCCCTCCTCCGGTCTGTTTGATGTGATGTTGCCAAAGATAGACGCTAACACGCCTCTTGCCTCTTTCAGGTATGCCAGAGACTCTTTCCCGTAGTCTGCAATACTCGGATTCTGCACAGGTTTGTCTGTTACATTCGCTTCTGCAATCATTCTTCTTATCCTCCTATTATTTCTGTGCCAGATAGCACATTATCCCACAATCTGGAAATATCTCTGTATTCATGTCTCCGCGGTCAAATTCCAGCTCGTCCAGATATACAGGGCCGTTTCTGTCTTTCAGGATGGAGTGCCCCACCAGCCTTTCCAACTTTGCCCGGCTCTCAAACACTTCCGGGAAATCCTTTCGGATCCGGTTCCAATAACCCATGCCGCCCTTGATGCAGCCTAGACAGTTGTTGTTTGGGTAGCCCATATCGTACATGACCGGGCGCGGGAAACTGAAAGTCCGCTCAAACAGCCCGTGAACTTCTTCCTTTGACAGCCCCTTTTCTATTAGTGGAAATTCATGTTCTGCCTGCGGATTGGCTTCTGCGGTTCGCTCCGCCCGTCCCTTTTCGTGTAGATCATATCCCCACACATAAGTCAAGTCATAGCCTGTATGTTCCTGTTCCCAGACTTTCCGAACTCGCATCTTCATCCAGCTCGTACAAGGTGCGAACCCATTTCTTGCATCCCGAAAGCCGCCGAACACCCGAACGCAATCTTCCACGCGTCTGTATTCTTCCGACCGTAAAATCTGTATCTCTTTTCCGACTGCTGCTTCACAGTCTCGAATGAATCGCATACTGTCTGGGTGTTGATCGTCGATATCAATGTATATCCACTCGTCCACATCCCCCGCAAGGTATCCAGCCATGAAGCTACTTACTCCTGCACTTATCCAGCATACTTTTTTCTTCTTTGACATAACACCACTCGCTACGAACCAACCCGGTTTACCGGGCATTCGTTATCCCTTTCTCCTCTTTTTTCCTCTCTGGGTCTTATATACATCGTTTCTCTGCCTTGACACGGCGGCAAAGTAGCCGTTCTGTTTGCTCGCTCGACTTTTGCCCATTGCTCTCCTCCTTCAGCCAGTCCAGGAATCCGTTGTGTCCTGCTCTGCAATACGGTGCCGCAATACACAGTTCGCAACGCCCTTCCTCCGGCTGCGAAGATATACCGCACAGAAGAGCCGCAAGCTCATCATCAGTCATGCGTCGGATACGGTCGGCCTTGGTGGCTGTCTGGTGATACTTGCAATACCGCCCGGTGTCTGTATGCGGGCTATCCGCTATCTTCTCGCACCAGCCGTACATGTCAAGGTTTACGCAGCTGGCACACGTTACAGTTTCGTTCATTCGTCCTCGCCGTCCTTTTTACCGGGGTTGGTAATATGGTACGGCTCCGGAAGTGGCAACCAGGCGATTACTTTACACGGCAGGCCCAAACAGTACCATTCTTTTACAAGCGGAACATATGTTGCAATATCAACTCCGTAGTTCTCAATGCTGGCAATATAGTTGCATGCATCTATTCCTTCCGGCATCCGTTCGCTTACCGGAATCCAACGGGTACGCTCCACAGCTTCCAGGCACTGCTCCGGTGTGCCGATAGCCCTATATGCGTCCCACATGGCTGATTCTTCGTATGTCAGGATTCTTGCATTAACCGGGTCTGGTTTCTCTGGTTCCAGAAGTTTCCGTTCCAACGAATCCACAACATCCTTCAAGGTTGCGACATCTCCAAACATGGATCTAACCCGATCACTCAAGTCCCGATACTCCTGCATATCTCGTAATAATGCTTCTGTTCCTTCTTTTACGCATCTTCCAGTCATTTCTCCCACCTCACTTTCTGCCCGCAGTTCTGGCAGTAATTCCACCGTGACGTTATCCCCGTCCCACATACCGGGCAATATCCGGCCGCCCAGATATACTTGGTTTTCTGCTGCTCTTTTGCAGGCTTTTCTATCTGCTTATTCCTTGCATCACGGCACATTTCCAGATTCCCGATATCCTCATACTGTTTGAGCATCTTCCCCAGCTCAACGCACTGCTTTCTCGCTCTGTTGTACCCGCCGATAAGTCCCCGCACCATGCCCGGTGTCCGACCTGTAGCGTGGTACTCCTGCACCTCTTTCAGTGCCGCTATAGCAGTATCAAGTGCCTCGTTATGATACCGAACCCTTGCCGGGGTTTCTGCCCCGTTCGTTGCAAGGTATTCACCCTGGAGCTGTTCAATCGCTTCATTTTCGTTCATGCTCTGCCTCCTCCGGCTTATCAATTTTTGAGAATTCGATCACAAATACGTAGGGGTTCGCAGCCCATCCGTAACGGTCAAGATCAGATTTCTTAATTGTAAAATTCCAAAATTTTGAAAACCAATACGCGGCTGGTAATGTAATTTCAGTTTCAACGAACAGTCCTTGCGGAATAAATCCCTCTTTTTCCGCCTGTGCTTCGGTGATATCCTGTAACCGCTCTACACGCACATCCGTAACCTTCAGCCAGATGCGAGCAGCTTCTTTCGGCATGTGGATGGATGGATGCCAGTGTAAACCTTCCGATATCCATGAATTATCATCTGCCTTATACCAAAAAGTGTGAGCTGCTGCTTGAATAAATGTTTCCCGAACGTACAGGATATCTCCCGGTTCATATGGAGGTCTACACAGTTTTTTTATAAGCCATGCGGCCTCCACTTCTGGGTGATCCATGTGATACTGGCTGTTCAGCACTGCCTCAACATTATGTTTTACTGCTCTTCTGGTACAGGTTTTCCGGCCGTCCAGAATCGCCCGCACCATTTCGGCGTTGAATAATATGGGTTTAATCGCCATCTATGCCGCCTCCTTTTACTATCTGGATAGCCGCAAGCACTCCGTCCTCATATCCATCGTGATACTGCGGTTGTTCAGATACCATGATATTATCATTGGCCTTGTCTGCCATCTTTTCCAGCTCCGCCACAACCTTCTCCACATCGTAGGCCGTGGGCTGCTCCTCAATCTCCATCATCACAGACACCGCTATGTCATCTATATTTACCATTCTGTCTGCGATTTGCTCTGGGTTCAGCCGCTTTTCTATGCTCTTTTTCAGTGTCTCTTCGTCTATCAAGCGTATCTTACTCCTCTTCATGCTCAACCACCTCAAATTTACCGCCCTTCGGGATGTGGATTTTTACATTGGGGTAATTTTTAAAATCCCTCACCGTGGAACTGTCATACATCTTTCCGACCGTGGAACTGTCATACATCTCTCCGACCGTGGAACTGTCATACATCTTTCCGACCGTGGAACTGTCATACATCTCTCCGACCGTGGA
>JAHZDE010000016.1 GCA_019422525.1 Clostridiales bacterium
ATAAGGGCTCGACCCGCTCAGCCCGTTTTTTCGGAAGGGGGGTGTACACAGTCTTTTATAATTCGCGGCCATTCATTTTCTAAGTCTTCCAGCGCGCGGATAAATCCCTCTTGCAATTGTAATTTTACAAACTCTTTGCACCATTCATCTCCAAGAGATAAGTGCTCCGGCGTCAAGCAAAAATACAGTTTTACATCATGATTACAATTATCAGGCGATGGCATTCAATCCCACCTTTCTAATGTCATCGGCGCACTGCCGCTGCATTTCCGCAGCCGCTCCGGGTGACAAACTGTTTCGTGGCAGTCCTTGCATACGCTGATAAGGTTGCGCTGTTGATTGCCGTCTACATCCGTGTACCAGATATCCAACGCCATCTTGGGAGCACGGCGCACATGGTTTACATGGTGCACCAGCTCTGCCCGCCGGTATCTCCCGCGCTCTTTGCACAGCTGGCATTCGTGCTTGTCCATGTCCAGTACCTTGTGCGATAACCGCACCCACTGCGAGGAGCAATAAAACGGATGCACATCACCGGATCCTATCAAAGAGCAAAGCCATTTGTAAAACTTATCAGTCATGAGTAGTTAAGGCTTTCTTTTCCACGATTTTGCAGCGCCATCCCAACGCAGCCCATGCCCCCAGTGCTTCATGCAGCTGCAGCGTGTTTTCGGTGTTTTCCATCGGCAGAGTCATGGTTTATCCCTCCAAGCCTTTATCCTTTCCATCCTTTTTTCCAGTAGGTTTCCACCTTGAAATCCAATCCAAGCCGCTGCATTTTCTTTTTAGATACATAAAATTCATTGGTATCAAAAATTCGTTTATTTATTGAATTTGAAGCCAGTTTTGCAACAACATGATACCCGTAGTCTTCCATCTGCTTTAAGGCTCTTTTTGTGTCTCCTTCTGCCACTCGTAAAACGAAGGAATTTATATTGTGTTTTTTCAGGTAGTCCCATTGCTGGCTTCTTTTCATGTGCACCGGTTTTTTGTCCCCATCAAGAACGTCAAAGCCTTTGTTCCAGTTGCAATGTACATCGCTCAGGCTTCTAAACGCTTTCATGGCCGCTGTGCTACGTTTACTCAGCCAACCATTTTTTGAATCGGTTTCTAAATCATCGTAGACACGCACACCGTCTTTTCCAACGGTAAAAAGCTCTTTTTCTCTTGCGCCAGCTCCACCCCCTCCGCCCGCTCTCGTGGAACTGCCTGAGCCTCGTTTACTCACGGTAATGTCTCCTTTCGTATTGGAATGGTTTTATTTTGGTAACGTTCCAGTCAAATTCATCAGGGCATTTGCCATACCACAATATGCCGCTCGGTTGCAGCACTTCCAGCGCCTTACGGCAGTGCTTAGCAAAGCATTCTGCTTCGTATGGGTCGGACTGTGTTCCGTGGCTCGAAATGCTCACGATGGCGTTTCTGGGCTCGCCGTCAAAGCACCAGTCATAGCTTTGCTCTCCACACCAGCAAAGCGTTGGGATAACGTGAATACCGTGCGCCTGCCAGTATGCGGCAAGCCAGTGCTTTTTGTAATGCATAAAAAGCTGCACCGCAAGCGGCATATCACTGTACAAAGAAAAATCCGGCGAACATACCGCGCCGAACTGTTGCAAAATCGGGATATATTTATCCGGGTAGTTCCAGAACCGTTCAAACTGGTAATCGTCCTTGTAAAAGTGCACGCCCTTGCTTTTTTTGTCAGTTGCTGTCATAGCATAGTTGACAGGTATCCATTCCAACCTGTCTATACGGACATCCGTTTCGGGTTTGATTTCAGGGATTCCATACTTGCCCACGCCCGGAAAAATCATCTTTTCGGTGTTCTCCATTGGCAGAACCATGACACGCGCTCCAAACTTCAAAAGCCAGATTTAAAAATTAAAGCTATTTCAAGCTAAACGTTAATATAAGCAGCACTCCCAGTATACATTCAGTTTCTCGGACAACGTAAACGAATGGAGTGCTGCTGCATCCGGTACTTTCGCCGCCAGATGCCCGGCTATCTGCGCAGTCTCCTCACAGGGTACGCAGCTGGCATTCCCGGCAGGGACTGAGCCTGCAGCCTCTGGTTTTGGAGACCAGCGCTCTACCAATTGAGCTACGGGAATATATCATGCCGCGTGCAGGAATCGAACCTACAACGACCCGGTTATGAGCCGGATGCTCTGCCGGTTGAGCTAACGCAGCGTAAAAGAATGCCCGCCTGCAATGCACGGTGCACATCATGCATAACAGGCGGGTAAAAATATTTTCGAATAAATTGTATCAGCAGCTTTTGCTAATCTGCGCGGATAACAGGCCGCGCTCCTTGCATACAGCCGCGCCCTCCGATCTCTGCCCTCGGCTCACGCTTTGTGCGGCTCGCCTGAAAACCGATACTCCAGACGATGCACACAAAATTACTTTTGAATGCTATTTGAAAAATTTCCCGGAACACAGGTGCAAGCACGCAGCTTTTTGCAATAGACCAAAACAGTTTGCTGAAAAGCTCAAGCATGGTTTGCGCTCCTTTCCAAGGTGTCCACTGTGGACACCCCCGCCGGGTTTGAATTTGTTTTGTGTGCACCGCTGGATCTTGAAGCGGACGGTGCGGTGATCCATTGAACACAGGAAGATTCCAAAAGCCTGTGCTATGCTTCCCGCCGGGGCTCGTCATGAGGATGCAGACATTCACGGTTCCGTCAATGTCTGCATTATAATTTTACCACATCAAAATGGGACATTCTGGACATTTCGACCTTTTTGTGACATTCCGACCATTTTGTGACACGGCTTTTGCGTAGCTACGCAGAGAAGTGGCACAATGTGAATTTTGTGTCAATTGTTAAAAACCGGTCATTTTGAGCACAAGACATGCCATTGTGTACCCAAGAACGCCGCCCAGCACGACAGATGCTGGTGTGAATACCATGAGTATCTTCCGCACTGTCCACCCGCTTTTCCATGCCCACCGCACGGAAAACATACACACCGGAATGCTCAGGCAAGCCATAAGTACAACGGCTGCCAGCCAATAAACAAAAATCATATAGCCACTCCATTCCCGCTACTCATCGGCATACATCCTTGCGCCACAGGATGGGTAATAATTCCACATATCGTCAGGCGGCTCATAGTCCTAATCGTTAGATATTTCGCAGGCGCAATGTGAGCACTGGAAGCGGGTAGCCGTAACCGGGTCATCGTCGTCTACCGGCTTCCATGTACCCCGCCGGGGTTTTGGAGCTGCGTTTGGCATGGCGTCAATAAAATCCTTCACGTCCTGTAACGTGTGAATTTTTTCATCGGCCGCAAACGCATTAAGCATGGTTTCCGGGATGCCTGCGTCCTCGTATTTTTTGAGTCTCTCCCGAACGGTAGCAAGAGCCCACGACAGTGTGTAGTGCTCCGCCAGCAGTCCTTCGATAGTCTCCGGGCCGTCGAACAGGTGCTCGAACAGGGTTATATCGAACTCCTCCTGCGTTCCATCAATGTCGATATCTGCATTGTGTGCCTTAATAAGCTTTTTCATGTAGTCATTGAGACTTATGCCCCTGCTGGGCATCTGCACCCATCCGTCCTCTCCGCGCACAAAGAGATTAAGAGCCTGCGAGTAATTCCCGTCCGGTGTGTCAGTCGTTATTCTTCTTTGTGGAAACATATTTTTTCCTCCTCACAATGCAGTCCACTCAGGACTTGTGTTGTTTTTTGAATGGTTTCTGTCGGAATTGGCATATCCTCCGGTTTTACACCGGCGTTTTTCATCTTGGAGCCACACTCACCGCAGTATTTGTCAGCCACACAGTCAATGTGGTGGCATTTCTTGCACCGAAAGTGCTCACATGAAAATCTGTACGGATTCAACTCCCACTCAGAAACCGGCCGTAGCGTTTCCGGGTCGATGGTGGGAGCGGTCAGCACAAGCATATACGCAGCACGACCGCTGTACCGCACCTCACGCAAAAGCGCATTGGCATCAATCAATCTTCTTTCTCCCATGGTCTGTTGTGTCCCTCCATCGGAATGTATCTGTTTACGCACTGGACGTTGTTGCAAAATCGTTCGGTGCCGATAACCCGCAACGGTTTCCCACAAATTGGGCAAAACTTCGGCGTTCCGGGTGTCTGGTACGGGCTTTCTTCTCTCTGTCCGTAAGTGGTCAGCGTTAATATACACGCAAGAGAGTTTGGCTCAGCTGTAGAAGGGCACCGAAAACGCACCCTGCAAGAAACGCAATCCATAAAATCACCCTACATTCTTTTGGATCCACCGGTAAACCCTCCGGCGAATAGATTCTGCGTCCACGTCAAAGCCCTGCTCGGTAAGCTCCACGGCAACGTCCTGCGGCTTTTTGCCCTCTACGCAGATCGCCGAGAGCATTGCCCGGAGCTCCGGGTCATCGCAGTCCTCCACCATGTGCACGCCGATGTTGTACAGCTTGTTCTGCATACGGTTGATGTCTTTCAGTCGCCGGATCTCCGCAGCACGCTGGTTGTAGGAGGAATCTGCGGTCCCGGTCACTGTTACATGACCGAGAACGCAGCTGTTGCCCTCGCCGTGAAAAGCTTTTACCACATCCGAGGCAGCCTGCGGACCATCTGCCTGTAGGATCTCCAGCCGCTCAATGCGCTGCCGACGTTTGGCAATGTCATAGGGTATTGCATATAGACGGCGAAATTCGTGTGGCTTCATCCGGCAACCTCCCAAAATTTATTTCAGCTCAAAGTAATTCGTCAGAATATCCGTAATGCCGGAGTGGAAACCTATCCAGCCGCAGGTGAAAAAGCTGTTGTCCTGCAGGATGATGGCGTAGTCATCACAGGTCTGACCGGCGTCCTCTCTGGTGGTGTCTATCCGCTTCCACAACGTTGCCCCGCCGGGCAGAGGCTGCTTGTAATACGCAAGCCGGAAACGCACATCTTCCCATTCCAGTTCCCACGCTGCATTTGCGCCCAGCATTTTTTCTGCCAGCTTGTGCAGCGTGTCCCTCCCATGGGCTTGCTCCTTCGGCGGCTCGTGAATCTCCACAGGTTCTGTCCTGTACGGTGATGCCGTAGGTTTAGGTGCATCGTTCTGGGCTCTTTTTTGCTTCTCGTGAGCCTTTTCCACGATTGCGATAGCTTCCGGTGGCAATTTCCACTCGGCATAATCCGGGTTTACCGGTACCGTTTCCGCAGGTTCTTCTTTCTGCTCCGGTTCTTCCGGTGCAGCGCCCATAAAACGCGCATAATCCTGTGCGCTGCGGTACGCTTCCATCAAGCCGATCTCTCCGGCCTTCAAGCGCTCCTTGATGACCTCATTCTCGCAGGAGGCAATCACGTTCAAGCGGGCAGCAGCGCCGGTGGACAAGCCCAGAATGCGGCAAACCTCGTCACGCACCTTGCCTTCCAGCTGTCCGGCTGCTTTTTTCTTGGTCAGCGCATCCTTCAGCGCCTCGTACTGCGCCAGACGCTCGCCATCGGTCAGGTCACGGGCGGTGGCGTTCGCCGTGATGAGCGCAATGCGGTCATCCAGTTTGCCGTGGCTTTCCCTAATCAGGCAGGGGAGAAAATCAAACCGCGTGTCTCCAAGCGTTGACAAAATCCCGCACGCCGCCCAGCGCCGGTGCCCGCTGATGAGCATATAGCAGTCCGTTTCATCCTCCATCGGGATGACTTCCAGCGGCTGCCGGAGGCCGTGCTGCCGGATGTCGTCCTTCAGACCATCCATGTTGCCGATGGTGTAGATCTCGTCATTGTCCGGGTTAGGGATGATATTCCTGCTCGGAATCATCACCACCTGCATCTGCAGCCCCGCCGGGGTGACCGTCTGGCTCTGGGCATTCATCAGGCTATTCAACAATCCAGTGCTCATTGTTTTACCTCCTTCGGCGGCAGCGGCATCCAGCCCACCACGTGAGCATCTACACGGTTATCGTAAATGTCATCCTGGTTGAAATAACGATATTCCCACCAGCCTTTAGGAATAAAGTAATCATCGCTTTCTTCATCGTAGGTTCCCCACTCGGAAATTTCTTCCCAGTAGAAAGCGCTCTTTTGGGACAAGACTGTGCCATCTTCGTAGTTAGCTGTCGTAATCCCATATCCACCGCAGGCGGTTTTAAACAGAATCAGCACATCTTCTTCGACCTTCGGCGGGTCGGTTTCAGGATTGCGCCATTCTGGATAAAATTCGTCTGGAACATAATACACGAGCTTTTCAAGCTCTCTTTTCGCCGTTTCCAATGCGCAGAGAACGTCTGTGCCTTTGAATGACTCGTTTAGTACCCTAAGCATTTTAAATTTGAGGTTGTTTACAATGTCAATCGCTGATTTTCGGTCAATCAGTTCTTTCGGCCACATGTTACTCACCCTCCACGCATTTTTTAACCAGCTGCGCCAGTGCCTTATACTGGGCGCTGGTCTTGATGTTCCTACAGACCTTGTGCACCGGCAAGTGCCGTGCCTTGGCTTCCTTGACCTTCACGCTGTAGTCGATGCGCAAAATGCTGTTGTCCTGGTTGCGGAAGGCGGGCAAGTCCATGTTGGCAATCTCGTTGATGGTGTCCACACTGTACCTGCCACGGGTGTACTTGGTTGCCAGTACACCCATCACTTCCAGCTGCGGGTTGTAGCTCTCCCGGATGGCATCCACCTGCTCGCGGATCTCGTCCATGCCGTCCATCGCCCACTCGTCGCAGTCCACCGGGATGATCACCCAGTCTGCGGCAGCCAGCGCATTGACGGTGGCCATGTCGATGTCAGGCGGGCAGTCGATGATACAGTAATCGTAGTCGTTGCGGATGGTGTCCAGCGCCTTGCGCAGCCTGTCCCACTGCGGCCGCAGCACATCCAGCATCACGTTCTTGTTGGCCAGCAGCATCTCCATGTTGCTGGGTGCCAGATCGACGTGCTCAAAATCCGTCTGCATGATCACATCCTGCATAGTAGCGGTCAGGGTGAGCACATCGCCCATGGTCTTGCGTCCGTAGGCAAAGCGGTTGAAAAACTTGGTGGTGTTGCCCTGCTTGTCCAGATCCATCACCAGCACCCGCCGGGACCAGATCTCTGCCAGCAGGCAGGCGAGGTTGCAGGCGGTGACGGATTTTCCCACGCCGCCTTTCAGGTTGATGATCGCGATTTTTGCCATTGTTCTCATGACGATATCCCCATTCTCAAATTCTTGCGGCTTTTGCGGCCTGCTGCTGGATGCTGTTCCAGCTTTTTGCAAACCACGCAAGCCATGTTGTGCATTTCTTGTAATAATTCGGCGAGCACGCCTTACAGGGGCAGCTGCGGCAAGGGCTGCTCTTCGGGAGAGGGTATAGCTCCTCGTTCCAGATCTCCTGCATCAGCGCCTACCTCCTCCGCCGGCTGCGATGCTGTTGCCCTTTGCCTGATAGTAATGCTCCATGGTAGTAGGAGCGTTCAGCAGCACCGCCCGTATGTAGCCCCTGATGTTGTGGACAGGCTTTGTGCTGTTGAGCAGGGCATCCAGAACGTACTCGATGTGCTGGCTGGTAAGTTTGTCCAGCCGCTTTCGGATGGACTGCGTGGTCTGCGGATACTGCCCGATGGTCTGAATCATGCTGGGGCAGCAGTACATGTCCGCAATGTTGTCCAGCAGTTCCTCCAATTTCTCAGGCTCGTACCGGCGCTCCAGCGTGTCCAGTTCCAGCTGCTCCCGGAATCGTTCCAAGACATCCTCTCGTGCGGTATCCAATCCATCCATCGTATCCGTTCCGCGCTCCTCGCGCGGATAGATAGGTTTCCCTATAGGTTTCCCTATATATTTCCTGTCTACACTTTTTGTAGGGGTCTGGATACACTTTTTGTAGGGGTTCGAATACACTTTTTGTAGGGGTACATTTTTTGTAGGGGTACAATTTTTGTAGGGGTCTGCGCCATCCTCCGGCACCGTTTCCGGGGTTGGATTTCGGACTGCAACGTACTGGTTCACGAGGATGCCGCCCACCATGGTTTTAAGCTCCTTCAGCAGTCCGCGTGCCACAAGCTTCTTGACGATGTTCCGGGCACCGTTTTCACTCAGACCTATCCAGTCTGCAAGGTAGCCGTACCCGCCCTTGTAGACACTCTCGCCGTCCTGTGAGAAGCCGTAAATGATGGCATACACCGTCAGTTCGTTGCCCTCCAAGCCAAGCTCTGTACGCATCCAGCGCTGCAGGACAACATAACTGTCCTGTTTCGGTTTTGTTTTGCTCACTCCTTACCCCCCCCCTAAAACGGCAGATCGTCGTCATCGTTTATCACGGCAAAATCATCCATGCTGCCCTGCGTGTAGGCGGGTTGTGAGGCGTTCTGTGCGGCTTTTGCCTGCTGCACATGGCTTGTAGTCTGCTGCTCGTAGGAGGGCACGCTCTGAACGTCCTGACGCTTTGTACCTGCAAAGCTGATATTGTTTGCCACGACCTCCACAGCGGTGCGGTTGCTGCCGTTCTTGTCCTGATACTGCCGGGTCTGCAAGCTGCCCTCAACGGCGATCATGCTGCCTTTCCGGAAGTACTTGGACACAAAATCAGCCTGCTGCCGCCATGCCACAATATCAATAAAATCTGCCTGCCGTTCCTGGCCCTGCTGCACATAGCTGCGGTCGCACGCTATGCGGAAACTGCACACACTATGCCCCGCCGGTGTGGTGCGCAGCTCTGGGTCTGCGACAAGTCTGCCCATGATCGCTACAACGTTGAGCATCTCAAATAATCCTTTCCGACCACCGCCATCCACTGGCGATGACCATACACATCCTCAAAGCTGCGCTGTGCCTGCTTTTTCAGATACAGGCGCAGCTTATGGTCAAAGTGGGCGCTGTAACCCGGCTCATTGTGGTGACGGTGGCAGAGATAGACCTTCAAGCCGTACTGCTCAGCCACCGGCCGCAGCGGCCCGTTGAGCACATGGTGCTCCTCCAAGTCCTTAACGGTCACAACGCCGTACTTCATCCGACAAACGTAACACTCCCGCCGGGACTGCATAATAGATTCAGACAAGGAAATCACGCCCTTCCAAGATCCGCTTGTAGGTCTCTGCGTAGGGGTAGATCCTAGCCGGCTTAAACTCGCAGGTGACGGCATCCGCAAGCAGCACAAGGTCCTCACCCTGTTCAATGGTCTGCCGAAGCTCCTTCATGTACTCCACAAGGCCGCGTGCGTAGATTGCACTGACGCCGCGAGCCATCAGCAATTTTTTAAACCGTTTCTGTGTCATACAATCACTCCTCCTCGTCCAACATGCACATATCAAAAATTGTTTCATTAGTAAACCGTAGTGGCAGACCAAAATTACGATTTCTGAAAGAAACGCATTCTGACATCCCCGAAAAAGTAAATGCGTCCTTTGCGTACTGAATGTACAATTGTGTGGCAGACATAAGTTTTGGCCAAACAGTCAAAATAAACTCCTTGTCTTTCAAGCGCTTTCCGCGTTCTAAAAGCTGGTACAACCGCACAAGCAGCTTGTATTCGTAAGATGTTCGGTCAATCATTTTTTCGGCACCTCCTGCCACTCTTGCCAGTAGGCGGTAACATTGGGGTCGTTGACGCCCATTTCCGCCAGCCGGTCAAATATTCCGTCGATCAGTTGCCCCATCTGCTCCGTGGTAAAGGTGCTGGAACCCTGACTGCACTTCACCGTGCAGCGGTTGCCGTTCAGCAGCTCCACAACGTGCACCAGCCGGTAAGACTTGCGCAAGATGGGCACAGCACCCACCGGTACCTCCAAGTAGTCGAACGCCGCACCGTACTGCTCCAGCATCTCGGTATAGCAGTCCTCCGGGGTCACACCGCCGGTGCGCCCGCCGTTGTAGTGGTCCGCCATGATGGTAAGCAGTGCCCACATCATGCGGTTCTGGGGCAGGGTACGGCTTTTGCGTTCAAGGTCTACCGACAAAATCAGATGCAGCGGCTTGCCGTGTGCCAGCTCGTCCAGCTTCTGCCGGATCTGTGTTTCCACAAACTCCGCAGAGTTTTCCACGACCACCCGCCGGGCAACCGGGTCATATACCACCGGCAGCTTACCGATCACGCCTCTGGCCATAAGATTTTCTTACCCTCGCCGGTGATAAACTGCACCATGGTGATGCTGCCCGCATCATCGTAGGCGAAGCGGTCGACCTTCAGGCTGGTCTGCAGCCGGCAAGCGCCCTTGTCATCCTTGACGATGGGCACCTGCGTGCTCTTGAGCACAATGTCGTCCAGTTCCATCACGTCCCTGCCGACACCCCAGAAGGAGGCAGCGGACACAAAGCTGGTGACCTCCCGCATCAGAGCCGGGTCACGGCAGGGGAGGGAAAGCCCGCCCGCGTCCTTGTACACGAACTCCCGCTCCTGCGGGCAGTATACGCCCACCTGACACCACAGCCGCCCATCGGCAAAATAGCGCCGCATGGTCCAGCCCGCAGCGCCAAAGGTTTTGTCCATCATATCGCGCACGGCATTGGCGCCGGGAAGCAGTTTCAGCTTGATTGCATCCTCGCTGATGGCCTTAATCAGCACTGAGACCGCCTGCGGGGCTGTCTGCGGGGCTTTTGGCACTTCAACAGGGAACTTGACGTCTGGGGCACAAACAGCCGCAGAAGCGCTCTTCTGCGGCCTGCCGCGCCCGGAAGCTTTTGGCGTTGCCAACCTTACCACCTCCATCAGTAGGGGCTGGAGGTGGCGATCTGCGCCGCCTCGCCCAGTGAATACTTGTCGATCATAACGCGCATCTCCGTAACCACCTGCTGGATGGTGTCCGGCGGCAGCTCTGCCATGCGCATAGCGGCGATGGCGTAGCCGGTTGCGGTCTCCTCGTAGGTAGGGGATTTAGGCATCGGGTTCATCAGCGTTTGCAACCGCATCCAGATCCTCCTCTGCTTCCAGTGCTGCGTCATTGTACGGGCATCCGCGCACCTGGCTTTCCAGAATGTTGCGGCAGAAGGTGCACGCATCCCGTGCGTCCTGCACGCTGAGCGGCTCTGCAAAGTCCCGCATCACCTTCATCATGGCTTCGCCGGCCTTCTTGGCCTGTGCGCTGTACTGGCGGCGGAAATGCCCGCCTTTACGTTCGTGGATCATAATACATACCTCCAAATTTTATTTCTGCGCATTGCGCTGGTAGCGGCTTTTGTTTTACTTCCTGCCGCCATCGGAAGGCTGTCTATGTTCCAGCAGTCACCGACACTACTTTTCAACTGTTTATTACCGGGTGCGAGTCTTACGGATACAAAGTCACCCACCTTTTGACGCAGTAGGTTGTTGCGGATTTTTTTTACTAGTGCTGCTATCTGCACATTACCGGCTTCTCAAGGCCCGCCGGGGTCCCGTGTGGTCCCAATCCACACATCTTGTCACAATAGGCGCGAAACACAAAATAATGTTTCGGCGGCCTAAAGGGGATGGCAGCGGCTTTTGTTTATCCACCTGCCGCCATTGGTGTAAAACAGGAAAGTTAGCTCTGAAGCCCTTCCTGCATTGCCGTTTCCAGAAGATGCCGGAGATCTTCCAGAACGTTCTCATAGATCTTTTTCTCCCGGTCGGAGATGCGTTCATCTTCCAGCCGGCACTGATACTTGCCGATCAGATAGCAGATCCGCTCACGGGTACGCATTCCATTTTTGCTTGCCATTTTGCGCCACCTCCAAAAAGTCTTAATGTTCTTCCAGCCCCTCCAGCTCAGATATCACGTCGAGGATTCTCTGGATCTGTGCGGCAGACCTGCGGTCATCCAGTGCCATGTACTCTGCGTTTTCCCGCTGGTAGTCCTCGCTTGCGTCCAGATAGTGCTCAAAGGCGTTTATGCTGTCGTTGCAAATGCTCATGGCAGCCAGTATCAGATACCGGATTGCGGTGGAGATCTCGCGGGTCGGTGCGCCGCGATCCACGTTGTCTTTCACCGCCTGATCCGCCTTTTCCGGGTCAATCAGCCTGCCCGCCGGGGCAAAACGCCGGAAAATATCACAGCTTTTTTCAGTTTCCATAACGTTTCCTCCTCAGTAAGTCCCAAATTCCTGATCCAGCAGGGTATCCAGCCGGATGGTGTTGCCGCGGCCGGAGCCTTCCTGCCCGGCCATGTTAGACCAGCCTTCCGGGTAGCGCTTGCGCACATACCGCGCCGGGATGCCCATACATACGCTGACCTGCTCCAAAGTCAGCCGGATGCAGCCATATCGGCCAAATATAGCAGCGTAGCTCTCGTGCCACGCTTCGTTTCTAGAAGATCTCGCCACGTTCCTTCAACTCCTTCTGTCTGCGCTGCCACTCCTTAAACTTGCCGTAACTCATGCCCTTCGCTGCGGCAGCAGCATTATCATCCACGATCAGATCGTGGTTGGTTTTTGGCTTTTCTTTGGGTTTTACAATGTCGGTCTGCGTGCCGGTGTCCACGCTGGACTTCCCGTATCTGCTCTTTTTACAGGCATCGCAAAACATTTTGCCGGGGTCCACGCCGTACATCATCGTGCCACACTCTTTGCAGGGCTTGTCTACCTTGCGGTGCCTGCCGCGAGAAAGATTCTCCTTCGGTGCAGGCTTTGGTGGTGGCGGCGTAGGTTTTTTGACCTTCGGCTTAGCTGCCAACGCCCGCCGGGCGCGTTCTCTTGCATCATCCAGCCGCACTTTCTCGCTGCAGGAAAAGCAGTACTTTCTGTTTGCCGCAGCCCCCGCCGGAAGCGCCTTGCCGCACACGGTGCAATAACGCACCACGGGCGGATTTGGACTTTTCCCGAGAATGTGCTTTTTCTGATAGTTGTGGTTGCTCTCTTTCTTTCGGAGCTTGCGGCAGGCATCGCAGTACAGTCTGCGGCTGCCGGTGCCTGCCGGCAATGCCGCGCCGCAATCTTTGCAGCGGCGAATAATATCACTCATGGTTCCGTGCCCTCTCATAGATACGCTTCCGCGCCGCACGCCGCCGGGCGTTCTCGGCACGCATGTACTCGTCCCAGCAGCACAGCAGGTAAGGGGCAAGCACCAGCGCAGGCGCGATGATCATCACCATCAGCCACATCTCGGTGCAGGCTGCATGGTAGGGGTCGCGTCCCAGGGCAACCATCAGATCAGCCAAAATAAATGCACATCTCATACCATCAAACCTCCTATGCGCCACGAAAGCGCCATAATCAAGCCAAAATACGCCAGCCAGACCCCCAGCATTTTGCGGGGCGGCCTTGTGGTGCAGATAAACAAAAACGCCATCAGGCAGCAGCCTGCCATAAAACACATCAGATAAACCAACATCCGCGTCACCTCATTCCCAAAGCGGTCTCGATCAGTTCTCTGGGCGTTTCGTTGGGGTAGTGCCCGGACAGATATTTGTCCACAACGCCTTTCGACAAGCCCGCGTGCAAGGCCAGTTCACGGTTGCCCCAGCCAAGCATCATTTTGCGCTTGGCCACTTCGGCTTTCCATTCAATGGTCGGCAAGTTTTTCCACCTCCATAGTTGAAAATCATTTCAAAATATCGCTATAAAAACATTGCCAAGCCATACGAGATGGTGTAAAATGATATTGCGGTTATCATTTTTACTCTTGGCAATATTTTTGGGTTTAGGGCAGAAAGCAGATCGGAAGGTACGCGCGACCCTCTGCTTCTTGCACCCGGTGCCCGCGCATAGGCACCTGATCAACAGGACGGTGTGGGGGAAGAGCCCCTGCTGCGTGGCAGCCCTGTGAAGTACCGGCAGCGATCGGAGAGTATGGGAGCTTCTGGTCAGCCGCTCGGTATGGTTGTATTATAACTCAAATAAACTCAAATCGCAATAAGTTTAGTTGAGTTTGTTTGAGTTTGTATGTTTGCACAAAAAAGGAGGTGAGATTTTGTTCTTTGATAATTTTGATAGATACTGCAAGCAATTCGGAAAAACCAATTCCGAGGTAACTAAAGCGATTGGTCTTGACCCTTCGTCCTGTACAGGATGGAGAAACGGTTCTGTGCCAAGAAACAGCACCTTGAAAAAGCTTGCAGACTACTTTGGTGTTACCGTTGAAGAGCTTATGGGCACAAAAAAAGAGCCCGCCGGGATGGACGGGCTCAAATGGGAATGGGCTGATGTAGAAGCAGCCTATAAAAATGCAACGCCGGAAGCGCGCGCAGCCGCAAAAGCCGCCGCGCTGGCCGTGCTGGAGAACGGAAAAGCAAAGGAAGAGTGACCACAATGGATTTTGAGCAGCTGGTGCTATCCACCGAGGATCTGAACGCGCTGCGCGTGATAGCACAAGGACCGGTGGATTGTACCTCCGAATGGACAGAAAGAGTAAAAACGCTGTGCGAGAAAAAGCTTGTCGAGCAAAAAGTTTCGCCGGCCAAAATGCAAATACGCGGCTATGTGTATCAAATCACTAAAGACGGCGAACTTTATCTACGCTATATCAATCGCCGAGAAAATGAAAAGAACTTTGAAAACAATATGTCAACGCTTTCGCTGAAGGAAACGCGGTTTGCCAACAAACTGTCAGTTCTTGCCCTGATCATCTCGGCTATCGCTCTGCTCGTCTCCATCTTCCGGTAACGGCATGACAACGCAGGTAAAGACCCGATGGCAAAAAGACATTTCCAACAGGCAATGCAAAGCATCAGGCAGATACATGGCAGTCTGGTATGGGATTTTCCGGTCTGCCATGATTTGCATGATTTCTTTTGCAAAGTCAAACGTTTCTTGAGGAATTGGTTTATCTTTATCCAGCGCTAAGCTGTGGTTGTAGAATCCCCCAGTAAGCGAGCAGGTAGGAAGTATGGGGAATTCTTCCGAGAATTTGCTTGTGTCTTTCTCGCAAATATCTTTCTTGCGGGTAGTTCCAAACATATAAGGTCTCCTTTCTAGTGTAAAAAACTGTTTCAGGACGCCTGTGCAGCATCTTCGGTTTCGGAATGCTCCAGCAAAACGCCCATTACAATGCCCCAAAGCGCGGGGTGCTCTTTCAGGTAAGCAAGAAATTTGGCGTCAGACATAAGAAACACTCCTTTTTGTTGTATTTGACAATTTTATATTACAACTGTCATCGTTGAAAATCAAGAGGAAAGAGGGATTTCGAATGAAAATTGCGGAAAAATGCAAAGTTGTTGTGGCAGGCGCAATTGTGGCTGCGCTGATGGCAGGTACAGCGTTGCCCGCGCTGGCCGCCAGCCCCGCCGGGGACGTTCCCTTTGCGGTGCTTGCGCAGCAGAATGACGTAAGCGCCGACAAGGTGCAGGCTATCAAAGATGCACTGGCAAACATTGATGTATCATACGAGGATGGCATCTGGCTTTTTGAATCCGCTTACGAAAATTACGAAACAGACAATAACAAAAGCTACGTGATGCCGTATGTGTATTCAAACGGTGAAACTGTCCGGTTTGGTATGAGCTTCACATCTCAGGATACCGAGGGCTATTTTTACTGGAACGATGTAGATGTTCTGATTGGCGAATACAATAATTATACCAGTCAGACGAACTACAAGTTTAAAAAAGTTTCGCGCCAGTACTATCCAGATGACCAGATTTTTTATGAAAATGTATCCTTTGGCGGGAACGACGAGGATATGGACTGCCTGAACCGCGTTCTGAGCGCCGACACTGCATATCTGCGTTTCAATGGCGCAAAGGTCAACGGAACGCAAAGAACGCAGACCACGATCATCGATAGCGAAAGCCGACAAGGCATGACAGATATCATCAACCTGTATAATCTGCTGCAAAGCGCCACGGCTGAAGAACGTGTAGCAGCCGCAAAAGCTGTCATGTCGGAAAACGCACCAGCGGAAAACGATTTTCTTGATGCCCAGAATGATGCCGTAACGCCGGAGCAGGTGGAAGCGATGATCCTTCAAATAGCCCCGGTCACTCTGGAAAGCGAGACGGCAATCAACAATGCACAAGCCGCATTCGATTCCATGCCGACAAAATGGCAGTCGATGGTTTCTAACTACGACAAGCTGAAATTGTATCAGGAAGAACTGGAAGATCTTCAGGTGGATGCACTTGCCGAGAAGTTAAACAATACGGTTTACCGCGAACACGATGATGTGGAAAACGTGGACTTTTTCTTTTGGAAGGATGCCCCGTTGACAAATCAGGCTATTTTTGCATTGCCGTATTTCTGCGTGGTCGATAACAACGTTCAACCGCTTCGTATGATGTATAGCCAATTTAGAACAAGCTGGATTTTTTGGAACACAATCGTTTATTCAATCGATGGAGAAGTTTATAGAAAAACTATTGACAGTTCCAAAATCGAAAGAAGAACGGTTACTCAGGTCTTAAGTGGCAATGTTAACACATGGGAATTGGCTGACGACGTTGCGGATCCGGTCGAAATTGAAATGCTAAGAAAAGCAGTGACCGCAAAAAATGCAGTTGTCAGATTTAAAGGCGACAGTATGCAGTCGGATTGGAAGTTAAGCTCTTTTTCGAACAGAGATATAAAAAATATTTCAGGAACGTTGCAAGCGTATGATGCAATGCTGAATGCTTCTCCGTCTGTGCGTGCAAGAGCGCTTGAAAAAGTAGAAGCGCATAAGCAGGGAAGTAAATTTTTGAATCTCTCGTATTGATTGCCGGTATCGTTTTGGCGTGGAACGGATATATGAAAAGCTTAATAAAAAATAAAGGTGTCCACAGTGGACACCTTAAATGCCCGGCCGACAAAGATTAACGGCTCAGTTAATGCTCCTGATTACACGGGCAGGGGGACACTTCCGACACTGCAACGATGCGCCCATTGATATTGCGATACCGTGCACCGGGGTCGTGGCCGGCGTCGTGATCCTTAACGGCAGCCTTCAGAATCTGGTAGGCGGCATCATAGGCAGACCCATCAGACCCGGCCTGCGAGAGATGATAGACAAGCTTGCGCACGTCGTTCTGTGCGTAGGCGTAGAGCATAGCTTCCTTGGTTTTTGTGTTGGTCATAACTTAGCCCTCCCACGGTTTGCGGCTTCCATCAGCGTTCTGCGGTTTGGATGCCGGCATACCGTCAATGATTACCATATCTTCCGGGATTTCGTTCAGAGCCTTGATGTTATCCATTATTTTTTCACTCCTTCTGGATTTTTTTGACAATTATGTTATAACACGGAAAAAGGAACAGATTCGACATCAAATTTTGGAAGTTTATGGTAAACCAAAAAAGACGGGAAATCAGTCGAATTTTGTGAAATTGTCGAAAAAAAGGGGATGTTTGGGAATGGATGATTGGGTTTTGCGTGTTGCGGAAACATTGGAAAAAGCAAGGGCAGAGGCCGGAATCAGCCAAGCCACACTTGCGAAACGAATGGGCGTAAGCCGACAAAGCATAATCAAGTGGGAGCAGGGAATTAACGCGATCTCCTTTCCCATGATGATGCAGTGGTTCGTGGGCTGCGGGGTTTCACTGGAACGGTATCTGGATTCCTGCATCCACCCGGGGCTGATGGAACGGCTGGAAGATGACCCCACCGACAAAGAAAAACGTCGAATGCTGCACGAGGCCATCGAAGAATGCAGCGCATACGAGGTAGACACGCTTTTGTACATCCGCTACGGCGCGCACGGGTCGGATCATCTGAGCGTGCTTACCGAAATGGTGGCCAACTTGCACACGCCGCTGCGGGATAGGGTGGCCGTCGTCAATACGATCCTGAGCCACTACGAGATTGCCATGGCGACAAAAACGGATGTGGACCCCGAAGGGCTGCAACCGAATATTGAAATGCTGTGTCAGGCACGCGATTGCGGAATGGCAGCAGCAAAAGACATGGAAGATGTCTACTCCATTAACAAGGAGGCGATAGAGAATGCCAAGAAAAAAGACGAAACGCACTGATGGCCGGTATGAGATCAAGCGCAAAATGCCGGACGGAAAATATAAGCACTTCCTGGGCGCTACGATTGCCGAAGCGACCGCAAAGTATGAAGAAGCCTACCGGCAGGCAACACTGGAAGAAAGCAAAAATAACGGCGGTGCTACCTTCCGGGAAATGGCAATAGCGTACAAAGATTACATTACAGGCTCGACAAAGCCGGTAAAACGTGGTACAATAAACGCCTACGTCAAGAATATCCCTCCGCTTCTGGAATGCTTTGGCGACACGCCGATGGCTGACATTGATACGCAGGCAGTCTGTGGATACATGGAGCGCATGAAGATGGACGGCAAAGCTTTGCATACCATCACCAACGCTAAAAGCGTGCTATCCTGTATCTTTACCTTCTGGTGCGCCAACTATCACGGTACCAGTAACCCGGTCCTTCTGGCAAAACCACCCGCCGGGATGAAAAAGGGGAAGCGATTAGAGCCGACAAAAGAGCAGCGAGATATTATTGACGCGCATCCAGAGGGGTGCGGTTTCTGGGCGCAGCTATTCGAGTACACCGGGCTTCGTCTCGGCGAGGCGAACGGTCTGCAGTGGAAAGACGTAGATTTTGAGCAGAATGTGATTCATGTGCGTTCTGCAATGCCTTGGGACCGTAACCACGCCTATGAGGAAACGCCAAAGTCAGAGAAGGGATACAGAGATGTGCCCATCCTGACGACCTTTCGCCCGATGCTGTTGGAGCAAAAAGCTGGTCACGCAGACACGGACTATGTAATGTCCGGTGAAGCGAAGCCGCTGTCACAGTCGCAGTATGAGTGGCGCTGGGCGATCTACTGTCGGGATCTCGGCCTGAGTGAGAAACAGGAGAAGCGCGCCAGGATCAAAGACAAACCGGGCGAGTACAGGGTGTACTACAAGTGGAAAGCGCTTGTAACGGCGCACCAGTTCCGGCATTTTTACGCGACAAACCTTTTTTACGCCGGTATCCCGGACATGGTGGCCCAGAAACTTATGGGTCATGCAGACATTTCAACGACCCGAAAGATATACCAACAGTTGCGCGATGAAGAGGACAAGCAGTACATCGCAAAGCTGGATGCGTATGTCCAAAGCAAAAAGTAGGTCTGCAAAAAGTCTGCAAAGCTAAGAAAAAACACGACTTGACGCGATATAAAGGGGGTTCGAGTCCCCTCCCTCGCACCAAATGAAAATCCGCATGAATGCTGGAAAATCCAGTGCTCATGCGGATTTTTTGTATTTGCAGTAGTTCGGATACTATCGAATACTAACCGATATTTGCACTTAATTGCTATCCGAAAGTCTGCAAAAAGTCTGCAGACCTTATCCGCGCTCTACAATGCGCTCCCAGTACTCGACCAGTTTACCATCCACAGCGTCTTTGTCCTGCAGGAACGCCGCAGCCATATCTGCGTAGAAGTTGGTGTTGTCCACGCTGTACATTTTTGCGACTTTGCCGTAGTCGCTGTACATCATGTTCATCGTAGCCCAAAAGTCGTTTTTATCGCAGGTTATGCCGCGCTGTTTGGCAACGTCCTGCGTCTGTTCCAGCGTCCAGTGACAGCCCTTTGTGCCATCGGCGTTCACCATGTTGTCGCACCATTCCTCCGCCTCATCGTGGGTGAGATGCTGGCGCGGCATCTTGATGGAGCGGCTGTCTGCGCCGCCACGTTCATACTGTCCAGACCGCTTGTCCCAGTCACCGTTCTGCGAGAAGCCGATTTGCGGCATTCTGCGCCCATTCTCTACGTCAGGGTAGCGGGGGATAGGGTAGGGGTCGATGTAACGGTTCTCCTCCTGCGGATAATAGGGATAGCGGTCGTTGCCACCTTCCAGCTTACGCAGACGGCGTTCCATTTCACGCTCCCTGCGGTCACGCTCTTCCTCAAGGCGGTCGCGCTCCGGCTCACGGTTTTTGTCGTGTTCATGGAGCATCATCATGCGGCGAAAATTGTTCTTGCCCATAATCTATACCTCCTCAAGAAATAGATGCAGGCGCACCGGCGTGGGAACGGCAGAAGCAGCCAAGATATTTGAACGTGCCGGTGCCGGTCGCAGACGTTGCAACGCGGGTAGCGTAGCGGGTGCGAGTGTGGATGCTCTCAGCGGTTGCCTGAGCGCAGTTGCAGTCGGTCAGAGGGTATGCGGTAGTGCCTGCACCGATGGTAATGACCACAGGGGCGTTGATGGTGGTCGTGTCCGGGATGCTCTGAGCAACCACAATGCAATAACGCTCTCCATTCTGGTATGCGCCAGCAGGGATATTGATGGTCAGTGTGTCATTGGCGAACGTGACCGCCTGACTGATGACCAAGTGCGGGCAGAGTTTGCAGCTTGTTTTGCAAGCCATAATGTTTTCCTCCTAAAAAATCAGGGGCAGAGGTGTCTTACCCCTGCCCCGATGGTTCACCCGGTGTTATCGGGGAGTGTGTTGGTTAGCAGCAGCCGCAGCAGTTCACGCCCACGTTGGGGTTTGCCACCTGATAAGCGGGAATCGGACGAGGATTGACCCGGTTCAGGATGGTATCAGTCTGCTGGGACATCACGGTGGTCAGAAGCGCATTCTGCCGATCCTGAGAAGCGGCGAACTTGAGGTTCTGGTTCTCAGCGGTCAGAGTGGCAATCTTGTCCTGCGTGAAGTAGTCCATCATAGCGCGGTAGTTTGCGTTGCAGCTATCGATAACTGCACGGGCGTTGTCTGCGATAGCCTGACGGGTAGCGCAGTCCTCCGTTGCGATGGTGTACTTCAGGTCGCCGATCAGCTGCTTGTTCTCGCAGCAGCAAGATGCAAGCTGCGTCTGGATAGCGGTCTGACCCGCCTGCCGTGCGTTGCCCTCCTGCATGATGGCAAGGCTGATGGCGTTGTCACCGTTGGACACGCTGCGTTCCAGACCGTTCACCAGCTGAGCGTTCTGGTAGCCAAGCTGACAGATGGCCTGATTGGTGCCGGCAAATCCGCCAGCAATAGCGGCGTTGAGGGTGTTCATCTGTACCAGCTGGTCATAGCCCAGAGAGCAGATACCGCTCTGGATGCCCGCCAGAGAGCGGGAGGTATCTTGCTGGTAGAAGCCCTCAGACAGAGCCGCGCGGGTGTCTGCGCCGCCCTGACCGGTTGCGCCAGTGCCGACCAGATAGGGAATGTAGGCGTTCATGCCGTTGTCACCACCGTTCCGGCCATAGCCGTTTGTGCCCCAGCCGAAGATGATAGCGAGGATGATGACAGCCCACAGACCTTCGTTGCCGAAGAATCCGCCGTTGTTATTGCCGCCGTCCTGCCCAGCCAGATAGCCAGTTGCAAAATCGTCCATAACAAAACTCCTTTCAGTTTTGCGTTATGCTATCCCACCGCCGTATGCGATGGGCGAAGCCAAACAAATGCGGTTTTTGTCAAGTCCGCAAAACTGAGAAGCGTTTCGCTTAGAGGGATGCGTTATCGGGGCAGCGTCAGGTTCAGGACGCTTGCCAGCTGGTTCAGGTCGATGCCACGCTCTTTGGCGAGGTTCTGCGCCATCATTCGGAGTTGTGCTTCGTTTTTGCCCTGAATCAGGTTCAAGCCCTGCATGATAGGAGCGTTCTGCCCGCTCAACTGCTGGATAAGCCCCATTGGGTTTTGCCCGGCACGAGCCAGATTTGCAAGCTGCATGATAGGGCTGTGAGTAATCATATCAAATGGAGAGGGCATCGCTTATTCTCCTTTCTTCGCTGCGGCAGTGGGCTTAGAGAAGCTCTTCTGCCATTTTTCCAGCTCATCCAGCCGATGCACGAGGGCATTATACTGCTCAATAGGCACATACTGCTGCGTCGGTGCAGCGGTCTGCTGTGCCTGTTGCGCCTGCATCTGTCTCCATGCTTCCGGGCTGTAAAACTCTAACACGTCAGATTCGCAAGTGTTTGGGTTCAGACGTTTGCAGTAGATGACCCCACTACGCAAATCCGGGCAATACGTCCATCTTCCGTACAAATCAGATGGTATTGCCAGAAACTCCTCTCTGCTGGAAACAGGTCTGCCGAGCAACCAGCCGCCATCTTGTGCCGACTGCTGAACAGGCTGCTGCCCATTCATCGGCTGCGGACGCTGCGGTTGCGTCTGCTGCATCTGCGGGTTCGGCAGGGAAGTGGCAAGGCCTACCGTGCCCATGCCGCCGTAAGGATTGACAGGCTGCTGCGGAACGTAGGGCGTTCCGGGTATCTGGTAATAGCTCATAAAACATCCCTCCTTGTGCATCCAGTGTACTGCATCGGCAGAAAACAAGAGACAACGAAGGTACAACGAAGGACAAAAAAAGAAAAGCGCCCACACGGCACAGGGTCGTATGAGCGCTCAAACATTTGCACGCAACGCGTATAAAATTTTCAAAAAGTCTTGACAATTACACGCAATGCGTGTATAATAAAGACAGTGAAAGGCCCCGCACAAACACATGGAGACATGGAGACATGGAGATAACAATTATGAAAAAGCTCACTGCTGACGAGTTTGCAACCAAGGTTATGGCCACCGGTACCGAAATTGAGTACGACAACGGCGTTTGGATGATCTACGCGCACCTCACCGATGATGGCGACGTCAAGACCTCTCATCTGGACGCTCGCGACCTGATGGTCACTACCAGCATCGAACTCTCCGATGAAGAGGGCGAGGCACTCATGAACGGCAATCTGGACGACGTTGAGAGACAGGCCGTCGTGGAAGAACTTTACCCGAAGTATCTTGAAGCTCTGGAAGATATGGAGTAAAAAAGTCCCCAGCCGATGCGCGAACATCGACTGAGGAAATCTAAGAAGGAGAAAAGCAATGTACACAGCTGAACTTTTTAATATGGCAACCGACCCGAAAACATCCCGGGCAGCATTCCTCAGCAATGTCACTCTCAGCATCCCGGACGATGCCGACGGGTGCGTGGATCTGGATGCCGAGAAGGCAAGATTGTCCACCATCTGGGACGTGGCGCATCTGTCTATGCGAGAGCTGGTAGCCCGCACTGGTTTGTCGCAGACCGCTTTTGCAAAGCAGGTGAGCGTCCCACTGCGCACTGTGCAGGACTGGTGCGGTGAAAAGCGTGCGTGCCCCACATACGTCCGCTTTTTGCTGGCGGAGCATTATAATCTGCTATAACCTTAACCAGATGAAATCCGTGGGCTGTGGTATAATAAGGGAAGAAAACCCTTAAAGAAAGGAGAATTTGTCATGGATGCTTATATGGTTAGTTTTTGGGGTTGTGAGTGCAACCCAGCAGCAGACCCTAACACCGCCAACAATGGCGGCGGGTATTCCCAGCCATCCGGGGGCATCATGGTTGCCCTCGAAAACGGGGATTACCTCACCGTCACCGTGGACGATTTGTCTTGCGGCGATTTTGGCACCCGCGTTTTCTGGGATGTAACCAGCACCGATGGCCGCAACTGGGGCGGCTGTTACGGTAGCATGGACGATGCTGCCATTGATTGGGAGTGGAGCGAGAACAGTCTTGATTCCATTTCCGGAGTATATGGCATTGATGCACGAGCAATGCTGCACGATGCGGTTTTGGCTGTGCATATTGCCGCATAAAGAAACCCCCGATGTTCCAAATGGAACACCGGGGGTTTTGTGCTGCCAAAACGGCAAAGTCTAAAATCAAGAGCGGAACTGCCCACAGGCAATGCCGCTCTCTACATAGGCCGCAGCCTTTCAAATATCCACCCTAATGCGCTTCTTCGAGAGGCCGGGAGGATTTGTTGAGATAATTATACCACAATCCGCACAAAAAGAAAAGCGGCAGACCCGAAAGCCTGCCGCTTTTGAATTGTAAGAGCAGAAGCCCAAAACTAATTCGATGCTCATGATTAATATATCACACATCCAGCATTTTTTCAATGCTTTTTAGTCGGTATCCTATCGCTGTCCGACTGTAATGTGTCTGTGCTGCAATGTCCGGCAGCGGGAGCCGCTCAACGTACCGCAGTAAGGCTATCTTACGGTCAACCCTCCCAAGCGGTGCGCTTTTGATGGCGGCGATCATCCTCTGTCGGTCAAGTCCTTGCAGCGCAGCGGGCAGCACCACACGAGCCGCCGCCACAGGCAGCACCGAGCCAGAAAGGCTGCGGCAGCTGTCCGGCGTTGCGCACCATTACGGGGACGTTGCCGAGATGGTATGTTTTCGTGAGGTCACGAAATTGCTCTTGTGCGGCGTACATCTCGGTGACGTCACCGAGATGGCGGTATGTAGTGCTTGCCATGATGTACTCCTTTCAGCGAGAAATAAGCGGGATAGCCCAGAATGGAAAGAAAATGCACCAGTATAAAAACCTGGTTTTGAGGGGAACCGCAAGATTTTCTTTTCCAATAGATTTGCAATCGCTTTTCCATATAAAAAAGAAGGGCGTAAATAGCAAAAGCTGTGCAAAAATAGAAATAAATTCTGCAACCAAAAAGTTTTTTATTTCCACGGTGCGTTCCTTACTGCTTTTGCAGGGCTGCTCTCGCCCGGTCAAAGAAAAACTGGATGACCTTGCTCATGGTCTCTTCGGTAATAGCCCAGCTGACCAGCTTGCCCCACCGGTTGTTATCCAGATAATGGCGCAGCATCTTGACGCACCACGCCTTGCGCTCTGCGCCGCGCTTTGTACCCTGAATCTCCTTCTCAGCTTGTTCGATGAGGTCAAGCACAAGCGTCTTGACCGCTGCGCCGTAGCCCAGACGGAGACATCCAAGGGCGTAGAAGATGAACCCGCCCAGCATGAGCAGCAGTGCTGCCCACGCGGGGAGGACGGACAAAAGCTTAGATACCAGTGCTTCCATGATTTGTTACTCCTTTCAGCAGGTAGTTGTTGATATCGGATTTGCTTTTTTGCATACCTTCGCGGTTATTGCCGGACAGTTGCGAATCCAAAAGGTTCTGCACGCCAACGAGAACAAGGCGCATTTCTTCATCGAGGCCGTCAAATCGTGTCATGTCGCGTCTAAGGGCCGCGGCGTGCTGCGTGGAAACAGTTTCTACCGCAGCCAGTCGCTTTTCAATGGCGTCAATGCGCTTGTTCTGCGCATCGTCGGGGGCCTGTGCCTTTTTGATGTACTTATGGATGATTTCCAGCACCTTGTCAATCGTGATCGCAGCAGCGCACAGGCTGCCCAAGATGCCCAGCACCCACAGCAAAGCTTCTTTTTCGGTCATTTGCCCTCCCGAAGACGGGTCAGACCCTTCTTTGCGATGATTTTGGCGTAGTCCTTATAGGGCACAGACAAATCCACGCCGGAAATCTTGCCCGGTATCGCGTCCACAACGCCGGGAATCTTGCCCTTGCTGGTGTACTGCCACAAGCCGAACGGCCAGCCCGGTTCAGGCTTTTTGCTGCGGTATGCAGCCAGCCACACGTCATAAGGCTTGAGCGCAGCGCCGGTCATGTACAGGTTATCACGGCCAAAGTACAGCCCGGTGTACAGCATGACGTAAAAGCCCCAGCGCTCCACCGTGCCAAGCGCATGGGCGGCAATGTCCGTCAGGGTCTGCTTGTCGAGCGGTGCTTGCACATAGGTATCCTCAATGTCCACCGCAACGGGTAGCTGCACTGTCTTGCCGGTCAGCACCTTGCGCAGCAGGGCAAGCTCTGCATCTGCCTCTGCCGTGTTGACCGCCTTGCAGTAGTAGTACACGCCGCAGGGGATGCCAAGCCGCTGGCACTCGGCGTAGTTGCGGGCGAAATAGGGGTCGATGTACGGCTTGCTGGGCGCGTCTTTCGCGCTGTTGCCCAGCGCCCGCAGCATCACACCGGAGACAAGGCCGCTTGCCTTGACCTTGTCCCAGTCGATGCTGCCCTGCCAGCGGGAAACGTCCATGATAGGTCTCATACTCTGCTCCTTAATACTTTTCGCCGGTAATCTCTTCATACTCTTCTGCGGTCAGGCGCTGGGGCTTGCGCTGCACAAGAATGCGTAGCATGGCCTTAGACCAGAGCCCTGCCTCATACTCGTCTTTCGCTTTGCCGAAGATCACGCTGTGCTTATCACTCATGGCTCATGCCCTCCTTGTCTGCAGCCTCGTCCTCAATGGGCACATCGGCCAGAATGCACAGGAAGTCCACCATAGACGCGATCTGTGCCAAATCCGCGTCCCGGTTTTCGTTTTCGGCGGCGGTCTTGATGTCGCCAGTGTTGTGAACAATTTTCATAGTATCCTCCTTAGCCTAACGTAGTCATTTTGCAAGCCGGGGTGCAGCGATACGCGTAGATCGTGCCCCAGTAGGAGACGTTGCCGCTGGAGTTCACGCCGAAGGCAAGGTTGCCGTTACCACGATACGCAGAGCGCAGCCGCACATTGCGGCCCACAGTGCGCTGTGCAAGGTCGCGGGTAATGCGCAGCGGGTAGGTCTGCCACAGAGCCTGCGGGGTCTTTGCGCCGGTGCGCTCCTTCCAGTACGGCCAGTATGTACCCTCGCCACTGACCTGCGGAGAGCAGTAGATCTCCTCCAGCGAGGGCAGGAAGATTTTGTCATAGGTCACCACAGCGCTGCCGTCATCGGTGACGGTGTTGCCGTAGGTCACGACCTTCACGCGGGTCAGCGCGTTCTTGAAGTCATCCGAGAAGCCAGCAAGGAAGCCGGGCACGGTGTCCGCCTGATCGGGCTTCATGTCCCACTCGTCCTGCGGAGTCCACCACTCTTTTGCGGGTGCATCGCTGTTGAGGTACTGGCGGTATGCGGACTTATACCACCGGTTATCGCCGTAGGCAACCGAATGCAAGCCGTTCAGTTTGCCGTTGGGCTTTGCAAGGAAGTAACCAAGATTTATGCCACCGACGCCAGCAGAGACGTTGCAGGTCTCCAGCAGCTCGGACTTATACTGATCCTTGTAGACGTAAACCTTCCAATTGGCAGGTGCAACGTCCGGTGCGTTATAGAAGCCGGTCATGCGTGCACCTGCGGGGGCATTTTTGGTCAAGGTAAAATTATAGGCACCGCCGTTTATGACGTTTGTGCCATAGGTAAAACCAAAAATGATGTTGTAGGTGCCAGCCACCAGACCGGCCTCCGGCACAACGTAGAAGGCCTGATATGCAGAAAACTGGATATCTTCCAGAGACGCGTAGTGCATCTGCAGTACCATTGCGGGTGCGGTGGTGCCGGTCTCGCCCTCTGCGATATCATCCGGCTGCACCACGTCCCACGGGCAGTCGTAGGTTTTGCCGTCCTTGCCGGTGTAGGTGTTCACCAGCTGGGTGCCGACCGGAAAAACCGCCGGTGCGTTACCGGCAGCCACCACGGCCTTGATGCCGTTATAGTCCATCTCCTCCACCACGCCGGTCTGTGCCCGCGCGATCACGCCCAGCGAGCTGGACATACCCAGCAGGGCGGCGGTCATCTGGTCAAGCTTTTTGCCGTTGGCTTTTGCGGTCTCGTCCAGATAGATAGGCTCCACCACCTCAGTGGCAGGTGCCTGCGTGCTAATTTCGTTTTCAGCCATGTGCTTTACTCCTTTCAAGATTTGCGGTATTTCATGCAGACTTTGCCGTCAACCACGACAAATCCGCAGGATTCGAGGGCTGCGGTGCGCGTATCCAGCGCTTGCTCTGCCTGTTCCGCGCGGGTGGTTTCGGCGGTAATAGCAGCGTCCAAACGTTGCTCTTCGCCCTTGGCACGGGATGCTTCAGCGGCAATCCCGTCCGCGTTCGCCTGTTCCACCGCCTTTGCCCGCTCCGTCTCTTCCGTGATTTTTGTGGATAAGGCGCTTTCGGCGGTTTGTGCGCGCTCGACCTCAGCCGCGATGTTGTCAGCGTTGGCTTTTTCCGCTGTTTCCGCGCGGGAAGTCTCCGATGCAAGGCCATCCCTTACGCCATGGATCGCGTCACCAGTCGCCTTTGCATCCGCAGCCTTGCCGGAGATGGAGAGGGTGGGGTCGATCGTGTTTTTAAGCTCTTCTACCGCCTGAATTGCCTGCGTCCACGATTCGTTAGAGATCTGCGTAACATAGAAAAAGCTCTGGATCTCCACGGTGCTATCATAGCGGTCGTTTTTGCAGTCGCACTCGATAGGCCAGCTCTTGAGCATATAGCCTTTTCCGGTCGTCACGCAGAGCACGATGCTCACATGACCCGGCACCTGCAGTGCCTGACGCGCGATCTCGCAGGTGACAACGTTGCCGGACACGGCACAAGCTGCCCGCTTGCCTGCACCGTCGTTGATGGTATCGTACCAGCCCTGATTCTGGGGGCCGAAGCCACGGTACATGATACTGTAGGTTGCTCCTTCAGGCGCAGTATACGCCTTGCCGTTTTCGTATAGCGTCACCTGAAAAAACCGGCTCTGGCTGTCGTTCTCCACCGCGCTGATGTGCTGCGGCAGACCGGGATTATCAAAATCAATCCTGATTTTCTGCATTTGCCTCCTCGCTTTCCTCCGGCAGCGGGTCAAAAATCAAATTCTGCCCGTCCCAGATATAGTCATTGCCGCCGTTGCTGTTGGCCGGGAAATCCTCAAAAAGCAGCTGATCCGACGGCAGCGTTTTCGGGATAACGCTTTTCAGCGTCCAGCCACCGTTTTTGATGCGCCCATCCGGGCACACGGTGCACTGGTATAGGTAACCATCTTTTTTCAAAATAGCCCTCCTTACAAAAAACCAAAAAGCTCTTGCGGTACACAAACGGCGTTGTTGGTGGCCCATCCATCAAACGTTGGCGTCTCCAGATCTATGTTAGTCCAAATAGTACCAGTGAGCGGACTATATTTGGATGTTCGCTCTTTCCCAGGACCAAACTCAATGCTGTCCTGATAAACTGTGATGTTCCGAAAGTGTGGTGTGTTCCACGCATACATAAGCGTGTAGGTCTTTCCGTTTACCGGTATTATGCTGGATACTCTGCCGCCGCTGCCGCCGCCCGCAAACCATGTAGTGCCTTTTGTGCTTTCGTAAGTGATCAGGATAGCGGAGTAACCGGTAAGGTCAACAGATATCGTTTGTTCCTCTAAACTTTTGAGAGGCTCTTTTGTTGCTTCGTTTTGCCAGACGCGAATGGGTTCCAGATTTTTTATTCCGTGAAACTCCAGTCCTTTTTCGTTTATCGTGTAATTAAAGCTTCCGGGCCCGAACTGGATGCCGCCATCGTCCGTTTCGCCAATGTAGTCTGTGGCCACACGGCTTGCATCAACAGCGCGGTCGTTCGTGGTGCTCATGCGGTTGCGGTCTTTCACGGTAGTTCTTGCAAGCTTTTCGCTTGCCTTGCCTACATAGATCGAGGCGTACCGGTCGTGAACAACGTCATAATCGGTCTTTGTCACTCTGGCCAGCACATTCACGCCAAGGCGCAAATAACGCACCTCTACCGTATCGCCGCGCAGAATGACCTTGTTCTTCTGGTCTTTGTACTCTACGGTCTTTTCCAGCTGCACATAGCTTACGGTCAAGCTCGGCTCTATTTTCCCGATCTGGTTTTTAGACAAAAATTCAGTGGTAGCTTTCCGCATACTGGCATCAGAGGGTGCTTTCTGGAAGTAGCTGGTCAGGTCCAGCGGGTAGATCTTCTGGTATCCCTCGATATTAGACGCTTTTATGGGGTCCAGCGCGTAAAACTTACCCTTTTGTGCATTTGTCCAGTACGGATAGACGTGGGTGTATACGTTGTCGATGTTTTTTTCCTGCGTGACGTCCACCAGATTCAGACCGTATGCAATGACTGCGCCCCGGTTTACCTCTTCTTTCAGCCGCAGCGTGCACTTTAAGCCGTCAAACTCCCAGTAGCCAAGGTAGGTGTCTGCAATGCTGCTTCCGCCGTTGGAGAGCATCGCAGCGCGCACAGTCACCGGTTTTGTGACCGAAAACTCTTTATCATTGTCGTAATCCGCAGAGATCTCAAACTTACAGTCTCCCACAATGTTTGCATTCAGCTTCTGTATGGTCTCCCTGAGAGATTTTGCGCTAAACGGCTTCACGATGCAGTTGCCGAGGTCATACGAGATATGGTGCGCAGACACCTGAAACCTGCCATTTATAGGGCGATTGATGCGATAAATGCGGAAAAGCTGCCGGGTTTCGTAGCTGGAAGGCCGTGCGCTGATGATACGCCGCTCCAAAAGCTTTTCCGCGTGAATGCCGGTCACCGGGTACTGTAAGGTCAGGTCATACGTTCCGTTTTCCTCGCAGCTAACAGTGCATTCCAGCGCATCCGAAAGCGTACCATATCCAAAATTGCCCACGGTAGTCACATTTTCATCATGTAAAACAGGTTTCATAACGTCCACCACCTTGGCATAATCTTCACGGTCTGGATACCGCCGCTCCACTGGATAAGGTTTTCGCCGGCAGCCAGTTCCGGCCAGATGCCGCCGGTCACCGGGTTTGCATTGGTGCCGTCCTCCAGCCATGCGTTCCATATTTCTGCATCGCAGCACACGGTTTTATCGGCGGGCGGCTTCATGCCGAATGCTTTTCCGTTCACCAGCAGTTCGCCCTCTTGTCCGTTTCCGGTCACCTCAAAATAGGGGAGTGACACCTGATCCAGTGGGTTCAGCAGCGCCTGACCGTTCGTCATCTCCTGCAGCTCCCGCCCGGACCACAAAAAATGCCGCGGATCACAGTCAAACTCCACCGTAAATCGGCCGTATTTGTCCAGAATATTGCTGGTATCGCCCATTTTCGCAATGGCAAGGTAAAAGTACTCCGGGTCGTATCCGTCCGATAGGGGATAGGCACCCGGCGTACCGCATAGCCACGCCTTGATGCCGCGCAGCTGCTCCGGGGTAGGGTTTCTGCCGTGGAAATACAGCTGATACGACACCGTGATATTTTCGTACTGCCCCTGATCCGCGTGCAGCTTGCCGTTTCGGCCTGCAACCTCGTACTCCTCATACTTGCGGTTCGGGGTCGGGATGCTGGGTTTGTGTTCGATATGGCAGCAGTACTCGGTGCTGCTGTGCCCGTTAAAATACAGGTACTTCTCCACTGGCTGCAGCCTCCTCGTTGATCATCTGTGTAAGTCGTGTAATGGTGTACTGGGCAAAGCGTTCCTCGTCCATGTCCGCAGACGGATACACGTTGAAGGTAATACCGCCCATGCGCACCGTGCGGGAGTTGGTAGCTACCTGCGCAAAGCCGTTTGCGCTGCCCACATCATACTGCAATTGCATTTTCAGCTTTCCGCCAAGGTCTGCGGCAGCCTCCTGCAGCAGGTAAGCGTTGTCGCGGATGCCATCCGCCATGCCTTGGATCATATCAGGCATCCACTTCTCGTATTCCCGCAAAGGCCCTTCGTCCGGCCGCGAAAAATGCAAAAATCCTTTTATAATGCCGCCGATCCACGAGACTGCCTTTGTGATAATACCGCCACCGCCCAGAATGCCCTTTGCAAGGCCGGTTACAAGGTCAGCGCCCCAGCTTCCGGCTTCGGTGCTGATGGACGTGCCGAGCAATTTTCCCGCGATGCCAAATATTCCACCGGCAAGCGCTCCCGCCCAGTTTCCGGTCAGTTGAAAGCCCTGTGCAGCACCGGTCAGGCCACTGATAAGCGTTCCCGGAACGTCGATATTCTCCCAAAAGCTATCGCTTGCACGGTAGCCCTGCGCAAGATCGCTGAACCATTGCCCCAGAGGGCTTTTTGTCAGGTTGCTTGCAACCTTTTCCAGCCCGCCCAGCTTAGAATCCAGATCCAGCACAAACTTAGAGAAGCCGCCCAGAGCGCCCTCTGTGTATTTGATGCTGGTGTTCAGGTCGGTAACCTTTTCGTTGACATCCGTTACAATGCCGTTGGTGTAAGTGGTGGTGCGCTCTACGGTCTGTTCCTGACCTTCCACGATGCGCTTATAGCAGTCTGTAACTACCTTTGTGGCAGATACAACAGTATCTTCCAGCTCGCCGGTCTCAGCGTTAAGCACTTTCTTGGTTTCGGTAGAGGTCTGGGCAGTCCGGCTGACGTAGCCAATAGCTTCGTCTATCTCTGCCTGCGCCGCCGTCAGGGTCTCCGCACGGGTATGGACGGACTTTTTAGCAACCTCATCTGCAATGGAGCTTGTCACCTTTTCAGAGGTCACAATGCCGTCGGTCAGGGTCTGCACCCGCTTGAACTGCGTTTCAACGCCGTTCACCATTTCCGTCCAGCTGTCCGTGATGGTCTGGACAGTTTCGGTTGTGGTGCCCTTCAGCTTCTTGGTCGTGCCATCATAAACGTTGTAAGTATTGTCAGCCGTTTCCACTGTGCGGCTGATCGCGCCCACAATGTTTTCTGTGCCCTGCAACAGCTGCTTGGAGGTGTTGGTAACGGATTTCGCCAGCTTTTTGGTGTCCTGAGCGGTTTTTGTGGGAGTCCTTCTGCTGCCAGAGCCGCTGCTGCCGCCGTTTCTACCACTGCTGCCGGAACCGTTGTAAGTAGGGACAATATAATTCGATGCGGCTTGTGCCTGTGCTTGCCGAACGCGCTCTGCATGTTTTCTTCCGCGTTCTTCTCTCGCTTTTCGCCGAGCCTCTTCAGTCTGCTTTGATTTTTTCTCCTGGTCTTTTTGGTAATCCTCGTAGCTGTTGTATCCGGCGTAAGCATCTTTGCTAAGGCCTTTGTTCAACGCATAACTGGCACGATCCAAAAAATTGATCGCGGCAGTTGTAGCATTCTCAAACCCGGTTTTAAGTTCTGAAACTATCGGAATGTTAGAGGCAATTGCATCTGCCAGACCAAACCATCCACCCGTGTCATACGCTTCTGACGCGGCAACAGTAAGGTCATTCATGTCCCCGATTACGACCTTTATCCCGTCCGTAAGGTCACCTGTCATAAGGCCGGCAAGCTGCGTGGCGTTATCTTTTAGCGTGCTCCACTGGCCATTCAGCGTCTCGCTTTGGGTGCTCATGGAGTTAAAATAGCGGCCACCCTCGTCAGCCGCCGAAATAAGTGCATTAGACAGCAAGTCGTAAGTGACTGTCATTTTTTGCACTTCTTCGGCAGACTTTCCGGTGTAGTCCGCAAGAATGCCGTAAACATCTATGCCGGCGTAGGCAAACTGCTTGATATCCGCGCTGGTCGCCTTGCCCGCATTTTGGATCTGCTGCAGGTTTTGCGCCATGCGGCTCAACTCTTCATTGCCGCCGCCGGTAGCAGAAACTGCATCACCCAATGCAAGAATGGTCCTGCGGGAACTTTCGGCATCTATGCCGGTAGAAATAAGCAATTCGTTTGCTTTTACCAGACCGGCAGTATCAAACGGTGTTTTGGCAGCGTCCTGCTTGATCTCATCCAAAAGAGCAACGGCTTCTGCTTCGCTGCCCAGCATATTGGTCAGTGCTGTCTGATACTGTTCCAGCTGAGCATTGTATTGCACGCCAGTCGACACGACCTGCTTTCCGGCTGCAATTATCGTGCTTGAGACCTTGCTGAAGAGGTTGGCTGCAATGCTTCCCTTTGTGACTGCCGATTGCAGCCCGTCAAACATACCGCTTCCGGCATCTGTGTTTGTAAGGCCGTCCAAGCTTCCTTTTGCGTCATCTGCTTTAGACGCGAACTCCCCAAGGCCGTTTTCGGCATCGCGCAGGCGGCTTTTTAAGGTTTCCAACTCCGCATTCGTCTTATAGACCGCAGTCCGGTAAGCCGATGCCTGTGTGCTTGCGCTGCCATATTTTTCAGTGGCCTGCAGTAGCATACTCTTCTGGGCATTCATAGCATCCGTCTGCGCAGCGATCTGTTTGCGCAGCACCGCCGCCACCGAAGAAGCGCGCTGTTCTGCGGAGGTGTTCTCGTCCATAGACGCCGTGGTATACTTCAGCTCAGCGGCATACTCTTTCTGCCGGGCAATGATGTTTTGCATCTGCTGCCGGTATTCTTTTTCGCCCTCAACGCTTATTTTGGGGCCAATGTCCGTTTTTGCCATGCGTTCTCACCTCCTTACCGTATTTTTTCCAGATCGTCCACGGTGGCGTAGAGCTTCTGGTTTGCGCCGTTTTCTATCTGCATACACGCCATATAATCCAGCATACGGCCCACCGGGCACGAATGCACCTGATGCTCGTTCATGCCCAGTTTGCGGCCGTAAAACAGAAACCACGTTCTGTTAAGCTGTATCACATGGCGCTTTCCGCGTTTTTTGCGCTGTTGTCCGGTTCAGCCTCTACCTCGCGGCCGGAGCCGCGCGCAATTGCGGTAACGCAGTCGTTCCACAGTGCGCGACACTCTGCCCACGTCATGCTCTTTTCAAGCTCCGCAGCAACAGGGAAGTCCGGCAGGCTTTGCGCCATGTCCTGAAACTCCTTGTCGTTGGATTCTGCCGCCATCTCCCGCACATAGTCCCGGCCTGCATCCGCAAGCACGGGCGCAATGGTCAGTGCCGCCTTTGCAAGGTCGGCAACTCGGCCGGTTTTTGTGGCTTCCTTGGCAACGCCAAAAATATTGTCCACAGAGCCGTAGGTGCCCTCCAGCACAGAAAGTGCCTTGATGGTCATGCACATGGGGTACTCATCATCCTTGACGTGCGCGAATACGATGTACTTGTCCTCGATCATGCTGCACCTCCCAGTGCCTTCTTGATAAACGCAACCGCTGCTGCCTCGGTGTCAAACTCCTTCTTGGGGATGATCTTCCACCGGTTCATGGCGCTGTCATCGCGCATGATGCTGAAGTCCAGATCCTGGGTCTGCCAGTCGATCTGCTCGCCCTGCGTCTCGGCATCGTCTTTGGGCACCTTGAAGCGGATCTTGCACAGGATGATTGCCTTCCACATGCTCTTGCCGTCCTTCTGCACCTTTTTGACTGCGCCCAGCCCCAGATAAGGCGGTTCCATAGATGCACCGTACTCGTAGGTCTCCACTGCGGTGCCCTCGTCCGGCGTTACGGAGTTGCCGGCTTTCAGGCCCATGATAAAAGCCTCTTCCTCTGCGGTCAGGCCGTCCACGGTGCAGGTGCCGCTGCCATCGGTGAAGGCAGAGCCAGTCTCGGTTTCTGCCAGCCGGTCATCGGCGTAAAACTTGTTGTCATCACTGGTGGAAATATCGGTGCTCATGCTCACCGAGCGCCCCAGCTTGCGCACGCCGCTGTAAGAAACGGTGCCGCCATCGGAAGCATAAGTGGCAATATGCACATTGGAAAAACCAGTAGTTACCATGTGTTTTCTCCTTTCATACAAAAAAGCAGGGTGTCCACTGTGGACACCCTGCGCAGGTTATTTGTCGATCGTTTCTTTTATCTTTTTTTCAACAGCCTGCCCCATGGCGGCCTCCGTTTCTTTTCGTCCTTTTCGGACGGAAGGAGCAACAAACGGAGTTGCCACCCAAACGCTTGTGCCGCCTTCTACGCAGCGGGCAATCAGCGCATTCGGCTGTCCTTTCGGATGCCCTTTGGTCTGGATGCTGTTGTATCCGTTGAAGCCAAGCTTTGTATTCCACGCATAATTTTCATGGCTGAATTTTGCAATGCCGAACCCTTTTTTCAGGTCATCAGCCTGCTGCTGGCTTAATCCGTTCATGGGCGGTCCATTGGGGTGGGCATAATACTGCTCCTGCCCAGATGGCAGGCTGTGAATCGGAATCGTGTCAACGGCAGCTTTGATTTTGTCACCCATGACTTTTGCACCGGCATAAACGCCGGCTTTGCATACATCATCGGTGCTTTGGTTCAGCTTCTGAAGTTCTTTCATGTAAGCATCCAGCCCTTTTGCTTCGATCCTAGCCACAGCCGAACACCTCCCACCGCCAACGGTAATGCCAGATTTTTGTATCAGCTTCATACATAGGCTGAAGCCTCTCCCATGCGATATGCTCGGAAGCGTCAAACGCTTTTTCCAGCGCTTCGCACCACGGGTCGAACTCCATCGAGGTAAACAAGTCTGTCGTGCCGATCATGGCACGTTCGATGTGCTTACCGTCCGCAATAAGGTCGTCCGGCGCTTCTTCCTGCCAGACAAAATACCGTTTGGATTTCATCCGCCCGCCGTGGCTCACACGGTCTGTAACAGCTGTGTGGGCATCAATGATGCACTCATACCATGTCATCCTCGGTGCCCTCCTGTAAGCTGTTGTCAAAATCATGCTCCACGGCACGCAACGCCAGATCCAGCGCAGGCGGCCAGCTTCGGACGGCCTGTACCGTGTCGATGCGGTAGTGCCTGCCGTCCTCGGTCTGGGCTTCGTCCTGGCTGGAAATGGAGATGCTCTGCGGTGCCGGCACGCGGATTACCCGGACGACCTCCGCTTGATTCTGGCGGCTCAGGTACAGCCGGTTGATGCCAAGGCGCTGCTCTTCGTACCGCAGGGTGCACTTTGCCGTGCACTCCACAACAGGGGAGTGCCCGACCGGTGCGGCGTCCCGCGTGGAAAATATCTGCACGACCCCGCTGTTGAAGGTCTGGCTGACCTCCGTGTCAGGGCGGGTCGGGCTTTTGCGCGTTCTCTGCAAAGTCAGTCACCAGCCTTTCGTTTCTTGCCGCAAGCAGCAGGTGCAGATAATTGTGCTCAAAAATATCCGCTGCGCCGTCGCGGGTGTAGCGCACATAGTCCATCAGCAGCGCACGGGCAAGCCCGGGCTGCGTGTAGTCCTGCGCCGTGCCAATCTTGCTGTCCAGATAGAGCATACCGGTCACGATGATGTCCCAGATTTTTTTATCCAAAGCATCATCCGACCATGTGATATCAAGATAGTTTTTGATATCCGGCAGCAGCGTTCCCCGCTGCTCGTCCCATTTGCTGGTCATGATCAGGACTTGGTGACCGTGACGGTGTAGGTCTTGACGGTCTCGCCGTCTGCCGCGGTCACGGTAATGGTTACGGTGTTGCTGCCGTCGCTCCAGGTCGCAGGCTTGCCGTTTTCAATCTCCTTGCCGCCCACTTCCACCTTGACCTTGGCGCCAGCGTTGGCGGGGGTCGCGGTGATGGTGTTGGAGGCTGCCGAGGTAGTCGCCGTATAGGTCACATTGCTGGAGGTAAAGCCCGGGGTCAGGTTCAGGCTGCCCAGCTTCAGGGCGCTCAGGCTTGCATCATTGGATGCGGCAGGCGCGGGAACGGTAGTAACGCGGTAGGTCATGGGCTGCAGGCCGGTAATGTCCAGATTCAGGAAGGCGTTGTTGTCCACCGGGAAGCCGTTGGCGTACAGCTTGATCAGATAGACGCGCTCGTCCTCGAGGAAATGGTAATCATCACTGTACTCGATGCGGCCGTTCTTGTTCATGCCGACCGGTGCAAAGTACAGACGACCGATACCAAACACAGCCTGACCACGCGGCAGCGCAGCGGTCTTGATGACCGTCAGGGGAACAGGGAAGATGTCGTTACGGTAAGTGCCATCCGGGGCACGCACGGTGGTTGCAGGCATCACGCGCAGGTAGTAATCCTGCGGGTTGACCAGCAGGATCAGATCATCAGGGTCACGATCCTTGCCGTTGGCAGTCTTGCCCAGCATGGAAATCAGATTGCCCATCGTGGCAGGCTCGAAATCGTTGACCTTGACCTTTGCCTTCTCGGGATAGGTCTTGCCGCCGATCACGGCAACGTCATCGCTCACATCGCGTACCATGCCAATGGGCTGATCGTTGCCGTCGCCCATGACGATGCCCTCTTCCAGACCATTTGCTAGTGCTTCCGCCAGAATTGCGCGGATGTAGCGGTCCAGCCACTCGGGACCCAGATCCAGCTGTGCCTTGCAGACAGGGATGAACGCAGACAGCTTGTACAGACCTGCGTCCACTTCCTTGAAGCCGGAGGTCAGCTCCTCCACGATCTTGGCGCACAGCTTGCCCCATTTGGCCTTATTGATGCCATCAGTGTTCAGCATCATGCGGATTGCGCCGCCGGTGGGGGTAAACTGGATCTTACTCAGCAGCGGGTGCTTGGATGCCAGATCGTCCATCACGCGGCTGATAACCGTCTGCGGGAACACAACGGTCACGTTCTCCAGCGCCTGCTTGGGGTTGTCAGCGCGCATGGCCTTCTCCACAGCCTGATAGTACTCGCGCTCGTCGTTGGTCAGCTGGCGCACGCCGCGGGCATACAGGACGGAGTTGTCAAGCTCCTGCTTCATGCCGTCCAGCTGCTGCTGGTACTCCTCGCGGTTGATGTCGCCCACGGTCTGGAACATCTGCAGGAAGGTGTCAGTCACAGCATTCTCGTCGTTGCTCTTATAAGCATCGTGCAGCTTCTGGCGCAGATCGTTCAGCTTCTGATTGTTCTTGTACAGTTCAGAAAGATTCATGTTAATTTCTCCTTTTTGGTATTTAAAAAGCAGCATTCCAACGAAGGAAATGCTGCTTTACGGCTTATGTTCAGATATTGCAAAGCATCTGCATCAAGCTGAGCTTTGCGGGCGGTTCTTGGAGCTGCGGTTCAGCGGGCGGTGTCTCATCCTTATGCGGCACCATAAGCTGCTGCACGATCAAGCCGCGCACGCTCTGGGACACGCCGGAAGCATCGCCGGTTTTGCGGATGCTGGTTGCAATGCCTTTTTCCAGCATCGCGGCAGGGGAGTACCACGCCTTGCTGTTTACAAGGTCACGGGCGGCCTGTTCCTCCATACCGGCGTTTGTAAACGCGCCCAGCCCGATTTCGGTCAGCTGGTCCAGTGCATCCGCCGCGCTGCGCAGATCCTCGGCGTAACCGGCTGCAAGCTGGCTTGCCGGATGAAAGTAAAAGGCGCTCACATTGCTGGCGATACGTTCCTGACCAGCCAAAAACGGATAAATGGCAGCGCTGGCAACAAACCCATCTGCATAGGACGTGACCCGCGCACGGCTGTTTTGCAGCGCATTGTAGATCGCCCATCCTTCGGAAACGTTGCCGCCAAAGCTGTCGATGTGCAGATTGATCTCGGCTGCATCAGGGATTTTCTTCAGCTGCTGGACCAAACTGTACCCGCTGGTCTCTTGGCTGGCTTCATCGGCGTATCTTACAATATCGCCAAAGATATAGATATCCGTCTGCTCGCCAAACTGCTGGATATCAAAATAGGGTTTCGGCATATTATTCCTCCTTCGGGTTGCTTTCCGTGGCGGCGTCCCTTGCAACAGTCTCCACGGTAGCAATATTTTTGGTCATCCAATGGATGTTAGCCCATTCATCAGGCAGCGGCGCGCCGCCGGTAGCCTCGCGCAGCTCGTTGATGCTGTATGCGGCGCTCTCAACGATTTTTTCAATGTTCGCCGCGTTGGAGAACATGTCAAAGTGCTGGATGGTGGAGGTGTCCGCATATACGCGGTCTCCGCGCAGCCAATCCGCCTTGGGAATCAGCTTCCGGCTGAACTCCTTGCTGATCTGCGCCGCCAGCGGGTCAATGCCGGTGGTCAGCCAGTGGGTGATTATGTCGTTGATGCCTGCCACATCACCCTGCACAAGCACAGGCGGGATGCCCAGCCCGCGCGCGGTAAAAGAAAAAATGTCATCAAAAAGGGCTTTGATGTCCCGCGTGTCCTTTGTGCCGGTGCCGTTGTTCATCAACTGGAACTCGTAGCCGTCAAATTCCGGCAAGATACCGGTGCCGGATTCCAGAAACGGCTTATAGCTGCTTTCCAGCATGGCAGAAAACTTTTTTTCAAAATCATCCTGACCGTTTGCAACCTGCGTGACGTGCACCTTCATGTGCTGACCGTTGTTCCAGACGTTGCTCTTAATACTGGACTGCACCAGTTTTTTGTAGCTTTCATACAGAGCGTCCACAACTTTTTTTGCGTCATCACTGTTCAGGGTGAGGTGCAGCACTTCGCGTTCTTTCAGGTCGCGGGTGTATGACTGCTGCCCAACCTGTATTTGGCGGTATACATTTTCCTGTGTGGGGATGTACTCCGGCTTTGTCCAGCTGTCTGCAACCACAAGTTCAACGCTCCCACCGCGCGGAATCGGGACAACAAGCGCCTCGTTTTTGGCATAGAGCTTGTAGACTACTTTTTTCCAGAACGCCGTGCTGTTTTCGTTGACGTTCGGCTCTACGTTCAGCAGATAGTAATAATCCGATTTGACTGGTTGCCCGCGCTCGAACGTCTTAAACTCGCAGTTTGCAATCGCGTTCGCAATCAGGTTTACGCAGCAGTTAAATGCAAGGTCACGCAGCTGGTATTCCTGCCAGTAGCCAAGCATTTCGCAGGTCAGGTCATCGCCGTTCAGCAAAAAATCATGTGCGGTAATCTTCTGCTCGGGCGGCGAAAACCCGAAAAACTGTTTGATTTTCTCAGAAAAAGACATTGTTTTTCTCCTTCCGGCAAGTTACCAGCAAGTTACCAGCAAAATGCTCCGATCTTTGGCAGCTGCACCTGACCGGTGCCCAGATCGCTTTCCACCGTCATGGCTGCCGCCAGCGCCATGAACGGGTCTGTTTTTCTGCTTTTGCCCTCAATTTTGGCGTAAATGAAGTTTCCGGTATCCACGCCCTGACTTCGGCTGCTGCGCACGCGCTTGGTGTTGTTGACCGCCCAGCGCAGATGCGGCACATCGCCCCAAGTAAACAGGTTGCGGTTAAAGCAATCCTGTATCACTGGGTCAACCTGCATAATGTCACTGGGGCGTACCAGCTTCACCCGGTTTTTATCCTTCGCGTCAAAACCGATACTTTGCAGCGCTTCTGCCATCATGGTGTAACGGAAATGGTCAAGCGCCACTTTTTTTACGGTGTATTTCCGTCCGGCTTCCCGGATAAAATCCGTCAAAAGATACGGCGAGATGCTCACATCGTCTACATAGGTGCAGTCTCCGTTTTCGCACCACGTTCGCCATGGGGCTTTTACCCGGGGAAGGGTTTTGCTGTTGGCGCAGATCCATGCATGATTGATGTCATAGCGCTGGTCTCCTTTGCGGAAATGCAAGTCTACTGCCGCCCAGTCGTCCAATTCCGCGTAGTCGATGCCCACAGTGCAGCTCCAGCCAGCCATATCCGGCAGGGGGCGGTTTGTTGACCTGACGTTTTCGTAGTTGGTAACAGAAATTTCCTTCGCGCCGTCCCGGATGCCCATGCGTTTTGTGATAAAATCGCCGTTCTGCTCCGGGCGCTCTTTCCAGTCGCGGTATTCGTCGTGAATCTCCTGCATCAGATGCGGAAGATAGGGCAGGGAAGGGTTTGCCATGCACCAGTTTTCCGGGTCGTGCACCTCGTCCTTGGTGTTCAGGCAGCAGATGAACGGCAAAAAGCCCTCATCCGGTTCGCCCTCAAACAAAATGCGCCGACCGCGGGCAAGGTAATCGTCCAAAGGACCGTCCGATACATCGCCGTTGGATGTAAAAAAGCCAACGCGAGGTTCTGCAACCTTGCCTTGGCCGGTAATAAACACCTTGATGTTGTCGTAATTCTGGTACTGATGCACCTCGTTGAAGATAACCGCGCCGGAACGCATACCGTCGCGCCCCTTGGGGTTATTGGTGCGGCCTTTTACCTCGCCCAGATTCTTGCGTCCCTGCAGCACCTCTTTTGTGTGGTAGTAAAACCGCGAAAGCTTGGCTTCATACTTTGGGTTTTCCAGTGCCTCCACGATATCCTTCACAGGGGTGACGGCCTGCTCCTCGTTGTTGGCGCAGATGTCCACGTTATAGTGCGGCACCGGGTTATATGGGCTGATGAACGCCGCCGAGGAAATGGCAATCACGCCATCTTTGCCGCCGCCACGCCCTAGCATGGCAAACAGAGTCTTGAACCTGGGGCTTCCGTCTCTGCGATAGGTGCACATCCAAAGCCCCAGCGCGAAGGTCTGCCACGGAAAAAGACGGTCATAAGGAAAATACCGGGCGATGCGGAAATACTTCCGCATACGCTCGGTATCCACATAAATATCTTCTGTCGCAAAAACGCGCCGGATCAGTGCAACAAGGGCGTGCTGCTCCTTGCAAGCACGCGGAGCATTGTTCTCCACCTGCTCAATGTACTCCAAGATCTCCGGGGGAATATTACAGCTCATCGTCCTCGCTGGGCTTTGCTGCCATAAATTTGAACGTCTGCACGACCCGCAGCAGCGTTGATACGGTGGAGTTGGCTGCGCTGGCAGTCTGGTTATAAACCTGAATGGAAGGGTTTGCCACTTCAATCTCCGCACCGCGCGGAGTGGTTTTTACTACGGTAAGGCCGCGCTCATTCATGTCGTTCTGTGCCTGATCCAGAAGGTCCAGCTGCGTAACATACCGGTCCAGCGTGGAGCGATATAAAAAGTTTGTGTCGCAGTTGGCTGCCTTTGCAGCCTGCTCGATCTCCGCCAGCTCCATCCGGTATTTTTCGCTGGCGGTGGCCGGTGTTTTCCTTTTTCCCATCACGATCTCCGTTTCGTCCATATTTGTGCAATCTGTATACCATCCTCGCGCGTGTGCGTGCGCGCAAGGCCAGCGGCAAAGTCAGG
>JAHZDE010000017.1:0-39393 GCA_019422525.1 Clostridiales bacterium
GGCCAACCTGTCCGGGGCCAACCTGTTCGAGGCCAACCTGTTCGAGGCCAACCTGTCCGGGGCCAACCTGTCCGGGGCCGACCTGTTCGAGGCCAACCTGTCCAGGGCCAACCTGTCCGGGGCCAACTACATTGAAAAGGCAAAAAATTTATTTTATCCCATTGCCTGCCCGGAAATCGGCGCTTTTGTCGGCTGGAAAAAGGCAAGGGTCAAAACCAGCGGTCATGAGTGCATTGTAAAGCTGGAAATTACCGAAGATGCCGTGCGCAGTTCCGGAACAGGCCGGAAGTGCCGCTGCTCAAAGGCAACCGTTTTGGAGATTCAGGATTTAGAGGGGATTGTATTGGAGCAGGTCGCCGTCAGTGATAGAGATGAGAACTTCCATTACATTCCCGGAACTGTGGTCTCCGTTTCGGATTTCGACGAAAACCGCTGGAACGAGTGCAGCACGGGCATCCATTTCTATATTACCCGAGAAGAAGCGGTGAGGCATATCCTATGAAAAAGCTGACCCGCGAAGAGCGGCGGCGCCGGAGCCAGAGGCGGCAGCTGATTACATATCTCCTGTTTCTGATCTTGCTGCTGGCGTGGCTGGGAAGCTACCTGATTATGACGGTGAAAGCAGATCGGCCCGCCATGCACAAGCCGGAGCCCGCCACGCAGGACGGCAGCCTACCCGGCGACGATACCCCGGCCCTGGTCCGCTGTTATCTCACCGAAGAGGAGCAGGAGGCCGCGGAAAACGAGCTGATCGAGGCGGCGCTGCTGTCCCATGCCGTCCGCCTGGATGATGTCACCGTCACCCACTACTGCACCTGCTCCCGCTGCTGCGGCAAGTCCGACGGCATCACCGCCAGCGGCAGAAGGGCCACGCCCGGCGTCTCTGTGGCCGTGGACCCGTCCATCATCCCATTGGGTTCTGATGTCCTGGTGGACTACGGAGACGGAGAACTCCACTATTACCGGGCGGACGATACCGGAAGTGCCGTGAAAGGCGCCCACATCGACCTCTGCATGGAGAGCCACGAGGCCGCCATCCAGGCCGGAGTCCGTACCGCTACAATCTATTTCATCGAGGAGGGAGCTATTTGACAAGAGAAGAACGTATCAAGGCATTCACGATGCGGATCGACGGCCACAACTGGCAGGAGATCGCCCGGGAAATCGGATACGCGGACTGCACCATCAAGAATGACCTGTCGGCCTGCATCCGAATCCCACCCCGGCCCCCGTCCGTGCTGTATCCGGTCATCCGAAGGTACATTGTAGAAAACTATGGCGGCGTGGTCAAGAGCTTCATTCAGGACGTGGGCGGTGTCTCATACGCCCAGGCATACCAGATGCTCTCCGGGCGATTGGCTGCCTCCAGGCCATTCCGGGACAGCGTGGCCCATCTCATGGGTATTCCCGCAGAAGATGCGTTCCGGATCGGAGGCGAGTCATGAAGCACTGCCAAATCTGTAACGCCTACTTTGACGCCCCTATGGTCCGGGAGGGCACGGACCCCACCGTATTCCCCGGTTACCGCTACCGGGATGAGCTGTGCCCCGTCTGCGGCCAGCCCTATATCGAGGACGCCGCCGTCTGCCCCATCTGCAAAGGCTATATGCCCGCTGGAAGCATCCTCTGCAAATCCTGCCGCCGGTCCCTCCTGGCCCGTTTCCGGGACTTCGCCGACACTCTCCGGGAAGAGGAAGAGGACCAGCTGGACGAGTGGCTGGACGGAAGAAGCATCAAGGAAAGGAGCGAGTTTCGCTGATGGAAAATAATTTTTTATCCCGCGTCTCCGCTGTTCAAACGGAGCTGAAAGCCCCAAAGGGCCGCATGAACAAGTTTGGCGGATATAAGTACCGGTCCTGTGAGGACATTATGGAAGCTGTGAAGCCTCTTCTCGCTCAACACCAGCTTCTCCTTACGGTCTCCGATACATTGGAGTGCATCTGTGACCGCTACTATGTCCACGCAACCGCTACGCTGTGGGATACCACTTCGGAAGCATCTCTTTCAAACTCTGCCTATGCCCGCGAGAGCGAGGACAAGAAAGGAATGGATGACAGCCAGATCACCGGCGCCGCGTCAAGCTATGCCAGAAAGTACGCGTTGAACGGCCTCTTCTGCATTGATGATACAAAGGACGCGGACACGGACGAGTTTGCAAAAGAGCAGGCAGCCGCCGAACAGCGCAAGGAATATCGCTGCGACGACTGCGGCGAACTGATCTATCCCGTCAAAAAGAGAGACGGAAAGCCCTGGGATGTGAAGGATATGGTGAGCTATGCAAACCGTCGGTTTGGCCGACAGCTCTGTGCGAACTGCATGAAGCGTGTGGAGAGCGAGGGTATCTAAATGTTTATCAATGGTATTACAGACTACGACCGCAATGGGAACGAGGTCAAGACCGGCCTCGTCATCGCAAAGGCCACCTGTGACGGCGATATCCGCATCACCAGCAACGGCAAGGAGGTCGGCTCCATCTCCGTCCGGGCCTATGGCCGAAAGGACGGAACCGCCGCTTTCCTGACTGTCAAGGGCTGGGGACATCTGGCCCGCCAGCTGTCCGTTATGGTGAAGGGCGACCGGGTCATCGCCGCCGGCCGGCTGGAGAGCCGCGAATACAACGGCAAAACCTATACAGACCTGATAGCGGACTATGTGTGGCCCACAGAAAAGGAGTCCCACTTCCCCATCCAGAGCGGCGGCGTCAACGTTTCAGCCGCAGACTTCGCCGAGATCGGCGACGAGGACGGCAAACTGCCGTTTTAACTGAACAGCAACCACGATAAATAGGAGGTATACAGATGAAAGGAAACGTCATTGAGTTAGACCGGAATGCCTTGCGGGATGCCATTACAGAAAGTGGGAAGAACCTCTCGCAAGCATCTCGTGATCTTGGTCACTCAGACGCATACATCAGCTATTGCATTAGTACTGGGCAGATGAAAGGGTCTGCTGCCAAGTTGCTTTGCTATCAGCTAAACATCCCCCTCTCCCAGATCAAGAAGAAGCAGGCAGCAACGCCTCAGAGTGCCGCCAGCGGATCATACACTGCCCGGATAGATGTCTCCGGCGGGAAAAGCCTCAATATGTCTCTCTACTTCGGAGACGAGAAAATCTGCGAGGCATACAGCAAGATCAAGGGCCCTGGCAAACTAGACCTGATGCAAGCCATCAGCTATGCCGCCCACATGATGTATAAAATTGCGGAGCAGGAAGAGCTGAAGAAAAGGAAGTGAAGCTATTATGGAGCGTTCACAATTCACATTCTATGCGTCGTTCTTCCAATCCATATCCCGCATTAAGAAAAAGGCGGATCGTTGCGACGCCTATGATGCAATCTGCGGATACGCTCTAACCGGAGAGCTTCCAAATATGGATAGCATTGCCGAGTCTGCGGCAATCGTGTTCGATTTAAGCAAACCGAATCTGGACGCAAGCAGACGCAAAGCAGAATCAGGAAAGGCAGGAGGAAAGCGAAAGCAAACCGGAAGCAAACCGGAAGCAAACCGGAAGCAAGAGGAAACGGTAAGGGAGAAAGAGAAAGAGAAAGAGAAGGAGAAAGAGTTAGAGAAAGAGAAGGAATCTTATTCTCCCCCTACCCCCTCTCCGGGGGAGACCGGCTTTGGGAAAGAGCTCCAATCTGCCCTTGACGAATGGTTGGCGTACAAGCGGGAACGGCGGGAGCCGTATAGGCAAACCGGTTTGCAGTCCCTGGTCTCTGAAATCAGAAACAATGCAGCCCGATACGGAGAAACGGCCGTTGCCGAGCTGATCCGGTACTGTATGGCCTGCAACTGGAGAGGCATCATCTTTGACCGCCTGAAGAAATCGGGCGGGAAGGAAAAGCCTACCGCCCAAAGCATGAACGACGAGACGTGGAAGTACATCCGGGAAATGTACCAGCATAAGGAGGAACCATGAACAGCAAACAGAAGGGCAAGCGTGGAGAGCTGGAATGGGCCAGCTATTGCCGTGGGCAGGGCTATGACTGCCGCCGCACGGCTCAGTATTGCGGGAACACCGGGGACGCCTCTGACGTTGTAGGGCTGCCCGGCATCCATCAGGAAGTCAAGCGTGTGGAGCGGCTGGATTTGGAGGCAGCCATGGCCCAGGCCAAGCACGATGCGCCTCCTTGGGAATATCCCATTGTAGCCCACCGGCGGAGCCGCTGCGAGTGGCTGGTGACGATGCGGGCGGAGGACTGGTTTTCCCTGTACCGGGAATGGGAGGCAAGTCATGACAACTAAGAAGCTGCAAACCATTCTGGAGATGGTGGACCGGGGATGCCTCCAGAAGGACATTGCCAAAGCGGTCAATGTGTCCGTTTCGACCGTCAGCATCTGGGCCCGGAAATATGGGCGTGTGCGGATACCGCGTCGCTACTGCCTGAAGATGTACACCATCTACGGCAAGGACGGGCAATACGCCTTTGAGGGCACCGCCCGAGAGTGTGCGGAATATCTGGGCATCCAATACCAGTCCTTCCGGCGGATGGCGTCCCAATACCAGCGTTACGGCAAGGGCCAGTACGCAGTCTATCCGTCGGAGGTGGAAGCATGAGAGCTGCCCGCTGGAAAGGAAGAGAGCATGACTGAGCATTTTGCATCATGGTCCGGCGGCGCAGACAGTACGGCAACAGCCCTGCTTGCTCTCGAGCACGGGGAGCCTTTGACAGCCTTGGTATACTGTGAGGTCATGTTTGATGCGCATACCAGCGGAGAGGTCCCGGAACATGCAGATTTTATCCACGGGATAGCAATCCCGTGGTTTGAGGAACATGGCGTGCGCGTGGAGGTTCTGCGATCTCAAAAGACGTTTATGGACGTGTTTTGGCACCAGATCAAAAAGGGGTTGCGGGCCGGAAAGTATCAAGGATTCCCGTCGCCGGGGTTTTGCAAGGTGCAAGATCGCTGTAAGACACCTCCGCTGGACCGGTTTCGCCGGGCGCATAAAGGAGCAGTACAGTATATCGGATATGCAGCAGACGAGGACGAAAGACTGCTGCGCCTGGGCGGGCAGAAAATATCCCTGCTGCAGAAATACGGATACACCCAGAAGGATGCGCGCGAACTCTGCCGGAAATACGGGCTCCTCTCTCCAGCCTATGAGTTCTGTAAGCGTGGCGGGTGCTTCTTCTGCCCAAATGCCAGTGACAATGAGTTCCGACATTTGCGGGCACACCATAGGGAGCTATGGGATAAGCTCCTAGAGCTCCAACACGTGGAAAACGTTGCTTTCCCTGGGCGGTTCCGGACAGATGACAACATCATTTACATGGAGTCCAGGTTTGACCTGGAAGAACGGCAGATCACATGGGAGGATTTAGGACTATGACGGATGAAAAGCGCGCCCTGCTGGGCGATCACGAGGCGGCCAAGCGGCTGACGGATGCGGGGGTGCTGGTGCCGTGCCCTATGTGCAGAGGACAGGCAAGGGTGCGGAACGAACGTTACTATCAGCCAAATGTCCGCAGAAATGTGATCTGCATGAAATGTTTTACGAACAGCGGATGGTATAAGACGGAACACGAAGCCCGCCTCGCCTGGAACACCCGCGCACCGATTCTGAGTGCGGAGGAAATTCAAAAATTGGAGGAGAACACATGAAATCTGCAAGGATTTACACCAATGACCTGAACCGGCTAATTGCGGCTACCAAGTCTTTTGTGAGTGATAGTGATCATCGACCCTGCAGCCAGTACATCAAATTGGAGTTTCATGCGGCAGACAATCAGGTCGTGGCAATGGCCGTTGACGGATATCGGATGTCTGTAGAACATTCCGTTATCAGTGATTGCGACGAGGACTTTGTGGCGTTCATTAAGAGCAATACCAAACTCCGCAATAAGCAGTATGCAACCATCTCTCTGACCGAGGATGGGAAAGAGGCTGTAATCCGGTGCGGTGGGTTCTCGTTCGGATATATCCAGCCGCAGGACAGCGGATTTGAATGGGAAAAGGCAATCCCAACCAGCGAGGTAAAGTATCGAATTGGCTTCAATGGGAATTACCTTCTGTCTGCATTGCAAGCGGCGAAAGTCTCTGCTGACGGCAGTTTTAGGCAACCGGTCATTTTAGAATTTCGCAGCAATATTGAGCCGATTCTTCTCCGTACCAATAAGGAGGACATTAAGATGGTTATGCCTGTTCGTATCAAGGAAGGTTGAGCGGAGGAGATGGAGATGCTGGAGGGGGTGCAATGAGCATGACGCGGCGAGAGGCTGCAATCAAGAGCTGTGAGGACAGAATCAGGCACCTAGAAAGTGTGCCACCTCACTACTATGGGAAACGGCAACGGGGAAGAGCTATTGAGCTGGAAAAGGTAAAAATAAAGGCCCTCCGCCCCGTCAGCCGGGAGCAGGTGGAGAAGGTGTGGAGGGGCGAATGGAAACGGGATAAATGGCCCAGCGGAACACACCGAATTATTTGTAACAGATGTGGAGAATGGAACGGGAAAACTACAAACTTTTGCTCTCATTGCGGCGCTCCCATGACGGATGAGGCCGTGGAGATGGTGATGGAGAGATTGGAGGCGCTGAACGATGCGTAAAGGGTTAATTCTTATCATTGGCTTGATTGTTGGCTACGCAATAAGTTGGGCATTTACAGTCGGAATTATCAAGCTCATCACAATGTGCTTTTCCATCGAGTTTTCTTTGTCCGTTGCCACTGGGATATGGTTGGTCCTGTGGCTGCTGAAATTGGTTTTTCATAAGTCGAAAGGGAGGCGCTGAACGATGCGGATTGAGCGCAGACGGTATGTAGTTATGCGAAGGAACCGAACTGAGGTTTGGTGTGGGCTTTCCAAACATTTCAGTTTCCGCCCGATTACTGAAGTGAAAGATGTTTCTGTCAAGACATATCGTTCCGAAGCACAAGCCAGAAGCGGCTGTTCTTCATGGGACAGAGATTTTGAGGTTGTTCCGGTAATCGAGATGATTGCGACTGAGGAGGCGCTGAACGATGGCAAGGGCGATTGATGCGGATGCCTTAAAAGAAAAATACGCAGACGAGCTTAGTGTACAGCGTGTATTTGGTTATGATGCGGGATTTGTTGCTGGGATTCGGGCCGCTTTGGAGATGCCCACCCTCACCCTGCCGAACGAGTGGGTGAGCGCGGAGGAGAGGTTGCCAACGGACGAGCGGCCGGTTTTGGTATTCGTCGGTTATGCAGACACCATGACGGGATTTATTACCACATCGTCCTATTTTTGCTTTGACGCAAATCCGCATTGGCAGTGGGATGGTTTGGTTCAGGACGAGCAGAAAACGCTTTTCTGGATGCCCCTTCCGGAGCCGCCAGGAAAGGAGGGGTGAGGATGGACAGGAAACAGGCTGTAACGATTTTGAAGCGGAAAACCACCATCCCCGGTGATGGATACACCTGGGAGCAAATCAATGAAGCCATCGACATGGCAATCACCGCCCTGTCCCCGCCGAACGAGCCGCTAACCATCGAGCAGCTGCGGGCCGAGCTGGAGCAGGTGAAGCGGGAGCGGGATGCGGCGATTGAGGCTGCAAATGGTCTGGATAAAATGATTGGCAGAGCATGGGGGGAAGACTGACATGAAGCGGCTGACATACTTTGACGGCGGGAAATGGCGGCTCAAAATTGGCGACACCGAATACAGCGGAGAAGCCGTTGACCGCCTCGCAGCCTACGAGGGCACGGGGCTGGAGCCGGAGGAAATCCTCTCTGCCGTGGATATGGCAAAAATCGCCTGTGCGCTGCATGAGCTTAATGCCTACAAGGAGCTCGGCCCCATTGACCGCCTCCGCGAACTCAAACAGGCTGACGATGAGGGGCGGTGCATGGTGCTGCCTGCAAAGCCAGATCAAACTATCTATCAGTGGCGCATAGGTGATGACTGCCCGAGCGTGAGCCGTCTTGATGGCGTACAAATTAACGCAGATGGAGAGATTACATATCCGATTTGGAACGGTTATTTGATACCTGAAGATTTCGGAAAAACTGTTTTCCTGACCCGCGAAGAGGCCGCACTACGGAGGGAGCGGGATGGTTAAATTAAAGAAATGCCCGTTTTGTGGGAGTAACAATGTAGCATTTACACCGGATGAAGAACAACTCTTAGAGGACACTACAACGGGCTTTATTTGGTGCCACGGGTGTGATTTTTCCAGCGACAGTTTTTATAGCGAGGAAATAGCGGCAGAAAAGTGGAACCGGAGGGCTGAGGAATGAAGGAGTACATCGAGAGGGCGGCCCTGATGGGCGCGCTGACAGCTGGAACAGAGCAGCTTTCCATGCGGGAGATGGCCGGTGCAGAGGCTTACAACGAGTTCCTGGCGCTGGTCAACAATATCCCCGCCGCCCGCCGGAGGGAGATGAGGACGCCAATGTTTGAGTGCTATGAATTTGAGGAGTGCGAATACAATGCGCAGCCAAAGTGCTGCTTGCCTGATGGAATGGAGTGCCCGCATGGAGTGAAGGCTCTTAAACCAACCAACGCCGACCGCAACCGACTACTGTCCCAACTGTGGCGCTCGCATGGACAAGGAGGACGAGCATGAGGTTAGCTGATGTTGACACGATTTATGACGAAGTTGAGAAACAATATAAAGGGTCAACTGGCATTGAACGTAACTGTAACCGTAATTTTCTTAATTTGATTTGTCATGCCCCCACCATTGACGCCGTGCCTGTGGTCAGGTGCCAAGAATGCAAACATAAAAATACAACAGCTTGTCCAGCTTATGATGCACCATTCATGCGCACCAGTTTGCGGATTAAGTTTTGTAGTGAGGGCCAGCGAAGGGAGGACAACCATGAAGTTTCGGAGTAAGACGGGCGAAGTCGCACTTACCATTGAACAGGCATTAGAGCAGTTTTGCGATAGCAAAAAAGATTGCGACTATTGCAAGCTTCGGGAACCCGTGCAGCAATACGCAGGGACAAAGAGGCCGTGTCATGAATACGTAAGAGCCAACCCTCACGAAGCCGCCCGCCTGATGGGCTATGAGGTGGTGGAGGATGATGAACCACGCACTTGTTTTAACTGCATTGGGTGTGAAATTGAGAAGGACTTTGACCCGCAGGAAGAGTGCAAAAATTGGGTGAAAAGGAAGGAGGCCACCATGGACAAGCCGAGAATTTGCGAGGTGCTGGGGGTTGAGGTGGGAGAGCGGTTTAATGTTTACGGGAACTGCTTAGATTGGCATGTGGATGAAAAAGGTCATGTTGTATCTGATGATGATAAACGATGTGTTGATGATGTCATTTATTTAGCCATCAACCACCCCGACCGCATCATCCGCAAGCCCCACTGGACGGAGCAGGAGGTGGAGAGGGCAAAGGCGATCAAAGTTTTGCTCCCGGAGATCAATGCAATAAAATACGATGGTGCATGGACGCAGTGCCTGGAAATTGTAGACGGCACATATTTTCAGAGAGAAGTAATCACCAGACATCTGTTCCCGTCTGTTGAAAAGGGTCAGGTATATACCCTTGACGAGATCATCGGAGGTGCCCAATGAGAGAAATCCTTTTCAAAGCCAAGAGGCTGAGTGATGGTGCATGGGTGGAAGGATTCCCGTACTGGGGAGAATACAGTGGGGCATTTATCCTTCAAAATAAGACTTACAGTCGCAGGAACGCACGAACATTTGAAATTTCAATGGGCGATAATGTTGTACCGATTGAGGTTGACCCCTCCACGGTCTGCCAGTACACCGGCCTGAAAGATAAGAATGGGAAGCGGATTTTTGAGGGGGACAACGTCTATGACCCGCACGAGAACTCAATATACACAGTAGAGTGGAACGAAAATAATGCGATTTTCCAGATGGCACATGACTGGCGCAGAAGGAGCGTGGAGACGGCATACTACTGTGAGATCATCGGCAACATCTACGACGGGGAGGGAGGTGACTGAGATGAAGATGGAGCCACGGGCATTCATTGACATGCTTGAGAAGGTGAAAACCGGACGCTATGGCATGGATACGGGAGAACTGGAGGCCATTGTATCGCAAAGCGAAGGGTTGTTCAGCGCAACGGTACTTGCTTTCAACTACGGCTTTCTGAAAGGCCAGCGCAGTGTCAAAAACACCATGAAAAAGAAATCTATGGAGGTATCACAATGAACGAACTGAAAGTTTTCAACAATCCCGAATTCGGAAAAGTCCGCACCGTGGAAATCAACGGAGAGCCGTGGCTGGTCGGGAAAGACGTGGCTCTTGCGCTTGGGTACAGCGATACTTTTGGCGCATTGAAGAAGCATGTTGATGACGAGGACAAACAAAACTGCCAAAACGACAGTTTTGAAACGCCACGCGGAATGACCGTCATCAACGAATCGGGCCTGTACTCGCTTGTGCTATCCAGTAAACTCCCCGGAGCGAAAAAGTTCAAGCGCTGGGTGACTTCCGAAGTACTGCCTAGCATCCGCAAGACGGGCCACTACACAGCTAAGCCTATGACCGACTACCAGATGGAGAGCATCCGCGTCCGTAAGGCCCAGCTTCTGGAGCGTCTGGCGAAGGAGTATGACGGTACTTACAGACAGGTTCTCCAGGCCCACGCTACCAAGGAGCTGACCGGGGAATACCTGCTCCCCCTGCCCTATATCGGGGAAAAGACCTACTCAGCGCAGGAGATCGGCGAAAAACTGGGAATCTCCGCAAACAAGGTCGGGATGATCGCCAACCGGAACCACCTGAAAACGAAGCAGTACGGGGCATGGGTCAATGACGTTGCCAAGAACTGCCCCGGAAAGGAAGTCCCGTCCTTCCGATACTACGAAAGCGTTGTTCCGGTTCTGAAAACGATCATCTCCAAACAGTGAGAAAAGGCCCCGCCGTCTGGCGGGGCTTCTCTTTTAATCCAGCCTTTTCCCAAACTCCCTATACAGAGCCGAAGCGTTGCCGCCAACATACTCTGTCATCCGCGCCCGCTTCTGATCTGCATTGAGATCGTCGTTCTGGTAGATTTTCCATGTGGCTTGGTAGGTGTCGGCATCAATGCCGAAGCGGTTTTTGATGTTGTTCCACCGTTTCTGCGCTCCTTCGGACATCTGCGTGATGGTAAATGTCTCCGGGGAAGAATAGTCAACATTAACGTCTTTGGGGATAACCGTAAGATCGTTGATAATCCAGTTGTCCAAATCCGTCTTTTGCGCTGCTGTCAGGCGGTCATCATCCAAAAGTTCATTTCGGAGTTCGGAATTCGCCTCGCTGGTGTTCATCCCGCCATCCTTGAGCGATTGCAGCCGATTTCGATAGTAAATGAATGTCCCTGCTTTAATCCCATTTTTATCCGCTTCCTCAGCACTTAAAATCCATTTGTCAGGCTCATAGCTCGGCATAATGGATTTCTTGGCCACACCATTTGAATACTTATATATATCAGAAATAACGCCTGCTTTTTCTTCATCTGTCAAATCCTTATAATATGGGGAGTCCATTGCATAAGAAAGTGCGTTATACCGGGTTTTCCCAAGCAATGTTGCATATCTGGTGTATTCATCGGCGGTAAGCTCTTTTTCGATTCCGGCATAGGTGATCTTCTTTTCCGCTCTGGATGGGAACACGCTCTCGCCAGTGGCGTCATAGACCCGTTGAAGCTCCTGCTCCACATCGTCCACGTCGATTTGAGAGATGTAAGAGGGATTGAGTGTGTTGTTAACCAGCCTTTCAAAAAAGTCTCCGGTTTCCTCTGTGCGGCCCCACGCGTCGATATAGGGCACCTGGTTATATGCTGGCGTAAAAGACTTCTTGGAGGCGGACCCAAGCTCTCTTTGCAGCCAGTCCGGAATAATGCTGTTCTTGTCCACATAGGTCATTGTGTTATCACCGCTGATAGACCGCCTCACCTGCCCGACAAGGGTATTTGTCAGACCTTGTGTGAGGTAGTCAAGCGCCGTCGAGACGGCGATCTGTCCCAAGTTATCATCTGAGAACTTGATACTGTCCATTGTGTCATTGACGCCTTGCAGCATAGACATTTGAATCATGGGATCCGCAATGGAAAGCAGGGACGTTTCCAAGTCTTTCAGCGTGACATCTCCATCTTCCCGGATTTTTTCCAGTTGTGCGCCCATAAGAAGCGGCATTGCCGCAGGGGTCAGCCAATCAATGGTGAAGGAAAGCCCGTTTGGCAGTTCAATGGAATAGTCCTGATGCCCGGTCAGCTCGTCAAATTCCGCCTGTTTCTCGTCATCGTCCGGGCCTCCGCGCAAAAGTCCCATATTTGCAAGGGCCATTCCAAGGACAAAAATCCCGGTTCCTGTGAGGGATTTGGAAAGGCTGTTGATGATGTCGTTTGCGGTAACGTCCTGCCCGGAGCGGGCGAATTCTCCGGCCATTCCCTTTATACCAGGTCCTCTCGCTTCTGTCAGGTTCGTTTCGGATGCCGCCTTTTGCGCGGAGAGATATGCCGTATTCAGAAGTCCAAGAGGAGAATATTCTTCTGCACGAACAAGGACATTTGCAGGCGTTCTCCGAAATGGCATCATACCCGCGGAAAGTGTCTGGATTGCCTTGGGAGTGTCCGGTCTCCGTCCAATGCGGGAAATCCAGTCGGAAAACGTGTTATGGTCCCGGAAGGTCTGCTCCTGAGCATCCTTTACAGCAAATTCCCTGGCTTGATCCACAAACTCCCGGTGTCCATTTCTCCAGCTTTCGTCACTGAACTGTTCCGCTGTCACATTGTTCGCTTTCAGGTACCCGGCAAGAGAGCGGGTATAGGCAGACCGGATGAAGGCTTCATCGCCAAAATGTTCGTTGTTCATAGCCCAGTTAGTTGCCTTGCGGTAAGCTTCAAGCAGCCCGGTTTTGAACACTCGCTGCTTTTCTTTTACGCCTTGGTAAAAGGCGTTGGCAGATGGATTCTCCACGCTGAACTTTGCGTCTCCAAGAGCCTCCTGCCGCACATTCTCAAAATCCGCTCTGGCCGCTCGTTTCAGGTCCTTCCCAACGATGGCAGACCTGGTTCTGTTGATCTTCCCACCGCTCGCCTTACTGGAAATAGACTCCATCCAGGAAGCGACCGTGTTGTTTGCCATGTTGATAAGTTTCATACCGACGTTTCCGGTAAGGTTGCGAACTTGCGTTTTGAGGTTTCCAAGCATATTGACATACCGGAGGGCGGTCCACTTATCAAGAAGTGTAGAAGGGATTTGATCTGCGATATTCTGCTCGATGGCATTCAGGGCGGCATCCCGGGCCGCATCTGTTTCAGCGTTTGCATAAGCCCCCAGAAGTTCGCTGTCTACCTGAAGGTCTACTCCCTGATTGGAGAGCTGTTTCTGGAGATTTTGGACCAGCTTGTCAATCGTCATGGTCTTTGTCGCTGGGTCGGTATTCCGCATAATGGCCGCGGCCTGCCCCAACTGGCCCGCCTGTGTCAGCTCAACGGAAATATCGCTCAAAATCTTTCTGGCGCTGTATACATCCCCGTTTCTGGCAAGCTGATTTGCAACCATGCGGGACAGCGGAACCATCTCTGGAGGCAACTTCCGCCCCGCCTGCGCCTGTCCGATAGCCTGCTCCAAGGTGGACCGGGCGCTTTCAAATCCGGCATCGAAAATCTCCTGCGCTTTCGCAAGCGTTTTCTGGTTCCCCAGCCGGAAGTACATCTCAGGGTCCTCCCGAAAGCTCTCCCTTAGCTCTGGAGCCATATTTTGGTCGGTAGAAACATTGCGGGCAAAGCCCCGCTCCGTATCACCTGTAAATCCAGCGGCCGCAGCACCGACGGAATTTGCGGCGTCCGCCGGATTGACTTCTGGCGCGGTTTCTTGTATGGTTGGTGTAGGAACGCCCTGAGAGGCCCGCCCGTCTGTCACGGTGTCGACAGTGCCCGGTGTTGTTCCTGCACCATCCCCCGTGTCTACTGACGTAGATGCGGGGGTATTCTGCGCTGTAATGCTCTGTGTCGGGCTTGTCTGCTGGGTAGTGGAAACGGGTGCAGTTTCCGTTTGCGCCGTTCCTGCGGCATCTGTGGCCCGGCGCTGGGCATTTTCGGTGTTTCTGCGGCCAATGCTTCCAGCAGCTCCAAGCGCACCACCCAAAGCGCCTCCAATCAGGCCCTGATAAATGGTGTCTGCCAGATAGTCCGGGTCCTGATATTGCTGCAGGGCGGTTTTATCATAGGTGATCCGCTGCAGCACCGGCTGGACCAATGCTTCCACAACTTCCTCTCCACCTTCGCTTAATGCGGAAAGGACCGTTTGTCCAGCCGCACTCTGGCCCAGGCGTCCGGTTGCTTTTGTGATAGCATTGTCCAGGACACCGGAACCAAAGGTCCGCCGAAGTGGGGCGGCCACGTTGGCGATCTTCTCTGTCGCTACACTGAGCGCCGCGCTCCCCGCGCCATAGGCCACCTGCTGCCCCAGCGTCGCCCCCTCCTGCCGGGCCTGCTGCGTCCCGGAGCCAAAGCCACGGACAGCCATTGGAACAAGCGCACTCCCTCCAGTGAGAGCTGCCAGAAGAGCGTCGCCCGCCAACTGCGTCCCGGCCACACCCACGTCCACCGCGAACTGACCGACACTTCCAAGCCCCTCCTTTGCCTCCGCGATGTTCTGTGCCGACTGGGCCGCAAGACGGTCCGCCGTATCATACACGGCCTGAGTGGCCCGTGCAATGGGGGCGTGCTGCTTCACAGCTGCGTCATGGTATCCGGTAGAACGGCTGTCTGCACGGGAGGCAAGCATCTCCAACTGCTGCCGCATGGATGCTGTGATAGGTGTTCCATCATCCAGCGTCCCACGCTCCAACATCTCCCGGTAGTGGGCTGCATTCTCTTCCTCCTGGTTGGCCCGCCGGGTGTAGGAGCTGCCAGCAGTATCATAAGAACGCAGCAGGTCCAGGAAGGTCCCTCCGGTACTCGTAAAGTCCGCCGCCGTGCCCTGTGCAGCGCCTTTGAGCATACTTCCACCACGGGACGCCTCCGGGGTGGAGATCACCTGCCCGGTGGTGCTGTCCACTACTTCACTGATGTGCCCGGTGTCTCGCATCAGGATATTTAGAAGCGTATCCGGCTTCGTCTTTTCTTCGGCAACTTTCCGCTGAGATTTTGCCGTGCCGCTGATCTTGCCGGTAATGGTATTCTTTCCGGCCTTTGTTTTCGGCTTGGTCGTAATCGCCTCAACATTCGGACGGCTTCTTACCGGATCAGGGTCGTATGTCAGTGTCTCACCTGTGCTGATCCTTTTAAATGTCGGCATGGTTTCACCTCTTTAATTAGACAACGAAATGTCATATTTGGCGAACAGATCGGCTAGTTGTTGCTTCTGATAAGCGGACAATTCGCCCCATCTGTTTGTGACATTCCCCAAAGCGGTATTTTCATTACCGGAAGCCAGCTGCGCCGCCAAGGATTTGCCTAGTGCGTTAAATTCGTTTGGAGAGATTCCGCCTCCGCCGAGTTTCCCAGAAGCAATGGCATTTTTGATGGTTGTGTCCCGATCAGCTTTATGGAGGTTGCCGGAAGGAGATACCAACCCCGGTTCATTTTCGTTTGGCACATCCACATCAGAGCTTCTTTCAGGGCTTTCCCTCCCGCCGCCCGAACCACCAGTAGACATTGCAGCAAGCCGCATATTCAGCGCGTCGGCTGTGGAAATCCCAGCCTCATTCAGAGTGTTGGTGTCCGGCATCACGCCCGCCGCCAGCATCGTCATCGCCAGATTATAGGCATATTCCCGGTTCTGTGCCGAAAGGCTGTCCTGATACTCCTGCTGGGAAGCGTCAAACTGCTGCTGCCACTGGCTGTTTCCAGCGTTGAACTGCGCTTCCCAGTTGGCCTGCTCCTGGGCAAGCTGTGCCGTCTGCATGGCGGCGTTGTCCTGCCGTACATACTCATTGTACAGGGCCTGGGCCATCTGGTAGTTCCCTTCCGCCTGCGCCTGCACCGCCGCGTTGCGGTATTCAATCGCCAGCTGCTGCTGTTGCAGGGCGTTTTCCGCAATGGCATCAGACTCCTTTGTGGAGATGTCCGTGAGGTTGCTTTGCAGCACAGCGGAGTTTGCAAGAGCCGCCTGCCCGCTGGTTCCGGTGTTCAAACCTCGTGCGTTTGCGTACTCATTAAAGGCCATCCGGGCAATATCATTCTGAGACGCCGCTTCATTCCGGGCGCCTTGGTAAATGCCGGGAATTTTCTCCGCGTCCGCCTGCAGGCCTGCCAAATTCTGTTCGTATGCCGATTTCAGAGCCGCCAGCTGTGCGTCCGTGTAGGCTTTGTACATGTCATTCAGGTATCCAGAAAGGTCCGTGGGCTGGAGAGAGTCATAATAGGAAGAGTCTCCGCCTCCGGAATATCCGCCTCCACCATACCCCTCCTGTTCCCGTTCCTGTCTGTTTTTGACATTGATGGCCTTTTTCGCATACCCATTATCATCGTAGGTATATTCATAGTCTCCCTTCGTGACCGTCTGCCCAGCCAGTCCCTCGTTTCTGGACATATCCGGTCTGGTTTTCCCGCGGATAGACTCCTCTGCAGCTGCCATATCAATTTCACCTCAATTTCAAAAAAAATAAGCGCCAAAGCCCGGATCACTCCGAACTCTGGCGCTGAACGCTCTAGCTTGTTATCAAGTTGTACAACAATTATACAACAAAAGGGGCCGCTATGCAAGCGGCCCCCTTGTTTTGTGGGAATTATTCCTGATTGAGATGCTCCATGCACATCCGGATCGCTTCCCGCTCCCGGTCATTGGATGCATCCTCCATCATAGCGCCCAGCTGCTCCATCATGGAGTCCTTCGCCTCACTGCGGGAATAACCGCGGGCACGGGAGTAGCCGTCGCGGCTGTATCCGCCGCGCCCGTCACGGGAGTAGCCGCCGTCCCGGCTGTAGTGGCCCCGGACATAGTGCTTGCCACGGTTGGCATAGCTGGAGCCTCTGGCATAGCTGGAAGGAGAGTCCATGTCGGCTGCCTGACTGTAACCGCCCTCCTCTAGCATCATGATCTTGTCCACGTTCTTGATGGTATCCGTCAGCTTGTGGACCATCTCCAGGTCCCCGGCGTTCATGTTGCTTTTCTGGGCATATTCCTCCAGCTCCTTGCAGAGCTTTTCTTTCAGGTCATACAGATATTCCATATCGGTTCTCCTTTCACGCGATGCGCTCAACAATAAAATTACTGTTGGCAACGAGGATGGGCTGTGTGCTGGTGTTCTTTGCGGCGACAGTGACGCAGCAGCCGCGAGGGACATCTACCACAGCGGAAACATAAATATTGAAGAAATCCTCTGCGGCAGCCGGGGTGATGGTAGCGGTGGAAGCGTTCAGCGCCTCACCATTGATGGAGATCGCTGCCGTGATGGCCTCCACGGTCCCACCAGTAGGGATAGCAATATTCGCTCCAAAGGAGACTTTGAATTTCGCGCGGCACTGGTTCGTAAGCCCGCGAAGAGTCACCAGCCCAGCGCCTTCCCGATGCACAATGCAGGGCTTGCCCGTGTTGGCCTCCTCAGTAAAAGGCACGTTCTGACCAGCGGCAACGGTTACGATTGCGCTGTTGCTGTATTCAGCCATAAACTTCATTCCTTTCAAAAAGATAGCGGCGAGGCTGTTGCCCCGCCGCATGGTTCAAAATCGGCACGGGGCCGAACATGTAAGCCTTTCTTACAAGTTGATGTATTGGGTTTTAGCAGCCGCAGCCACAGGGATTGCAGCCGCATCCGGCATAAGGATTGGGCACCTGATAGGCCGGGACAGGCATGGGATTGATGCGGCGGATCAGCTCGGCAGTCTGCGCTTCCTGGTTAGCGGTAATAAAAGCATTCTGCGCCGCCTGAGAAGCCTGGAACTTCAGGCTCTGGTTTTCAGCCGTCAGAGTAGCGATCTTGTCCTGGGTCAGGAAGTCCAGGATCGCGCGGCTGTTGGCATTGGCGTTGTCGATGATGTCGCGGGTGCTGGACTGGATGGTGTTGCGGGTATCGCAAGCCTGGGTAGCCATGTCATAGCGGACACCGTCAATGCTCCGCTGAGTATCGCAGCAGCACTGCGCCAGCTGGGCGCCGAGGGCGTTAAAGCCCGCCTGCGTCTGATAGCCCAGGTTGCACACAGCGGTATCCACGCCATGGAAGCCGTTGCTCACGGCATCCCGGATGGAGGTCTGGCCGTTCTGGAGACCGTTCAGGGCGAAGCCCTCGTTGATGTCGGCCCTGGTGGCCCAGCCCTGACCGGAGGGAGAGCCCAGGCCATTGCCGGAGTTACCACCCCAGCCGCCGCCATAGCCGCCCCAGCCGAACATACCAAAGATCAAAAACAGGATAATCCAGGAGGCCCAATCGCCGCCCCAGCCGCCGAAACCGCCGTTTCCGCCTTGGTAGGCAGGAGTCACGGGCATGGTCATCACAGCGCCGTCAGAAGAAAGACTCATTGTGTTATCTCCTTTGTAGATTTATTTTCAAAACCCGGCCGGGATTTTGATTAATGGTTTGAAATGGTTTAATAAATGGTTTGGAAATGGTAAGTACACTTTGCAAATTCACTTCACATTCTGCGGAAAGTGAAGTTCACTTCTTCACTTCCCAAACATACCCCGCATCCCCTCAAACATGCCCTGCATCTGCTGGGCCTGATTCTGGACTTGGTTGAGCTGATCTTGGGAAATGCGTCCAGAGGATACCATCTCTTGTATCATGGCGTTGGGGTCTTTGCCCCGCATCTGCTGCATGAAGGATTGAAACTGCTGCATCATGTTGGGCTGTCTGTTGCCGCCCATAGCCTGATAAAACGGGTTCATTCTGCATCCTCCTTATCTTTTGCCGCCAGCGCATCCAGGCGGGCCTCCAACGCTTCCAAGCGGGACAGGGGCGCATACTCTACCGTTGGAGCCTGCGGGGCCTGTGCAGTCCGCTGATTGCGTTCCACGAGGTCATATATCTTCATGGACGGCTTCCCGCTCGCGTCCGCCTGTTTGAGATAGACCACTGGGGCGTTACTGTCCCACAAGGTAACGGCAGAGTTAGGCGCCACCAGATAATTTGCCGCCTCCATCTCGCTCTGCACCCACACAATAGACGGAGATGCCGGGGCTTGCTGCGGCTGCTGCATGGGTTGATAGGACTGCCGCAGCTGCGTCAGCTGGTCCGCCATAGGCGGCTGATACGGTTGGTACGGCTGATAGTAATAGGGATAGTTCGGCATCTCACGTCATCCTTTCTGCCAGTAGTACAGCACAGTTTCGTGTTCACTGTGCCATGTATCGTAGATCACACCATCCTGCAGGCATACCACATGGCCGGACAGGGCCAGAATGTAAGTCCCGTTTGGATGCCCCATCGCAAACTCCGCCACGGTCATATCCTCGGGCGCCATGTCCCGCCGGAAGCCATGCCGCCGGAGGTAAGCGCCCCATGTGGCGTTGGCGCTTGGCATATCACCCCTCACAGCGCCCTCAATGCAGAGGCCAAGATATGTCCTGTACCAGTCCTGCTCCAGCGCCTTCGAGATGGCCCGGACGGTGCAATCCCCCACATTTTTCTCGTAGGGGTTCGGATTGTAAAATTCAAACATATTGCTTTCGGTCGTCATACAAAAGCTCATTCTGCCGGATAAACCGTTCCAATCCGGAGAAATCTCCCTCCGCCGCATACTTCTCGCAGGTGTCTCTTGCTGTGGACTCCGTGAAGCCACAGGCCACCAACCGGGCCACCAGTTCTGAACCATTCAGAATCAACTTAAAACACGTCCTTATCATTGAAATCAGGAGGCCGCAAGGAGGGCGGCGACGTGTACCAGCCCTTGTTCCTTACGTCCTCCTGATGATATTTTCGCAAAAAAAGCCCCCGCCTGGGTGGTTCCCAAGCGGGGTTTAGGTGAAATTATGTGAAATGTAGTTTTTGAGCTGTGCTTTCAACTTTGCGGAGAATCCGTTTGAGTCGATAAGAGATGGTTGACCGCTCCCAGCCGAACTCCGCTGCAATGTCGATCTGCGGGACTTGGTCGATCAGGTAGCGCCGGGCAATGTCCGTATCGTCGTTCCCAAGATTAGCTTCCCGGATGGCCGTCTCCATCTCGGAGCGCATAAGGCCATCCAGGCTATCCGGTAATCTGACACGGGCAGTTGCCACAGTTTCACGTCCTTTCGATCAGCTCCCAAAGCCGATGCAACATCGTGCACATCTGCTGCCGGGTAACGGGCTGGGAGAGCATCAGGTCTCCCTCGCTGTTGCCCGTCAGGATGCCGTTCTTTACGGCCCATTCCACGCCCTCCTTGTGGGCGCCGCTGGGTGTATTGTCCATGATCTTGACCTCCAGTCTCTTCTTGAACTCTGCCCACTTCTGGGCGTTCACCAAGTACGACGGGCAGTGCTTCCCAGTCACGTCAAAGTGACGGTACACGTTCTCAATGGGGATGTGATACTTCTCCATCAGCTCCCGGCCCAGAGCGGCAGCGTTGGCAAGGGCTGCCTCGCTGGCCTGATAGACACCGTTCCGGATGGTGTCACACATCTCAATGCTGATAGAGTTGGTATTGGTGATGACGCCGTACATGGTGCCGCCGCCAGTCTTGTCGGCGTTGGCGTACTTGCTGCCGCCGACGGACCACGCAATCTTCAGATCGGGGACGGACAGATATACGGTGGTATCGTCCACAAAGTAATGGGCACTGGCCTTGACGATGTTCCGCTGGAAGTACGCGGCGTTGTTTGCCGCCTTGTCCCCGTCATTCCCGGTGTAGTGGTACACCAGATACCGGATTTGGCTGGCATTCCGGGAACCGCCATAGTTCCCGGAGTTCGCCAGCTGCTCCTTTATCGTGTAGCTCATTTACTGTCACTTCCCAGCTGCTTGATTACCTGGTTGGCTCCGGTAGCAGCCAGACCGCTCACAATGCCCACAGCCGCCGCAGTGATGTAGTCCGTGGCCGGGAAGTCAGGCATGAGAAACATACCTACCACACCCAGCACAGCACCGCAGACACCGCAAATGATAGGGATGAACTTGCTGTCCAGAGAGGACGCTTTCACGCCCTGCCCAATCAGCAGGCAGATGACGGTGATAGCCGCCACTCCGGTGATGCCAAGAGAGGAAATGTCCATATCAGACCTCCCGATTACACTCGGATGGCCTTGACGGCATAACCGTCTGCATCATAGGTCACATCAAACTTTCCGCGCTTGGTATTCTGGCGAACCACTTGTCCGGCAAGCGCCTGATTTCGGCCCATGTCTACCTTGTCCGGAAGAGGCTCCTTTTCCTCGCCGGGAAGGAATCCCTCCGCCATCTCTGCCTCGGTCCATCCGCCATCGGGGTTCTTTTCGGGGTTCAGGGAGAATCCGGCGCCAGCCTCAACCAGCAGCTTGTTGGCATCCTCCACAGTAATCTTGCCGCTCTTGAAGTCATCGATGATGTTATTGATGGTCTTGTTCATGATTGGTAGCTCCTTTCAAATTTCCGGCTTGACCGCCGGTTGATGATGATGTAAGATGCAGGTGTGCCCCCCTCCTTATTGATGTGGTTTTACTTTTTTCCATATCGGGGCACTCGCGGCGCTCCTTCGGGGGCGTCGCTTTTTTACAGCCCAATGCGGGCCAAAACAAACGCAATCACAGCCGCCAGAACCGCCCACACGGACTTGTCCACGATGGCCTCCCACCGCTTTTTCGGCTTGGCCTGCTCGGCCTCCTGCCATGCGATCAGCCGGTCCAGCTTCTCCATGATATTGTCGTACTGCTCATTCCGGGCGGCCTCCGCCTTTTCCAGTTCCCGCATCCGGTCAAAGAGTTCTTTGTGGGTGCTGCGGGATGCCTCCCGCCATTCCGACATCTGCTTCTCCAGCATATTAGCTTTCTGGAGGCCCAGGCAGTCCCTCTGCGGGTCCAGAATACACTTCTCGTCCATTAGGGCCTCCTTACTCTGCCGCCTCCGCAGTCAGCATCTTACTGAGGGCGCTGTATTCCTCCGGGGTCAGTCTGTCGGCCGCGAGATACACGTCCATCTTCTCCTGAAGGCCGTCAGTGCGGCCCCGGTCAATCAGCAGCTTGCAAAGATTGTATACAGTTGTCATGGTACTGCTCCTTTCCTGTCATACAGTGGTTGTGGTGAGTTCCAACATACACAGGCGTTCCTCATGGTCTGCCAGCATATCAAGAGTAATGTCCTCGGCTCCCGGTTCCGGCTCCGGCTGTCCATCGTCCTCCACGGTAATCTGCCCCTGATACGCCTCCGCCTGGGCGATGGCGTAAGATGCCTCCGTGTAGGTTCTCTTAACACCGGAGAGCACCGTCTCGATGTCCGGCTCCTCGGGGGTGCCGTGGTTGATCTCTGTCGCCAGCTGGTATTTGATGATCTTCATGGTGCCTCCTTAATCCGTGGTTTTGGTGTACTTGATAATCACGATGGAATCTTCATGTGGAATATCGCTGTACACCACAGTTTTAATGACAGACGAGTCAACAGTAATTGATCCAGTACTTGCGTTCCCGACCAAGTTCTGTGGGCCGGCACAACCATTGACTTCAATGCAGGCTTTCATATTAGCTACTCCATGCTCCACGGATTTATCCCCAACCAACATGCCGCAGTTCACCGCTTTGACATACACCGGCTTGCCGTTGTATCGCTCCACGGTGCGGTACTCGACGCCCAACTGCATGGGGGGATGCTCCCACTCAAACGGCTGCCAAGCAGACGGCTCTGACGATGATTTTTTTAATCGTATCATCCGCCATCCGCACAGCGCCGTGTCTGCACTGCCGATATTGGATAGCACTGCATAGTTGGCGTCACCCTTATATAAGAGCGATATCGTAGTACCCGCTTTGCCGTACACCGCAGGCGGATAGGCCAGCACCAGTTTTGCGGTCTTGTCAGGCATCCCGTCCAGTACGGCGTCTACCTTGGCGCAGTATGTCTCATAGGATTCTCCTGCGCTGGTAGTTTCAATGCTCTGCACCGCATCCCCAAAGCCAAACCCGCCAGGAGCCAGACTTTCTGCCCCACGCACACACTCCAGCAGTGTCAGCGGGAAAATGTTCTTCCCATTCTGTTGCAGTTGAGCCGTGCTGCCGGTATTGGCAAACGTCGGCGCCGTCTTGGTATACGTCCACGATCTCGTCACCGTTACCACGCCGCTTCCGGGATTGGTGGATGCCGTGATCTTGATCGTGCCGCTGCCGGTCGGCAGGTCCATCACGGGGATTTTGATGGTGGCACCGTTTGTTGCCGTGAACGTTCGGGTAGTTCGTCCAGCAGATTCCGTAACCGTCAAAGCACTGGTTCCGCTGGAGGACACCACATACTGCACATCATTTGTAAGAGTGCCCAAGCTACTGTCGGACCCAGAGATTACTAAGGCAGCGGATTCCGCCACGGGAACTATTGCGCTGATAGTGTATTCACCATAGATGTTGTACGCACCGGACTTAACCCGGTATTGTACTGTTTCCCAGTCTCCAGCGGTTTCGTTAAATGTCAGTCCCGCTCCAGAATAAACCTGCGTCCAGTTTGCATCCGTGTTTGCCTTCCGTTCCAAAATGTAACCATCTGCTCCATCCACAGCGGACCACGAAACGGGAATCGGGTTGCCCTGCATGGATTGGACTGGCACAGTAATAGTTTTTGGCGCGGGAATCGTCTTGGAGATGCTTCCGTCGCTCTGGACAAACAATGTGCCGGGGAGAGTAAATACTGGCCGTACCCCGGCTGTATCGATAGTGCCAAAAGTACCTTCGTCACCAGTTATCTGTAACGCCCAAACACTTGTTCCGCTACTTGTGTTCGGAGTCCGAGTCCATTGTGTAAAAGGGCCTCCGCCAAATAAAACTCTAATGAGTGTTGAAGCAATCGGCAAAGCAGAGCCTTCTACGTTAGCATACGTAGTTCTGCTCTTTCCCAGTTCTGTGAGAGATAATAGAAAAACAGCCCTCTCCAGCGTCCCAACCGCCCAATTTCCATTTCCGGGAGTATATTGGATTTTTGTGGTGCCGATAAGCTCTTGAACTTCTCCATCCAGCACGCTTTTGTATGTGCTGTTAAGCCGATTATCAACTTCGCTGGAGGCGTATGTATTTACACTGGAATTGTTCCACCTTAGCTGTTCGTAAACATCCTTCCGCACTAACAGTGTCCGTCCGGCTCCGTTTAAACCGCTCTCGTAATCATGCTTCGCCACATAGAATTCCACCGGGGAACCATTCTCATTGAGCTTTACCAGTGTGCCGACGGCCACCTGTCCTAACTGCTGTGCCATTTAAACACCTCCGTTGTAGGTTACTTGGATTTGAGTGTTCAGAATGGACGTAAAGAACGATGGAGCCATCTTTTCAACGGTGATTGTTCCATCCGGAATCTGCCCCAGAACAAGCCCTTCCAATTCATCACGGCCAGCTTTTTCGGAGTCAATCTGCGGTGTCAGCGTCTCATTCAAAAATTGTTTGATGGCCTGACCGCCCTCGTCAAATTTGGCTTTCAGCTCCGCAGCCGTCAGGCCGCCCACGTCGTTCGGTTCATCGTCCAGAGCGGAGATGATCGCCATGTCCTTTTCAAACCTCGCCAGAGCCATGTATCAGGCCCCCCTTTCCTGCGGGACTTCTCCCGTCTGGTTGATAACCCGCTGCAAGGCCCCATATCCGGCGCCGCCCCGCAGCGGTGGATTTTCCTGCCCGGCAGGCGCGGGGCCTCCCCCATTCCCGGAGTTGCCGCCTGCGCCGCCCATCGCCATTGCCATCTGCCGCTGCTGGTCTGCCTGTAATACCGCAATCAACGTCTCCCGGTCTGTGATCTGACCGGCAGGCAGACGCTTCAAATACTCCACTGTGGAAATCTTGCCCTGCATGAGCAGGTTGTCCAGCGTCTGCATAGAGGCGATTTCGGACCAGTAAGAGGATGCTCCCACATCCAGGTCCACGGTAAAGTAGTAGTCTTTCAGGCTGGAAAAATCGAACGGAGCTAAGACCTTCCCATTAGACCCCGGCATGGTGAACATCACACGGTTGCCGCCTAGAGCTGTCTGGTCAACAGGAATCTCCACGTAGCGGTCCCCGTAATATTCGCCCATAAACTCCATGTAAATCCTGCCCTGGTCTTCAATGGCCTGCAGCAGCGTTTGCTTTGTCAGCTCCATAGGAGTCGCCGCCGCCCGCTGCAGGGCAATGATGGCGGAGGTGTTGTCTGGCCGTGTATCGCCAAGGGCCACGTCGGAAGCGCCCAAAAACCGCTGCGTGTAGGAGATTGCAAGGTCAATGAACTGGGAAATCTGGGGAGAGATGGTGGCCGGGTCGATGATCTTCGCCACATTCTCCACGCTGCCGTTGACGGCGATGGCCGCGCCCACCCGGTTGCTCCACTTGGCGACCTTTGTCTTGTCGAAGATGATTTTGGGGTAGGCCAGCATCATCAGAGAGATCATGGACATGGCAAACAGTTTGTTTACGAAAATCTGGTTCGGAATGAGACCTGTAATCATGGCCTGCCCATGGTAGCAGTCCTGTACAAAGTCCCAGGACATCCAGGAGATGGGATACAGCTTGATTCCAAGGTCCCATTCGGGCTTGATCTCCTGATTCTGCGTGCATTCATAACCATGGATGGTTCTGCTCTCGTCATCCCGCCACAGCCGCAACAGGACCGTAACTTTATTGCCGCCAAGTTCGTCCATGCGGCTATCCCCGCTCTGCTTGCTGTCAGCAGTGATGCTGTCCGCATCATCCTCCCTGACGCCGTTTGCGATTGCCCGCTTCTTGGCCTCAGAAACCAGCATCCGGCGTTCAATCATGATATAGGGCTGACTCTGAACGTCTCGGCTGTTGGGATTTCCAAACAGCACCTGTGTGTTCATCAAAACTTCCGTTTTGATTGCGCCCTTGCTTGGCTGCCCTGTCTCTACATCAGGGTCCCAATAGGTGTACAGACAGCCGTCCCCATCCACCGCGGCGTTCCTGGCAAACTCGCGGATACAGGCCCCCATTTTGTTGAACTCGAAAATGGACTGGAATTGGTCATTCAAGAGGTCTGTCAAAATCTCCGCATCCTGCCCTGTCAGTTTCCCGTTGGAGGGCAGCGGTTTTGCGTGGAGCTTCAGGTTGTCTGTAGACACATTCGCTACAGAAAACAAAACGACACGTTTCAGGAAATTGAAAACAGGCGTCGGCAGGCCATTGCTATGTACTCCCTCCCACTGCTTGCCAATGAAAAAGTTCTCATTGACATTCACGCAGTCATACAGCTGGATTCCCTGGTTAAACTGGACCCCAGCCTGATACTCCGCAGACACCTTCTGCGGTGTCGGGTCAAACTTCTTCATTGCTCAACTCCTTACTTCACGTTCCCTGCATACCGCAGTTGAATGTCCGTCTCCAGAACAGTCGCCGTCGCGGATGCGCTCTTGCTCTTGAAAATCAGCTTGTAGAAAGTCGCCTTCTTCACCTTCAGCTTCAGACGGTCCACTTGGGGTTTCCGGTTGGTTCGGAAGGACCAATGGCGGAAATCCGCATGGGTGAAGGTCGCCAAGCTGGATGCCACAACCTTCTCCGGGTAATCGCTCCTCCGGTTACTCTGTGCCGTCACTGTGATCCGGGCGTTGGTTTCCGGCTGGATTGCAACGAACAGCATAGGGGAGTATTTCAGCAGCCAGTCCTTGTCAAAGTCCATGGAGCCTGTGGCGGCATAGGCATCGATCTCTTCTGTATCATCATTTCGATACTGCCGGGACAGATGCTTGATTTTTCCATCCTCCGTGATGCCGTAGGTGTCATCCTCCACATCCACCATCTGCTGGAACGGCATATTGGTGTAGTAATACCAGCTGTCATTTGCGTAGTTCAGAATGACGGCGTTTCCATTCCACAAAAACCAGTATTCGTGCTCCCGCTTTCTGTTGAAGGTTCTGACCTCCGAAAGCGCCCAACCGCTGATCGTGGCCGCGATCCGGTCTGAAATGCGCCGTGCATTCTGCTCATTGTCCGTGATATTCCCGGTACTGGACGTAGACCGCCACTGGTAGATGCTGCTGCCGTCCAGTGTCAGCGGATTGTTTTCCAGTAACCGCACCTGTCCGGGAGCGTCATTCCCGATCTGCCGGTTGACCGGCAGCACATAAAATCCGGGCGTGGTGATTCCGGTGTCCAGCGTCACGGTGCTGTAGGTGATCGACCATGCGCTGTCCCGCTTGAAGGCCAGCAGCCGGGCATAATGCCGCACAAGAGCGGTCAGCGGCGTGTTGCTGTCCCCGATGGCCGCCTCGTATAGGTCCGGGAAATAATCCGCCGACGCGAGGCCGGTGTCTCCGTTGATTCCGCTGTAGATGGTCCGGTTCGTCCCATCTCCATACAGGAACACACGGGTATCGTTGGAGCCATTGTAGAGCTCGGAGAAGTGCATCCCGGTCACATCGCCACGGGCGCCATCGCCTTTTTTGTAAGTGATGGTCACAGTATTCGTCCCCTTGGCCGGGGCTGTGTTGAAGGTCACTTTTCCAGCCGCGGTGTCGGCGGTATACTGCACATCTGTCCCCTCTACCGCGGTCACACTGTCGATCTCTTTCTCCGGCAGGAAAAAATCTTTCGCCTCGCCGTCCGGGGAGAAGCGTACACGCCGCAGCCCCGTCAGCCGGTTCACATTCTCCAGCTGTGTTCCGCTGCCCTCCGGCGTGGTTGCTGTCTGTACCAGCGGGATATAGCCTTCCACATCCTGAAAGGTCTCCTCTGATTCTCCAGTCCAGCTCTTGTACTCATGGCCGTTCAGCAGATAAACCTTCTCGTCAAAGCCGAAAAAGGAGGTCTTGTCCTGGGTACAGGTCCCTACTGCCTTTACACTCTCCAGCAGAATGTCCACATCGAAGATCACACCGCCAAATGCGCACAGCAGATGGTATTCCCCTCCCACCATGCCATACCAGCAGCCGCAGAATACCGGGTGCTCTTCCACGCCTTCTTCCTGGCTGTCCGCCCAGCTATCCCAGGCAGAGCGAAGGGCAAGAACCGTCTGCGTACCTGGACGGATTTGGAGATGGCCGTCCCTGGTAATGGCAAAGTTCCGCATCTCAGAGAGCTCTCCAACTCTGATTTTGGTGTCGCCGTCCTGGTTTTCGTTCAACCCCAGAAACTCCTTGATTTTCAGAATGGTCAGATTGTTCGATGTGGAAATGCTTGCCACAGGTCAGTCACCCCCTCCATAGGTCAGATAATCGTCTGTCATTTCTCCGCCGGTCATCTCGTCGTCGTAGTCCGTCATCCCGGCGCTATCGAAGTCCTCCACTTTCGGCGGTGCGGGCTTCTCCGCGCTCAGTGTCCGGGTAACACAAAAATAACGGCAGGCATCGCAGATGTGGGTGATCTCATGGGGTTCCGTGGCACAGTCCGACGGGTTTTTGTCGTCGTGCTGGATGGCCGGAAGATTCGTGCAAAGCCCCTTGCAGTCCTGCGTCACCAGCAGGCCCGGCCGGTCCTTTTCGCTGTTCAGTGGTTTCAGCATCTCCTTGACTGCCATCCAGCCCTGCACACGGTTGTTGCTGGCCCGAATGATGCCAACGCCATTTTCCATGAACAGCTCTGCCATGCTCTTTCCGCTGTCCTTCTGCCGGTTCCACATATCCGGCGGTGCCGCCGTAAACTCGATCTGCTCCCAAGACGGCGTCAGGTCCAGCATCAGCTTTGCCGCCTCGGATACAATGATGCCGCTCTTCTGTACCTCGCGATACACATAGCAGCGCCCATCGAAATCAACAGCAATCCAGAGGCAAGCGAACATATCCAGGCCATAGTCGAACGCCCGGTACTTCTTCCACTCCGCCGGAATCCTCCAGAACGGTTTGATAATATGAGTCTCCGCCCGGAACTCCGGGAAGAATGTTCCAGCCAGAGCGTCCCAGTCACCGTACCGCCAGGCCGCTCGCACATCGTCCGGCAGCAGGTCCAGCATCTGCACATACTCTGGGGACGCCTCCAGCAGCTGGGGATTATCATCCACCGTGGCGTGAATGAAGGTATAGTCCTCTGCTTTTTCTCCGTTCTGATACTGACGGGAGATAAACAGGCGTTTGACCCACATATGCCCAACTCCGCCGGGGTTACAGGTCAGGTACATCCGGCGCGGAAACTTCGTAGCACCGCGCAGACAGGCGCCCAGTGTTCGGAACTGGTATTCCGTGAATTGTGTCGCCTCGTCCATGAAAATCCAGTCGTATTCCTGGCCCTGATATTCCACATCGTCCCCACTGCTATAATGTCCGAACTTGATAACACTTCCATTGGAGAAGAAAAACATGTGCATGGTGGCGTTATATGCTGCGATCTCTGCCGGAATCAGCTTCCGCATGGGCAGGATCATCGTCTGCTCTAGTTCCGGATATTCTTTTCGGACAATCAAAATCCGGATTCCCGGATAGGTCATCGCACCGCCAATCGCTTTAATCCGTACAACATGGCTCTTCCCACCGCCACGGGCGCCGCCGTATCCAACATAGCGAGACCGCGCCTGACAGAACTGCTTCTGCTTTGGGTTCAAATCTCCCAGAGCCAGATTGACGGCTCCGCTGTTGTTTCGTGCTCTCTTGTTTGCCATGCGCTCACCTTTCAGGGAATGACTAGGGAAATAGGCCCCCTTGCGGGGGCCCATATTGCTTACTCGTATGCCTTATCGGCCTCCATGCCGCAGCAGCCGTCCTTGATCTGGATGCACCGCATGACCTGGCCGGAAGTCAGCGTCACGCCGCTGGAGGGATAGGTCTCAGCAGTAGAGCTGTACCGGGGGTTGGTCCCGTCCACCGTGTACTTGTACACATTGCTGCCCGGTTCGGAAATCGTGACTTTGTGCGCAGAGATGGACAGTGTGGGAGCCGGCAGAACAGCCGCGTTACTGCCGCACACCGCAACGCCGTCGCCCTTGGTTGCCAGAATGAAGCTGTCGTAGTAGGTGACGCCCTGCACCACAGGACCGGCATAGCCCTGTACCTTGGGCAACACGTCATACTGCTGCAGCTTTACGGGGTCCACACTGGATCCCTTGTACTTGATTAGGAAGTACACGCCGGAGGGCAGATAGCTCTTGGGGATGGTGACGACTTTCGTTCCGTCCACTTCACCCACAACACCCTTTGCCAGCGCCTTGGTGCCCAGGCCCTCCAGATTGATGAAGTCCGGGTTCTGCTTCAGCAGCTTGTAATACTCCGTAGGGATGTATAGCGTCCGGTTCTCCACTGGGACAAAGGCGTCCGTCATCTGTGCGTTGACATCGATGATGTATTCCACAATGGTGCTCTTGGTGGGCGCTGCGGAGGGCTGATACTGGATGTTGGCGCCCTCACACCACTTTCTCAGCCGGTACTTGTCCATGTTGGGGATGGTGACCTCGTCCAGCTGACGCCGCAGGGACTTTCCTGCCGACTTCTCGATAGCCTGATCGCTGTTATCCAGAGGCTCAATGACAAATGTAAAGGCAGGCGCCTTGTTCATCGTCATCTCCTGGATCGTGTCGCCCAGGTTCTTCGGGGTGCCAAACCGGTTGCCATCTGCAGTCCGGTTATAATCGGTCTCCGGCACAGTATCCACGGAGTAGACACGGATGGTCTTGGCTCCTACAAAGGAATATTCGTGGCCCGCGGCGGAGTCCGTGATGGATGCCTTGTGAAATCTCTCTGCGATTTTGTCTGCGTATTTGATCGTGTAATTAACTGCCATGTGGCCCTCTCTTTCTTTTCACCAGATGCGAGAAGGCCCCTGAAATCAGGAATCCCAGCCATCCAGGAACGGGTCCTTGTTCTTGTTGTCCGCACCGGCAGACTTCATGCTGCCAGTGGACCGCTCCGTATTTTTCTGGTTCTGCTTGATGGCAGAAGCATTGTGTTCTGCCTTGGCGGCCTGCTCATTCGCCCGTGCCACCTGCCATCTGGCATAACTGGCAACCAGGGAAAGGCCGCTTTTCACGCCGTCCCATACCTCTTTCGGAATTCCCTTCGGGTCCTTTGCCGCATCCGGAAATGTCTTTTGAAACTCTTGAATATCCGCCATCCTGCGCTGCTCCGCGGACTGCTTCTGGGCCTCGGCGTCCCGCTGCTCCCTCTGCCTCTCCGCTTCGGCAGCTTCCTTGGCGGCAACGGTTGCTTCACGGTCCTCCAGCTCCACAGCCCTTTTGGCCTCTTCTGCATTCAGGCCCTCGGCTCTCTTAGCCTCCTGGCGGATGTGGGCAATATAGTCCGTGGTGTTCATGCCTGCCTTGTTCGCAAACTGGCTGAACAGGTCCATCACAGGCCGGAATTCCTCATACTTTCCGTGAATCCGGTCATAGTCCAGGCCCTTTTGAGCAAGGGCCGTCAGTTCCTGTTCGTTGACCGTCTTGTCCTCGCCTAAATGGCGCAGCGTCCAGGTTTTCGGTGTGGTCTCCGGTTCCTGGGCCTCCGGTGCCTCCTGCTTCTCCGGTTCAACGCCTTCGCCCGGTTTGGCGTCAGTGTTTTCGTTGCCAGCAGCAGGTGTTTCCGGCGCCTTTTGCTCTTCATCAGCAGGTGTTTCTTCATGCTTCGGCTCCTGTTCTTCCGGCTGGTCTGCCGGGCTTTCCAGAGTCTCCGCCCCGTCGAATCCATCCATGAAGGAGTCAACCGTGGTCTCGGTCTCCTGCTCCAAACCGGTGGTATTCTCTTCCATTGGTTCCTTCTTTCCCCGCCTGGTCTGGCGGCGTGTATTTCAAGCGTCCGTGGTCTCGGGCGTCTTGCTCAGAAAAAACAAAAAAGACGCCAAAGCCGGGATCATTCCCAGCTCTGGCGTCTTGCGCTCTAGCTTGTTATTTCATTTTGAACTCCGGCAAATTTCCGGTGATCTCCTGCCCCATGAAGATTGTGGGCCACCACTCCCGCCTGCACTTGCGGCAGTATACCGGCGTCCCATACAGAACCGTGTTTCCCGTCACCTTCTGGATACCCTTATGGCATTTGGGGCAGGTGTACCATCCATGTACTACCATTGGCCGAACCACCCGTATTCAATGCCGCCCCAGCGAGAAAGGTAGTTGTCTCCACCGCCTCCGCCGTACACATCCTCCACGCTCTCGATGCCGGAGGATGGCAGACGGCTTTTGGCCGTGTTCAGATTCTCCAGGTATGTCTGCCAGAAGAAGTTCGCCTGTGTGGGGTTCTCTTCCGTCAGCAGCAATCCGGCCAACCCATAGGGCAGAACGTTCCGGCAGATGTAGTCATCGAGGTCCAGGTAGTCATCCAGAGACGTCACACTGACCAGAGATGGTCGGGTTTTCGTCCCATCCGACAGGTCCGGATACGTGTCACTGTAAGGATAGACCTGATCCAGCAGCGTGTTCAGGATGTTTGGCGTCCGAAGCGCATATTCGTTCGTATCTGTTGTACGGGTCGCGCCTGTGGACTCGTTCTGCGCATCCATCAGGTGGATCGCCATATCAAAAACATCCTGCACAGATGCCATTACAGACCTCCTACATCAAAGCCATCTTTGCCATTAACTGAAAATGTCATCAGGTTTTGGATGCCCTCGTCGATCTCCTTGGACCGGCGCTGCTCATCCCTGTCATCTTCTGCCTGCGGGTTCGGATTCTTCTTCGCCGCCGCTTCCTGCCGCTCCCCTCCATTTGTGAAGGAGCCTACCTTTACCCCGGTCAGGGCAACCACAGCGCCAAACAGGAAACACGCCAAATACTCCATCATGCGAAATCACTCGCCTCCATGTTCTTTCCCATCTGGACACTGACTTTCACTTCTGCATTGGCTTCCACCTTGTCCTGATATCCGCCGTACCGCTTCTGTTTCAGCGCAAAGATCGGCATCGGGGCTTTCGGATTCCGGTACGCCATCTGAACAGCAGCGGCGGACATCCGCATATAAGCCATCTGGATCGTCTCCTGCAGGTATTCGCAGCGGCGGCCATTGTACCAGTTATCCAGCGTCATGAGTGAAACACCCAAGTACACGCCAAGAGAAAATTCCTCGGGGACATCGCCGCGCTCCTCACACTCTGCAAAGTAAGCGTCCAGCTTTTCCTGCAGTTCCTCCGCAGTTGCATATTTTGCCCCCGCTCCCGTCCGCTTCTCCGCTTCCGGCTCCCCAGCCGCTTTTTTCGCTCTCGGCATGTCCTCACCGCCTTGTATCAAAATCGCCCCACCGCTGCTCTCTCCACGTAGGAACGCAGCCGTCAACACAAGCGGTAGGGCAACCGCACCGCATATCGGCTTCGATTGCGAAACTCTGGTGCGGTCCCCCAGTTTCTAGTCCCCATTATAAGCCCCGCGGTCAGGGCAGGGCTGGAGGAACACCCTGCCCGCCGCAGGTGAGAAAAGAAGATGGTAGGCTTTCGCCTATCTATACTCTACCACAGATCGCTTCCAAATCGTTCAGCATATTTTATGCACCCCTGTTTTGTACCCGATAATAGTATTTTAAGGCCAGATTTCAGAACATATCCCACCCGTTTTTCCGGTATCCCCCTGACCTGTAGAGAGTTGAGGGGATGTAGGAAATATAACCTATGCCGTTCCCAGCGAGGCCGCCCGTTTTTCCGCTACCCCTCCCCCCTTGTTATCCATCATCTACAGCCCCGGCCGCATGCCCCCAGGCCAGCCACGCCCACGCAGGCCGCGGGTCGGAGCCATGATGCACACGCAGCCAGGGCGGCCAACCGACACAAAAATTACACAGAAAACCACAAAACCATTGCAAACACTAGATTTGCGTTTAACAAACAGTTAATTCCCATTTTCCCGAATTACCTCCTTGTTATTTCTTTGCCAATTTAGTTCAATTTTTTTAAGTATTTCCGAATGGCTCTTTCTTGTACTTTCTTCACCATCATCTGGCTTTTATTGATTGCTGCTCATCCTAAGATTGTGCCGTTTACTTCCCTGAAAAGCACCGGGATTAATAATCAATACAGGAAAGATACAGTACAGAACAGATAAGATACAGGTATAATAATTAAACTCCCCTACGGGGAGTTATATAAATATATATATAATAATTAAAATACCAGGTACTCTACATGTACCTGGTATTTCTGTAGATACAGTAAAGATAATTAAAACGGCTGGTCTGGTGGTTTCGTCATGCCCATGACTTCCTCAAATCCACCATCAGGTGACCAGAGGAAGCAGCGAATTCCCTTCGCAGAAAGTGCGCCCATGATAACGAGTTGGTTCTGCTTCAGTGTGCAATTCTTGGTTGGCTTCACCTCTACAGCGCAGACCTGGTCTCCCTTGATGCAGAAGAAGTCCGGCCATCCTCGCTTAGTTGGTGTCCATCCATTGTCCTGCAACAGCTTGAAGCATTGTGCCTCTGCCTTGTTTGCAGGCATTCTGACGCCGGAAACATCGTCCGCCATAGAGCCTCCGCCCTGTACCCCAACCTGATAAACCAGTTCCCCGAACTCGTTGTATTGCCTTGCTTTTCGTTCTCTCATCCAAACAGCTCCTTACTCACCAACTCTAAAAGCCAAGAATTGACAGACATTCCAGCAATTCTGGCCGCCTCCTTGATCTGAGCTTTTGTCGGGCCCTTCCGCGGGTCTTTTGGCGTCATAAGTATGATTCTTTCTTGGTTTTCAGCCTGCCACTTATTTCTCCAATCAACTTTCTTTTCTTCCAAAATTTCACCCACTTTCTTATTCTATATTATACGAATTCGCAAAAATCATGTCCATGATAAAAATAAACAAATTATCATGTTCATGATTGTGGAGTTTGCCATCTTGAAGTATCATGTACATGATGTTATGATTAAACCATCCAAAGCGGAACACCGCAACGGGCGGCGGCACCTTGACAACCGAATACCGGCACCGTATAATGACAGCATGAGGTGATGGAGATGGACAAGGAAGTGCTCGAAGCCATCAGCAAAATGATGGACGAAAAGCTAGAGCCGATCAAGAAAGACATTTCGGAGCTGAAAGACGATGTTTCAGCTCTAAAGCAGGATATATCCATTTTGAAAGAGGATGTAGCAGACCTGAAAGAAACCTCCGAGATCACCCGGGCAGGCGTGAACAGTCTGCTGGACTGGGCGGAAGAGTGCGGAAATGTCATTAAGTTCCCGCTCCCGAAGGTGAAGTGAATAACCTGATTACATAAGGCGGTGCCGGTATCCGGTGTCGCCTTTCTTTTATAAGGTAAAAGCAAAAGCACAGTAAAAACCCCGGCCACCGCTTGCAACAGTGACCAGGGCGAACCCCCAGCAGAAGAACCACCAACCACCAGGGCACGCCCAGTATACCACGGGCGGCCCTCCATGACAAGGAGGAAAACAGAATGGAAATGATGCACATCAGCAAAGCGGACTTTGACCGAATCGGAGCCGATTATAAGGGCGTTTATATGGACTATCAGGGAACGCATCCACAGCGCAAAGGCCGTCGGGTTGCGTTTCTCCCCGGCCACGGTACAACGCTCTACACTGAGGGCATCCACTTTGTCGTTGATGATGATTGCACACACTTGCCCGTCCTTTGCAAGGAAAACGCAGAGGAGGGCGCGGCTTATCAATTCGGCGGCAGTATCCTGTATGTCCATCGTATTTACCGAATCGGCGAGGAATACGCGAACGATAACAGCTTGCTATATCTCGATCGTGTAGAAACCAGTATAGGAGATTTTGCACTCCCTGGAAGTGACACAATCAGCACAAGCAAGAACTGGAAAATTTACAACGTGGCGCGGGCTTGACCCGCCCGCCGGGAGAATGGTATGTATTCATTAGAGAAAGGCCGAGGCTTTTGCCCCGGCTTTTCTTATTCACAGCTAAGTCACAGCAATAGCACAGAACCATTGATTTTTATAGTTTCTATTTTACAGACTGTTTAATTTCATCGAATTTCATCCAACGACTGAAATCACTGTCTTTCCCTTGCAGCTCTAGCTTTTCAGGCATCCAATTAAGTTACCTTATATTACTTCAAATTACCCATGAAATTCACAGTAAATTCACAGTTAGCGGTGCATAACATTCACAGTGGAAAACTATGTGGAAAACTATCCCTCTCTGGCGTCCATGTAAGCTCCCAGCAGTTGGGCCGCAGTTGCCTTGTGCTCTTGTCGCAGATGGGTGTAAACGCTCTCCAGAACCTCCGGTGTGTCTCCCAGTATCTCCGCAGCCTGCCGGGGGTCAAGCCCCGCCTCATAACAGATCGTGGCGAAGCTATGGCGGAAGCAATGTGGCGTGATTGGGAATGTCTCATGGATTTTCCCGTCGCTGGTCTGGACGATTTCATTCAGCCCCACATCCTGGCAGTACCTCCGCCAGTTTTTAGCGATCTCCCCTTGTTTCATGAATCCTCCGTCTCTGCCTGGGAAGATCAGCCCCGCTCTGGTTTTGGGCAGCGCGTCCGCCAGTGGCTGCAGCAACGGAATGTCCCGCCTGCCGTTCTCGCTTTTCAAGTGGTTTTCGAGTGTCGGTGTGGTACTGTAGGCGTAGTTTAGTTTTTTGGTCACATGGATGACTCCGGCTTTCCGGTCGATATCCGCATAGGTCAGCGCCAGGGCTTCTCCCCGCCGCATCCCGGTATAAAGCAGTAGATACGGAAACAGCCACCAGTGGGCTTTCTTCTCGCGCCCCGCTGCCTTTACGGCGGCCTCCTGCTCTTCGGTCAGCGCCTCCCGGTGCTTCACCGGCAGCCCCCGGCTCTTCTTGATCTCCGCGGCCGGAGAAATATCAATATCTCCGGAGATCACCGCATGGGCGAATATCATCTTGCAGACACACAATTCAATAGAAACGCTGTTGGCGCTCCTGCCCTGCTTCTCGAACGCGGAGATATACCGCTGGATATCCAGGGGCCGTATCTCCTTCGCAGGTCCGGGGAATGCCTCTTTCAGACGCTTCACGGCATAGGAGTATACCCGCCGCGTGGATTCTCCAATATCCCCTTCGTGCTGCACCTCCCACTCGTCCGCGATCTTTGGGAAGTCGCGCCCACGCTCTTTCTGCTCCTGGTATTCCAGGATTTTTCTGTCCACCTCCCGGCAGCTCTTTCCCCGGAATGGCACCCGCTTGCCGTTGATGGTCCGGATTGCCTCGAAGAGCCCGTCCGGCCTACGATAATACTTGCTTTTCTTCGCCATCTTCTTTCCTCCTTGCTTAATCAGGAGGTCTGTGCTATACTGTGAACAGACCTCCTGGCTTCGTCGTGGTTGCTGGTTGGTTGCATTGCCGTCCGGGTGCGTCAACGCCCGGACGGTTTTTCTTTATAGATTACCAACAATACGGGCACGGCGAATAGCCGATATACGCGCAATATTTGATATTATGTGCCCAGTATTCGTCTGCGTTTTGGAATGTATCGCACCAATAGTTGTGGTAGTATGGAGAACCGTCAACAATAAAGCCGATGCTGCTATTCAGCATTGCTGATTCTTCTCTCATACTCCTTATAATATTTTGCTTCGAGTCGACCTTCTCTTGAAGCGAAGAAATCTCCTTCTCTGCCTCCTCTAAATCCATTGAACAATTTGAATACAGCCAAACAAATGCCGACGAAAGGCAGACCAGAACGGCCAGCATAATAAAAAAGCCCATCTTGAAATAATTTTTCCCAGCGTTCTTTTCCCGTTCCTGCGGTAGTTTAAAATTTGATCTGTATACCTCAACAATAGGAGCCGGCTCCACTTTCGCCACAGCGCAGCTTGTTTCTGCTTGCAGATTTTCAGGTGACTTCATCTCAACAATGGAAAGGCGTCCCTTAGAACTCAAAATATGGCTCCCTATTTTGTAGAATATAATACCCCAAATCAGAGCGGGTGCAAATGTTCCAACATTATCCCCCGCCACGAAACGCAGAGCCATGAACAAAATGGCAACTGTGATTGTGTAGAGAATACAAAGCAGACGGAATCTCTTTTTCAAAATTGGTTTTTTCCAAATTAGCGCAAACAGAAGAGGCCCTGCCCCATAGGCTAACAATGTTATAGCCATTGCCAACAATATGCTCATGAAATACAAATTAGGGTTTTCAGAGAACGTTGAATAATCCATATCATTTCCCTCCTCAGAATTATCTTACTAAGCTAATAAAGTGCGTTGCTTTTCCCAGTACATGAACTCTTGCCATCTCTTCTCCCCAAAACACGAATGGCGTGCAAGTTGGGTTTTCTGGTTCTAACACGATTCGATCCTCAAACTTCCGAAATCTTTTCAAAGTAGCCTCTTCATTATCAACTCGAATGGCAGCGATCTCCCCATTCTCGACCTCATCTTGCTGTCGAATGCATACAATATCCCCATTGAAGATGCGAGCGTTTATCATGCTCTCTCCTTTGCAGATCAGTGTAAAATCACAGTGAATATACTCAGGCACTTCATCGTATCCCTCAATATTCCCATCAGCAAGTATCGGTTCTCCGCAAGCAATCCGGCCTAACCGCGGGACCCTTCTTGTGTGCGGCATTGAATGAATGTTAGTTGGAAGGTCGTAATTCCCTTCCCACCCCATAAGATAAGCTGGAGGAACATCTAATGCATCCGCAATCTTTTCCAGTTTGTCAAGTGGTATATTTGTGATAATTCCGTTTTCATACTTGAATATTGTCTGTTTTGTCGTTCCACAAATTTCCCCAAGCTCAGTCTGAGAAATTCCTTTTTCTTTTCTCACTTTTGCAATTCTTTTTCCTATATTCATTATCTCACACCCCTTCTTTTCGTAACTTAATAATATCACATATTTTTGCAAAATCAAGCAAAAAATAACTTGACAGGTCACTTTATCCGTTGTATTATTTTAGTAACCCCAAAAGTTACGTTTATATAAGGAGGTATTGCAATGGTTGCAACCGATAAACTTCGTGGGATTATATACGAGCGCGGAACTTCTCAAAGAAAAGTTGCTTCTGCACTTGGAATAACCGAAAAAACATTCTATAGCAAGATGAAAAAGGGCGTTTTCGGAACAGATGAAGTTGAAAAGATGGTCGAACTCCTTAATATCCACAATCCAGCAGAAATTTTTTTAGTCAAAAAGTAACTTATTAAGTTACTATCTTCTCGGCCTATCTGACCAGTCCGCCAGCTAAAAAGGAGGTCCGTATGGAAACACCTGTATTTGCAAACGAAAAGGGCTGTGCCCTTCTGGCCGCCATCGACGCCGGGATCATTCCCGAAACGGAAAGCGGCTATGACACAGCCCGATTTGATAAGTTCTGGTCTCTGTATCTGCGAAATCTGGCCCAAGTCTACAGGGCCTCAGAGCAGGGCGGAAAAGAGCAGCTCCACAAGCTGCCCGATCAAGGCGCCGATCACCAGTAAGAGGACTTGATACCAGCGGTCCAGCTTCTTCCGCTTTTCCATGATCTTCTCATGGTCATAAGTGGCAAGGGCGCAAAGGCCGTCCTGCGTGGCAAAGATGGCTTCCAGGTCTCTCTGCACATCTGCGGAGCAATATCCCCTTGGCTTTGCCATCAGCCACCGCAGCATGTCCGCTTCACGTTCTGTTAAGTCAGAAAACCGGACGCCCTGGATGGTCCTTCGCAGCATTTCCGCTTGTTCGGAAG
>JAHZDE010000017.1:39403-40650 GCA_019422525.1 Clostridiales bacterium
TCAGGATACCACCTATAAATAAAATCGGCAATATAAACAGATAGGAGATATGACGATCTGAAAATTTCAATGAAAAGGATTCGAGAGCAAACGTGCCAAAAGCGCCTCTTTCAATGCGATGTCTGCGGGGCAATCACTCCGGCCACAAAAATGAGACATAGAGGCGCCACCTTGCCTGGGCACAGGAAAACCATGTATTGCTTTTTCTGCAAAAAGAGAACGGATTTTACTCAGATTGAATAACAAAATGCCCCCGCCAGTGCTGACACCACCGACGAGGGCTGCGGAACCTATTGAAAGCGCCAACAGGCCCGCGAGGACAGTATACCATTCCTCCGGGCGGAAATCAATCGCAAGGAGGAATTTACTTTGAACGAAAACAGCACCATCAAAGACCTGGAGTCCCAGGCACGCAACACCAAGCGGCTCATGGACAAGCTCAACCGGGCGGCCTACGGCATGACCTTTGACGAGGCTCTGCGCCTTCGCCCGTCAGACCCGAACAGCAACCACAACCATCAAGAAAAGGAGGACCCGAATGTCTGAGTCAAGATACTACCGCGACAACCTCGCGGACATTCTGGAATTCACCGAAGGGCGGCACCTGCTGTCTCTGGAGGATGTCCGGCGGTTCACAGGCATCAAGAAATACAGCACTTTGAAGAACCGCTTCCCCTTCAACGGCTCCAAAATCTCCGCCGCAACTCTGGCCCGGAGTCTTTCGGAGGTGTCGCAATGATCCTTCAAATCATCGTTCTGACCGCTGGAGCCATCTCCCTGACAAACGGCCTCTTCTGGATACTGGACAGACTGGAGGGCCACAGATGAACATTGGAGACAAGCTGTGCCTGGAACCCACCATCCCCACCAGCGCCTTTGTGACCGCAAGGACAGGCCCGCATCCCTGCCGGGTAGTCTCCATCAACGAGCGGCACCATCATTTCACCGTGGAGTTCGATTTCCCCGAAGGCAGCTTCCGGGAGACCTACAAGGAGGAATAACGCATGGACGAACAAGAGTTGAAAAATATTTTGGACAAGCACTTTAAATGGCTACGAGGCGAAAATGGCGGAAAACGGGCCAACCTGTTCGGGGCCAACCTGTCCAGGGCCGACCTGTCCGGGGCCAACCTGTCCAGGGCCGACCTGTCCGGGGCCAACCTGTTCGAGGCCAACCTGTCCGGGGCCAACCTGTTCGAGGCCAACCTGTTCGAGGCCAACCTGTCCGGGGCCAACCTGTCCGGGGCC
>JAHZDE010000018.1:0-5476 GCA_019422525.1 Clostridiales bacterium
GGTTGATACCGGCTTTTGTGGGGATCAGGCTCTTGCCCTTGCGTTCCACAAATCCGGCAGCCACCAGCTTTTCGATGATAGCCGCCCTGGTCGCAGGCGTGCCAAGCCCTTTCCGCTCCGCCTCGTCGGGGATACCATCCTTGCCTGCGTTCTCCATAGCGGACAGGAGGGTATCTTCGGTGTAGGGCTTCGGTGGCTGGGTGAAATGCTCGGTAACAGCAACCTCCGCACCGTCAAAAACTTGTCCTTCGGTGAAGTCCGGCAGTGCACCGCCGTCCCCGTCCGCAGGCTTTTCTTTCAAGAGGGCACGGAAAATGCGGTCGATTTCCCGCCAGCCTTCGGAGAGGATGTGCTTACCCTTTGCAGTGAAGGAATGGCCACCGCAGTCGAAAATTGCCGTGACCGCCTCATACACATACGGCTCCGCCGACGCACACAGTAGCTTGCAGCAGACCAGCAGGAACAAATTGCGCTCGCCCAGGGGCAGAGCTTTGATATCCACTTTTTCAATCTCCATCGTGGGGATAATGGCGTGGTGGTCAGATACGTCCTTGTCGGAGCTCATGGCCTCCACCAGCGGGAAGAAGTTGCTGATCCCGTCAAAGGGCGGCACCTTCGCCGCCAGATGGATGACGCAGGAGGCTGTTTCCGCCATGTCGGAGGTCAGATACCGGCTGTCCGTGCGGGGATAGGTCAGCAGCTTCTTTTCGTAGAGGCTCTGGGCGTAGTCAAGGGTCTGCTTCGCCGTGTATCCGAACAGGCGGTTCGCCTCCCGCTGCAAGGTGGTAAGATCATAGAGCTTCGGCGGCTGTTCCTTCTTCTGCTCCTTCGTGACGGAAGTACAGGTGACGGCCGCACCCTTGCACATGGCCGCTGCCTGTTCCGCCGCTGCCGGATCGGTGAACTTTTCCGAAACCGCTTCGGCTCCGGTCAGCGTCAGACGCAGCAAATGATATTTTTCCTTGTGAAACAGCGTGATCTTTGCGTCACGCTCCGCCAGCATTGCCAGTGTGGGGGTCTGAACACGGCCCACATTCAAGGTGCGGTGATAGAGAACGGAGAAAAGGCGCGTGGCGTTGATCCCCACCAGCCAATCCGCTTTCTGGCGGCAGAGGGCAGATTGATACAGGGCTTCATAATCGGTGCCAGGGTGCAGATCAGAAAAGCCCTCCCGGATAGCGCTGTCCTCCATCGAGGAAATCCAGAGACGGAGGACCGGCTTGCGGCAGCCGGTCATTTCATACACCAGTCGGAAAATCAGCTCACCTTCACGCCCGGCGTCACAGGCATTGACGATGGTATCCACGTCGGGGCGGTTCATCAGGGCGCGGAGATTTTCAAAAGCGTCCTCCTTGCCCGGTGCCAGCACATAGCGGAACGGCTCCGGCAGAATGGGAAGATCATCATAACGCCATTTCTTGAAACGCTCGTCATAGCCGCCCGCATCCATTGGGGATACCAGGTGCCCCACGCACCAGGATACGAGAAGGCCACTGCCCTCATAAAAGCCATCGGCCCCGGATTTAGCACCCAGGGCCGACGCAATAGATTTTGCTACACTCGGTTTTTCTGCGATAATCAGTTTACTCATTCTTTTCCTCCGTTTCCTCGTCCTCAGTCAGATATTCTTCTTCATCCTCCAGGTCGAAATCATCCAGATCAGCGGGAACTTTCTTGCCCTGCTTCGGTTTCAACACCAGGAAATAGACCGCCGCGCCGCCTCCGGCTGCAAGGATCAGCAGCACCGCCAGGATCGCCCCGGTATTGCTTTTCTTTTCGGGTTCCGGATTCTCCGGCTCGGTGGGCTCCGCGGTTTTCTGTTCTGTGCCAACACATTCACTGAGGTTTTTTACGCAGACCGGGCAAGCGGTATTGACCGCTCCGGCCTGGCACTTTTCCGTACAGGTGCAGACAATAGGTGTTTCCGCCTTTTCTCCATCCTCCGTGAGTGCCATGAGGTCGGCTTCATCCACCTGGTTCAGAAAATGCACGGTTTCCTCGCCCTCGTCGTCACGGTCGATAATGAGATAGAACACATTGCCGTTCTTCGTTTCTACTGTAATAAACTGCTTGCCACTGGTGGCAGGGCTGCCGATATCGTCAATCAGTGACAGGTTCCCATCCGGCGTCAAAGCGGCACCGCCATTCAAACCGCCGCCCAGCATCCCCAGCAGATTTTCCAGCGTTTCAGCGTCCAGGGAGAAAGAGCCTTCCCCGGAACCAGCCTCGCCGTCACTTACTGTCATGTAGCCGGAATAGACATAGCCGACTTTCTCCGGCAGGATGACCTTCAGCCAGTCACCGTCCGTGCCGATTACCTTCACGGTCGTTCCGTTGGGAAGCTGAGTGAAGGCGGTGTAGTCCATTCCCGCACCCGTGCGGACATTCAGATTGCCGCCGCCCGTGGTGACGGTGCCGGTCTGCCCGGAGTCATTTTCGCCGGAACTGAACTGGATACCATCCTCGGTGACGGATACCGTGACCTGGCTGCCGGCCAGAGCGGAAAGCAGATCAGAGACATCCCCGGCCGTTTCCTGTTCAGCCACGGACTCCGTGCTTTCCTCGCCGCCGCTGGCAAAGGCGGTGACAGAAAAAGCGGCAGTGCTGAGCACCACCGCCAAAAGAGCCGATACCATTTTTGTCATAAAGTTATGCTTCATCCTCGCATCCCTCCGTTTCCTCATTCTCGGTGTTGCCCTCCTGCAGCATACCTTCCGGCAGGGAGATCATACCGCTGGCATAGGCTTTCAGGAAGGCGGTCAGCTCCTTGTTGTCCATCTTCACGGCTTTCACCATGCGGACGATTTCCAGATTTTCTTCCTCCGCAAGCTGAGCCTCCAGCGCACGAAGGCGTTTCTGCTGCTCCGCGATCTTTTCTTTGGTTTTCGCAATGTCATTGCGGATCTTCTGTGTCGTTGCCATAAATCAAATTACCTCCATATCGTTTTTTAGTTGTAGGGCGGTCGCCCGAAAGCGTAAAAGTGGGATTGCCAGTAGCTTGTGTTGATATCTGCATACTGAATGGGGTCGCCGCAGTGCAGCATTTTTCCGCCGCCCACATAGATACCCACATGGGAAACGCCCGGTGTATCGTAAGTACCGACGAAAAAGATCAAGTCGCCGGGTCTTGCGTTGGCAGAGGATACCGGGGTGGAAACGTTGTAGAGCCCCTGGGCTCCCAGCCTGCCCGTATTGCAGACACCGCTTTGCGTCAGCACCCAGGATACGAAGCCAGAGCAATCAAAAGAAGTGTTCGGATTGCTGCCGCCCCAGACATAAGGATAGCCGATGTACTTCTCCGCCTCGGTAATGAGCGCCGCAAAGGTTTCATCTTCCAGTGCGGAAGGCGGGATATCATAGGTGGTGGGCGGTTTGGTGTACTTATCTACATAGCCGGAGCCAGGAAACAAATCTTCCCGGTTTCCCAGCGTTGCCATATAGACCGCATACAGGGAAAGCATTTCCTCGTCCATGATGTAGACCGGCACATGGGAAAGGTCGAAGTTTTCCAGCTTCACATTGCAAATATAGTAGTTGTACGGTACTTCCACGTCATAGTCGTTTCCTTCGCTGTCTGTCCGTGTCTCAGTCCGATAGCGCACCTCCACTTCCACGGTCTGCGTCAGAATGTACTGCTTTTCAAAGAGCATTTGCAGCTCCGTCTGAACCTCGTCGATGGTGAACACCCCTTCATGGAACGCCGTGAGAATGGAGATCAGCACATAAGGGTCATGCTCGATCTCATCCAGATCAAAACGGTATTCGTCATATCCGGGGTGCAGAGCCTCATAGTGGTCCAGCTCATATTGAAGCTCCTGCTCCAGTTCGCAGTAGGCCGCCTCCACAGCCAGCATATCCGCATCCTCGGAGAGATAAGAAGAAGTAAATACACCGCCCACGCCGGAGCCTGCCATCATGGAACAGGAAGATACCCCGCCAAACAGCAGAGCAACACAGGCGCCAATGCCGATCACAAATAGCACCGCCCGGCTATGGTGTTTGATGTAGAGGAATGTTTCCTTGAAGGCGTCCTTTGCTTTCTGCGCCGCACTTTTCGCCGTGGCCGCTGTGTTCTTTGCGGTTTTCTCTGCCTGTCGCAGCTCCTTTGCATAGTTCCGCTTGATCCGCTGTTTCTGCAGAAAGCGGGATACCGGGTTAGAAGCCGCCAATGCAGGATCATCATGCAGTGCCTTTTGGTAAAGGTAGTCGGCGTTTGCCTTAAAAGAAGCCTGCTCTGCCTTCGCCGCGTCACGCCAGGGCTTTGTGCGGTGATGGTGGACGGCGGCACGGACTTTGCCTTTTCCGCAGGCAAGCCCGCGTTCCGTCAGCACCTCGCCCTTGTGTCCGGCCTCAACACCCACATTTTCCTGCTCTACCTCATGCACCTTCGCGTGGGCGGCGTGGACAATCTCATGGACCGGCCGAGAAAGCGGATTGTGCCGCAGGCGTCCATTGGGGCGTTTCTCCACTTCTTCAAAGTGAAGCTGCGTTTTGCCTTTTCCGGCTGTCTCGTCAAAAACACGCTCGGTACGGAGAACTTTCTTTGTGGGGATAGCGGCCTTTGTCGCGTCCAGCCTGTCCGCCGCACGGTCGGAACGGTCGATGTACTTTCCAAGTGCGGGATCGGCACGTTCTTCCTCGGTAAATTGCAGGCTGGAGGACGGGCGCTGCCTTGCGGCAGAACCATCCCGCACTGCCTGTGTGTCAGCCTTTTCCGCCTTTCGTGCGCTTTTCTTCTCATGGTGTTCCGCCGCACGCAGGGCAAGGTCAGCCGCAGCGCCAGCGGATTCTTCCGAAGAAACGGACAGCTCCGTTTCTGGTTCACGGCTGCTGATATGTTTCACCTCGCCCGTGGCAAGGTTTTCCGATACCGCACCGTCACGGGTCATTTTCTGCGTGATCTTATCGGTCGCTTTCAGTTCCCTCATAGGCAGTCACCTTCCTTTCCATAGGGGCAGAAGTCGCCGCAGGTGCCATTCTCAATCATGGCGATATAGCGAAAAATGGGATATGCCTGGGGCGGGCAGACCGCATTTCCCAAAGTTTTCAGCCGCAGAGCCCGGTCCTCCATGCGCTCGGTCATGCGGGGGATTCCTTCCGGTTCGGCGGCCCAGAGGATACGTCCGTCCATCCTTTCGGGAAGCCCATGAGCCATTCCACCCAATCCGGATTCAGCGCCGCCGTTTCGGACACCGGCCACTCCTGGGAGATGATCTGCGCCGACAGGTTTCCGTCCTTCTTCGCCGGATCGAAGGCCGACGGCTTCAAGGTTGAGCGGAAACCGTCCGACGCCACCGGGGTCAGATAGAATACCGCCGCCGACAGGCTGAGGCTCCAGATCGCCCCGTTTCGGTTCCTCTTGCGGAATATCCCATTGTCCGACAGGAACACATCCAGGCTTGCCGCGTCCCTGGCGGTGTTGTTGTCGGAGGCAAGGGGTGTGGGAAACATCAGCCGCGACGATAAAAGTTCGCTG
>JAHZDE010000018.1:5486-28917 GCA_019422525.1 Clostridiales bacterium
CCCCATATTGATGAAGCCAGCAACATTTTCCCCAAGCACCCAACGGGGCCGCAGCTCGGTAATAACGCGGCACATTTCCGGCCACAGGTAGCGTTCATCCGCAAAGCCCTTCCGTTTTCCGGCGGTGGAGAAGGGCTGACAGGGAAAGCCGCCTGAGATAACGGTAACTGTTTCAAGTCCTGTTTTTTCAAAAAACGCCTCCTTCGTGAAAGTAGTAATATCCCGGAACCTGGGAACATCCGGCCATCGTGCGGAGAGGACGGAGTGCGGAAAATCCGCCCACTCACACTGGCAGACGGTTTCAAACCCGGCAGCCTCCGCCGCCAGGTCCAGACCGCCAATGCCGGAAAACAGGCTCACATGGGTCAGTTTATTCATGGTTCTTCGGAGCACGGAACGGTTCGATCTCACTTTCCAGCTCCGCAAGGACCGCCTCCATATCCGCCGTGACCGCCTTGCTTCTGGCGATCAGCCGGTTCATCACATCAAAGAAGGTTTCACCTTCCTGTTTTTCTTCCGTATGCAAATAGCGGGGATCATTCATGTTCGTTTTCTCCTTTCCCGGTTTCACCAAGTTTTGTTGTCATAATGCTGTAAAGTTCATTGTCCTTCGGGAAGTCATCCACAAAAGGCAGGATCACATTGCCGAAGAAGATCAGCCCCTCGCCGGGGCCTGCGTTGCTGATATGCGCCGCCTGCTGGTTGGAGATATTCAGGCGCTCGCAGAGGATTTTCCTGTCTCCGCTGGCCTGGTTCAGAAGGTACACAAAATCGCTGTTTTCAAAGATGTTCTCGATCTCCGGGGAGGAAAGCAGGTCCTTAATGTTCTGCGTGATCCCCGTGGGGATACCGCCCCATTTGCGAAAGCGTTTCCAAATCTCTACACTCCAGGAACCAACCTCGCCCCGCAGCAGAAGGTGGAACTCGTCCACGAAGTACCAGGTGGATTTGCCCTGATCCCGGTTTTGGGAAACACGGTTCCACACCTGATCCTGGATCACCAGCATACCCAGGCTTTTGAGCTGCTTTCCCAGCTCCTTGATATCGAAGCAGACAATGCGGTTGTTGATATCCACATTGGTACGGTGGTTAAAAACATTCAGGCTGCCATGCACATATAGTTCCAGTGCCGCCGCGATCCGCTGCGCCTCCGGCTCCGGCTGCCGTTTGATCTCGTTATACAAATCTTCCAGCAGCGGCATATTCTCCGGGAGGGGGTCTGCGATATAGGGGCGGTACACGATCCGCACGGCACGGTCAATGACCGTTTTTTCCACTGGCTCCAGACCGTTCCGGCCGCCTGCCGCCAGTTCACAGAACGACAGGATAAAGTCGGATTTCAGCGCCAGCGGGTTATCGTCCTCGCTGTAATTGAGGTTGATATCCATAGGGTTCACATACTGTGTGCTGGTAGGTGAGATTTTGATGACCTGACCTTCCAGACGGTTCACCAGCGGGAAATATTCTGCCTCCGGGTCGCAGATCAGGATATCGTCCTTTGTGTTCAGGAACACACCCACAATGGAACGCTTTGCGGAAAAGCTCTTGCCGCTGCCGGGCGTGCCTAAGATCATGCCGTTGGGTGTTTTCAGCTTTTTGCGGTCAGCAAGGATCATATTGCCGGAAGTGGCATTGAGCCCATAGTAGAGAGCTTCACCGCCGTGGAAAATCTCCTGCGTGGTGAAGGGAACGAACACCGCCACCGCCGAAGTGGTAAGTCCGCGCTGTATCTTAATGCGGTTGACACCCAGGGGCAGAGCCGACACGAAGCCGTCCTCTTGCTGGAAGTCCAGCCGCACCAGGGAGCAGTTATATTTCTGTGCCACGCTTGCCGCACGGAGAAGGTCATTCTCCAGCTTTTGCTTGCTGTCCGCAAAGTTCACCACCAGGAAGGTTATTAGGAACATCCGCTCATTTCTGCTTTGCAGATCACGGAGGATGTTCTTTGCCTCGCCTGCGTAGGTGGCAAGGTCAGTTGGGATGATATCCATATCGAAACCTTCCCGCACCGCCTTTTTCTGCGCGTCGATCTTCATACTGTCAATGTCAGTGATCTTCCGCTTGACCGTTTTGATCGCCTCGTTCTGGTCCATGCTGCGGATATGGAGGCTGACAAGCAGCCCGCTGTCTGTATCCAGCAGTTCGGTGAGCATACGGTCATCCATTTCCGGTGCGCTGATCTGCAGGAAGGACACGGCGCAGAATTTATCCGCCATCGTGAACTTCCTTGCTTCACCGAAGCGGAAGGAGGAAGGTGCGATAAAATCCTGAACCGACAGGCCGGAAGGGGCAAGCCAGCTCCATTCAAAGGCAAACCGTTCCCCGTCCGGGTGCAGGATGCCGTGGAGCATTTCCAGCCACTCCTTGCCGCCAAGCTCCTTTGCCAAAGCACCCATGACCTTGAAATGGTTGAGGGCGTCCATGACGATCCGGGAAAATCGTGCCCGTGCGGTTTTGCTGTCCCGTGCCTCGATGGTGAGGGTCAGGTACTTTGTTTTGATTAGACCGTTGTTGCCCCGTTCAAGCTGCTTGCGGAGCATTTGCGTGTAAAGCTCACGGATATGGTCGAAGTGATCTCCCTGCGCCGCGATCTCGATACGCTTTACAAAATCCTCCCGGTTCATGCGGCGGCTCACAAGGGAGAGCTGCATCCCGATAGAAGCGTCATGGGCGTTATACATATCGCAGAGGGCTTCAAAGATTGCCGTCTGGTCGTCAGGCTTTGCAAGCTGATAATTCACATCCTCGAACTCGATACACTTCGACCAGGTGTGGTCATCCAGCTTGCACAGGCCGTCCGGGTACATCTGGCGGAACGGTAAGGTATCCTGTGCGGAATGTACCTTGCCGTCACCTCTGGCGGTTTCCAGGATACGGCTGATTTCACGCTTTTCTGCGGCGGTCAGTTTTACCGCGGCTTTTGCCGCCTGCCGTGCCTGCGGCTCTGGCTTTCGCTTTCTGAACAATGGCTTTCACCTCCTTTTCCGCCTGGGCCTGCCGCTCCAGGGCTGCATAGAAATTGTTTGTCTGGTAAGGGCGCTCCTTCGTCCGCAGGAACATACAGCGGATAATCTGTCCGGCCACCACCTCCAGGGGTTGACCGTGCCGCTCATACATGGCGAGCAGAAAGAACGGGAGCATGACGATAATCATGCAGAACGCGGCGGCGCTGTTGCTGGCCGTGCGTCTGAGCAAAAAGAAAAGCGGTACTCCGATGAGTGCCGCCGCTCCGAAACATATAAGCTGCCGTTTGGTAAGCCCAAACAGCACTTTGGATTTTACTTTCGTCAAATCCTTTGGAATGGTTACATACGCCAATTTATCAAGCCTCCTTAATGCGCTCCGAACAGGCTCTTAGAGAGGCTGCCGGTCTTGAACAGGGCGAAGCACAGCAGGACCGTGTAGCCCATGCAGGCCCATATCGCGCCTGAGATGTTTCCGTCCGTGGCGATACTCTGTACCAAAACAGAGTAGATTCCCACGCACACCATGATTAGAAATGCCTGGAACGCCAATGCAAACAGGGATTTCAAGTAGTTCTGTCCTGTATGGCTCCAATCCCGGTTTGTCATAGTGGCAAGCGGAATCGGTCCAACGGAAGTTGTCAAATACACCTCGATCATGCGGCCGTAGATGACAAGCATGATACAGATGGAAAGGGCGTTCATGGTAAGCCCCACGAAAAGGGACTGGAACCATAGCCCGAACAGTTCTCCCGTGCCCAGGGCTTCAAGCTGCGCCTCCATATCCGTGATGACGCTGCTGATATCAATGGAGGTATTCCCAATAATGACTCCCGCGCTGCTGTTCACAACGCTTTGCCCTACATCGAAGATACCCATGACGATATTCCATGTGTTCGTCACAATGAGAACGGCACAGAAGGTCTTGAAAATCCACTTGAAGAACATCCAGGTATCTACATCATGCAGATTATTTTTCTCTGTCACAAGCTGGATCAGCTCATAACACATTACGAATGTCAGGATAACCCCGGCGATTGGAACGATCACCGTTTCAGAAAGGTTTCGGATCATAGAAAAGACGCCGCTGTTCCATGCCAGCGGCGTCTGTCCCACTTCACCGGCGATCTCGCCTACTTTGGTATTGACCGTATCGAACATGCCCGACAGGTTTCCCGTGATCCCCTCGATGAGCAGCCCTCGGAGCCATTCATCGAGTTTGTCGAGTATGCCGCCCATAAGCGATCACCGCCGGACGATCAACCGAACAGGCCGGAGAGCAGAGGTACAAGGGTGATGCCAATGAGGGCGACACCGCCGCCGGCCATCAACTGTTTCATACCCTGGCTTTTGGAAGCAGGGTTGTCCTGACCGTAACCTTCCAGAAGGTTGATAACGCCCCAGATACCAAGACCTGCGCCCAGGGCCACTACGAGAGTCTGCAAAACACCAACTGCACTGTTGAAAAATTCCATAAAATAATCCTCCTAAAAAATGTTTTTGATTTTGGGTTAAGTTGTTGCGTCAATCTCGTACACATCGAAGGTGTCCGTGGGTTTTACCACGGCACGCTGCTTCTTCATGTACCGTTCCATGTCAAAGACATTTTTAGGGTCGGCGTCGGCCGTGTATCTGTAATTCGGGTGCCGGGTGAGGTCGTACTTGTCCGAAAGGAACGGGCGCACGCCCCGCAGCATGAAGATACACTTGCCGCCGTCCATCACTGCCAATTCGTCCTGGGTCATCAACTCCTTTCCTAATTTCTGATAACTGAGGCCGTGGGAAACCTGGCTGCCCCGGTTTTCGGACTGGTTATAGAGATCAATCGTCTCTTTTCCCAGCAGCTCCGAAATTTCCTTGAGCGTGGATTTCTCCTTGCCTCCCAAAAACAAGGTGCTGTCACAGTTACCGACAATGGTATCTGCCGCATCCTTGTAGATGGTCTTTAACTGGCTCTGCGACTGCAAAATAATAGAAGCCGATATCTCACGGCTTCGGATGGTAGCAATCAGCTTATCGAAGTTCGGTATCTGGCCGATGTTGGCAAACTCGTCCAGGATCAGACGGACATGGACGGGCAGCCGCCCGCCGTAGAAGTCATCCGCCTTGTCGCAGAGCAGATTGAAAAGCTGACTATACATGAGGGCGGCCACGAAATTGAAAGTGCTGTCCGTATCCGAAAGGATCACAAACAACGCCGTCTTTTGGTCGCCCAGGGTATCCAGTTCCAGTTCGTCATATTCCATCAGGTCCCGCAGCTCCTTGATATCGAAGGGAGCAAGCCGGGCACCGCAGGAAATGAGGATGGATTTTAAGGTCTTGCCAGAAACAAATTGTCAAGGACTTTTTAATCAAGTTTACAAAGAAGTCACATTTTGCGGACTTCATCACGGAGCAGACGCTTGATTTTGTCCTCCATCGTCTCTTTGGCGGTCTCGCTGAAATGGACACGGACAATATAGGTGGTCTTGCCGATCTGCTTTCTGACAGTCGGGCAAGGGCTGTTGTTGGCGGTGCGGTTGGTTGCGGTATTGTTCATTCAAAATCCTCCTGTAAATGAAAATAGCCCGGTGACTTTTCATCATCGGGCGGTGTCGGTATGAGGGAAGAAGGCAAGGCGGCAACTTTAAGGTATCTATAAAACCTTTGCCGCCTTTGCCATGTTTGCCTTCTTCCTGTTGTCAGTTGCGGAGATAGCAGACCCATGTTGCGCCGTCTTTCTCGGTCATAAGCCTATCCCCGATACGGCTCTTTGCCGTCCTCATGGTGCGTGAGGAAATGCCACGGTCATTGACCGCTTTCTCAAGCTCTGCGCTCGGCATACGCTTTCCGTCTGCAAGTAGCTCAAGTATCAGCATTTCAGCCTGTGCCGTCTTGCTCTCGGTCTTGGTGGTGTCCGTCCCGGCAAGAAGCTCATCGGCGGTAATGTCGTATGCGCCTATCCATTCAAAGCCTTTCTCGTCCCCCAGAGAAAAGGCAAGGGACTGTCCGGGCGGTGCAAGGGAGCTTTTCTCATGGATAAGCACCCTCGTTGTGGGGCTGTCCTTCAGCTTGCCGATAAAGAGCAGACTGCGGACTGCCGCCGTAATGTCGATAGACCCTAATCCTCGGTAGGTGCTTTGCGTTCCTGCGGCTTTGTTGAGGTGTCCTATCAGCACGATAGCGCACCCGGTAGCCTGTGCAATGTCCCCCAGACTGCGGAATATCGGGCGTACCTCGTTTGCCCTGTTCATATCCACATCTGCGCCCAGAAACGCCTGCACCGGGTCAATGATAACCAGCCTTGCGTTGTTCTCTCGGATTGCCCTTGCTATGCGTTCATCGGCAAGGGTCAGCGGCGTGTCCCTGTCATCAATGACAAGCACTCGCTCAAGGTCTGCTTCGGCTTCTATCAGTCGGGGCTTGACCGTATCGCCCAGACCGTCCTCGGCGGTCTGGTAGATGATATTGAACGGCTCAAGGGTCTGCATATTGGGCAGGGGCTTTCTGTTGGTGCAAGCCGCCGCAAGGCGCATGGCAAAGTAGGTCTTGCCCTCGCCGGGGTTGCCTTGAATGATAGTCAGCTTTCCGAATGGGATATACGGAAACCATAGCCAATCCACGCTCGTCAGCTCCACATCAGCCATACGGAGCATAGGGACGGGCTGGGCTGTTGGCAGCTCTCGCAGCGTGATTGTCTCGGCTATAAATCTACGGTCTGGAATGTCCTTTTTCTGCAAGAGAACATCGTTCCAGTCCTTCCTTGCCGGGACAAGGCGAATGACCGTTATCGGCTCTGGAATGGTCTGCACAAGCCTTGTAGCGGCTTCTGCTCCTGCGGTGTCGCTGTCAAGGCAGAGGAACACTTTCTTGGTGTCCTGTCGTTCAGAAAGGAAACGCTCAAGGGCTTTGCCCGAAACGCCGCCCAGGGCAAGGTAGCTTCTTGTCTGCCAGTCCTGCGGATAAAGGCAGATAAAGGATAAAAGGTCTATGGGTGCTTCAAAGACAAAGAGCTGACCGCCGTTTCCCTCATAGCGGAACGGAAAGGACTTGTCAGACCCGGCAATGTCCTGTCTGAAAGTGTCCTGTGTCCCTCGCACATGGGCGTATCTCGGTGTGCCGCTACGGTCTCTGCCGACAAACACAACATTGTGCCTTTTCTCGTCCTCGTAAATATCCCCGGAAAGAAGAAAAGCCTCAACAAGCGTTTTGTTGAGACCTCGGCTTTCGCAAAGATATTGAATTGCTCTGTCGGCTGTCCTGCTGTGCAAGGGTAAGCGGAACTCCAAAGGCGGTGTGGCGGGGACGGCTTCGGGCTGTCCTTCGCCGCATTCGCCTGTCAGCAGTTGTACGGCTTCGGGAAAGGACTTGCCGTAAAACTCCATGACAAAATCAATGGGATAGCCGCCCTTGCTCTGGCTGTGGCGAAACCACTTGTTTCCTCTGACGGTCAAGCTGTCGTGTTCTTTCCAGCGGTATTCTCGTCCGCTTTTGATAAGTGTCTCTCCCTGTGAACGGAGAAAATCTTCCAGACTGACGGCGTTTGCCCTGTCAATCTGCTCTTGGGTGTAGTGCATGGTGTCCTCCTTTATTCGTCTGTGCCGGGAGACGGCAGATAGCCCAGCTCCTGCAACATTTCAATCTGCTGGTCGGTAAGGGTAGCTTCAAAGGCAAGGCACTTTCTGGCGTGTTCGTCCAGCTCGATCAGCTCGGAAAGGGGTCTGCCGTCCTTTAAGGGGTCTCCGCTTAACAGGCGTTTCGCCGTCCTGCGGATGGGGTTTTGTTCGCTTCTCCAATCGTGATAATTCATCGTGACATATCCTCCTTTTTGTGTCGTGTTTTGGGTCGATTTTGGAGCTTTTCTTGCTCTGTACGCTCGTTAAATCGGGCGGCAGTATCTACGCATGACTTGACCTTCCAAAGACGGTGTAAATCGTCTCTGACGGTCTTAAACTCGCCGTAGGTGGTGCTGTGTTCCTGTTCCAGACGGTCATACTCTGCGGACAGCTTTTTCATATCCACCTTGCCGTCCGGGAACTCCTCGGTCAGCTTGCGCCTTGCGGTGTAAAACTGTTTCAGCTCGGCTTCATGCTCTGCCTTGTATTTCGCTCTGGGCTTCTCAAATTTGATTTTCTGCAAGCCGTCAAAGACCGGCTTCAAGCGGTGGAAGGTGTCCTGGTAGTCTTGGAGCTGGCGTATGGCTTTCATTCGTGCGGTCTGGGTGTCCAGCGTTCCCTTTAGGCTGTTGACGGTTGCGCTGTGGCTCTCCACACGGCTTTCCAGATCCGCAAGGGTGTAAATGCCGTTCTCACGGAGATAATTGAAAGTCTCGTTCATCTCCTTGAGGTTGCTGATTTTCCCTTTCTGTGAATAAGCCCCGGCTTTGCGCTGGGTGTAATAGGCGTTCAGCAGAGAAACAAGGTCGTGAGCCTGCGGCTTGGCAAGTTCGGCTTTCATCTCCGCTATCCAGCCGACAAGGGCATTGATTTTGTTTCTGACCTCACGGATAAGGGCATTGGTGGCTTTTATCCAACGGTTGAACTCGCCCTTTTCGGTGCGTATGCCTTTCTTCTCCATTGCCCGGACGGTTGCGCCCTCGTGAATGGTGGGAAGTAAATCCACGCCCTGACGCTCATAGCTTCGGTGGTCGATACGGACATCAAGCCCTTTCTCGGCAAACTTGACGTTGCACATTTCAGCCCATGTCTGACGCCAATATTCCAGCGTTTCGGGTCTGCCCCAGTCGGTGGTGGGGACTGCGTTGAAAACAAAGTTTCCGTCTGCGTCCCTTATGCGGTTGCCGTCCTCGTCCAGCTCGTACACTCGGCGTTGCTTTAGTCCCCATTTTCCGTCCTGCTCGATGGGTCGGATAGGACAGAGGAAATGAAAATGGGGGTTAGGCGTGCCGCCGTCCCCATGCTCCTTTTCGTGAAAGGACACATCAACGGTCATGCCACGGCTCACAAAATGCTCCAACAAAAATTTCCTTGCCAGAGCGATATTTTCCTCAAGGGAAAACTCATTCTGCAAGGAAATCTCAAAGCTGTATGCAAGCTGGGCGTTCTTGCCATGCTCGGCTTTCTCTACGGCGTTCCATAGGGTCTGGCGGTCTGCGTATTCTGGCGGCGCATGGGGCGGCAGGAGAATTTCAGAGCAGATCACGCCGCCCTTTCGGGTGTAGTCGCTGTACTCGCCGTAATACTCGCTGTACAGCTTCTCGCCGGAACGGTAGGCGGCAGAAGCAATCGCTGACTGTCCCTCACTGCGTTTCGTTTGGTCTACTGTGAAGTGGAATAGTGCCATCGGCTTTCATCTCCTTTGCCCGGTTGATTTTGCTGATATGGGTAATCGCCATGTGGTGGACGGCTCTCTGGACTTCGGGCAGAGAAAAGATGTGTTCCATCAGCTCGATGATCTCTGTCCGGGTAAGCTCCTTGACCTCCGGGGCAACGCTCTCAATCGTGCCGCCCAGATTGCAAAGGCGGTGAGTACGCTTCTTGCGCTCGCCTTTTTCCAAATGCTTAATCCTGTTCTCAAGACGCTGTACCTTGTGCTTCTCCTGTGCAAGCTGCGTCTCGGCTTGACGGATTTCCTCATTCAGCTTTTCAAGATTTTTTGACATTCTGTGTGACCTCCTTTTTTTGAAAATGGGGATAAAAAAAGACCGTCAACTTTTCGCACATTGCGACCAGTCAACGGTCTGATTTTCGGTATTCGGTTGTTGTGTTCGGCTATACAAAATCAAGATTTATCGCTGATAATATCCAACTGCACCACAACCAATAGTTGCCCAATAGTTGGCTCTTTTCATTTCATACTCTATCTCATCATCGGACATAGGGTTGCCATCGCTTTTGGCTTCTTCAATCATTTCAGTAATTTCATCAGGTAGAGCTTCTCTGTAAACACCAATACTGATATTTGAAAACTGATAGGAATATCCGTTTTCGTCATCGCAAATTTCTCCATTGTTGTTTGTTTTTAAGACATCGACTAATTCAGCGGCATTGGTATCAAATGCAGAAACTCCATAGATAGTAGGCTTAAGTTTGCCATCGACGCCGCCCAGAAACTCTATAAAATCAACTTTGTTTTCTTGGTAATCAATTGCCACTTCACTATTGAAATAGTAGTGCCTGTTTCCAATTACTTCGCCTGCTCCAAGTGCATGTTCAACTGCTGATTTTTCCATGCCGAAGCAAATAGAAACATCATCAAAGACAACCTTATCTAACGGATAGATTTGAATATTCATCGAATTATTCTCCTTTGTCAACTTCCAATTTTCTTTTTCAAACTTGCTGGCGGCGAACGGTTTGTCAAAACCGTTTGCGGACGGCAAGTCCACAGGGGATAGCCGCTTTAGCGGCGCAAGGGGGTGTAGCCACCTTGACGGAACGAAGTGACGCAACATTCGAGGTCATGCAGTTTTCTTCTGCTGACGAGAATGAAGCTCCGCAGGACGCACGATACTCCCGACAGGAGAGTATAGAAGTGCGCCCTTTAGTTCCTAAAGGGATTTTTTGTGTTCTCCCTTACTCTTTCTCAAAAGAAATGTAAATGACGAAATTATCCGGTATGTAGCTGATACTCAAGCCTTTTTCTCCGTTGGATAAAAGCGTACCGATAGAAACATAGTCCTGTCCCTTGATTTCTTCTGACACTTCTTCAATGACGGAGAAGCCCTCTTGTTTCAAAAGCTCCATGTACTCATTATAATCTGTTTCACTAATATCTACAATATTGATAGAGCAATATCCGTGTTCAGTATCGAGCATTGCCCAACTGACTGTACCCGGAGGGATAGGCAAACCCTCTGTGTATTCGTTTACAGGCCATACACCTTCTTCAAGCATTGTAACACTATCCGATTGTGTGTTGCCCAAATTGTCTGTTGCTGGCGGTGTCTCTTGATTGGAACAAGCCGTCAAAGCCAGCATTAGCATAATAGCAATTACTGAAATAAATTTTTTCATCGTTACCTCCTGTTTTTGCGAATAGTCTTGACGATCTGAATTACTGCGATTACAGCCGCAACAATTCCGATAAGGAAAACTATCTGCGTTAAATCAAAGCTCAATGCACCCTCAATTTGAATATTCGTCTGTGCGTCTGCTTGTCCGATTGCTCCATCCGGTACTTTCCCAACTTTAGCAGTAGCGCAAATCACAAACGCTGTAATAGCAGTAACAAGGGCAACAATACTCGAAATAATCCCTTTCCGTTTCTGCGGTGCAGTGCTATCAATCCCTAATTGTTCTGCGGTATTTTCTGCAAACTCCTTTGGAGTGCCTAAACGCTCAATTACCTGTTGTTCTGTTTCGCCATGCTCTAAAGCAGAAGCAAAAACCTCGTTCAAATCACGCACAACTTCTTTTTTCTCTTTGCGTGGTAAACAAAGCTCTTTTTCCACTTGCTTAATGTATTGCTCTTTCATTATGACACCTCCGCTTGCTGATAAGTAGCGATAAAACCATTTACACAACTTTCGTAGTTCGCCCAAAACTCAATAAGTTCCTCTAATACTTCTTTGCCCTTGTGGGTAAGAGAATAGTATTTTTTTGAGCCGCCGTTTGCGGCAGCCGGAGCCAATCGACATTGGATTAACTCGGCTTCCTGTAAACGATACAAAATAGGATAAATTGTTCCTTCTTTTGCATAGCCCAGAACGGATGCGCTGTTGTTCAGCTCTGTAATGATTTCATAGCCGTATGTTTCTTTTCGTCCAATCAAGCATAGGAGGATCATTTCCAGAGAGCCTTTTTTGAATTGCTGTACATATCGGTTGTCCATACTCTCCACCTCGCTTTAGTTTTACTATTTAGGAACGCTAAATAGTAAAACTTATTATACACGCATTTGAAGATATAGTCAATGGGTTTAGAGAAAAAGTTACAAACAGTTCATGAAATGCAGAACGCCCAGAACAATGTCCGGGCGTTCCCATGCTCAATCATAAATCAGTTCCAGCTTCACGATTTCCTCTGCCTGTGCCTTGCACATATTCATCTTGCCGACCCAGAGCATTTGATTTTCCGCTTTCAATTCCTCGGTAATGCCGTACCGCTTCACAAGCTCCGGCAGGATCGTGTCAATGCGGTGTCGGGCGGCTTCTTCAATCTCAAGGCAATGCTCGAAGAGCTTTTCGGATAGCACCAGCTCATTGAACAGGATAGGACGGAACTCCTGCAAGTAGGCTTTGCGAAGTCTGCCATAGTGTCCAAGTGCCTTTCTCGGTTGGCGAATGGTAATGTCGGGAATGAGATAATCCCCTTGCTGTGTGTATGTCAGTTTCATGCGGTCTGCGCTCCTTTCTGCGGCTCTCTCTGCGGTAAACTGCTGACAGGAATAAACACGCCCTTTGCAATATCCTCGGCACGAATGGCGGCTTTCTTTGCGTCGATTTCTGCCTTTTTCTTCTCTCTGATTTTGTCCTCGTATCGCTTCTGCGCTCCGCTGGCTTTGCGCTTGAGATAGTTCTGATGAAGCCTGTCCTTGCGTTCCTCACGCTTGCGGATTTCCTCAAGCTGTTCGGGGGTAAGCTCCACCTCGCCAAACGCCGGGGGAACGAAACGCCCAACGAAATTGAAGTAAATCTCGACCTCTTGTGTGGTCTGAATACTGCCCTTGCGGTCACGCTCATGCACAAGGATTTTCTCAATAAACTCATTGAGCATGGCAATCGTCAGAGTGTCAAAGTTCTCGTACTTGTCAATCAGAGCGATAAAGCGGTCAGCGTTCTTTTCCTGCTTCTCATAACTGCTGACTGCCTTTTCCAGAGCAGAGATTTCAGCGGTCAGCTCCGCTTGCTCCTTTGCGTATTGAGCGTCCAAAGAGTGATAGCGGCTGTCTGAAAGTTTCCCCAGAATGTTGTCCTCATAGATTTTACAGAGCAGGACTTCCAGCTCGGACACTCTCTGCTTTGCGGCGGCAAGGCGTGTGCGCTGTTTCTTGACCTCTGCCGTCTGCTGGCTGGACTGCGCTTCTTGTACTACTCGGACAAACTCTGCTCGGTCATGCTTCGCATACTCGGCAATGGCTTTGAGCAGTTCGGAGACAAGGGACAGTACCACATCTTCATTGATACGGTGCTGTGTGGTGCAGAGCTTTCCAACCGGGACTTTGCTGTACTGTGAGCAGGTGTACTGTGAAATGCGCTTGCCGTTGTTGGTGCGGTGGACATACATCTTGCCGCCGCAATCGGCACAATAGAGCAAGCCTGTCAGCGGTGCGACTTCGCCCCAGCCGTCCGGGTAGCGTTTGACCTTGCTGCGGATTTTCTGCACAAGGTCAAAGGTCTCTTGGTCGATGATCGGCTCGTGGGTGTTCTCAAAAATCGTCCACTCGTCCTCCGGGACATAATGGCTTTTCTTGTCCTTGAAATGCTTTCGGGTCTTGAAGTTGATGGTGTGTCCCAGATACTCACGCTTTTCCAGAATGTTGCAGATGGTGGAAGAACCCCAGCCGTACACATCTTTGAAAGTCTTGTTCTTGTTCACGCCCTCGCCATGCTGTGCAAGGTAAGCGGACGGAATGAGTATCTTTTCCTCTTTCAGCTTATTTGCAATCTGATAGGGACCCATGCCCTCGACTGTCATAGCAAAGATACGCTTCACGACCTCGGCGGCTTCGGGGTCAACCAGCCATTGGTCACGCTTCTTGTTCCAGAGGTAGCCGTAAATAACCAAGCCTGTGAGGTGCTTGCCTGTCTTGCCTTTGGATTGGAAAGTGGAACGGATTTTACGGCTGGTGTCTCGTGCGTAATACTCGTTCATGATGTTGCGGAACGGAGTAAAATCATCGTCCCCTCGTGCGCTGTCCACGCCGTCATTGATGGCGATAAGGCGTACTCCACGCTGGCGTAGGATTTCCATTATCTGACCGACTTTCAGATAGTCACGCCCCAGACGGCTCATGTCCTTTATGCAGAGGTAGTCCACATTCCCGGCTTCAACCTCTTTCATCATTGCCAAAAAACCGGGGCGGTCAAAACAGGTGCCGGAAATGCCATCGTCCGTAAAGTGGACGGTATTGGTAAAGCCCTGTTGTGCGGCGAAGTCCTCCAACAATTTTTTCTGATTGGATATGGAATTGCTCTCGCCTTGTAAATCATCGTCACGGCTCAAACGCTCGTACAATGCTGTGATTTTCTCGCTTCTTCTCATAGCTTGCGCTCCTTTCGTTGTTGTAGGTTATATGTTTTAAGAGACTTCCTAACCGACTGATTAAGAAGTCTCTTAAAGCATACAACACCCGCCGCCATCTTGAATTTGCGGTACTGCTTGACAGCGAAGTGGTCCGGCTCCCGTTCCTCCAACTGAGAAAAGAGCAAGTCCACCGGGCTTTGATAGGTTTCGTCGTCCTCTCTGGCTTCACTGGCATTGATAAGGTCCAGAAGTGTGATGAAGTTCTTTTCTTCCTCCGTGGCCTCGTACCAGATGTAGCCAATCAGCGCGGAATAATAGAGGCGTTCCGCTTTGACCCAGAAATCTTCCGAAGATTTTTCGCCTTCGCCCTTCGTGTTCATAATCAGGGCGTTCACCAGCTTTAAGATATCTTTCTCTGACCGAATGTAAGCCAGTGGATTGTATTTCATGGATTTTCGGAAGTTTATCAGGTTGAGGCACTTGATACGGTATTTCTTCCGCTCCAGGAAAGTGCCGATCTCCGGCAACAAGGTTCCTTTCGGATCGGTGCAGACATAGGATGAATGAGCTTGCAGCAGCGACGGCTTGCAGAAGAACCGCGTCTTGCCGCTGCCGGAACCGCCGATCACCAGAATGTTTTTATTTCTGGCATACTTCGGCTGCTTTGGACGGCTCGCCATCGTGATCCGCTCCGTCTGCGTCATAGGGATGTTCTGGAAAAAGTCCTTGTCCATGTAGGGATCGATATCTACCGCCGTACCCCAGCGGGCAGAACCATACTCGATTCCGTGGCGGTATTTCTTTGCGTTCTTGCCTTTCAGGTAGACCGCCATGCGAAGGACCACCGCACCGGCTATGCCGATCAGCAGGTCCGTGGGATGGAAACTGAGCCACGGGGAGGAAAGGGCTGCCGTGAAGCCGTCCCCAATGGAAAGCAGCTTGCCGGAGAGGTCAGCACCGGGCGCAAGCCGGAAAGCCTGTGCCAGCTTATCGAAGGGATACACGAACAGAAGATACGGAAGGTTCAGCAAAAACAGTTTTTTCATGTTCATCTCTGCACGCTCCGATCTTTGACCTTTACTTTCTCCCGGTCAATGGTGCGGTGTTCCGTTTTCTCTGCCGCCTGTTCCTTCGCCTGGGTCAGCCGCTCCCGGATGGAGGGCTTTTCCTCACGGCTTATTTTCCGGCTGGCAAACTCCTGAAATGCCGCTGTGATGGCGTCCGCGTCCCGGCTTTTGAAAAAGACCAGGTAACGGGGCTGTTCGGCGGCGGTGTCCTTCTTCAAGGCAAAATCCACATGGTATTTCTTCGCCACACGGGAGAAAGCCTTGATATTCTTGTCACTGATCTCGATATTGGCAAGACCGGCGTTCTGGCTGGCAAGCTGTTTAAGACTCTGCCTGCCGCGGTAGATTTTGGGCTTCTGGCTTTTCTGGATTTCCTCCAGGAACTTTTTGACGGCCTTTTCAAAGACCTGCTCACTTAGCTTGGCTCCGTCAACAATGAGCGTTACGGCGCCTCGCGTTACTTCCTCCTGCATTTAGCCTCGCCCCCTTTGCCCGTCCCCGTACATATCGTGCTGCACCAGGGAAGAATAGTAGCTGTTGATGGTGGTCGGGGCGTTATACAGCGCCGCCAGAAGATATTTCTTGATGTTGCGGACATAGGTGGTGTTGTCCTTCATGCAGTCCATGACATACTGAACATGGGAACTGTCCAGCTTCATAAACCGGGACTTTACCACCTCCGCCGGATAATCGTCTCCGGCAATGCGGATGACTTTGCGGGCAGAACACACGGTATCCACGATCAGGTCAACGATCTCGTCAAGCTGCTCACGGTCGATATGGCTGTCCTGCACCAGATAGCTGTACTCGATGTTATCCAAAATCACTTCACGATAACATTCTCTGGCTCCCATCCGATCCGTTCCCATCCTTGCCCCTGCGGGGGTAGGGGGATTTGATTGGATAGGATTTGATATCTCCGTACTTGATAAATCAGTCTTTGGTTGATTAGTATTTAATTGTGCGGGGTTTTCCGTACACGGTTCCGCCGTATCCGGGATACCCATATCCGGGTTTTCCGTATATGGCTTTGCCGTACCCGGTAAAGGCGTACCTGGGCTTGACGACGGCTCGCACTGAGGCATTTCGTAAATGACATACTCGGTATCCGTGATCTTGCCTTTTTCATCCCGAAGCTGGGTGCGCCGGATATACCCGTGGTTTTCCAGCTCCTTCAATGCCGCGCCGATGCTGTCCACACCTTCCCGGCAGATCGCCGCAAGACCTCTGGTGGTGTAATTCCACTCGTCAGGGAGTGACAGCATCATGGACAGCAGCCCTTTGGATTTCAGGGTCAGCGTCCGATCTTTCAAGTGATGGTTCGACATGACCGTATAATCACGGGTCTTTTCAATACGAAAAACAGCCATCTTCGCACCTCCTTCCTGTGAAAATAAAAAGTGTTGATTTTGAGCGGTTTACCCGTCTGTATGCCTCCGTTTTCTCCCGCATGGGAAAACATCCACGCCCTGTTCAGAACGCAAGCTACAGAGGAAGAAACAGAAGATTTTCCGCTGATTTTGATACATTTTGGGGGCGGCTACCTCTCACGGTCTTTGTGGTCATAGTGGAGATTGCCGGAAAGTACCTTCGCATGGTTACGGATTTTGATATGTCCCTTTTCCTGATTTTCCAAAGCCTTGCTGTATCCGGTGTTGGTCAGGAACAGACGCATTTTCTCACCCTTCCAGCCAACAGGCGAGTCATGGGTAAGAACATCAAAGACGATCATGTGTCTGGTCGCCGGGTCGAAACGCTCCAAAGCCATAATGTCATGGCCAGATAACTTCTGCGCCCCGGATCGCTGCCTGGCCTCTGCCAGCATTTCCCCGATGGTGCGGGCTTTCTCCGGCAGACGGTATTCGGCCTGCACCTTGCGGATCAAATCCATGCACTCCTGATCCGACAGTGGGCGGAGCTTGTCCAGAAGGCTTTCCGCCGTTTCTTTCGTTGCCGGGTTCGGCGCATAGCGCCATGTCATGTAAATCTCATTCAGGGCAGCGTTCTGATTGGTACTTTCAATCTGAAACACCATCCTCATTTCTGCTTCTGTCAATTTCATTGCCAGCCTCCTTCAAAATGGGTATAAAAAAACGCCATAGGTTTTTTGAGCCTACGGCGTTTCTTGCGATATTCACAATTCCAAACTTTCCAGCCACTCGTCAAAAGATTTCTTGGAGACGCGGATCGCATTTCCTATGCGGACGATTCTGAACTCCTCCTGCTTGACGAGCTGATATGCGGTTGTGCGACCGATGTTGAGCATGGCCGCAATCTGTTCCACGGTATATGTGCGCGGTTCCGGCAGTGACTTTTTCTCTTTCTTGTCCATAGTAACCTCCATGTATTTGCCTTGTCATTTTGACTAAGGGAGTGGAGAATGGCAGTAGCAATCGGCTTTGGCTGGGTGTCCTCTTGCTAAGAATTTGCTAATAGGAGCACCCAACGGACACATAAAACTGCGTCAGAATAGGTGTTTTGCACCATAAAGTTCGTTTACTACAAGTCATTCTGCGTAAGGGATGATATTGGAAGTTACATCCGAACCGTGTATCACATGGTAAGCCATGCTCCTAAGCGGTAGGTCGGGTGTTCGAATCACCTCGGGAACGCCAGAACCGCGCTGAAAGCCTTTGCATTCCGAGGGCTTTCGGCTTTTGTTATAATTTCGGGATTTCGCATAATTTCGGGATTTCGCGGGCGGCAGGGAAGCGCCGCGTGAGCATATTACAGATAAGGAGCAAAATCGCATGACAAGACTGGGACTTTGCAAGGCAGGCAGTACAATACTGAAAATATTTATCGCCGCAGTGTGTATTTTCGGCGCGTTTTATCTCATTGATTTGTTTACTCCGCCGATAGGATTTTCGCTCTGGCGCGAAAATAAGACGCTTTTTATCATCGGGCTTGCGGCGGTCATACTTTTCTGCTCGTTGCTTTTCTGGGTCGGGATAATCCTCGTATATGCCTGCTGCAATCAGCTCCGCATCAAAAAGCGTGTGCTCGGTATCGTTTTTGCGTGGATTCCCGTGCTCAATATAATCACGCTTTTTGACATAATTGCCACTGCTGACAGGGAATACAGCTTCGAAAAGGCGAAATATCAACTGAACATGATGCGGTGCGGGGAGCGGGTATGCGCTGCAAAATATCCGATTCTGCTTGTGCACGGCGTATTTTTCAGAGATTTCAAGTATCTCAATTACTGGGGCAGAATCCCGAAAGAACTTGAAAAAAACGGCGCACGGATATATTACGGAAACCACAACAGCGCCTCCTCCGTGGAGGAAAGCGCAAAACAGCTGAAAGCGCGCATTCTTGAAATAACAAAAGAGAGCGGATGCGAAAAGGTCAATATAATCGCGCATTCCAAGGGCGGGCTTGATGTGCGCTATATGCTTTCCGACGGGGAAGCGGCAGAGCGCGTCGCTTCTCTCACAACTATAAATACGCCGCATCGCGGGTGCAGATTTGCCGATTATTTATTCGGGAAAGCGCCCGAAAAATTCAAAAATTTTCTTGCAAATACATATAATCGCGCGGCGGCAAAGCTGGGCGATACAGATCCGGATTTTCTCACGGCGGTTTTTGACCTGACTTATGAAAAATGCAGGGAGCGAAATATGCAGCTTGCCGACCCTGCGGGCGTATACTGCCGCTCTGTCGGCTCTTTTCAGCGAAAGCCGACCTCGGGTCGATTTCCGCTGAATCTGACAAACAGATTTGTAAAATACTTCGACGGGGAAAACGACGGGCTTGTGGGCACGGATTCCTTTGAGTGGGGAAGCGACTATAAGTTGCTCGTTCCCGAGGGAAAGCGAGGGATTTCCCATGCCGATATGATAGACCTGAACCGCGAAAATATAGAGGGCTTCGATGTGCGCGAATTTTATGTTCAGCTGGTGTCTGATTTGAAAAAGGCCGGATATTGAGTAAGCAATGCCGATATAACTACATATTACGACATGAAAAATTCGTTTTTTCGCCCGTATGCGGCATATTCGCTGTTTGTGGGGAAGAATTTTTGCCTGAACCGTGCTATACTTTTTTCGGAGGTGCATGAAAATGAATCAGATAAAAATAGGAAAATTTATAGCTGCCCTGCGAAAAGAAAAAGGCATGACGCAGGAGCAGCTCGGAGAGAAGCTCGGCGTGACAAACAAAACCGTTTCCCGTTGGGAAAACGGCAATTATATGCCCGATGTGGAAATGCTTTCTTTGCTGTCGGAAGAGTTCGGCGTCAGCATCAACGAGCTTATAAGCGGGGAGCGGATTATGGCGGAGGACTTCAGAAAAGCCGCCGACAGCAATCTTGTCACGGCACTGAACAACAGCACATTTACGCTGAAAGAAAAGGCAGCATTCTTCAAGAAAAAATGGTTGCGGGAGCATATTGCCACTATCGCTTTGTGCATTGCGGCATGGATAGGCATTATGATAATTACGGCGCTGAAACTGCATGGCAGTGACAGATACCCGCTTTTGGGTGCGCTTGGCAGTATGCTTGCCGTACTCTTATATCCGGTGCTGTATAACCGCATGATGATATATGTGGAGAGGCACGTATATCGCATGGATTCCGATGGCAGAGCGTGGAAGGATACATAATGTCACCACAGAAAGGGACTGCAAAATTGCAGCCCCTTTTTTGCGTAGGCAATCCGCACAAGCGGCGCGGCAGGAATTTATATAACATATACAAAGAGCAAAACGGCATCACGATGCCGTTTTGTTTTTCGCTCATGTTTTTTTGCTTTTATTACTGCAAGTCGGGCGGATACTTGACGGTGAAAATTTTGCCATGTAAAATGGAGATATAAAAAGTTAAGGAGAAAAATACAATGAAGAAATTTATTGCTTTGATTTTGGCTTTGGTCATGATACTCTCTGTGCTTGCACTTGTCTCCTGCGGCGATAATCCGCAGAAAGCGGAAACGAGCGATACGACCTCGGCTTCCGCCGTAGGCGTGGATGAGACGACAAAAGGCACCGACGGCACGACATCGGGTTCTCGGAAAGAAACAACGACAACGAAAACGACGGAAACGACTTACACGACAAAAGGCGAGGAGACGACCGACTCCGAAACCGTGCTGACCGGCAAGGAAAAGCATCCCGATTTCAAAGATGTCAACTTCGGCGGCAGAACATTCCATTTTGTCACGCAGAAGGGCTGGAGCGGCGGCTGGGACTGCTATGAGATATATGCTGAGGCGACAGGAAGCGACAGTATGATAACGGAAGCCATCATCACGCGAAATTCCGTTATCGAGAGCCTTTACAACTGCAAGATAAAGGAAACAAAGTCTGATGATACGCGTGTGCTCATAAGCAACGACCGCGCGACGGGACAGCATAATTATGATCTCTCTATGAGACTTATGTTTGAATACGGTATACCTGCATATAATATCGCATCGCTCGATATCGATCTTTCGCACAGCGGGTGGAATCAGGACTTTCTTGATACTTTCAGCTTCACAAAGAACGGCACGAAAATCGTTCATTCTCTCTCGGGTAAATTCAATCTTATCATGTATGATTCGATAATAACCATGTTTGCCGATATGGATATTTATGAGAGAGCAAAAGCCTCGGGCAAAACGGACATCGACCTCTATCAGACGGTAAAGGACGGTAAATGGACGGTAGACAAGATGCTCAAACTCATGGAAGCCGCAAAGGTCGATGTAAACGGTAACTCCACGATAAGCTATGATGACGGCGATATATGCGGACTTCTCATAAATCCGAATACGAGATGCCAGTACGGGCTTTTCTACGGCTTCGGTCTCAAGACGGTTATCAAGAATGAAAACGATGAATACGAATGCATTGATTCAAACAACACTGACCTTTCCCGCATAAGCAGTCTTATCGACCTTGCTTCTTCCGTTTATAAGAGCCCTGCGCTCGGGCAGACAGGCGAGCTGAAATCCGTTCAGGCACTTGCGGACGGACAGTCGCTTTTCAATGTTCAGTGGCTGATAAGACTTCATTCCGATGAAGAGCTGGAAAACTACGGCATAGATTTCAGCGAAAAGCGTCTCTCCGTGATTCCTTTCCCGAAGTATGACGAATCACAGGAAAATTACGGTACATATGTTTCTGCACGCGGCTACGGAATCCGCGTTCCAGATACGGTAGTTGACCTGAAAGAAATTTCACAGTTCCTTGAAGTATTCGGTTATCATTCCGAAAAGCTTCTTTATCCGCAGTATGTCAAATCGCTGAAAACGCAGAGCCTCTGCGATGAGGGCGCGGGCGAAATGCTTGAGATAGTGCTGAATTCGCTCAATTTCGACTATGGCAATTTTGAAGAGAATACGGGCTTTATCAGCAGAATCGGCGAGATGATAATTTCCGGCAAGAATAATCTCTCCAAGGCTGCCGCATCTGCCGCAAAAGCAGCGAATGCCGCACTTGAAAATGCGATGAATGTTTCTTATGAAAAAATGAACAGATGAGCAACGGATTATAATGAAAAATCGCCCCGAAAAGGGGCGATTTTTTCTGTATCGGGATCAGTTTTCGGCAGGCGACTCATGAACCCGCGACAGCCATTCATCTGCATACCGCATGGCATCATCGGGGTGAATGTACAGCTCCGATGAGCAACCGAAAAGTGCGCGTGGAAGATTATGAAAAGCGTGAAGCAGACAGTACAGCTCCCGTCGCTCGCTTTTTCTTATGCGAGGTTTCGATAAAATTGCTTCTATAATATAAAAGGGAAGTCATCTTTCCGAGTATTTCTCCTTGCTTTTCGGAATAATCCGTGCCGCAAATTGCCTCGCGGCGATTGCAGTCAATCGGGAAGATTTTTCCTTTGTTGCTTTCTATAAATGCGTTTATTCTTTCCTCATCGCAGTTGCCGCCTGCGAGCACGCACAGAATGGCTGACATTATATCCGTCGATGTTTTCAGTCTTTTCTTTTCTCCGGCTGAAATCGGTTTTGATGTGCATAATCTTGCTTTTTCATAATTTGAGATGATATAAAGGTTCATTGCATTTGCTTCTGCGGCGTCGACCATAATTTCACCACCTTTGCGATAGCTCTGCCAGACGGTATGCTTCATGGAGTAAGCGAAAAAATGAATTTATAATAATTCAGATGGCTTTTATTCGGAAAGTCCTGTGGAGACCTCAAATTTCAGCGTGGACATGACTATCGCCGTTCTTGTATAGGAAACTCCTTTGACTTCCTTGAGGTTATTCAGTATCTTTTCAAGCGACTTTGTGCTCTCCGTGACAACTTTGAGCAGAATATCGCTGTTTCCCGTGACGACATGACATTCCAGTATCTGCGGACAATTGCGCACAAATTCCTGAACGCCGCTTATCACCTCGTTATATTTATACTGCTCGGTGCTGACCTCCACGAAAGCAAGAACATCATTTCCGAGCTTTTCCTCATTGAGGCAGACGGTGTATTTTTTTATCACGCCAGAATTTTCAAGCTTTTTGATGCGCTCTATGACGGCGGAAACGGACATGTTCACAGCCTCACCGATAGCTGAAGCATTCATGCGGGAATTGTCCTGAAGGCAACGGATTATTTTTTTATCAACACTATCGAGTGCCATATGCTGTTTACCTCGCTCAAATAATCATTTTTCTTTATTCTATCATATGGTGCTGCAATTGTCAAATATTTTTCGGTTTTATTTTGAAAAATTTTCGGCAAACGCATTGCCAACAGGAAAATTTTTTGCTATAATTAGAGAGAAGTTTTTGGGCGGTGGAAACGCACATGCTCTGCATGTGTGTTAATTTCCATCGACCTGAAAAGAAACATAAAGAAACTTTTCTTATATCGTACTTTTCGGTGACGAAGAGGAGGGTTCAGGGTGGCGAAGCCACCTCTGAACGGCGTCGCCGAGACGGAGTATACCAAAAGTCAGCAAGGAGGACTCACGCCGTCCTCCTTCCAAACCACTGGCGGCGTGCACGAGTTAGTCGCGCGAGTCATGCGTGGCAAATATGTGCGACAAATGGCAAAGCGAAAGTCGGCAGTCTCACGCTCTCCGCAATCTCACCTATACCACGCGAGCGAACATATCACACGAGAGAGCCGAGCAGATTCGTGCACGCATTGTCTGCACGCCCGCATAATAGGGTTGGCGGGCGTGGGTTTAATATGTGCGCTGACGGGACTATCAAAACAAACCCCATCTCGCTATGTTCGCACCCAAACTTTTGCCAAAAGCTCAACCGCGAGGCTCGCCATAGCCTGACATGGCACAGCAGTAAATCCGAGTCGGCGCTTGAGCGTTT
>JAHZDE010000019.1 GCA_019422525.1 Clostridiales bacterium
AATTATATTTCTCGCTCCATTTCCGATTCGGTCCCCCAAATACATGATGCAGTTCGCAAGCATATTTCGGTCGTTCCGGCCGATTCAGAGGTTTTCTCATTGCTTCCTCCTAGCCCGTTTGCTTTTCCTGTTTTGCATATTCCTTCTTTCCGCAGCTCATGCACATCGTCTTTCCAAACGTCTTTTGGCTGCTCGCCGCGATCTGCTCCGCCGTATGTCCGCCCATTGCCAAAATTCGTTTTCCGCATACCTCGCAGAAGGGCTCGCTGCCGGGCATGGAGGTGTCGGGTTCCCTCCGGGATGCGGCCCCCGGGCGGCCCGCCGGCTTCTCTTCCTCCGGCAGGTCCTCCCCGGCATAAATGTAAAGCCCCAGCCCATGCCGCGCAATCGCCTTTGTCAAACTCCGCTGAATGGCCTTGTTCACGTCAAAGCTGGTGACGCTTTCCAGGGGAATGCTCCGGTTGCGGTGATCCATCACCGGCAGATATTCAATGCACTCCTGCCCGCCGATGGTCACCCCGGTCTTGACCCAGCAGGTCCGCCCGTCCGTGTGGTAGCACCACCCCTCCCGGTTTTCATAGATGGTATATGCCGCCTCCGGATACCGCTTTTTTACCTCGCCCCAGGCCCACGCCCAGGAGAGATATGTCAGCCCGTTTTTCTTCTCGGTTTTGTCGTTGACGTTGATGGCGCTCAGCGCAGCGAATACGTTCTTTTCTCCGTCCATCAATTCCACCTCAGTTCTTTTTTCAGGTAATAGATTTCCAAAAGATTTTGAAACACGCGGAAATATTTTTCCGTGTCTGTTACAACCCGTTCTTCAAACCCCTCGGTTTCGTCCCTGCCTACCCGCAGGATGCGGCATCGCTTTACTGGGAAGCCGTGTTCCTCTGCCAGCTTTCGATAAGCCGCAAGCTGCACAAAATGTTCGTCATATATGGCTTTGCCCGTCTTGAAGTCCAGCAGTTCCATTTCCCCATCCACTTCGCACAGACAATCCAGCGTTCCTCCAAAGCGCATTTTATCTGATACCAGCGCCCATTCGTTTTTTACTGCGCGTACCTTGTGGCCGCTCGCCCATTCATAGAAGGAGAGAACGGCATTCTCGGCCAAATCCATATTCCCCGGGCTATACATCTGTTCGTCCGGCTTCTCCCCGGTGAAATACCCTTCGATCAGCTTGTGTGCGATTGTCCCAACTTCTGCCGCTTCGTCCCGATATTTTGTGCTGTCAATTCCTTCCAGACCCAGGCGGTTTGCCCATGTCACAAGATATGGTTTGCTCAGAAGCCCGGTAATCGTCGTGGCCCCGGGAACCCGTTTCCCATCCGATGTTTTGTATACAATGTGTGCTTTTGCTGTCTTTCTAAGCGAATCTGCCATTCTCTGTTTTCCCCGCTTTCATGATCTTCTTCAAAAGCCGCGTGGCGCTCTCCGACGCGCTCATGGCGCTGTCCACCCTGCTCTCCGGTTCCCGCTCATAGCCCCACTTTTCGCAGTTCACGATGTAGGGCGGGTCCCCTTCATGCGTCATAGGGTTTACTCTCTTCATAGGTTTCATTTGGTCTCGGCTCGTATTTTTGTTCCAAAGCTCGATACTTTTCCACCCATCTGTTCTTTTCCGCTTCCAATGCGTTATATTTTTCCTCCCACGCCTTCGCCTCATTTTTGTAATGATCCAAACCGGTTCTCATGTTATCTTCACTGAACTTGAAAGCTTTCAAATTTGCTTCCAAATTATAAATCTGTTCCCCAAGTGTAATAAGAATGGTTTCCCAATAGATATCTTTCATTTCATTCCCCATTTTCTATGATCCTCCATACCGTCACCGACCTCCCGGTCGTACCGTCAATCCGTATCCCGCAGGGTTCCACCCGCCCCGCCTTTTTAAGCTCGGTCAGCCGCGGAGCCGCAGCGTTGCGCTCATGAAACCCCAATTTCTCAGCGATCTCCCGCGCCGTCATCTCGCGGCCATCCAACACCGCCAAAATCTCTCTCTTGCGCGTCTCCTTGTCCATCGCTTCATAGCTTTCCCGCCGTGTCTGCCGGGGAATGTCCATCATCTCTATTCCCTCCCTCTCTTGTATTGTTTTCGTCGGTGTGATATACTGTATTTTGTAGTTTGTAGGGATTGGGCCGCGTCAGCGGCTCTTTCTCTATTTATCGTCTATTGCCGGGTCAAGGCGTATAAGGTATGTCTTTCCGTTCCGCCGGCAGGCTCTAACCGCATTTTTTAAGCCCATTTTTTTTATGACCTCCTGGAGATTAGACGATAAGCTCTTTTGCCCGTTTCCCTCTACAAGCGCACATCTGAGCTGAGAGTCCATGAACTCCCGCACAATATTCATGTTTTTTTGAGTCTTGTATTTTCTATCAGGTATGTTTTCGACTGGTATAAGCTTCACTTTCCGCTCCTCCTTCACTTCAATATCTTCATCAGCTTTTCCATGATCCGCTCCGGCAGCTTGTCCGCCAGGAGCGCGATTCCAAAAACGATTGCCGCCGCCGCGGTGATTCCGATGGCTAACTGCATCTCTCTTCCTCCATGAGCATCAGTTCCGCAAGGTCGCATGCAGCAAGGTACTCCTTTTCATGCCGTGTTCCTTTATGCACATCCCGCACCCGTTCTTTGAAAGCGGAAAGATCGCTGAACCAGCACCCTGCGCGGACAAAGATGTTTCCGTCCCTATCCGCGAAAAAGTATGTCTTTCGTTTCTCGCTTCCGATACGGTCAACTGCCATATATCTGCCGTCAGATACGCGTCCCCTTTCAAAGCTGCACCCCTCGCCAAAGCTGCACCCCTCGCCAAAGTGGCATCGCTCGCCAAAGCCGCAACACTCGCCAAAGCTGCAACACTCGCCAAAGCTGCACCGCTCGCCAAAGCGGCACCCCTCGCCAAAGCTGCACCACTCGCCAAAGCTGCAACACCTGCCAAAGCTGCACCCCTCGCCAAAGCTGCAACACTCGCCAAAGTGGCATCCCTCGCCAAAGCTGCACCCCTCGCCAAAGCTGCACCCCTCGCCAAAGTGGCATCGCTCGCCAAAGCCGCAACACTCGCCAAAGCTGCAACACTCGCCAAAGCTGCACCGCTCGCCAAAGCGGCACCCCTCGCCAAAGCTGCACCACGCACTAAAGATGCACATCTCGCCAAAGCTCTTGATCTGCGTATAGTCGCCGCTGGGGCAGATCAGCCACCCAAAATCATCTCTCTCAAACCCTTCCAGGTCTTTTTCTGTATATACCTTCATCCTATCTCCCCTTCTGCCGTTTCCGCTCCCGCAGATACGCCGTTCTTCTTCCCTGCACATACCCGGAAATTTCCTGGGCCTTTCTCTTCTTTTTCGCCCCCTGCTTGTCCAGTATCCGGGTTAGAAACGCCGTCTTGCTTAGTTTAGTCCGTCCCATAGCCCCAGCCTTTGCCCTTCCCGATACCGTTTTTTCACCTCTTCAATGTCGATACCGGCATACTGGTAGGCGGCCTTTGTGCTCACGTTGTGGGCGTTCAAAACCTTTAGGCCCTCTTCCACTTGCAGCTTACGGATTTTTGTTTTCAGCCGCGCCAATGTAGAGTTGGCCGCAACATCAAAAAGCTCCCTAAGCTCTGCATTTCCGATTTCGTTCGGATAATTGAAATAAATTTGAAGCGCCGTGCGCGTGTCAATGGGTTTTGCTGATCGCATATGAATCCCCTTTCTTTTACTGGCTGTCCGACGCCTGTTTCCCCAGATCCGGGTCAAGGTCAAGCGCTGTACATCCCAGCGCCTCTGCGATTGCCTTTAGCGTCGGAGTAGGCATTATTTTGGTGTCCCTCTCGAGCTGGTAGATATATGAGCTTGTAACCTCAATCCGCCTCGCAAGCTCTGCGCCGGAAATTCCCATTTCTTCCCGTCTCTCCTTGATTCTTTCTCCTAGCGTCATATTATCCTCCTTCCTATGAACGATTCATTTGATTGTGAAAAAGGGATGTCAAGCCCTTTTTCACTATGGTATGATATGGCGTAGCTATATCATGAATTTTGGCCTGTTTCTTTCTCCGTCCCTCTTGTCATTTCGCGTTTTGTAGGATATAATGCAGATAGGGCGGCGGGTTGTTATCCCGCAAACCCCATCTGGCGGTTAGCTCAGTGCCTTGATCGCTTTTTCAAGCGTTTCCTCGGCACAATCGTTGGCGTACCACACGCCGTCGATTCTTCGCAATGTATTCATCGGCTAACCTCCTTTCTGCCACTCGCCCACCGAGTGGCTTTTTTTCAAGGTAATTGCTTACCTTGGTTATAGTATATCTAAGAAATTTTAGAATGTCAAGTATTTTCTAAAAAATTTTATAATTGTTTCTAAGGAGATATTCAATGGATTTCAACCGTCTAGAAAAGCTTAGAAAAGCAAACGGGGTAACAAATACATTTCTTTGTAAACTGGTAAATAAAAGCCCCGCATATATAACAGATTCTAAAAATAAAAATATATCTATCCCTGACGAATACATAAAAAAATGGGCGCATGCTCTTCACACAACCCCGGAATATCTCAACGGGGAAACCGACGATCCTGCCCCTAAACTCCCCTTCCAGACTTTTCCTCTTAGTGAAAGCACGGCGGCAATGATCCCCATCGTTTCCACGGTGCGCGCTGGTTGGAATGGTGTGCCAGAACCTATTTATGATGGAAAAATGGCCGTATATGATCGGAAAAACCCCCAGGAATATGTCTGGATGAAGGTCGAGGGTGACAGTATGGAACCATATATCATGGGGGGGGACTATGTCCTTGTCCATGTCCAGCCTACTGCCGAAAACGGGGAACTTGTCGTTGCCATGCTGGACGGTGAGGAAGGAACGGTAAAAAAATATCAGCGCAACGCCAGCGGCGTCATGCTGATCCCGTTCAATTCAAAGTGCCCGACAGTTTTTGTCCCAAACGAAAGATTAGATGCTTTTTTGATCTATGGAGTGGTAAGGCAATCAAAGAGGGATTATTTATAATAATACAAGGAGGTATGAACCATGTCATTAAAAGATATGCTTAACGCAAACAAGATCAAAGCCGAACTAGAATCATGTAAAGTACAGTTAAATGATACTATGCAAAAGTATACCGACCTTCTTGCCTTCCTTACCCCTGAGCTTCGCGAACTTCATGACGTGCGCTCCCTCATTGTCGAAGAAAACAAAGAATTTGCTGTCAAAGTACAAGAGAATAATGAGGCAATAGCTCATTTAGAAAATGAAATTAAGACTAAGAACAATAGGATTCTCGATCAGACCAAGCAATTAGAATCATTAAGAAACGATATTTTAGTTGCGCAAGATACAATTGAGCTTGAGAGTTTTGCTTTATACGAGCCCCGTTTTTCTTTCGTAACTTCCGAAGCATATTCCGATAAACTTAAACTAATAAGAGAAGAACAGAAGCTTCTTATTAGGAATGATGAGGCCGCCATAGGCTCTACCAGTTGGACGGTTAACAATAGCGCTGCACAAGGCAAACAACTTGTAAAAAGCATGATCAAATTGTGTCTTCGTTCGTTTAATAATGAATGTGATGCCGCTGTTGCAGCTGTTAAGTTCAACAACTATGATAGAAGCGAGCAACGTATTAAAAAATCCGCAGAAGCCATAAAAAAATTAGGGAAAATTATGTCGGTTTCAATTTCTCCTCGGTATTTAAATCTAAAAATCCAAGAGCTGCAATTAGCTTTAGAATATCAGCAAAAGAAGCAAGAAGAAAAAGAAGCTTTGAAAGAACTGCGTGCTCAAGAGCGTGAAGCGGTTCGTTTGGAAAAAGAAATTCAAGAGGCTAGAAAAGCGTCCTACAAGGAACAAAAACATTATACTAATGCCCTAAAAACCATTGAAAACCAGTTATCTAATTGTAAAAACGATGAGGACAGAATAGAACTTGATAAAAAGAAAACCGAGATCCTTGATAAACTGTCTGAGATAGAAAAGCAGCTTCAGCAAATCGATTATCGAGAGGCCAACCAAAGGGCGGGTTATGTTTATGTCATATCTAATATTGGCTCTTTTGGAGAGGGAGTATATAAAATCGGAATGACGCGCCGACTTGAGCCCTTAGATCGAATTGATGAATTGGGGGATGCTTCTGTTCCATTCAACTTTGATGTACACGCGATGATCTTCTCCGATAATGCACCGGCCCTTGAATCCGCTTTACATAATGCTTTTAAGGATAAAAAAGTTAATATGGTAAATCAGCGTCGAGAGTTTTTCAGGGTATCACTAGATGAGATCAAAAGAGTTATAAGGGAAAATCATGATAAAACAGTTGAATTTATTGATGTACCGGAAGCAGAACAATATAGAGAATCAATTAAATTAACAAAAATAGCGTCTACAGATTGATTTTTCATCGGCAGTGTTATATGATGCTAAAGGTGTCCTAAGATATTCTAAACAGGCCCTTGCCAGTACGCGCCCCCAGGATCGGGGAACGCCGAGCACAAGGGCCTCATTTTACTAAGGATAATATGGAAAATAATAAGACCGTGACAGTTTGTCACGGTTTGAAAATGCCGCTTTGCACTTAAAAGGAGTAGTTATGCCTATCTATAAAATGGATGGACGGCGCGAAGGGAAACAAAAATACCGGGTGCGCATCAATTATCTGGACAGTGCTGGAAAATCACGCCAGATTGACCGCGTAACCTATGGTCTGGAGGAAGCGAAGCTTCTTGAGTTGCAGCTCGCAAAGGAAGTCAAGGATGAAGCGCCTGCAAAGCGCATGACCCTTCAACAGCTCTTTGATGAATATAGTAAGGCCCGGAAAGGCAGTGTGCGGGAATCCACGCTGGATAAGTCGCAGCGAATTTTGAAAGGCCATGTTTTGCCGGATCTTGGTGGAGTGCGGCTCCATAAGCTGACTACGCCGGTTCTCATGCAGTGGAAGATGGGCATGGAGCAGAAAGGCCTTGCCATAGTAACCCGCCAAAATGCCTATGCGGAATTTCATATTCTTTTAAATTATGCCTGCCGAATGGAATATCTGCCAAAAAATCCGCTTGATAAGGTTGGAAATTTCCGGGCTTCCGGCGAGATAAAGAAGGAGATGCAGTATTACACGGCGGACGAGTTCAAAAAGTTCATTGCCGCCGCCCGTGAGAACGCGGAAAACGCGGATAGAAACGGCGTTTTAGGCGAATGGGATTACTATGTATTCTTTGCCATTGCTTTCTATACAGGACTGCGAAAAGGCGAAATTCACGGCCTGGAATGGCGGGATATTGATGGGGCATATTTGTCCGTCAAGCGGAGCATCGCCCAAAAGCTCAAGGGAGACGACCGGGAAACCGCGCCGAAAAACAAAAGCTCTATTCGGACACTGCAAATCCCCGCCCCCCTTCTGCGAATTTTGGACGAGCACAAGGCAAGATGGAAAGCGGTTCCCGGATTTACGGAAACATATAAGGTCTGCGGCGGCACCCGTTCCCTGCGGGACACCACGATAGAGAAGCACAACAGGCGATTTGCCGAGCTGGCAGGGGTCAAGAAAATCCGCATCCATGATTTCCGCCACTCCCATGCTTCCCTCTTAGCAAATGCAGGAATCAATATTCAGGAAGTAGCCCGCCGTCTTGGGCATTCCCGCATAGAAATGACATGGAACACCTATTCCCATCTCTATCCAAAAGAAGAGGAAAGGGCCATCAAAGTGCTGGATGAGATCGTTTAAAAATGCTTTTTCGCAAATAAATCGTGTAAGAAACGTGTAAGGCAAAGCAAAAACCCGCTTAAATAGCGGGTTTTTTGGATGTTTGGTGGAGGCGAGGGGAGTTATTTTTAGAATTTCAGACCATTTTGTTGCGTTTTGCAAACATTAAAAAATCGCATAATAAAGGCGTTTATCGTGCATGCGATATCATATTTGCGCACATTAAAAAAACGATAGTTTGCAAAAAACGTGTAAGAAACGTGTACAGAGCCAAACAAAAAAAGCTGGCTCTAATCCGATCCTCTTTTTTTATTTCCTGCCGTATTTCTTCAACCGATCTGCTTTATTCGTTCCTTTGAAATCACGCTATAGTTTCCCCTTCCATCCCGGTATGTCTCTGCCCACGCCCCGTCAGCTCTATGCGTTTCTTTTACCAAATCCCAAGGTTTAAAATCTCTCTTGGATTCAACGATTTGATCCACTGTCCTACGATCCTGTTCGTTTATTTCGATTGTCGGCTTATTTGAAACCGATATAGGCATTGCTCCAAAACCACAGAACGTATAATAAACGTTTGGAACAACCGGCCCAAATTGCCATGCCTGAATATCATCCGCGAAAGCAATTCGGTCATTTTTAAGAAACTCCCTTTGTATATAATAAAGTATTTTCTGTAATTGCATGTTACTTATAGGCCGCCCATCGGTTATGCACTTATAAACTATGTATTTGGACAAGTCAACCGCAGAATAGCACATACCAATTCCTCCTTTTTTATATATTACCACAAAAAAAGAGGGGCTTCATAGCCCCTCTTTTTCCATCTTGTCGTCCAGCGTATCAATGCGGTGGGTATTGCTCTTGGCCCGATCCTCCACCGCCTGCATCCGCTCCACCAGATTGTTGTGCTTCTCTACCTTTTTCTCCAGTTGCTGCAAGCGGAAATTGGTCAGCCGGGCGGATGCCAAGATTCCGCCCAGCGAACCCGCCATAGACCCCACCAGCGCCAGCAGCGCCGCGAACACCTCGTTGCTCATCCCCTACTCCTTCGGCTTTTCATACGTCAATGCCTGTTCGCTGTCCCCCACGCCTTTCGTGGTCGGGTCGGTGAGCACACCGATGAAGGACAGCACCGCCATTACCACCGTGCCGATCAGATAGGGGTTGCCAAAGAAGGCCGCAAACACCTCTCCTATGCTGCTCCAGGTGGTCAAATCTTCAAAGCCCAACCCCAGATAGGCCAGAATCGGTGATGCAATCACACCCACCAATCCAATCCAAAACTGCGGGCTTTTTACCCGTACTTTCCAGTTGATTTTCATTGTTTTTTCCTCCTTTTATCCTTCCCATTTGCCGCCTAACGCGGTTACGGTCTTTTCCCCTGCCTTGCCGTCCACGGTCAGCCCTGCCGCCTTCTGGAAGCTCTTGACCGCGCTCTCGGTATTCTTCCCAAACTCGCCGTCCGCTCCCGTGCCGCCGCAGGAATACCCCTTAGCGATCAGCGCCTTTTGCACGTCTCTTACGTCCTCCCCCTTCATCAAAGGGCTGGTTTTCTTGAGGATCCGGCGCACCGTCCAGCTCTCTTTCCATTCGCCTCCCAGGGCCTGGGTTGTCTTTTCCCCCACAATCCCGTCCGCCGTCAGTCCCGCGGCCTTCTGGAATGCCTCCACGGCCTTTTGGGTATTGCTGCCAAATTCCCCATCGGCTCCGGTATTCCCGCAGGAATAACCCTTCGCAATCAGCGCAGCCTGCACGTCTCTCACGTCCTCTCCTGTCATGAGGGGGCTGGTCTTTTTCAGCAAACGCCCTACAGTGAAGGAAGGAGAGATGCCGCCGGTTACCTTCGTCAGATCGCTCCGATTGCTGATATATCCATCCTTCCCGTCATAGTCGATCTTGTACCAGCCCGATGCACTCACGCCCTCCAAAAGAAAACTATCCCCTTTGTGGGCCACGCCCAAAATCGCCGTTTCCGTGTTGTCCCCGGCCCGCACGTTCACCGAGCCACCCAGAACCTCCACCATGCCGCCCTCCGGGGAAGCTCCTTCAATCTCTTCTTTAAAGATGGAGGGCCGCCCATAGGCGTTCCAATAGCCGCTCCCGCTGGCATTCAGGTTCCGCTTCACCACGCCGTCATCCCGCCCCTTGGCTTCGATGACATTCAGACTCTCATCCACGATATATCCGATGTGATAGGCTTTACCGCTGCTGTATACCCGGAACACCCAGTCGCCTTTTTTTAGTTCACTCCGGGTAAGCGCCGCGCATTTCCTCTTCAGCCCATTCGCCGTCGTGTCCCCCGGAATCCATTTCTTTACATCATATAAATAGTAGGTAGCCAGTCCGCCGCAGTCAAAAGCCCGCAGCTTCTCTCCATAGCCCGCTTTCACCTGCTTTTTCCAAAAAGCAATGGCCCGCCGGGCGTTTGCTTCGCTGTCCTCCATTTTCTGTATCCACGCTTCCGAAATGGTCGTGTGATCCTGTCCCTGGCCGCCCCACACATAGATGCTGTGGTTAGCCGCCTGTTCTTCCAGATACGCGATAAATTCACTCAGTTTGCCCATTTTCTTTTCCTCCTGAAATCTCCTGCATTTCCTCTTCGGTGATCCATCCCTTTGCCACGGCATTTTCCAGTTGTTCTATTCCAATAGACTTATCGCGATACAATCGGTTCAGCGTCTCAAACATCTTTCTCACCCTCCCAGTGCGGAAATGACCAGCATGTCCACCGTCTCCCGCAATATCTCCAGCTCGCTCCTGCCCGGGGCCGGGGCCGCCGGTTTCTCTGCCTCCGGAATCTCCTCCAGGGCCTCCCCCGTCCAGCGGTAGTTCGCCCGCCCGTATTCGTCCCGGATATCCTTTGCCAGATAGCGGCTCTGGGCATGGGCATATCTGTCCCCGTTTCCCTCGCCGATCAGCACCGCCCCTTCTCCCGGCTGCTCAAAGGCGTCCGAATAAATCCGCGTCACCTCTCCCGCCGGGTTTATCTGCGCATATACCTTCCATCCCTTTTCTTCCATATTATGAATATACCTCCGCATCCAATGTCAGCCCCCAAAACTGCACTACGCACGGCCGGTTGCTTGTCACTCCCGGCGCTGTCGTCGTCAAATACAATGTATCCCCCGACGACTGCGACGACGATATCCCCACCGTCTGCTGGTAAATCACGTCGCTGTCCACCGGCCGCACCGTCATGTCGTTCACATTCCCCCCGATGGTCGGCACGCTCCGCATGGGCACCGGCGGCATATATGTGAAGCTCGCTCCTCCCACCGTAATATATCCCGGGCAGAACACCGTCCCCGTTTTCTGGTAATACCGCATGCACGCCAACAATTCTTCTCCATAACTGCGCGGCACGAACGGCGTCGCCTCTTCCCCCATCTCCAGTTTCGCCCAGCATACCGTCTGCCCCGCGGTAAATCCTCCCAGGCTCACCATGGCGCCCGTCACTTCCGCCGGACGCGCAATATATTTCATACTCCCGTCACTGTTTTTAACCCCTATTGACAGCGTCAGCTGTTTCCCCGCCAGCATAGCAACATCCTGGGGCTCCAGCATATATGCTATGGACACGGAGGCTCCCGAAACCAGCATCCCGTCCTCTGTCCGTGATACCGTCGCGCTTTCTGCTCCTCCTGCCAGTTTCACGCAGTACCATCGATCCGCCGTATATATCCGGCTCGTTCCCACCGTGAAGCTCTCCCCTCTCTGCCATACCGTGAACCCCCCGTTGATTAGGAGGTTCGGGTTGGAGGATATGTCCGCCCGGGCGGCGGCATTATATATGCCATCTTCTATATGATTCATCCAATCGGCAGTAAAGGGCGTCCCTGCCTGTTGCACTTCTGTCGGGGCAGAGGTAAGCGTCCACTCATTTCCGTTTTGGTCAGTAAATTTGTTAAGCCCCGTGCCGATTCTTGGGAGCCATGTGTTTTTTGTGTATGCCATAGTACTCCTTTCCGGCCTTAGAAAAGACCGATAATTTTTAAAATGCCGTATCCATCTTGCGTGATAAAAGAACCAGACTTAAACGAGACAATAAATCCATTGTTATATGTGATCGTATTTCCGGACACGCTGGCCGAGTATGTAACAAATGCCGGAACACCTGATAGCGCGGATGCTCCGCCGATCCCCCTAAAAATACCATTTCCGGTTCCGGTTTCCGTCATAACCGCCGATCCGACAGCGCCAACAAATAGGAAGGCCATGTAGTCTGATATTCCGGGCACGGTCATTGCTCCGCTGTTCCACACTCCTTCCCATAAAACTGTCCCCACTTTGGAAGTTACCGCATCTGCATCTGCGATTCCCTGCTCGATGTGGTTCATCCACGCCGCAGAAAACGGGGTTCCTATCTGCGTGATGCTCACCGGATTGGGTGTAAATTCATATTGTTTGCCATCCTGATCAGTAAAACGGTTCAGACCGACCCCGGCCCGGTCAACCCATGTGTTTGGTGTATAAGCCATATTTCCTCCTTAAATTGTGCAGCTGTCTGTCCGCACTACGTTCAAGACAACGTTTGTGTTCTTGTCGATATTTACTAAAACACGGGAAAGCAGCGTCCCGCTGTCCTTTGCGGCCGTTGCATTCGGCCCGGAAAAAACGCCGATTTCCCGGATATTGTAGTTGCACTCCTGCGATCCCAGGCTTACCACGGTCTGGACGATTCCGGGATTTGGGTTAGATATCTGCGTGATCTGTTTGCGGAAAACCTCGGCATCCAGCGCAGTATCCCCCGCAGAAACGGCAGACGACCCGGTTCCAAAGGCAAAATACTTGATTTCCAGCGCATCCAGCGTCCCCGTATAATTGCCCATGAGCATTTGAACCCGCACCGTGCGGTTGATCTCCGTGAGCTGGTTGTCAAACCGCCATGCCCCCAGAACCCGCCCGGAACCTGCATCTATACTTCTTATCAGATAATGGCCTTTCAGGCCAAATTTCTCCATCTCCAAAGCGACCTCCTTATACCGGGAACACTTCATTCCCTAAATCTGTAGGAGCGAAAATGCTCCCGTTTTCCATCGTCTGGGCGGCATAGAAAGGCTGCCCGACGCTGCCTCTGCCGCTGTAGCTGCCGCCTGCCATGGGATAATATGTATTGTCAAACCGCACATAGATAAACGGCCCGCCATAGGCGATTTCCGGCGTAGGATAGGACGGCGCGGCATAGCTGGGAACGCTTTCTTCCTGCAAGGAAAGCACTTCGTTTGTGCTGCTCTGTTGAATTACAATTTCATCCTGCCGGATAAAAAGCTGACTGATATCACGGTACAGATTGGATATTGTTTCGCCGTAGGACTTCAAGTAGTTCCGGTCCGTCAGCCGCAGGGAAATCTTATAATCTCCCGAAGAAATCGCCGCCGGTTCTATTGTTCGTTCTACAATGAGATAGTCCCCGACAATTCCCAGGTCCGGCAGATCAAAGGTCAGCTGGGTTAAAATTTCCGTATCCGCGATCTCCATGTTTAATTTTGCAAGCTGGGAGGACAGCATCCAGAATGTGATCTCCCCCATATTCTGCTCAAACTGTTCCAGCAGAGAATTGGCAAGCTGCAAAGCGTCCCGCGTGTTGGTGATATTGGATGCGATATATACGTTTTCCCGCAGCCCGCTGGTTCCCGTATGCTCGGCGATCTCGTTGATTTTCGTGTTGTTGTATGCCGCAACCCGAATGGGGAACATGCCGATATATGCAATGCGCACGGCGTCCCCCTGGGTCAAAAAGTCCTTGTCCTTGATCGCTATGGTTTGGGAATCAAAGGAAAATGCGAAAACAATATTTTCATCTTCGTCATCCAGACCGTTCACGCCGATCCGTTCCGGGGGAACCGGCGTGCTGTTCACCCAAATCTGCGGCTTTTGCGCCAGGGGAAAGACAGTTGTAAAAGAATCCTGCTCTCCGTCATAGGTATACGTTTCCTCCTGCTCGCTGGTGTAATCTTTCGCCCCGGTAATATACTGCACGGTGCGGGTCATATAATCCTTGGTCTTGTGCTGCAATTCCGAACCCAGCAGGAAATCCTTGTTGATCGTGTGCGGAAACTGGGGAAATTCCTCTTTCACGATAAAGTAAAATTTCTTCTGGTTGTCCACGCGCCAAACCGCGCCCACAAGGTCGGCAAGCTCATTGAGCGCATCCTGTAGGTTGAAATCCCCCGCGGTATATACCTCCATTGTGACGGGAATTTCGGATATCTTTCCCAGGGTGATGTTCTCCTGCGCGATATACGCCGTAAAAAGAGCCTGAATGATCTCCGTGATGGTATATCCCTGAAACGCCACATTGATGATTCGGTTTGCCAGAATCGCATTTGCATTGGAACAGGTGACCGCATACACCTTTTTTTCCAGCCCGGTTTGATATTTCGGGGAGGAAGGGATTCCGCAGGAACCCCAAAAGATGGTGTTCCCGGCGTCATCCTTCAGCTCCAGGATATCCCCCGCGACAGGGAATGGCTGATCCTCTACCACGACGGATATATCCGATGCTGTCTTATTCCCCGTCTGTTCCGTGATGGAAAAGTCGGTCTGCGCATCATATTCAATTCCATTTATATATGCTTTGATAGGATTACCCCCTTAATGTGAATGCGGCGGCGTCATCCAGATTGCGAAGGAAAACCCTTCCTACCTTCAGCCCGTCCATTTCCACATTGCCCGTCAGCGTAATATCCGCATATAACGGACGATCTGAACCCATGGCATCCCCTCGCGGGGCCGCTCCATTGGCAATGGCAAAAAGCTCTGCCTGCTGCTGTTGCGTCAGAACCATTTCCCCTTTTTTCAGCATTGCAAGCCCTTCCCCTTCTTCAAAGTCCACAATGCCGCCGGTATGGAACCGGGGAAGTTTTACCTTTGCGATCAACGGAATTTCCCCGATGCCCAGCCATCCAATCAGGGAGTTAACGCCTTTTATCAGGAAGTTAATGACATCAATAGCGCCATTGATAATGGATTCAACGATGGTTGGGATCAGATTAAAAATTCCTTTGAAAATATTCACAATCCCACTCCATGCCTGTTCCCAATTTCCGGTAAAAACGCCGGTAAGAAAGTCAATAACCGCGCCAAAAATATCCATAAGACCTTCTATAATGGGCATGATCGCATCAATGGCGCCGCCCAGCACCCCGGTAAGTATTCCGGCCAGCTTTTCAATCACCGGCCCTAGTATTCCGCTGATGAACTCCGCTATTTCGGTGAAGATATTGAAAAGCGGCGTAAGGGCATCAAAAACACTTGTGATGATCGGGGTCAGCTCTGCAAAAAGGTCTTGCAGAATCGGCAGGATCATTTCCACAAGACTTGTGAGCGGTTCAATTAACGACGTTATGAGCGTAAGAATGGGTTGCAGTGCCGCATTTATCAGAGCGGAAAGAGGCTCCATGATAGCGGTCAGCATCTCCATGATCGGCTCAAATATCTCATTAAGAAGCTGGGTTATGGGTTCCAGAATTTGAATCAGAACGTCCAGAATCGGGGTAAGCGCCTCGCTCAAAAGCTGCAACGCAATCCCTAGAACCTGCCCGAGAAACTCAATCAAAACCCCGAGCGGTTCAGACAGCAAAAGAATCACTTCGCTTAACTGTTCCAGAATCGGACTCAAGGAATCCGATATCACCTCTATGATGGGGGCGATTGTTTCGGCCAGCACATTCAATAGAGGAATGAGGGCTTCACCGATCGGAATAAGCAGCAGTTCAAAAGACCGCTTCAAGCCCTCCAGCATGGAGCCGAGATCGTCATACTTGACCTTTTTGATCTCGCTCATAGCCTCAGCGGACGCATACGCTCCATCCTCAATAGACGCAAGCTGAGAAACGACTTCCGGCCCCAAGTCCTCCCACATTGTTCCAAAAAGATTGACACCTGCGGTATTTTGGGCCAATGGGTCTTTCATATTCGCCAAAGCGGATATGGTCTTGTCAAAGGCTTCCTTTGCTGAATCGCCGCCTGCGGCAAATTTCTTTGCCATTTCATCAGCATTAAGCCCGATTGCAGCAAACCCCTGTTTTGTCGTATCGGATCCATCAATTACCCGAATCGACATCTCCTTAATTGCATCACCGATTTTGTCCAAATTCCAGGCGCCGGTTTCCGCGCCTTTCTCCATAATTTTGAACATGTCATCGGCGTCCAGGCCCACTTTTTTAAAGTGAACGCTATATTCATTGATACTGTCCAGAAGTTCCCCGGAAAAATCCAGGCCGTTTTGCGCTCCGGTCGCAATCAAGGACATCGCTTTATCACCGGAAATGCCGAACTGCGTCATTAAAGTGCTTGCCGAGCGAATAGATTCGTTTATCTCATACCCAAAAGTATCCCGAAGAGCAAAGGCGCTCTCGGTTACATTTTCAAGCGTCGCCTGATCCAGCTTCCCCATTTGCTGGGTAATCGTTGCCATGGCGTTTCCGATATCTTCAAAGGATTCGCCATAGTTGTTTGCGTATAGGCTTTTAAGCGTATCCTCATAGCCGTCCAGCTCGGATTCTGCGGTGCCGGTTGACGCGGCAAACTGGTTCATTGCTTTGTCTAGGTTCACGGCACCAGATATTGCTTTTCCACCCACGGCAACAACCGCGCTTCCTACCGCTAAAAATGATGCGCTTATCCTTTTTCCTGTTTTCCCTGCGGTTTCCGATATTCCATCTAGCGTACTCTCTGTTTTTTGTTCCGCAGAGTCTAAATCCTTGTCAAGATTCCCCGTATTTAAGCTTACTTCATATTCGACTTTACCATCTGCCAACGAAAATCACCTCTCTTTTCTCTGCGCCATCGCCTCCATTGCCATTGCGATTTTGCGGAAGCCCGCCTCTCTTTGTTTGCGCTGTTCTTCTTCCGTAAGCTCTACCCGGTATAACATTTTCAAGCGCATAAGGTTCTGCCGCTCCTGCGCGTTATACTTCGTCGCCTTGGGCAGCGGCCGTGTACGGATGGAAATGATCTGCATGATCCGCGTGTTTTCCGGCAGGCCCTTAAAGAGCTGGATGAACTTCCACCAATGCAGATCGCGGTCTTTGCCCAGTAAATCGATGCCATAGCACTCCCGAAACGCCGCATAGATAAAAGGCGCGTCCTGGTCAAAATCAAAGGCTTTGGGCGCGTCTGCCTCTTTGTCGCCCGTGTTTACATACTCCCTAAAGACCGCCTCAAAAAGACCCGCTTTTCGATTGCGGGATAAAAAGGGCAAAAGAAAACGGCCTCCCCGGATCAGGAGCCGCAGGCAGAAGTCTATCTTGTCGGGATAGTCCAGAACCTCGTCTTTCAGCACCGCATAACTTTGCAGTACACGGCGAAAGCCGGTATTTATATGAAATCGAACCCCTGCGGCATATACCGTCTGTTTCAGAGGCTCATAAAGCGTCTGTTTCATTTAAAGCGCCGCTTGAACTGCGCCTTTCTCTCCTTTGCCATCTCCTGAATTTTGGGCGCTATGACGTTCTGGATATAGGGGAAAATATCCGTGAACATCGTCACATAGTCGCCGCCATAAAATTCCTGCATTTTCCGCGTGTTGTCCTCTCCAAGCAGCAGGGCAATCATCCGGATTGTTGCCTCTCCAATCCCCGAAAGAGCGGCGTCGTTTCCAGGCTGTTCCTTCAGCTTCTTTTGCGCGTCAATTAACTGGATTTGCAGGCCCCGGTATTCTTTCACGAGCTGCGGCGACGTGTTCATGCGGATATGCAAGTCCAGCGTTTCGCCGTTTTCTCCGTTGATCCGCAACGTGTCCTCAAGTGCCTGCGTTTTTTGTATGGTATACATGATTCCCTCCTAAAAATATGGCGGGGCAAACGCCCCGCCGATTACATTACGCTGCCGGTGTCGTTTTGGTTACCGGCTTTCCATCAAAGCGAATTTCAAAGGAAATTGCACTGTCATCCGTCGAAGCGCCCGACCATTCCTGGATATTGCAGATCGTACAGTCACAAGTCAGCTCCACCGTCGCCCCCTCGGCGTTGGTGTAACTGATTTGGAAAGATGACTGCCGTTCCGTATCAAGGGCGTATTTCGTCCCGAAGATATAATCCTGCGCCTGGTCTCCCATTACGCGGCGGCCCGTAAGCGTGAATGCCGGGGCCATGCCCGTGACGTGGTTCCGTGCAAAGCCATCATCCGAAAGAAAAAAGTATTGCTGCACCACTTCGTTCAGGGCTTCCGCAATGTTATCAATCCCGTTTGCCAACTCCGCATACGTCCAGGTTACAGAAGGCGATTCCGTTTTGGAAACGCCGATCTTGGCCGTCAAGTTATACATGGTCATAAGACCGTATGCTGCCATTTTTAACTCCCCCTTACATAAAATTTGACCCTAAGGCTTGATCCATAGAGCCACTCTTTGTTTTCTTCGCGCCCCAAATATGATGGAGCGCCCAGCGTTGATATGTCCGTGATTTGAAAGTTTTCCGCCGCCGGGTATTCCTTTCGCATAGATAATCCCGTGTGAATCGCGCCCAGCCCATCCAATACGGTTTTCTGGTCGCTGTGCTTCCCATTCAAAACCGCCGTCATTTCCACTGCCGCGAGCTTATTAAAGAAGGGATTATATGCCGAGGATGCCCACGCAGCCGAAATTCCGTCGTCCGGCGGCATCGCCCCGATGATAACGGGAGCATATGGGTTCATGCTGTTCATCAGGTCAATCACTGCCTGCAAAACATCTGTATAAACGCTCATTTCTTCGACATCATCCCCTTTGTAAAAGCGTTCTGCGCGATCTGGTCAAGCTCTTTCTTATATGTCTTTACGCCTTTTTCGGCCCACATCAGAGAGGCTTGCGGGTTTTTATCCTTGGAGGGCTGCCCGGTATAGTAGACCTTTTTCGCATAAGGCGTGTCCCATACGGCCACGCCATCCCGCGGCCTGCTCTTTATCAGCGCGCTGTCCTTAAGCGTCCCCTGATCTTCACGCACAAAAATATTGCCGTATTCCACGACTGCTTCGGTCACGGCAATGGTGGCAAGTTCTGTTCCCGCCTCGATTTTCGCGCGAATCCGAGGCATATTTCGCGTGATTTTGACTGCCATTATACAAGCCCCAGTTCAATATGATGCACGCGAACCGCCGGATAGTCCGGCACGGGATCCACCGTCAGCACCTCATAATCACCATACCTTTGTCCTTTCCGGTTATATATCTCGCAGCGCAGCGGTTTACCGGCCTTTTGCGACTGCTCTGCCAGACTGTCATAGTCCAGCACCGGGCGGGACAGTTTCCCATCAATAAAAAGCACCGAGCGCAATACAACCTCGGTGTTTTCCTTTGTTTTTTTGACTTCGTTTGTGTTTTGCAGATGAACGTTTTTTACCGTGTAGGTTTCCCATTGCGGTTTCTGCCACGCGTCCATTCCCGTGCAGACCTTTATGTCCGCTATATCCCACAAAATGGATTTAGGTATCGGTCTGAGCATACATGCACCCCCCTGAACATCAGGCCCGTTTGTTCCAGCAATGATTTTGCCAGCGGGCTTATCATAAGCTGCGCGCCCGTCATATTCCCGCTGGAAGAACCGCCGCCGGAGACAGAAACCTTTCCAACGGTAAAGGATTGCCCGGTCTGCCCGGTCAATACGGTTTCCATGCCCAGCTCCGAGTAATATAGCACCTGCGCCGCCGCGGCCTTTTTCACAAGTTCCTGCACCCAGGGGGCAAGGGCGGCAATGCCCCCGCCCCGCGGGATTCGGAATTGCGTGATCGTATCGATCTGGTCAGACGCAAGACCGGCGTACACGGGAAATTCCTCCTCGGTTATGATGGGCGTGCCATAAATCGCAACATATTCATCATAGGTTATGTACGCCATCGCATCTTCCCTCAGGCGCCGACAACAGCCGTTGCAGAACCGGCGGCAGTTGCGATATTGCCTTTTGTCGTGTTGACAAGAGCCACGGTAATCACCTGCGAGGCCGCCGTAGTGAAGGAATCGCCATTCTGCACGGGCGTCCATCCGGAAGTCAATGCTTCGCCATAATCCGGCAAATCCGCCGCTGCCGCAGATTTAGCCACATAGGCCATGCCATACGGCGCAGGAGCTAAACCGTTGATGATAGTGTGGGTCGCATCTGCGCCTGCGCTGGTAGTGAATGTAATCGTGCCAAGCGTAGGCAGAGAGGCAATATTGGCAAAGATGCCGGGGAGGCGCTGATTCAATGCGAACACATCGTAGTAATACCGCTCATAATAGAGCCACTTGCCTTTTGTGGCCGCCGTGGGCGACGACATCATAGACGTTTCATATACCACGGGAGCGGCAATAGCCAGCGGATCAAACATAAGCAGATTGATCTGCTTTGCGCCCGTGCCAGCCGTCCAGCCCAGAGTAAAGTCATAGTCCGACAGCATCATATCGGAAGGAACCTCCTGGATGACAACGCCGTCCAGCTTGCCCACATTCCGGTCAATGTTCCGGATGCCCGTATCCGCTTCAACAAACCGGGTAATTCCCGCCGCTTCCTTCAACAGCTTATACGCATCCGGGGTCATCTTTGCCCGGATACGGTCGCGGGGCACGCGCTGGTTCACCATATAGGCAAGGTAAGTATCCCAGGTGGCCAGGATATTGTCCGCCGTAAGCGCCGTTGCGTCTACCGACCCAAAATCAGAGGCAGCCAATGCCAGCTTAGAGGCCGCATAAGCGTCCATTTCCGGCACTTTCTGGAACTCGTTAAAGGTCTTTGTGATGTTTGCAATGTTAACAATCGGATCCTCCCGCATGTCCATGGGGTCGACAAGCGTATCCCATTCCCTGTCCATGCGCATAGTCAAAACCTGCTGTTTGGTGTTGAAATTCCGTGTGAAAACACCCGTAATCTGGTCGCGGTCTACAGCTCTCGCCCCGCTGACTTCCATGCTCTGAACGGCCACAGCGTTGCCGGAAATGGGCTTATATGTGGCACTGTTCGGGCTGCCGTACAAGTCGGAAAAATACGACCAATACGGATAAGCATTAGCCATCGCTTTGCTATACTCGGTTGCATAGTTTAAATCTAGTTGTGTAAAAGCCATTTTTATTCATCCTTTCATTTTTTGCTTAGTCCCCACACGTCCTCAAAACTTGTGGGCTTTTGCCCACTGGGCATCTGCCCTTTGACTTGTGCGCCAAATTGCGGGCCGGTTGATGCGGGCGGCGGGGTCTGCATGTCAAAATATTCTTCGTACTGTTCCCGGATCGCGTCGAGCTGGTCCGCAGCGGGTTTCCCTTCTTCCAATAGGGAATAGACGCTATCAAGAAATTTTTCCTTCACTCCGCTCTTTTTCAGTTCTGCGGATACCTCGATTTTTTTCTTGTAGTTATCATAGTCCTGCTGCAACGCCCTATAGTCGTCGCTCTCCTTAATGTTCGGTGCGGGAGCGTTTTTCTTCGCATCCGCTACTGCTGCGTCAATCTGCGTCTGTACGTCTGCTTTGGGAACAAAGTCCGCCATGCTGGTACCATGCAGGGCCATCACCTTTTCCACTTGTTCTTCCGTAAGACCATATGACGACAGCGATCTTCTTGTAAATGCCATAAACTTATACATCCTTTCCTTTAACGCCCAAGAACGACGGGCGGATTGCAGCGCAGTTTAACGCCATACTGCGGGGGCGAAATAGGTATAAAAAAAAGCACCCTGCAAAACAAGATGCTTTTTTCAGCGTATTGCCTTCTTTCTCCGGCTGAAGCAGAATGCCCGGCCAAAGATGTTAATTTGCAACCATGCTTCTGCATAGCGAACACCGTTTTCGGTATATTGGGTAATGTAGTGGTGCACGCCAGTCCTCCTTCCCTCCTTAGTCATCATCTTCCTCGAAAGAGGATCGGGGGTCTTTTCTGCCAATTCCCTCCCCCAGCATTCGGGCGATCTTATAATCGGCTTCCTTGTTCCAGTAGTATTCGTACTCTTGCAGCTTATTTTGAACGCTTGCCGGAACTTCTTTTTCCGCCGCCTGCATCATTCCGGAAATACTACGCATAATCTCCCGGGCAGTGCCAAACGTTTCTTTGCAGTCGCGCGGCTGAATGTCAAGCAGCTCATTCCCAAACGCTAAGACAGCGTCCTTAATTCCAGGTTCCTCATAGCCCAGCGCCATGCCAACCTCTGTCAGATCGTCGCACTGGTCGGAAATCTGCTCGCCCCATTCGTCCAGTTCTTCATGGTTTTCAAACCACGCATTGTCACCCGAGAGATGTCGGTGCAGCGTCCCGAAATTGTGGATTTGGATTTTTAAAAACATAATCAACCGTTGAAATTCATTCATCCGTTTTCACCTTCTTTCGGGGCGCCCTTTTGGGCTGCGGTTTCGTGTTGATGTGATTTCGATACTCTTCCGCTGTCATTTGCAGGCCGCACCGTTTGCAGTGTACCCCAAGCGCCGTGCCTATAAATTCATGCTTGCATTCCATACGCTATTACTCCTTTTCTAAAAATCAGTATAAAAAAACCACTCTGCTTATTTTGAGTGGTTTTATGGGTTATTCCTCAACAATTTGAAATTTCTCCGGAGGGTAAAGGTAATCTTCCCCGGAATCGTCCTGTATCCGATGCCAGCCGCGTTCAATGCCAAGAACTTCATATATCCTGTTTTTTGTCAGCGTGAGAAACGAGGTTTCCCCCGTCCATTTAACTTTCATCCTCCCGCCTCTTTATCTTGAGTTTCCCGCTTGGAAAGAGCTGAACGAGAACGCCCGGATACATCTTTATTATACTCGAAAACCTGCGTCCGATCAAGCCGTTTGGTGCGTCCCGTGCGCTTGCAGAATGCGTTATATTCCGCCTGTTTCTGCTTGATTTTTGCCGCCTCATTGGAAAACCCTTCTTCATCCCCGGCGGCGTCCAGCATGGCCGCCTTTTGCTTGGCATATCGGATTTCCCGTTCCAGCCGCCGCTGTTCCTGGGATTCAGCATAGACTTTATCGTTCTCTTCCTTGTTCTGTTCGGCGCGGTCTCTGGGAATGGATACGCCCGGAATCATCGTAATGGGATGGTGCCCGCAGTTAATGCCGAAAAGACCCGCGGGTTCCCCATAGCTGGTGGAGGATATCGGCCTGTATCGATGCCGCTTCCCTTCGCCGTCGGTGAAGGTTCCGCTGGTATTATTCCATGAAAAATATTTTCCCTGGTATGGATAACATAAGGGGCGCGCTCCGCTATGCCGGGACACCCGGAATATTTCCACGCCATAATCTTCCTGCCGCAGTTTGACCGCCTCCACCGCCGTATTATGGACGGTTGTTCGGATATCCATATTCACATAGGCTTCGGGCGACCACTTTCGCCCGGCCTTATCATAAAAGCCCGTGATCCCCTCTTTATGAATCTGCCCCAGGGCTTTCCGCAGGGCTTCGCTGCGGCTTACAGCGCCCGCAGCTACTTCGCCCGCCGCCAGATTCAGGGCTTCCTGCGCGCTCTGCATTTGGCGCTCTATGTTGATCGTGTTTACAATAAGTTTCCGATACTGCGCCAGCGTACTTTCCAGCATGGTTGTGTTTACCAGATTGAGCTTGTTTGCCGCCTGTTCTTCATATGCCGACAATGCCTGCACAATGCTTCTGCTCGCCAGAACCTCGGATGCTTCGGGGGCTGAAACTGCACCGCGGGAAACACCTTTTTTCAGTTCTGGTTCCACGTCTGCCAACGCTCCGGCAGCAGCGCCTTCCAACGCTTCCCGGATCAGCTCCGGGTTTTGTCCGGTAAGCTCCGCAATAATATCTATGCTTTCCTGCGTAAGCCGTCCCATCTCTGCCAGCTTCCAGATTTCCCATTGCTGGGAGGACAGCTTTTCGCCGCCCTCCAGATGCTTTGCAATATTGACAAGCAGCGCATCCACTATGTTGCTATATACCTGCTCAATGGGTTCGGACAGCTTCAAAATGTCCGATGGTGTAAGCCTTGCCATTAGCTTTCATCCTCTGCCGCTTCTTCCTCTTCTTCCCTGGCTTCGGGTTCTGCGTTGGGATTCGTTCCGCCCTCTATGGCGTTGTTTTCCATCATGTCAAAAGCTGAAACTGTAACCTGGCTTTCCTTGGCGATCTCCTGCAACTCCGCTGCTGCCTCGTCCTCCGTGTATCCCAGCTTATCCACCATGAATTTTTTCTTGCTCATCAGGCCGTTTGTCACCAGCAAAATGCCCTCGTTTACATTCGTCTGCCGGTCCTGCAAAATAGAATCATCAAAAACGACCTTCGTTTCCCATCCCTGTTCTGCAAGTTTCCGTATGCTGTAGCCATCCCACTGCATATCATAAAGGCTTGCCACCTGGATAATGCCGTCGATGATCTTCGCAATCGCCATCTTTACCTGTAATTGCTGGGCTTTGATGGTCTTGTAGGTCTTTGAATTTTCGCTTATCACCTCGGTCGCGGTCTTTAGGCCCTGCGCCCGGTCAAAGGTGAATGTCCCGGCGGAAAAGCCCACCTGCAAGCATAGAGTGGACAAAAACGCGTTGATCGCCGCCTCATGTTCATCCACACGCAGCTCAACAGAATTATCCTGTATTTTAAGTTCGTCCGTGTTGTCGGTATTTAGTGCCTCATATGCCTCATTTGTGGCGTCAAAATACCGCCGCATTTCTCCCGTTACAGGATCGACCACCGTCTCTATACATTGGGCCGGAACAATGATCCTCTTTTTCCCGAGCCGGAACTCCCGAATAAAACTGTCGTAACAAATATCGAGGGCTTTCAGCGTCGAAAGGGCATTGGCATAGATGCTCACGCCCAACGGGCTGTTGTCGTCAATGTTGTTTGCTGCTGCCGTCCGGTAATAAGCAAAAAGAGATGTTGTAAGACCCTGTAATTCTGTCTGCGGGTTTAGGAAGGGATATACTTCTTCCAGCGGATACCGGAATCCTAAAATATCCTGGGATTCGATTTGACCTGTACCCCGCTCTTTCATCTCCGACCGGAAAAGCTCGTTGCTGATCCAGTATGTGAGGCCATCCCATTTGTGCCACTCCAGGCGCGTATAATAGTAGCCGTCTTTTGCTTCGCGGCTTATGAATACACCGTCCGTCACCTGCGCATTATCCCACGCCGTAGGAACAAACTGATCCGCCATGCAGAACCCCAACCGGATGCCGCCCGTCCCCGGAATGATATTCCCTTCGCTGTCGCGCCGTTCTTCATACCAGGTCTTGATCGCGCCGCCGCCCAGTGCGAGCACCTGCTCGATATGTTCCTGCATTTTGGTCCAGAATCCATTCTTGACCAGCACATCATGGACAAACTCTTCCAACGGCTGAAATTCGTCCTCTCCCTGGGAAACATGCACCTCGCACTGCTCCGACCACACAAGCCCTGCCAGTTCGGCACTGATCGCCTTTGGAATATCCATCCGGTCCATATCGCGTTTGGCGCGCGGGTTTTCAATCGTTGGCGCAAGAATGCGATGCCACGGAGAATAAAACCCCTTATATAGATACTTCCATATAAAAATCCCAAAATAATAAAACTGATTGAAGGACGGAACCCCGCCCAGCTCAAATATATCTTTAAATTCTTTGGAAAGCCCTGTTTCTGCCCCTGTTCTCTGCATCCAGCTTTTCACCTTCTCTCGGATTTTTTCCAGCATTTTTCACCATCCCTATATCCGCAGCATTTGCCGCATATACGGTTCCACCGCGTACTCCTGCGCGTCTAAACTATCCACGTTGTATGTCCCGTCATCCAGGCGCACATCTTCCGTGATGTGCTTTGCGTCCCACACTGCCGTTTGAAACGCTTCCAGCGTATGTCTGCATTCTGCCAGAATCTTGTGCCGCCCCTGGGCCTGCATCCGGCAGAAAAACCGAATCCGCTCGTTAATCTCGCCTTTTCGTGCGTTTCTTATACTCAGACCCACCCCGGCACGAGCACACGCCGTGCGCAGCCCTTGGATCAGTGTTTGTTCCGCGCTGTCACAATACACCCCGGCGATTGTGCAGATGCTCATGCACTCTCTGGCAAATGAAATAAAATCCCGCTCAAGCTCGGCGGGTGACATGATTCCCTTTTTATAGTACTCATTCAGCGTGACGATTTCTTGCAGCCCTTGCGTGAATCCCGTGCAGTTAAACGCTGTTGCAGAACCGTTGCCGCCAAAGTCAACGCCGATTGTTGCAAACATCACGGGCGGCGGAGACTGCACTACATAACTTTGTGGATGATCCACAAGACTTGTGTATATGGCCCCCTCAGCCACACACCGCTCCCCCAGAATGTCCCTTCGATACCATACGGAACCCGGTATGTATTGCAGCTCGATTTCCCTCAGCCGCTTTTCCGTGATCGTGCTGTTATCCCGGATTGTGAAGTGCTGATAGTTGTACTGTTCTCCAAGCTGCGTGGAAAACAGGTCGATATATTTTTCATATATCGGATGATTAGGCGCGCTTGGGTTCAAGTCCCAGAACACCCGCCGCACCTTTGCGGCGAGTTGGCGGTTGAACGCCTCCTTAATCGTATCCTCATGGTGCAGGTTTATTTCCGTAGCAATCCACATGCCATAGGAATTTCCGCGAATCTTTTTAAAGCTGTCCGCCTTTGCAGCTCCCGCGAAAATCACAACGTATTCTTTTTTATGGGACGTAATAACCAACGCTTCATTTCCGCGGTATTTTGTCCACCGGCACCTGCCGCGGAATATATGCTCAAGGCCCAGGCCGTTGCTGTCCCCGATGTTGAGCTTTGCATTCGCCGCCGTGCTTCCCGTGGCAAGATGTATGCGATCCGGCACCCCTTTGTCAATCATGTAAGCAAATGCCGCAATATTGTCCACTGTTTTGCCTGCTCTTACGGCTCCTTCGGCCACGGATATCGTGGCCCGTATCGCCCGGCGGATATATGCCTGGTGCTTCTCACCAAACGCCGGGTTAATTCTCTGCGTCTTCATTTAATCCCGCCGCCTCAAAGAATGCCGCTGCATCCTCTGTCTCAACAGTTTCTTCGGGTTCTTCCTTCTGTCCCAGATAGTTTCTCCCCAGCCATATCGCCATGGCCGCGTTCTTCTCTGCAAGCCTCCATTGATGCCGCCGGAGAGATATTTTCCCCAATCCGCGCTTTTGTCGGAAAACTTCGGAGAATCCCGCCTTATACGTCCTTTTGCACCAACCTTCCAATGTCTTGTCTGTCACATCGAAAAAACCGCATATTTCTTCTTTTGTGCATTGCAAGCCGCAAAGGCCTTCAAACGCTTTTTGATCTATCTCTTTTCTTGGCCTCGGCATAAAACCGCCCCTCTCCTTTCTTATCCTCCCAGCATGGCAATCCGGCTTTCACTTATATTCCTTCCCCGTCTGCATATCCGTGAGGACGATCCGTTCCTCGATTCTGTATCCTGCCATCTTTGCCAGCCGGTGAACCATGCTGA